>NZ_ML133652.1:0-340015 GCF_003985135.1 Rhizobium fabae
TGATCTCCAACAACGACGAAATGGCGATCGGCGCCATCCAGGCGCTGAAGGCGGCCGGCAAGGACATGACCAAGGTCGTCGTCGGCGGTGTCGACGCCACGCAGGACGCGCTTGCCGCCATGCAGGCAGGCGATCTCGACGTCACCGTCTTCCAGGATGCCGCCGGCCAGGGCAAGGGCTCGCTCGATGCTGCGCTCAAGCTCGCCAAGGGCGAAAAGATCGACAAGAAGGTTTATATTCCCTTCCAGCTCGTCACGCCTGCCAACGTCAAGGACTTCGTCACCAAGAACTGAGACGAGTGCCAACAGGATGCGGGCTTCGCCCGCATCCTTTCCGCCTGTCCGTATCCGGAGGAGATGATATGGCCGTCAGTCCGACAACCATGGCCGCCGTGCGCGCGAGCGGCGCAGTTCCGAACGCGGAATATCTGCTGAGCGCCGAGGGCGTTCGCAAGGAATTTCCAGGTGTCATCGCGCTGGACGACGTGCAGTTCCGGCTGAAGCGCGCCTCCGTGCATGCGCTGATGGGCGAAAACGGCGCCGGCAAATCGACATTGATGAAGATCCTCGCCGGCATTTACATACCCGACAAGGGCGATATCCGCCTGAAAGGCGTCGAGATCCGGCTGAAATCTCCGCTTGACGCACTGGAGAACGGGATTGCCATGATCCATCAGGAACTGAACCTGATGCCGTTCATGACGGTCGCGGAAAACATCTGGATCCGCCGCGAACCGAAGAACCGCCTCGGTTTCGTCGATCACGGCGTCATGCACCGCATGACCGAGGAACTATTTACCAGGCTCAATATCGACATCGATCCCGACATCGAGGTCCGGTACCTGTCGGTCGCCAACCGGCAGATGGTCGAGATTGCCAAGGCCGTTTCCTATAATTCCGACGTGCTGATCATGGACGAGCCGACTTCGGCGCTGACGGAGCGCGAGGTCGAGCATCTCTTCCGCATCATCCGCGATCTCAGATCTCAGGGCATCGGCATCGTCTACATCACCCACAAGATGAACGAGCTTTTCGAGATCGCCGACGAGTTCTCGGTCTTCCGCGACGGCCGATATATCGGCACGCACGCTTCGACCGACGTTACCCGCGACGACATCATCCGCATGATGGTCGGGCGCGAAATCACCCAGATGTTTCCGAAAGAAGAAGTGCCGATCGGCGAGGTCATGCTCTCCGTCAAGGATCTTTGCCTCAACGGCGTCTTCAAGAACGTCTCCTTCGAGGTAAGGGCGGGCGAGATTCTCGGCGTGGCCGGCCTTGTCGGTTCCGGGCGTTCGAATGTCGCCGAAACGCTGTTCGGCGTGACGCCGGCAAGCTCCGGCTCGATCGAACTCTACGGCAAGCCGGTGACGATTTCGTCGCCGACCGAAGCTATCCGTCACCAGATGGCGTTCCTGACCGAGGACCGCAAAGATACCGGCTGTCTGCTGATCCTCGATATTCTCGAGAACATGCAGATCGCCGTTCTGCAGGACAGATATGTCAAGGGCGGTTTCGTGCAGCAGGGCGCCATCGAAGCGACCTGCGAAGACATGGCAAAAAAGTTGCGGGTGAAAACGCCCAATCTTTACGAGCGGGTGGAAAACCTTTCGGGCGGCAATCAGCAGAAAGTGCTGATCGGGCGCTGGCTGCTCACCAATCCGCGGATCCTGATCCTTGACGAGCCGACGCGCGGCATCGATGTCGGCGCCAAGGCGGAAATCCACCGGCTGGTGACGGAGATGGCGCGAAACGGCGTGGCAGTCATCATGATCTCGTCCGAAATGCCCGAGGTTCTCGGGATGAGTGACCGCATCATGGTCATGCATGAGGGGCGCGTGACCGGTTTCCTCAATCGCGATGAAGCAACGCAGATCAAGGTGATGGAGCTGGCTGCGCAGTGATGCGCCGTCGGCCATCGCCCAAGGGAGGTTTGACATGAGTACCAAGGCAGTAGAGGGCGCGGCTCCGCTCGCAACCCGTCAACGGCGGCGGCGCTTGCCGACTGAGCTCAGCATTTTCCTCGTGCTCGTCGGCATTGCGCTCATCTATGAAGTGCTCGGCTGGATGTTCATCGGCCAGAGCTTCCTGATGAATTCGCAGCGCCTGACGATCATGATCCTGCAGGTCTCCGTCATCGGCATCATCGCCGTCGGCGTCACGCAGGTCATCATCACCGGCGGCATCGATCTTTCGTCAGGCTCGGTCGTCGGCATGACGGCGATGATCGCGACCAGTTTCGCCCAGTCCTCGACCTGGGGGCGGGCCGTCTTCCCATCGCTGACCGACCTGCCGGCCGTCGTGCCGATCCTCGTCGGCCTGTTGATCGGGGCGGCCGCGGGTCTGGCGAACGGCGCGCTCATTGCCTACACCAAGATCCCGCCGTTCATTGCAACGCTTGGCATGTTCGTGTCGGCCAGAGGCGTGGCGAAGTGGTACACCAAGGGCCAACCGGTTTCCGGGATCACCGAGCAGTTTCATTTCATCGGAACCAAGGCGTGGCCGGTCGTCGTCTTCCTGGTCGTTGCGCTGATCTTTCACATTGCGCTGCGCTATACCCGCTACGGAAAGTTCACCTATGCCATCGGCGCGAACCCGCAGGCGGCGCGCGTTTCCGGCATCAACATCGAGGCGCATCTCGTCAAGGTCTACGTGATTGCCGGATTGCTTGCTGGCCTGGCCGGCATCGTTACGGCGGCCCGCGCCGAAACCGCACAGGCGAGCATGGGCGTCGGATATGAACTCGACGCGATCGCCGCAACCGTCATCGGCGGCACTTCGCTCACCGGCGGTGTCGGGCGCATCACGGGCACCGTCATCGGCACCATCATCCTCGGCGTCATGACATCAGGCTTCACCTTCCTCAGGATCGACGCCTATTACCAGGAGATCGTCAAGGGCTTCATCATCGTCGCGGCCGTCGTCATCGACGTCTACCGACAGAAGAAACGCCGCAAGCACTGATCTGCGGCCATACGATCCGAGGTTTTTCGCGGGGGCTTCGGCCCCCGTTTCGATTCTGGCGAAGCTCCAGATGTCGATGACGAATTTCTGAAAAAAGAGGTGGCGAATTCCGTCAGCTTTTCTATTCTGACTGCTTCATTCGCCCTCTACAGCGCCGCGCGTCTGAAAAGACGCGCAAAGGACGCTGTAGCACTTTGAATGCTGCATAATTTTATTCATAAATCGATTCCGATTTAAGGAATTATGCAGTAGGGCAGCGCAGGAAGACAGATGCAATTCGTATTTGACGGTCACAACGACGTTCTCCTTCGACTCTGGACCCATGCAAAAGACGGCAGCGACCCGATTGCGGAATTCGCAGACGGCACGACGGTCGGCCATATCGATGCGCGTCGTGCGAGAGAGGGCGGTCTTTCGGGCGGTCTCTGCGCCATCTATATTCCCTCGGGCGATCTCGTCTTTGCCGATCCTGATGCCGAAGGCCGCTATGTGACGCCGATGGCGGCTCCCCTCGATCCGCTGCCTTCCCTTGCCATCGCCAATGAGATGGCGGCGATCGCGCTGCGGCTCGACCAGGCAGGCGCCTGGCGGCTCTGCCGGACGGTGAAGGATATCCGCAGCGCCATGGCGGACGACATTTTCGCCGCCGTCATGCATATGGAAGGCTGCGAGGCGATCGGCGCCGATCTTTCTGCGCTCGAGGTATTCTATGCGGCGGGGCTTCGCTCGCTGGGGCCGGTCTGGAGCCGGCACAATGTCTTCGGCCACGGTGTGCCCTTCGCCTTCCCGATGTCGCCGGATACGGCACCTGGTCTCACCGATGCCGGTTTCGCGCTGGTGAGGGAATGCAATCGCCTCGGTATCCTGATCGACCTCGCCCATATCACCGAGAAGGGGTTCTGGGATGTGGCAAAAACGACGGACCAGCCGCTGGTCGCAAGCCACTCCAATGCCCATGCGCTGACCCCGGTCGCACGTAACCTGACGGACAAGCAGCTCGACGCGATCCGCGAAAGCCGCGGGCTTGTCGGCATCAACTATGCCACCGCCATGCTGCGCTCCGACGGCCGCTCGGACAGTGATACGCCGCTGGCCGACATGATCCGCCACATCGACTATCTCGTGAACCGTATCGGCATCGACTGCGTGGCGCTCGGCTCGGACTTCGACGGTGCTACCATTCCCGAGGAAATCGGTGATGCGGCTGGCAATCAGAAGCTGATTGCCGCTCTCAAGGAGGTTGGCTATGCTGATGCCGACCTCGCAAAACTTGCCCGTGAAAACTGGCTTCGCATTCTGGCCCAAGCTTGGCGGGAGGACCGCGCCTAAGCCTTTTCATCCAATCAAAAACAGGGGAACAAACCATGATGATCACCAAGCTCAGCCGCAATTTCCGTGTGCTTTCCGCCGGAGCCGCTCTTTCGCTCCTGATGATGGCGGCGCCTGCCGCTTTTGCAGAGACGCCTAAGGATACGCTGGTCGAGGGTTTTGCCATCGATGATATCATCACGATGGATCCGGGCGAGGCTTTCGAGCTTTCGACCGCCGAAGTCACCAGCAACAGCTACAGCCTGCTCGTTCGTCTCGACATCAACGATACGTCCAAGGTGAAGGGCGATCTCGCCGAGAGCTGGAGCGTTTCCGATGACGGCCTGACCTATACGTTCAAGCTGAAATCAGGCCTGAAGTTCGCCTCCGGAAATCCGATCACCGCCGAAGATGTCGCATGGTCGTTCGAGCGCGCCGTCAAGCTCGACAAGAGCCCGGCCTTCATCCTCACCCAGTTCGGCCTGACTGGCGACAATGTTGCCGAAAAGGCCAAGGCGACCGATGCCAATACCTTCGTCTTCACGGTCGACAAGCCCTATGCGCCGAGCTTCGTGCTGAACTGCCTGACGGCAACTGTCGCTTCCGTCGTCGACAAGAAGCTGGTGCTGGAGCATGTGAAGGCGGTGACGCCGGATGCCGAGCACAAATACGACAATGATTTCGGCAATGAATGGCTGAAGACCGGTTATGCCGGTTCCGGCGCCTTCAAGTTGCGCGAGTGGCGGGCCAATGAAGTCGTCGTGCTGGAACGCAACGACAATTATTACGGCGACAAGCCGAAGCTCAACCGCGTGATCTATCGCTACATGAAGGAAAGTTCGGCGCAGCGGCTGGCGCTCGAAGCCGGCGATATCGACATCGCCCGCAACCTGGAGCCGGGCGACATCGACGCCGTTTCCAAGAATGCCGATCTGGCAACGACAAGCGCACCCAAGGGCACGATTTATTACGTCAGCCTGAACAACAAGAACGAGAACCTGAAGAAGCCTGAGGTCCAGGAAGCCTTCAAGTACCTGGTCGACTACGATGCGATCGGCGCGACCCTCATCAAGGGGATCGGCGAAATCCATCAGACCTTCCTGCCGAAGGGCCAACTGGGCGCCCTCGACGAAAATCCCTATAAGCTCGACGTCGCCAAGGCCAAGGAACTGCTCGCCAAGGCCGGCGTGCCCAACGGTTTCTCGATCACGATGGATGTGCGCAACACCCAGCCGGTGACGGGTATCGCCGAATCCATGCAGCAGACGCTGGCGCAGGCCGGCGTGAAGATGGAAATCATCCCCGGCGACGGCAAGCAGACGCTGACCAAGTATCGCGCCCGCACCCACGACATGTATATCGGCCAGTGGGGCTCGGACTATTTCGACCCGAATTCCAACGCCGATACCTTTACCGGCAATCCCGACAATTCCGATGCGGGCACGGTGAAGACGCTTGCATGGCGCAACACCTGGGAAGCGCCTGAACTCGACAAGGAAGCCAAGGCCGCCCTTCTGGAACGTGACGCCGCCAAGCGCGCCGCCATGTACCAGGATATCCAGAAGAAGTATCTGGCAAACAGCCCCTTCGTCTTCATCTTCCAGCAGACCGAGGTGGCCGGCTACCGCAAGAGCGTGAAGGACTTCAAGCTGGGTCCGAGCTTCGATACCAATTTCGTCGGTCCGATCGCCAAGGAATAATCCGGCGGGATTGACTGGCTTGAGTTCCGTGGAAACAACACAGGAGGCGCGGCCCCGAAAGGGCCGTGCCGGCGCCTTCGCAAAGGCGCTAGGGCGGTTCCTGTTTGCCGCCGTCACCACCTATTTCGGCCTGCTGGCCGTTACCTTCTTCATCGGCCGCGTCGTGCCGATCGATCCCGTGCTCGCCATTCTTGGCGATCGCGCACCAGCTCATGTCGTCGAGCGCGTACGACGCGAGATGGGCTTCGACCTGCCGCTCTATGAGCAGTTCTATATCTATATCAAAGGCATCCTGTCCGGCGATTTTGGCAATTCGGTGCTGACGACCAATCCTGTGATGGTGGATATCCGCCGTGCATTCCCGGCAACGGTCGAGCTTGCGACGCTCGGAACGCTCATCGGAGCCTGCGTCGGCGTGCCGCTCGGCGTTCTTGCCGCGGTGCGCCGCGGCAGCATCGCCGACCAGGTCGTGCGCGTCGTCGGCCTCATCGGTTATTCGGTGCCGATCTTCTGGCTGGCGCTGATCTCACTGGTGATCTTCTATGCGCAGCTGCGCTGGGTGGCCTTTCCCGGCCGCATCGACATCGTCTTCGAATATACCTTCACGCCGATCACAGGCTTCTATCTGCTGGACAGCGCCTGGCAGGGGCAGTGGGATGTCTTCTACGATGTCTTTCGCCACATCATCCTGCCGGCATCCCTGCTCGGCTATTTCTCCCTCGCCTATATCAGCCGGATGACGCGCAGCTTCATGCTGAACGAGCTTTCCCAGGAATATATCGTTGCCGCGCGCGCCAAGGGGCTTTCGGAAACGCGGGTAATCTGGGGCCATGCCCTGCGCAATGCCGCCGTGCCGCTTGTCACCGTCATCGCGCTTTCCTATGCCGGCCTGCTTGAAGGATCGGTATTGACCGAGACTGTCTTCTCATGGCCGGGCATCGGGCTATACATCACCAATTCGCTGCAGAACGCCGATATGAACGCCGTGCTCGGCGGCACGATCGTTATCGGCACTGTTTTCATCGGCATCAACCTTCTGTCCGATCTTCTTTACCGGACACTCGACCCGAGGACGCGAAACCGATGACGGTTCCCGCCAGCCCATCCCCTGCGATGAGCCGCCGCGAATGGCTGCTTTCCGACCGGCCGCAATCGCGCACGCAGGCCCGCCTCGGCCGCGCCTATGTCACTTGGCGACAGTTCACGGCAAACAGGCTCGCCGTCGTCGGGCTGCTTGTTATCGTGGGGCTGCTCCTGGTGGCGGCTTTCGCCGATCTCATTGCCACGCATGATCCGGTCGTCGGCGATCTGCGCAATGCCCGCCTGCTGCCGCCTGGAACGGACGGCTTTCTGCTTGGTACGGACGACCAGGGCCGTGATATCTTTTCGCGGCTGATCTACGGGTCGCGGCTGACACTGCTCGTCGTCGGGCTCGTCGCCATCATCTCCGCGCCGATCGGGCTGATCGTCGGCACGGTATCGGGTTATGCCGGCGGCTGGGTCGATGCGACGCTGATGCGCATCACCGATATCTTTCTCGCCTTTCCGAAGCTGGTGCTGGCGCTTGCCTTCGTCGCCGCCCTCGGCCCCGGCATCCAGAACGCGATCATCGCCATCGCCATTACCTCGTGGCCGCCCTATGCCCGCATCGCCCGCGCCGAGACGCTGACGGTCAGGCGTTCCGACTATATCTCGGCGGTGAAGCTGATGGGCGCCTCGCCGCCGCGCATCATCGTGCGTCACGTCATGCCGCTCTGCATTTCCTCGCTGATCGTGCGGGTGACGCTCGACATGGCGGGCATCATCCTGACGGCGGCCGGTCTCGGCTTTCTCGGCCTCGGCGCACAGCCGCCGCTGCCGGAATGGGGTGCGATGATCGCCTCGGGACGACGCTTCATCCTCGATCAATGGTGGGTCGCGGCGATGCCCGGCATCGCCATCCTCATCGTCAGCCTGGGCTTCAACTTGCTCGGCGACGGCCTGCGCGATGCGCTCGATCCGAAGGAGAGCGGGCAATGACGACGCTTCTGACGGTCGATAACCTCAAGGTCAGCTACCCCACGCGGACCGGCGTGATTGAGGCCGTGCGCGGCGTCTCCTTCACGCTCGGCAAGGAAAGGCTCGGCATCGTCGGCGAATCCGGTTCCGGCAAGTCGCAGACCGGCCGGGCCATCATGGGGCTGACGCCGAAACACGGCATCGTCACGGCCGACAGGCTCGATTTCAGCGGCATCGACCTCATCAAGGCCTCTGCCGCGCAAAGGCGCAGCCTGCGCGGCAAACGCATCGCCATGATCCTGCAGGATCCGAAATATTCGCTCGACCCCGTCATGACGATCGGGCGGCAGATTTGCGAAACGTTGCGCACGCATGAGAAGGTCGGCAAGGCGGAGGCGCGCGATCGGGCGCTCGCCATGCTGGAAGCGGTGCAGATCCGCGATCCGAAACGGGTGTTCGACCTGCACCCGCACGAGGTCTCGGGCGGCATGGGGCAGCGCGCGATGATCGCCATGATGCTGATTGCCGGACCCGAACTGCTGATCGCCGACGAGCCGACCTCGGCGCTCGACGTGACGGTGCAGCTCGATGTGCTGAGGATCATGGACAGGCTGGTGTCGGAGCGTGGCATGGGGCTGATCTTCGTCTCTCATGACCTGAGGCTGGTCTCTTCCTTCTGTGACCGCGTCATCGTCATGTATGCCGGAAAGATCGTCGAGGAACTCGCGGCCGCCGATCTCAAACATGCGCAGCATCCCTATACGAAAGGGTTGCTGAACTGCATGCCCGAGATCGGCGTAAACCGACATCCGCTGCCGGTGCTCGACCGCAGGCCGGAGTGGGCGGCATGAACGCAGCTCTCGCGATCGATAATCTTAGCGTCGTCTACGATCAGTTTCATGCGCTGAAGGATGTCGACATTACCGTCGAACGCGGCGAATCCTTCGGCCTCGTCGGCGAGTCCGGCTCGGGCAAGTCGACCTTGCTGCGCGCAGTTGCCGGGCTTGCGCCCGTTAGCGGCGGGACGATCCATATCGACGGCGAAGCGCTGAGAGGTTCGAAACGCAGCAAAGCCTTCTACCGGCGCGTGCAGATGGTCTTCCAGGACCCCTATGGCTCGCTGCATCCGCGCCAGACGATCGACCGGCTTCTGCTCGAACCGCTTGCCATTCACGGTATCGCCGACGGCGAAAGGCGCATCGCGCGCGCCCTTGACGAGGTTGGTCTCGGCAATGGTTTCCGTTTCCGCTACCCGCACCAGTTGTCCGGCGGCCAGCGGCAGCGTGTGGCGATCGCAAGGGCGCTGATCGTCGAGCCGTCCATTCTTTTGCTCGATGAGCCGACCTCGGCGCTCGATGCCTCGGTGCAGGCGGAGGTGCTGAACCTGCTGGAACAGATCCGCCGCGACCGCAAGCTCACCTTCGTGATGGTGAGCCACGATCTCGGTGTCATCACCCATATGTGCGACCGGCTCGCCGTGATGCGCAACGGCGCTGTCGTCGAGCGGTTGAGCTCGGAAGAGCTGGCGAAAGGCTTAGTTCAGGCGGACTATACGAGAAATTTGATGATCGCCAGCAAGGGTTTCGTCAAAGCCTGAAGGGTAATCTTTTCAAGCTCTTGAAAAGAAAAGATCGGCGACGGCGTTAAGGATAATGGTTTCCTAAAAGACGACCAATCAGCTAGACTATTGACAGTTGCCCCGGTTCTGTCATGATCCCGTTAACGATTGTTAGCTTTCGTGATCGATGGAGGTTGAGGCATGTTCTTTCTCGGTGGGATGACCATGGGTTACCTCGATCCTCCCGTCAAAGCCGAGCGCAGGGAACAGGGTTCAGTATCCCTTCCTGCGGAAAAAGACCGCCGGCTGATCGACACGCCTGCCAATCCGCTCGAGAACGAGAACGTCGTTGAACGCTCGTTGATCTGGGCATGGCGTACGCTCTGCTAAAAGGGCTGGTTGAATTTTTCCTTCCGTTCGCTCTAGACGGAAATTTATCTCTACCTACCTGATAGAGAATATAAGAATATGACCGCGAGCCGCACAACCGGCCGCATAATAACAACGGAGGCGACATATGGCAGATCTGGGTATTTCGCATGCTCACGTGAACCACTATGGTTCCGCATCAAACAAGAAGCCGCTGACGACGCGCAACAGGTTTCAGGCGGCGCTGCATGGAGCGATCTTCACAGCGGCCTTCCTGTTCGTCGTAGCCATGGTTTGCGGCGTCGTCGGTTAATCCGACGGATCATAAGCTTCGGCAGGTGCCGGAGCTGCAGCGGTTTCCGCTCTCTCGAATTCCGGAACATTTAATCTGTCTCGGCATTCTCCTGACAATCGAATGTCAAAAGGAGAATGATCATGAGAGGTATTCTATTGTGGTTGATCGGTATTCCAATCCCGATCATCATCCTTCTTTACCTTTTTCACGCCGTCTAGAGGCCGTCGTATCGAATTTATTCGTGCGACGTGCTTGGATTCTTGTTGCAATCGGCTGCACGAGATTGCTGTATTCTTCTTGATACATCAGCAATCGGCCGTCAGGCGGGCGAAGCAAGCTCTATTCCACACGCGGACCAACCGTCACCGGGCGCATGATCCATGCGATCATGCGCCTTTCCTTTGTCCGAAATCGAAGAGCTCTTGCATTGACGGACCTAAACGTGCCGCGACCTTCAAATTCGCTTGCCACGTTTCAGGTCTTTGGTTTTGCGCGACATCTCTAAATGGCCGATATTTCCGTCACCCGCGGGCCGGAAAAACCCGCCCGAGGCCGCAATTCATACCCCTTGACTTGAATTATCCCGATGGTGTCCAAATTTTCGCCATGGCTTTCGCAGAGAGGATACCGATGGTCCCTATCACCCGTCGGGCTGCGCCCCGAACCAGGGCTTAACCCATTCGAAAACGCTTGGCCCTAGCGTCATTTGTCCCGCCTTCATCGATCTTCGAAGAATCGGGCTCCGTTCATGTAGCAGTCATGATAAGCAGTGCAAAAGGCTGAGCAAAACAGCCATAACTTTGTTTGGATCCAGAACCGAACCCATGTCCATTTCCAATCTTTCTCCGAGCCTTTCGCGCGAACCCGATACGAAGCAGATCGATCACAACGATTCGATCCGCTCGACCTACCTTTCCATTGAAGACATCAAGGCGATGGGCGATGCCGTCGCCCGCAACGGCGTCGACCGGCTGCCGGCTTTCGCCCCCTTCGATTTCTTCGCGCGCCATAAGGAAAACGAGAAGGAAATCCTTCGCGTCTACCGCACCACGGCGACTGATGTCGAGGCCGGCGAGACCATCACGCCGGCGGCAGAATGGCTGCTGGACAATCACTATATCGTCGAAGAAGCGATCCAGGAGGTGCGGCGCGACTTCCCCCGCCGCTTCTACCGCGAATTGCCGACCATGTCCGTCGGCGGCGTCGAGGTGCCGCGCACGCTCGTGCTTGCCTGGCTCTATGTCGCCCATACCCATAGCACGATCTCGCAGGAGAGCCTGACGGCGCTGGTCGACGGTTTTCAGGCCAACGAGACGCTCAGGATCGGTGAACTCTGGGCATTGCCCTCACTCGTGCGCTATGTGCTCGTGGAAAATCTTCGCCGCATTTCGAGCCGCGTCGAAGCCAGCCGGCGCCTGCGCCGCCGCGCCAACGAAGCGGCCGACGAGCTGGTGCGCCTGAGCGATCCGACGAAAGCCGCCGCCTATCTGAAGACGCTGGAGCCGCTTGCCGAGGACAATACGTTCTCGACGCAATTCCTCTACCGCCTGCGCGACGGCTCGCAGACCTCGAGCCTCGCGATCACCTGGCTCGACGAGCGGCTGGAAGAACTCGGCCGCAATACCGAAGAGGCGACGACGGCCGAACACAGCCGTCTCTCCTCCGGCAATGTGACGATGGGCAACATCATCCGCAGCCTTCGCGAGATCGACGATACCGAATGGTCGGTCTGGGTCGAGCAGGTGAGCCATGTCGACAAGCTGCTCTGGGAGCATTCGGACTACGGCATTCTCGATTCCGGCTCGCGCAACAAATACCGCAAGCAGATCGAGAAACTGGCCAAGCGCTCGCCGTTGACGGAAATGGAAATCGCCCAGCTGGCGCTCGACATGACCGATGCCGCCAAGGCCTCGGGCGAGCCGCAGCCGCATGAACCGAATGTCGGTGGCTTCCTGTCCGGCGCACAGCGGCCGAAGCTCGAGGCGCGGGCGAGCTACCGCCCGACGATCACCCAGCATTTCGTGCGCGCCGTGCGCCGCTTCAACTGGCTGTCGATCGCCGTGCCCGTCATGCTGCTGACGATCATTGCCATGGCGATCGTCGGCAAATTCATGGCGAATGCCGGCATGGGCCCGGTTGAAATCGCCGTCCTGCTGATCATGTTCTCGCTGCCGGCGTCGGAGGGGGCGACAGGTCTCTTCAACACCGTGCTTTCCTTTTTCGTGACGCCCGCCCGTCTCGTCGGCTACGAGTTCAAGGAAGGCATTCCGGAGGATGCGCGCACCCTGCTCGTCGTGCCCTGCCTGATCTCGAACCGCGACAGCGTCGACGATCATGTGCGCAATCTCGAGGTTCATTATCTCGCCAATCCGCGGGGCGAAATCTATTTTGCACTGCTCAGCGACTGGCCGGACAGCGATGTCGAGGAAACGCCCGCCGATCTCGAGGTTCTCGACTATGCCAGGCGCGAGATCGCCAATCTTTCCGCCCGCTATGCCTACGACGGCAAGACGCGTTTCTACCTGCTGCATCGCCGCCGCCTCTACAATCCGTCCGAAGGCGTGTGGATGGGTTGGGAGCGCAAGCGCGGCAAGCTGCACGAGCTGAACATGCTCCTGCGCGGCGACCGCGACACCACCTATCTGCCGGGCGCCAATGCCGTGCCGGCCAATGTGCAATATGTCATGACGCTCGACGCCGATACACGCCTGATGCGTGACGCCGTCACCAAGCTCGTCGGCAAGCTCTATCATCCGATCAACCGCCCGGTCATCAATCCGAAAACCGGCCGCGTCGAAAGCGGCTACGGCGTGCTGCAGCCGCGCGTCACACCGTCTCTGACGACGGGCAAGGATGCGTCGGTCTTCCAGCGCGTCTTTTCGATCAACCGCGGCCTCGACCCCTATGTCTTCACCGTTTCCGACGTCTATCAGGATCTCGCCGGAGAGGGCACCTTCACCGGCAAGGGCCTCTATCATGTTGATGCCTTCGAAGCGTCGCTGAAGGGGCGGATCGAAGAGAACTCGGTGCTCAGTCACGATCTTCTCGAAGGCTCGATGGCGCGCTGCGCGCTCGTCACCGACCTCGAGCTGGTGGAAGATTTCCCGATCCGCTACGAGGTGGAAACCTCGCGCCAGCATCGCTGGGCGCGCGGCGACTGGCAGCTCCTGCCCTATATGTTCAATCCGAAATACGGCGTCACGGCACTCGGCCGCTGGAAGATGTTCGACAATCTGCGCCGCTCGCTGACGCCGATCGCCTGGTTCTTCGCCTCCGTTCTCGGCTGGTATTTCATGGGTCCGCTCGGCGCGCTCCTCTGGCAGATTCTCTTGATCTTCTGCCTCTTCGTCGCGCCGACGCTATCCCTCATCAATGGCATCATCCCGCGCACCAGCGATATCGTCGCCCGCGCCCATCTCTATACGGTCTGGTCCGATATCACCGCCGCCAACGCGCAAGTTGCGCTGCGCATCGTCTTCATCGCCGATTCGGCCTGCATGATGGCGGATGCGATCGGCCGTTCGCTCTACCGTCTGTTGGTCAGCCGCAAGCTGATGCTGCAGTGGCGGACCGCCGCCAGCGTTCAGGCCGGCGGCCAGGGAACGCTGATCTCCTATTACAAGGCGATGTGGCATGCGCCGGTATTGGCGCTGCTGGCGCTCGGTTTCGCAGCCCTTCCCGGCGGCAGTGCCTTCTTCGTCGGCATTCCCTTCGCACTGCTCTGGATCCTGTCGCCTGTCGTTGCCTGGTATGTCAGCCAGTCGGCGGAGACCGAAGACCGGCTGGAGGTGGCCGATTCCGTGTCGAGCGAACTGCGCAAGATCGCCCGGCGCACCTGGCGTTATTTCGAGACCTTCACGACGGCCGAGCAGAACTTCCTGCCGCCGGACAATATCCAGGAAACGCCGCATGTCATCGTTGCGGCACGCACCTCGCCGACCAATATCGGCGTCTATCTGCTCTCCGTCGTCTCCGGCCGGCATTTCGGCTGGTTCTCCTTCGAGGAGACGCTCGAGCGGCTGGAGCAGACGATCGCGACGATCGACAGGATGGAGAAGTTCCGCGGCCATCTGTTCAACTGGTATCACACCGATACGCTGCAGACGCTTGGGCCGCGTTATGTCTCCGCCGTCGACAGCGGCAATCTCGCCGGTCATCTGATCGCCATTTCGTCTGCCTGCCGCAACTGGGCCGAGGCACCGTCGGCTCATATGCAGGGCAATCTCGACGGCGTCGGCGATACGGCTGGCATTCTCGGCGAAGTGCTGGCGGACCTGCCTGACGACCGCAAGACCGTGCGTCCGCTGCGCCGGCGGCTGGAAGAGCGCATCGTCGGCTTCCAGAACGCGCTTGCCGCCGTCAAGCGCGAGCACGAATTCGCCTCGATCCGCATCATCAACCTCGCCGTTCTCGCACGCGACATCGAGAAGCTCGCAGCCAATCTCGACCATGAGGTCAAGTCGAAGCAGAGCGAAGAGGTCACCCAGTGGGCGGCATCACTGGTAAAGGTCTGCGAGGCGCATATATCAGACAGCACCTTCGACCTTTCCAAGGTCGATGCGCTGAGGCCGCGCCTGGTGGCGGTGCGCGACAAGGCTCGCGATCTCGCCTTCTCAATGGATTTTGGCTTCCTGTTCCGGCCGGAGCGGCGCCTGCTGTCGATCGGCTACCGCGTCGAAAGCGGCGAACTCGACCAGGCCTGCTACGATCTTCTCGCTTCGGAATGCCGCCTGACCAGCCTCTTCGGCATCGCCAAGGGCGATCTGCCGACGGAGCACTGGTACCGCCTTGGCCGCCAGGTCGTGCCTGTGGGTTCACGCGGCGCGCTGGTTTCCTGGTCCGGCTCGATGTTCGAATATCTGATGCCGCCGCTCGTCATGCAGGAGCGCGGCGGGGGTATCCTCAACCAGACCAACAATCTCGTCGTCGTCGAGCAGATGAACTACGCCCGCAAGCTCGGCATTCCGTGGGGCATTTCGGAAGCGGCCTTCAATGCCCGCGACCATAACCTCAACTATCAATACACCAATTTCGGCGTGCCGACGCTGGGCCTGAAGCGTGGCCTCGGCCACAATGCCGTCATCGCACCCTATGCCTCGCTGCTTGCCAGCCAGTACGACCCGCCGGGTGCGCTCGAAAACCTGCAGAAGCTGCGCAAGGTCGGTGCGCTCGGCAAATTCGGCTTCCACGACGCCGTCGACTTCACGCCGACGCGCGTGCCGGAAGGCAAGAAATGCGCGGTGGTCTACAACTACTATGCCCACCATCATGGCATGTCGATCGCAGCCGTCGCCAATGTCGCCTTCAATGGCCACCTGCGCGAGCTCTTCCATTCCGATCCCGTCATCGAGGCGGCCGAACTCCTGCTGCAGGAAAAGGCGCCGCGCGACATCCCGGTCATGAGCGGCAAGCATGAATCCGATACGCCCGCCAGCATCCAGGACGACCTCCTGCGTCCGGAGCTCCGCAAGATCAGCGATCCGGCTTCGCGCGACCGCGAACTCGTGTTCCTGTCGAACGGCCATTATTCGATGATGCTGACGGCGACGGGCGCCGGCTACTCCCGCTGGAACGGCCTTTCCGTTTCGCGCTGGAAGGCCGATCCGACCGAAGACCGCTGGGGCACCTTCATCTTCCTGCGCGATACGGCCACCAACGAGTGGTGGTCGGCGACCGCTGAGCCGAAGGGCGTCGAAGGCGAGAAGATCAAGGTCGAATTCGCCGACGAGAAGGCGCACTTCACCAAAACGGTTGGCGAGCTGACGAGCGAGGTCGAATGCATCATCGCGACCGAGCATGATGCCGAGGCCCGCCGCGTCACCCTGCTCAACATGGGTGGAGAAGACCGTTTCATCGAAGTCACTTCCTACCTCGAACCCGTCATCACCTCCGACGATACCGACAATGCGCATCCGGCATTCGCCCGGATGTTCGTCAAAACCGAGATCGGCAAGCGTGGAGACGTCATCCGGGCGGAACGCAACAAGCGCGATCCGAACGAGCCGAACATCAGCGTTGCGCATCTGATCGTCGACAATGCCGGCGACACCCGCCATACCGAATTCGAGACCGACCGTCGCAAGTTCATCGGCCGCGGCCGTAGCCTTGCCGATGCGGCCGCCTTCGATCCGGGTGCTGTGCTTTCCGGCAGCGACGGTTTCGTGCTCGATCCCGTGATGTCGCTGCGCCGCACCGTGCGTGTGCCGGCCGGCAAGAAGGTCAGCGTGTTCTTCTGGACGATTGCCGCGCCGACCCGCGACGAGGTCGACAAGGCAGTCAACCGCTACCGTCATCCCGACGCCTTCAACCACGAGCTCGTCCAGGCCTGGACGCGCACGCAGGTGCAGATGCGCCATGTCGGCGTCACCTCGCAGCAGGCGGCTGCCTTCCAGCATCTCGGGCGCTATCTTGTCTATCCCGATATGCAGCTGCGCAGCGATCAGGGGACCGTCGAGGCCGGCCTGCAGTCGCAATCGGCGCTGTGGCCGCTGGCAATCTCCGGCGATTTCCCGATCTTCACGCTGCGCATCAACGACGACATGGATCTCGACATCGCCCGTGAGGCGCTGCTGGCGCAGGAATATCTGCGCTCGCGCGGTGTCACCGCCGATCTCGTCATCATGAACGAACGCGCCTCTTCCTATGCGCAGGACATGCAGCACGCGCTCGACGCCATGTGCGAAAACGTGCGCCGCATGGGCCAGGCCGACGGTCTGCGCCAGCATATCTTTGCTGTCCGCAAGGACCTGATGGAGGAGGCTACCTATCACGCGCTGATCGCGGCTTCCCGCGTCACCCTGCATGCGAAGAACGGCAAGGTGGTCGATCAGATCAACCGCGCAGTCGCGTTGTTTGCACCCTCCAAGGAGGAGCTGCAGGAGATGGAACGGGCCGAGCGCGCCAAGCCTCCCGTCAAGCGTGTTGCGCCGGTGCCGCCGCCTGCCGTGCCCGCCGTCGTCATCGAGGAGGAAGGCGATCTCGACTTCTGGAACGGCATCGGCGGCTTTGCCCGGGACGGGCGCGAATATGTCGTTCGTCTCGCCGGCGGCCATGCGACGCCGCAGCCGTGGATCAACGTCATCGCCAACGACAAGTTCGGCTTCCATGTGTCCGCGGAAGGCGCGGGCTTCACCTGGAGCGCCAACTCGCGCGACTACCAGCTGACCTCCTGGTCGAACGATGCGGTGGTCAACCGTTCCGGTGAGGCGTTTTATCTCGCCGATCTCGACAGCGGCGCCGTCATGACGCCGTTCGCAGCACTTTCCCGCCGGCCGGACATCCGTTTCGAAGCCCGCCACGGGCTCGGCTATTCCGTCTTCTCCAGCATCCAGAACGATATCGCACTGGAACTGACGCAGACGATCGCCCGCGAAAAGCCGGTGAAACTGCAGCGCCTGCGCCTGCGCAACACCGGTTCGACCGGCCGCAGACTACGTCTCTACGGTTATGTCGAATGGATCCTCGGCAACAATCCGGGACGCACGGCATCTTTCATCCTGTCGAAGCATGACGAGGAGACGGGGGCGCTGTTTGCCACCAATCCCTACAGCATCGATTATTCCAACCGCACCGCCTTCTTCGCGGCGAGCGAGACGCTTTCGAGCTTCTCGGCAAGCCGGCGCGAATTCATCGGCAAGGCGGGAACGATCCATGCGCCGCAGGCCGTCACCTCTTCAGCCGTCCTTTCCGGCACGACGGAACTCGACGGCGATCCGGCCGCGGCACTGGCGATCGACATCGAGCTCGCTGCCGGCGAGGAGCGCGACTTTACCTTCTTCCTCGGCGATACCAGGACGGAAGAGGAAGCGCGCGCCGTCATCGCCGATATCCGCAAGGCTTCGTTCGACGGTACCGTCGAGGCGAACCGTGCCTTCTGGCAGGACTTCACCGGCAGGCTGCAGATTTCGACGCCGGATCAGGGGATGAACAATCTCGTCAATACCTGGCTACCCTATCAGAGCCTCGGCTGCCGCATCATGGCCCGCACCGCCTTCTATCAGGCAAGCGGCGCCTTCGGCTTCCGCGACCAGCTGCAGGACACGCTGGCCTTCGTGCTGCACGAGCCTTCGATCGCCCGCCGGCAGATCCTGAACGCCGCCTCGCGCCAATTCCGTGAGGGCGACGTGCAGCATTGGTGGCTGCCGGGAACGGGAGCGGGCGTTCGCACGTTGATCTCGGACGACGTCGTCTGGCTGAGTTACGCAATCCATCACTATTGCAGCGTCACCGGCGACAAGAGCGTGCTCGACGAAGAGCTTGCCTTCCTGGAAGGCCCGGCTCTTCTCGAAGGCCAGCACGACTCCTTCTACAAGCCGGAGATTTCCGAGGACAAGGCAAGCGTCTACGAACACGCGGCGCTAGCGCTCGATCTCGCCATCGCCCGCAAGGGGAAGAACGGCCTGCCGCTGTTCCTCGGAGGCGACTGGAACGACGGCATGAACCGCGTTGGCATCGGCGGGCGCGGTACCAGCGTCTGGCTCGGCTGGTTCCTGGCGGGTGCATTGCGCTCCTTCATTCCCTATGCCGAAGAACGTGGCGACACGGCGCGCTCGGAGCGCTGGTCGGTGCATCTCACCGAATTGAAGAAGGCGCTCGAAACTGCGGCCTGGGATGGCGGCTACTACCGCCGCGGCACGTTCGACGACGGTACGTTGCTCGGCTCCAAGGAAAGCCCCGAATGCCGGATCGACTCGATCGCGCAGTCCTGGAGCGTGCTTTCTGGCGAGGGCGATCCCACCCGGGCCGTCAAGGCGATGGATGCCGTGCTCGATCAACTGGTCGACGAAGATGCCCGCATCATCAGGCTGTTCACCCCGCCTTTCGTCAATTCCGCCAGGGATCCCGGCTATATCAAGGCCTATCCGCCGGGCGTGCGTGAAAACGGCGGGCAATATACCCATGCCTCGACCTGGGTGGTGATGGCGCTGGCGGAGCTGAAGCGGGGTGACGACGCCTTCCGCTGCTTCCAGATGCTCAACCCGATCACCCATGCGCTGGACAAGGCTTCGGCGGAGCAATACCGCGTCGAACCCTATGTCGTTGCGGCCGACGTCTACGGGCATGATCCCTATACGTCGCGTGGCGGCTGGACCTGGTACACCGGTTCCGCCGGCTGGCTCTACCGTGCCGCCGTCGAAGGCATTCTCGGCATCCGCCTGAAGGCCGGCCGGCTTTACGTAAAGCCGGCGCTCCCTTCGGAATGGGACGGTTTTGCGGCAGAGGTGGAACAGGGCGGCGGCAAATACCGCATTTCGGTCTCAAAAGCGTCCAATGCCAGCGGCTACACTCTGTCGATCAACGGCAGCGAAGTCACCGATCCCGAAGAGGGATATCCGCTCGGATAACAGCGTTCTCCACGCTGAAAAATACGGCGATTCGCGACGGCCAAAAGGGAACCCTTTTGGCCGTCGTCGCGTTTGCAAAAGCGGATAATAAGGAGAGACCCATGGCAAGCACGCCGACCCAAGCCATCGTCCCTGGGCGCAGTTCCCTATCCGCAGCTGCGCCAGCGCGTGACACGAGGCTCGACGTTTTGCGTGGCCTGGCTCTGATCATGATCTTCATCAATCATGTTCCCGGGCAGATCTTCGAATATGCGACAACGAAGAATTTCGGCTTTTCCGATGCGGCCGAGGCCTTCGTGCTGATATCGGGCATTGCCGTCGGTCTTGCCTATGGCTCGCGTTTCGAGCCGGGTAATCGGCTCAGGATGGCGATCAAGGCGGTCAAGCGTGCCTTCACGCTCTATCTCGCCCATATGATCACGACCTTCATGACGCTGGCGCTGTTCATGTGTGGTGCCTGGCTGTTTCATCGGCCGGGCCTGCTGGTCGAAATCAATATCCTGGCGGTGCTGATGAACCTGAAGGAAGGCATTCCGGCGCTTCTCCTGCTCGGCCACCAGATCGGCTACAACAACATTCTGCCGATGTACGGCGGAATGATGCTGATGGTGCCGGTCATTCTGCTCCTGAACGCGCGAAGCCCGCTTCTGGCGCTCGCCGTCTCGGCCACGGTCTGGCTGCTTGCCGGCATCTATCAGGTGGCGCCGCACAACATGCTGATCGAAGGCTACTGGTTCCTCAACCCGCTCTCCTGGCAGTTCCTGTTTTCGATCGGCATCGTCTCGATCCTGCATATCAAGCGCGGCGGCACGATCCCGCGCCATCCGCTGCTGTTTGCCGCCGCTGCCGGCTATGTCGCGCTGTCCTTCGTCTGGGTGACGGGCCATCTCTGGATTTTCGGCAACTCGCTGGCAGCACTTGGCCTACCGACCGTCGTCACCGGCTTCGACAAGACCTTCCTGTCGCTGCCGCGGCTGCTGCATGTGCTGGCGCTGACCTATCTCGTGATCAGCATTCCGGCGTTCTCGCGTATCCTGCGCCGTCCCGCAGACAATCCACTGACGATCCTCGGCCGTCATTCGCTGAACATCTTCGTCGCCGGCACGATTCTCGCCATGATCGGCCAGGTGGTGCTCTACATCACCAACAAGGACCCGCTGGTCGGCCCGCTCTTCGTCATCGTCGGGATCGCGACC
Source organism: Rhizobium fabae (assembly GCF_003985135.1). Taxonomy (NCBI): domain Bacteria; kingdom Pseudomonadati; phylum Pseudomonadota; class Alphaproteobacteria; order Hyphomicrobiales; family Rhizobiaceae; genus Rhizobium; species Rhizobium fabae. Next base: position 20,732 of record NZ_ML133652.1, read on the forward strand.
CAGTTCACCTATGCCTATTATCTCGAGCGCAAGCGCCGGCAGGACAAGGTCAAGGCAAAGCTCGTCACCGAGAGGGCCACGATTCCCGTTCCCGTCCGCATCGGCGGAACAGCGAATGCCTATCGCCGGAACGACCGGAAATAAGGATCGGGTTTGTAGATCGACGGCAAGGAGCTGGTGGCCGATGGCCGCCGGCTCAATTTTTATGGGCGAGAATGTTCACCAGCTTGCCGAACGGATCGCGCACGAAGAAACGCCTGACGCCCCACGGCTCGTCGGCCGGGCCGTATTCGATGGGAAAGCCCGCCGCCGACATGGCCCCGAAGGCGGTGTCGAGATCATCGACCTCGATCGAGAGGTCGGGAACGGGCGTTCCGGAGCCGCCTTCGCTGGCAATGCTGAGCTGGAGGCTCATCTGCCTGGCCGCGCCAAACGTGGTGATCCAGCCGTGATCCATGATCACGTCGAGACCGAGGATATCCTCATAGAAGCGCTTGGCGGGCGTAGTGTCCGGCGCCTCGATATTGGCGACGATGCGCAGGACCTTCATGGGTTCGCTCCCGGATGTGCAGTGGTGAGGGGAGGATAGGGAAGATCGGCGGAGGATCAATCAGTATCGTCCGTCTGAGACGCTATGGCGTGTGGTTATCTCCTTCGTCCTGCCGAGCATCTTCCACAGGTGGGGAGATCGGATGTCCCGATCACGACGGTATTTGATGCGGCAAGCTTTGCGACGTTTGATGTTTGTGGGGAAATGGCCGGCAGGGCTGAGGGGAGCCCCTTGGCACGACCCCAAAACCAAACAAAAAGGCCGGAAGGAGCGATCCTTCCGGCCTTCGTCTGAAACCTCAACCGATCAGGCGGCTTCGGTGGTGTGTGCCTTGCGGACCTCTTCGTCCGTCAGGATGCCGCTGGCGCGCAGCAGGGCGGCGAAACGGCCGTTGCTGTGGCTGAGCTCGTCGAAGCTGCCCTGCTCGACGACGCGGCCGTCATCCAGGAAGAGCACCATATCGGCTTCGCGGACCGTCGACAGGCGGTGGGCGATGATGAAGGTGGTGCGGTTCTGGCGCAGATTGTCGATCGCGGCCTTAACGCGGGCTTCGGTCTCGACGTCGAGCGCCGAGGTTGCCTCGTCAAGCACCAGGATCGGCGCGTCCTTGAGGATGGCGCGGGCGATCGCGATGCGCTGGCGCTCGCCGCCGGAGAGCTTGTTGCCGCGCTCGCCGACATGCGTGTCGTAGCGATCTTCGCGGGTCTCGATGAAGTCGGCGGCAGCGGCGGCTTCGGCCGCACGGCGCATCTCCTCTTCGCTCGCGCCCTCACGGCCGAGGCGGATGTTGTCGCTGATCGAACGGTTCAGCAGGCCGGCATCCTGGAAGACGGTGGCGATGTGGCGGCGCAGCGACTTGCGGGTCACCTTGGTGATGTCGGTGCCGTCGACGAGGATCTGGCCGCCCTGGGCATCGTAGACACGCTGCAGCAGGTTGACGAGCGTCGTCTTGCCGGCGCCGGTCGGGCCGACGATCGCAACCGTCTGGCCTGCCTTCACCGAGAAGGAGACGTTGTGCAGGCCCTGCGAGCTGTTGCCGAAGCCGAAGGACACGTCGCGGAACTCGATCGCACCCTTGACGTCCTTGATCTCGCCGTTGCCGGCAGGCTCCTCGCGTTCACGCACCGAGTCTTCCAGCTTGTAGAAGTCCTCGAGCTTGGAGCGGGCTTCGAAAATCTGCGTCGCGAACTGGCGCATCAGGTCGAGGCGGCCGATCAGCAGGTTGGCGAAGCCAATGAAGGCGATGACGTCGCCGACGCGAATCTGGCCGGACTGAACGAGCAGCGTGCCGATGATCAGGACCACCATCATCGCGATGGTGGAGGCCATGCGGTTCAGCGCGCTGGCGATCGCCCACCAGTCGAGCACCGGATACTGCGCTTCGAGCAGGCGGTCGGCGAAGGATTTCAGCGCCTTGGTTTCAGCCTCGATGCGGTTGTAGCTGTGCAGGACCGAAACGTTGCTGATCGAGTCGCTGACATGCGAGAAGACGGTATGATAATGATTTTCGACCGATGCCTGACCATCCTTGGTCCGGCTCATGACGACGCGGCCGATCAGCCAGTAGGCGATGCCGAGCACGATCAGCACGGCCGAAAGGCGCAGGTCCATCGACATGGCGGTCGGCACCAAGAGCGTAAGCGCGATGACCGTCGACAGGTGGTTGCGCATGAATTCGAGCCAGAGGCCGAACAACGTCTCGCAGGCGCGCAGCAGCGTATGCAGCGCGTTGGAGGTGCCACGCTGATGGTGCCAGCCAAGCGGCATGGAAATGATGCGGCTGAAGGCTTCCGTCAGCAGCGTCGCGCGCCGTCCATGGGCAAGCCTGTCGGCCTCGCGGGCCACAAGGACGAAGGCGATGGTATTAAACACGGCAAAGGTTGCCCACATGAAGAGGATGGGCTTGACCTCACCCTTGCCCGAGATCGCATCGATGATGCGACCGAACAGGATTGGTTCCGCGATGGTGATGGTCGCCAAGACAATATTTGCGAGAACCACCAGGGATACGCGGAGCTTATAGGCGCCAAGATAGCGCAGAGCCCTTGCATAGACCTTGAAAAGCGACACGTCTAACCTCTTGTGCATCTGCGAAAAACGGGATGATGTGATGCTACAAAAGGTTACCTGAACCGGCGATTAACAGAGCATTCAGGGTTCAGCCGGGGTGATGGTTAACACGAACGTACTATCGCAGGGTGCGACGAGATGACAATGGCGCGAAAATTGCCGCTTAGGTATATGTCGCGACAATTTGCACTTGCATTTTAATCAATGTTTAGCACAGCATTAAATTAGAGACTGCATTTTATTGAGAAGACCGTTTCGCGACCAATCTGAAAAGCCGCCGACGGCCTCGCAAGGGGCAATTTTTGTGAATATTAATTCGTTAATTCAATTGCTTGTAATTCTGGAGGAGTGCTCGAAACCCGAGGCCCTCGTCGGCGAGCTGGAACAGGTGATCCGGGGATGCGGCTTCGAATATTACAGCCTGTCGCGCCATTCGCAGCAGAATCCCGAACCCTGGGCCGACATGCTTGCCGGCCGTTGGCCGGAACAATGGCAGCAGATATATGCCGCAAAAAAATATCTCCTGGTCGATCCGATCGTACGTTATCTCGCCCAAGCGCAGCGGCCGTTTCGCTGGCGGGAGAGCATGGCGGCGTTCCGCAGGGATGCGCATGAGCGGCGCATGGAGCAGATGATGGTCGATGCCTTCGGCCACGGGCTGGAGGACGGCTATATTTTTCCGATTCATGGACGCAGCGGCATTCTCGGCGGCCTCAGCATCAGCGGCAAGCCGGTCGAGCTCTCGCCGGTGGAGATCGCGTTGTTCGAAGCGGTGGCGCGCAAGACCTTCTGGCGGCTGCTTGATTTGAAAGGCGAGGCGCAGTCGCTGGAAACCGTGCTGCCGGCCGAAACACCGCTGACGCGGCGCGAGATGGAAATCCTGCGTCATCTCGCCGAAGGCATGACCTCGATGGAGATCAGCAAGATGCTGAAGATCTCGAACCACACCGTCGACTGGTACATGAACGGTCTGCAGGATAAGCTGAAGGCGAAGAACAGGCAGCAGGCAGTGGCACTTGCCTTCCGTCACGGCCTGATAAGCTAGGTTTCTTTTTCATTCTCATCGTCAAGGCCGCGGCAGACTTCCTGCCGGCATGTTTTGGCATGGCGAGAAAGTGCATTTCGCAGTCGCAAGAGAAATTGAACTTCTCGTGACAAGAAGTTAAGAATTTTCTTCGCGGGTGCAGCATGCCCGTGTCTGAACGACGGAGGAGACCGTTTTGCCCATATCCAAGATACTCGTTGCCAACCGCTCCGAAATAGCCATTCGCGTGTTCCGCGCGGCCAACGAGCTTGGAATAAAAACGGTGGCGATCTGGGCGGAGGAAGACAAGCTGGCGCTCCACCGCTTCAAGGCCGACGAGAGCTATCAGGTCGGCCGCGGCCCGCATCTTGCGCGCGATCTCGGGCCGATCGAAAGCTATCTGTCGATCGACGAGGTCATTCGCGTCGCCAAGCTCTCTGGCGCCGATGCCATCCATCCGGGCTACGGCCTGCTGTCGGAAAGCCCTGAATTCGTCGATGCCTGCAACGAGGCCGGCATCATCTTCATCGGTCCGAAGGGCGACACGATGCGCCAGCTCGGCAACAAGGTTGCGGCACGCAACCTAGCGATCTCGGTCGGCGTGCCTGTTGTGCCGGCAACCGAGCCGCTGCCGGACGATATGGCCGAAGTGGCGAAGATGGCGGAAGAGATCGGTTATCCCGTCATGCTGAAGGCCTCCTGGGGCGGTGGCGGGCGCGGCATGCGCGCAATCCGCGATCCGAAGGATCTCGCCCGCGAGGTGACCGAGGCCAAGCGCGAGGCGATGGCCGCCTTCGGCAAGGACGAGGTCTACCTTGAAAAGCTCGTCGAGCGCGCCCGCCATGTCGAAAGCCAGATCCTCGGCGACACCCACGGCAATGTCGTGCATCTCTTCGAGCGCGACTGCTCCATCCAGCGCCGCAACCAGAAGGTCGTCGAGCGCGCACCGGCACCCTATCTCTCGGAAGCGCAGCGCCAGGAGCTCGCCGCCTATTCGCTGAAGATCGCGGCGGCGACCAATTATGTCGGCGCCGGCACCGTCGAATATCTGATGGATGCCGATACCGGCAAATTCTATTTCATCGAGGTTAATCCGCGCATCCAGGTCGAGCATACCGTGACCGAAGTCGTCACCGGCATCGACATCGTCAAGGCGCAGATCCACATTCTCGACGGCTACGCGATCGGCACGCCGGAATCAGGCGTCCCGAAGCAGAAGGACATCCGCCTCAACGGCCATGCGCTGCAGTGCCGCATCACCACCGAGGATCCGGAGCACAACTTCATTCCGGATTACGGCCGCATCACCGCCTATCGCTCGGCATCCGGCTTCGGCATCCGCCTCGATGGCGGCACCTCCTATTCCGGCGCCATCATCACCCGTTTCTACGATCCGCTGCTCGTCAAGGTGACGGCCTGGGCGCCCAATCCGTCCGAGGCGATCGCCCGCATGGACCGGGCGCTGCGCGAATTCCGTATTCGCGGTGTGGCCACCAACCTGACCTTCCTCGAAGCGATCATCGGTCATGCGAAGTTCCGCGACAACAGCTATACGACCCGCTTCATCGACACGACGCCGGAGCTCTTCCAGCAGGTCAAGCGCCAGGACCGCGCCACCAAGCTGCTCACCTATCTCGCCGACGTCACCGTCAATGGCCATCCCGAAGCCAAGGACCGGCCGAGGCCGCTGGATAATGCCGCCGAGCCGGTTGTTCCCTATGCCAACGGCAATACCGTGAAGGACGGGACGAAGCAGCTTCTCGACACGCTCGGTCCGAAGAAATTCGGCGAATGGATGCGCAACGAGAGGCGCGTGCTCCTGACCGACACGACAATGCGCGACGGCCACCAGTCGCTGCTCGCCACCCGCATGCGCACCTACGACATCGCCCGCATCGCCGGCACTTACGCGCATGCGCTGCCGAACCTCCTGTCGCTCGAATGCTGGGGCGGCGCGACCTTCGACGTCTCCATGCGCTTCCTGACGGAAGATCCGTGGGAGCGCCTGGCGCTGATCCGCGAGGGCGCGCCGAACCTTCTGCTGCAGATGCTGCTGCGCGGCGCCAATGGGGTGGGCTACACCAACTATCCCGACAATGTCGTCAAATACTTCGTCCGCCAGGCGGCGAGGGGCGGCATCGACCTCTTCCGCGTCTTCGACTGCCTGAACTGGGTCGAGAACATGCGCGTGTCGATGGATGCGATTGCCGAGGAGAACAAGCTCTGCGAGGCGGCGATCTGCTATACCGGCGATATCCTGAACTCGGCGCGGCCGAAATACGACCTGAAATACTACACCGACCTTGCCGTCGAGCTGGAGAAGGCCGGGGCGCATATCATCGCGCTCAAGGACATGGCGGGCCTCCTGAAGCCGGCGGCGGCGAAGGTCCTGTTCAAGGCGCTGCGCGAGGCGACCGGCCTGCCGATCCACTTCCACACGCATGATACGTCAGGCATTGCGGCGGCGACCGTTCTTGCCGCGGTCGAAGCTGGTGTCGACGCCGTCGATGCGGCGATGGATGCGCTCTCCGGCAACACCTCGCAGCCCTGTCTCGGCTCGATCGTCGAGGCGCTCGCCGGCTCCGAGCGCGATCCGGGCCTCGATCCGGAGTGGATCCGCCGCATCTCCTTCTACTGGGAAGCGGTGCGCAACCAATATGCCGCCTTCGAAAGCGATCTCAAGGGTCCGGCATCGGAAGTCTATCTCCACGAAATGCCGGGCGGCCAGTTCACCAACCTCAAGGAACAGGCCCGTTCGCTTGGCCTGGAGACCCGCTGGCATCGTGTGGCGCAAGCTTATGCCGACGCCAACCAGATGTTCGGCGACATCGTCAAGGTGACGCCGTCCTCCAAGGTCGTCGGCGACATGGCGCTGATGATGGTCAGCCAGGACCTCACGGTTGCCGATGTCGTCAGCCCCGACAGGGAAGTCTCCTTCCCGGAATCGGTGGTTTCGATGCTCAAGGGCGATCTCGGCCAGCCGCCGTCGGGATGGCCGGAAGCGCTGCAGAAGAAGGCGCTGAAGGGAGAGACGCCCTATACCGTGCGTCCTGGCTCGCTGCTGAAGGAGGCCGATCTCGATGCCGAGCGCAAAGCCATCGAGACGAAGCTGGAGCGCGGGGTGAGCGACTTCGAGTTCGCCTCCTACTTGATGTATCCGAAGGTCTTCACCGACTTTGCGCTTGCCTCCGATACATACGGCCCGGTCTCGGTGCTGCCGACGCCCGCTTATTTCTACGGGCTGAAGGACGGCGAGGAACTGTTCGCCGATATCGAAAAGGGCAAGACGCTCGTCATCGTCAACCAGGCGATGAGCGCGACCGACAGCCAGGGCATGGTGACCATCTTCTTCGAACTCAACGGCCAGCCGCGCCGCATCAAGGTGCCGGACCGCGCCCATGGGGCGACGGGTGCTGCCGTCCGCCGCAAGGCCGAAGTCGGCAATGCCGCCCATGTCGGCGCGCCGATGCCTGGCGTCATCAGCCGCGTCTTCGTCTCGCCCGGCCAGGTGGTCAATGCCGGCGACGTGCTCGTCTCCATCGAGGCGATGAAGATGGAAACCGCGATCCATGCGGAAAAGGATGGCACGATCTCCGAGGTGCTGGTGCGCGCCGGCGACCAGATCGACGCCAAGGACCTGCTCGTCGTCTACGGCGGGTGAGCTATTGGACTGCCGGGGCGATCAAAGGTCGCTCCGGCCATTCTCTTCGATCACTTGATCGTGTGCGACCGCCAATCGGAATACGAGACTTTTAAACGTTTTCCGGCGTCTCCGACTTGCCCTGCATGGCGCTTGTTTCCTAGAAACAACTCGGCGCATAGCCTGAAAGAATTATGCGCCATTTCAAGGAGCGTTGCTGAAGCGTCTTATCGGGCGCGGCGCTCCAGCGAACCCGCCGTTCAACAGGAAAGAAGCCCATGAGCCAGTTGAAAATCGCCGTCATCGTCGGAAGCACGCGTATCGGCCGCTTTGCCGATCACCCCGCTCAATGGATTGCCGAAACCGCCGGAGCGCGTTCGGAGCTTGCCATCGAGGTGCTGGATCTTCGTGATTATCCGCTGCCGTTCTTCGGCGAGGCGCGTGCAACCGAAGCCGAAAACGAGACCGCTGAGCGCTGGAAGAAGAAGCTGCGTGAATTCGACGGCTATATCTTCACCGCGGCCGAATATAATCATGCGCCGACCGCCGTCCTGAAGAATGCCATCGATCTCGGTGAATTCATTCAAAAGCCGGTCGCCTTCATCGGTTATGGCGGCGTCGGCGGCGCGCGTGCGGTCGAGCATCTGAGGCTGATCTTCGTGGAAATGGGTGCCGCCTCGGTGAAAACGGGCGTGCACATCGCCTTCAGCGAATATCTGAGCGTGCTGAAGGAAGGCAAGAGCCTCGGCGATTATCCGCATCTCAACGAGGCGGCCAAGAACCAGCTCGACCAGCTCATCTGGTGGGGCAATGCGCTGAAGGCAGCGCGCTCGGTCATCACCTCGGCCTGAGGCAGGCCGCAGAACCGTCCAGAAGAACGCCTAAAGCCGTCTCACGTGAATCACGATTCACGTGAGACAATTCAGATATCGTAGGTATGTGCGGCGTTGATCGTCGAGATGAAGCGCTTGGTGCGTTCGCGCTCCGGCGCGCTGAAGATCGCCTTGGCGCTGCCTGTTTCCACCACATTGCCGGCTTCCAGGAAGACGACGTCATTGGCGATCTTGGAGGCAAGCCGGAGATCGTGGGTCGCCATGACCATCGTCGTGCCCTCGCGGGCAAGCTGGCCCAGCACATCGACCACCTCGGCCGAAAGCTCCGGATCGAGCGCCGAGGTCGGTTCGTCGCAGAGAAGGACGCGCGGTGAAGGCGCAAGCGCCCGGGCGATCGCCACACGCTGCTGCTGGCCCCCCGAAAGCGTCGAGGGCCAGGCATCGGTCTTGTGCGCCATCCCGACCTTGGTCAGCAGCTCATTGGCGCGCTCACGCGCCTTTTCCCTCGGCCACTTCAAGACCGTCACCAGCCCTTCCATGACGTTCTCGATCGCCGTCTGGTGCGGGAAGAGCTGGAAATTCTGGAAGACCATGCCGGTTTGCCGGCGGATTTTCTGGATCGCTTGCCAGCTCGTTCGTTTGCCGGGCGCGAAGGAGAGCGTCTCCTCCCCGAGGCGGATGGCGCCTGATGTCGGGATTTCGAGCAGGTTGATGCAGCGCAGCAGCGTGCTCTTGCCGCCGCCGGACGGCCCGACCAGCGCGGTAACACTGCCCTCGGGAATGCGGATGCTGATGTCCTTCAGAATGACGGCGTCGCCGAAGCGCTTTTCGATGTTGGAAAGCTCGATCATGCATTTGCCTCCAGCATGCCGCCATAACGCGCGAAGCGGCGCTCGAGCCGCACCTGCAGCTGCGAGAGGACGGAACTCAGGACGAGATAGACCAGCGCCGCCTCGATATAAAGGATCAGCGGTTCATAGGTGGTGGCGACGATGCGCTGAGCCGCCTGGAAGAGTTCCGGCACCGTGATGGCAGCGGCAAGCGACGTATCTTTCACAAGCGAGATGAAGGTGTTCGACAGCGGCGGCACGGCGACGCGGGCGGCCTGCGGCAGGATGGTGCGGCTCATCGCTTGGCGCCAGCTCATGCCGATCGAATAGGCGGCCTCCCATTGGCCTTTGGGCACCGAGGAGATAACGGCGCGGATGATCTCGGAGCTGTAGGCGCCGATATTCAAGGTAAAGCCGATCAAGGCGGCCGGAAAGGCGTCGAGCAGGATGCCGATGCTCGGCAGGCCGTAGAAGATCACGAAAAGCTGGACGAGCAGCGGCGTGCCGCGGATGACCCAGACGTAGAAGCGGGCGATGGCTGTGACCGGGGCCGGGCCGAAAAGGCGGGCAATCGCGGTGATCAGGCCGAGGATCAGGCCGAAAGCAAAGGAAAGCAGCGTCAGCGGGATGGTGAAGATCAACCCCGCCCAGAGGAGCGAGGGTAGCGATTCCGCCATCAGTTGGAGCCAGTGCGGCAAGGGGATGTTCCCTCTCGGTTGGGTGATATCTCGGAATACCCCTCCCGAACCCCTCCCCACAAGGGGGAGGGACTTAATCTAGCTCCCGCTCCCCGCACGAAATAGCGACCGAGCTGCAAGTCGAGACGTTTGTTTTGAGATGAGGGGGTGTTCCGCCAAAGCCCCTCCTCCTTGTGGGGAGGGGACTTTTTAAATGGACCTTACTTCGAAACGTCCTGGCCGAAATATTTGTCGGCGATCTTCTTGTAGGTGCCGTCGGCCTTGATGTCGGCAAGCGCCTTGTTGATCGCCTCCAGCAGTTCCGGCTCGTTCTTGCGGATGATGATGCCGGAGTAATCGGCATTTTCCTGCTGGGCGGCGATCTTCACCGGCGCGTCCGGCTTGTGCTTCTTGAAATCGAGGAAGGAGAGGCTGTCGTTGATCGTGGCGTCGGCGCGCTTGGTCAGCACGAGCTGGATCGACTGGTCGAAGCCGTCGGTGCCGACGAGTTCGGCGCCGGACTGTTCTGCGAGCTTGCCGAAGTTGCTGGTGAGCGACTGGGCGGCCTTCTTGCCCTTCAGATCGGCGAAGGTCTTGATGCCCTCGTCGCCTTCGCGGACGATCAGCACGGCCTTGGATGCGATGTAGGGCTCGGAGAAATCATATTTCTGCTTGCGGGCCTCGGTGATGCCGACCTGGTTGATGACGGTGTCGTAGCGCTTGGCATCGAGGCCGGCGATCAGGCCATCCCATTTGCCTTCGACGAACTCGGCCTTGACGCCGAGCTTTTTGGCAATCGCTTCGCCGATCTCGACGTCGAAGCCGACGAGCTTGCCGCTTTCGTCATGATAGGTGAAGGGCGCATAGGTGCCTTCGGTGCCGATCTTGAAGACGCCGGCCGATTTGACGGCAGCGAGGTTTTCGCCGGCATGGGCGGGCAGGAGGGCTGCGGCCTGAATGAGGGCAGCAGCGGCGACGGTTTTCAACCAGTTCATTGTTCTATCCATCCTTGGGAGGTTGTGATCGGATGAGGGATACTTTGCAGAAAACTAGGGCGCGGGAAGCGTAGAAAACTGCGAATAAAAGCAGCAACTGCAAATATTTTTCTCAAGCAGCCGTTCGAACCATGAATCCTGCAGAAACAGGCATCACGCTCCGACGCGGCGGCGCAGCCTTTCGCTGACGATAATGATCAATCCGGCGCTGAGGATCATGGCCGCGCCGACGACCACATTGTGCGTGGGGATGTCGGCCCAGATCAGGTAACCCAAGAGGAAGGCCCAGACGAGAGAGCTATACTCGAATGGTGCAAGCACGGAGACGGGGGCTTGGCGCATGCCTTCAAAAAGGGCGAACTGGGCGCAGCCGGCAACGACGCCTGTGGCAATGAGCAGCGTGAGCTGCGTCATATCGGGGGTCTGCCACGTGTAGAAAACGGCAACGCCGGTCATGGCAAGAAAAAAGACGTTGGAAACGGTGAGCTGGACAATGGTCTTCTCGTGCAGCGAGGTCTTGCGCAGCAGCACCATGGCGGAGGCCCACAGGACGGCGGCCTGTAGCGCCAGATAGACCGGCCAGGAGATGGTGAGGCCGACCGGATTGCAGGCGATCAAGACACCGACGAAACCGACGCTGACGGCTAGCCAGCGCGCCGGCGTGACCTTCTCCTTCAGAATGAACCATGCGAGCAGGGTGCCGACGACTGGGGCGGCGTAATAGAGCGTCGTCACTTCGGCAAGCTGCAGGCGGCTTGCCGCGGAATAATAGGAAAGCCAGGCACAAAGAAGCAGGATGCTGCGGGCGATCATCGGCTTGATGATCGGCGATGTCATCGTCTGGCGGACGAGTTTGCCGCGACCATAGGCGAGACAACCGACGAGGATCGTGAGGCTGCGGAAAAACAGGATCTGCCAGACGGGGATGCTTGAAGTCAGGATCTTGATGATCGCGTCATGGAAGGTGAACGCCATATAGGCGACTGTCGTGAGCAGGATGCCCAGGCTGACGGAGTTTTTCACGGGGAGACGCACCAGGTGGCGGATATGCCGGAGGGAATCGGGAAGGATGAATCGATATTCCCGCCTCTCAGACCGGTCAATAGGACATATCTCGCTCTGATAGCGAGCTTTGTTTCAAGATGTCAGGAAACGTGTAATGGTGCATGTTGCTTGCACGGTCATAAGCGTTTATGCACGTTTTTGGTATTTCGGGTATTGAACCGGTAGGAACATGCAGGATTTTCTGTTGCGAGAGCGTCAAGGCGTCATTTCCGAGCGGCTGCGGCTGAACGGCCGCGTGCTGGCGGCGGAACTTGCGCTCGAATTTGGCGTCTCCGAGGATACGGTGCGGCGCGACCTGCGCGAAATGGCGGCGGCGGGGCTCTGCGAGCGGGTCTATGGCGGCGCGCTGCCGGTTTCCCCGGCGCATGGGAGCCTGACGCAGCGTGTGAGCTTTGCCGCCGACCGCAAGCAGGCGCTGGCGCGGGCTGCGGCAAAGCAGATCGCCGCCGGTTCGTGCGTGTTCTTCGATGCCGGCAGCACCAATCTGGCGATTGCAAACGCCTTGCCGGCCGAACTCGAGCTGACGGCCACGACCAACGCGCCGGCGATCGCCGCGGTGCTTATCGACAAGCCTGCCGTCAACGTCATCCTGATCGGCGGCATGGTGGACCGGCAGACGGGCGGCGCGCTCGGCGCCAAGGCCTTGCGGGACATGGAGCAGATTTCGCCCGATCTCTGCATTCTCGGCGCCTGCGGAATCGATCTCGAGGCCGGTATTACGACCTTCGGCTTCGAAGATGCGGAGTTCAAACGGTTTGCCGCGTCGCGGAGCAAGCGAGTTCTGGCGGCTGTAACCTCGGAAAAATTCGGCACCGCCGCGCCCCACAGCGTGCTGCCGGTTGCGCATTGCGAATGCCTCGTCGTCGAGCACGATGCCGATCCCGCTATTCTCGCCGGCTATCGCGAGCGCGGATGCAGGACTGTCATCGCCGAGAAAACGAACTGAGCCGCCGTCACAGAGTTTAAGGAAATCGGGCGCTTGCAAGCCCGGCAATGAGGAAAGACCGGAAAATGGATAGTCATGTCAGTGCGCCTGGGGTCCGGAGCGGCTTCGTTACCAAAAGCAGGGCGGCGGTTTCCCTGCTCTTTCTGATGAACGGCTTTGTCGTCGGCTGCTGGGCCCCGAAGATCCCGGACTTTGCCGAGCGTCTGGCGCTGAGCAAGTTCGAGTTGGGGCTGATGATCCTCGTCTTCGGTGTCGGCTCGCTGGTCATGATGCCGATCGCCGGCGCGCAGATCGCCAAACATGGCTCGCGTATCGTCGTTCAGGTCCTGGCTGTCTGCGTGCTGCCGCTGCTGCTGGCATTGACGCTCGCGCCAAATGTGATCACCGGGGCAATCTCGCTCTTCCTGTTCGGCGGCTTCATCGGCGCAATGGATGTGGCGATGAATGCCAATGCCGTTTCGGTCGAGAAATCCATGCGCCGCGCCATCATGTCGTCCTGTCACGCTTTCTGGAGCCTTGGCGGACTGATCGGCTCAGGTCTCGGCGGCATCGTGATTTCCAAGCTCGGCATTCTCGGCCATGCGCAACTGGCAACCGTGCTGGCGGCGATCTTCCTGGCCGTCGCCTGGCCGATGATCCTTGCCGATCCCCCGCATCCCGACACCAAGAAGGAAAAGACAAGGCTGCCGATGGTGGCGCTGCCATACCTGCTTGGATTGATGGCGCTGTTCTCCATGGTGCCGGAAGGCGCGGTTCTGGATTGGGGCGCGCTTTATCTTCGGCAGGAAATGGATGCGTCGGTAGCGCTTTCCGGTCTCGGTTTCGCGGCCTTTTCGGCGACCATGGCGATTATGCGTTTTGCCGGCGACCTGGTGCGCGATCGTCTCGGCGGCGTCAAGACGCTGCGCATCTGCACGCTGTTTGCCATCGTCGGCATGTTGTTTGCAAGCCTTGCGCCGAATGCCGAGATCGCCATCCTGGGCTTTGCCTTTTGCGGCATCGGCATTTCCAACATGGTGCCGATCGCCTTCTCGGCGGCGGGCAATATTCCCGGCCTCAAGCCCGGCATCGGCATCTCGGTCGTCACGACCATGGGCTATTCCGGCATGCTGGTTGCGCCGTCCGTGATCGGCTTCGTGGCTGAACATGTCGGTTTTGCCGTCGTTTTCATGGCGCTGCCGGTGCTGCTTCTGGTCGTTCTCTTGTTCTCCAGGCTTGCCCGCTACGCAGACGGCGTTTCCGGCGGAGGTCACTGAGCCTCCTCCAAGCAAAAGTGATATCGGGGGCGGTTGACAAGAAAGCGGTCATGATCCACCTGAAAGACACTGTTTTAAGGGGTGCAAGAGCTTTTCATGTCTTCAGCCGCCGATTTTGATCCGAAACCGCGCCGTGCTTCCGTTGCCGTCGATGTCGGCGGCGTCATCGTCGGCGGCGGCGCGCCGATCGTCGTGCAGTCCATGACGAATACCGATACCGCCGATATCGATTCGACGGTCGCGCAGGTCGCGGCCCTCCATCGGGCGGGTTCCGAGCTGGTGCGCATCACCGTCGATCGCGACGAAAGTGCCGCCGCCGTGCCGAAGATCCGCGAGCGGCTGCTGCGGCTCGGCATGGACGTGCCGCTGATCGGCGACTTCCACTATATTGGCCACAAATTGCTCGCCGATCATCCGGCCTGCGCCGAAGCGCTGGCGAAATACCGCATCAATCCCGGCAATGTCGGCTTCAAGGACAAGAAGGACAAGCAGTTCGCCGAGATCATCGAGATGGCGATCCGCTACGACAAGCCGGTGCGCATCGGCGTCAACTGGGGCTCGCTGGATCAGGATCTGCTGACGGCACTGATGGACCAGAATGCGGAAGCCGGTTCGCCGCTTTCAGCCCGGCAGGTGACGCGCGAGGCGATCGTGCAGTCGGCGCTGCTTTCGGCGGCGCTTGCCGAGGAGATCGGCCTGCCACGCAACCGCATCATCCTGTCGGCCAAGGTCAGCCAGGTGCAGGACCTGATCGCCGTCAATTCCATGCTCGCCGAGCGCTCCAATCACGCGCTGCATCTCGGCCTGACCGAGGCCGGCATGGGCACCAAGGGCATCGTCGCCTCGTCGGCGGCGATGGGCTTCGTGCTGCAGCACGGCATAGGGGATACGATCCGCGTGTCGCTGACGCCCGAACCGAACGGCGACCGCACGCGCGAAGTCCAGGTGGCGCAGGAAATCCTGCAGGTCATGGGCTTCCGCCAGTTCGTGCCGGTCGTTGCCGCCTGTCCCGGCTGCGGACGCACGACCTCGACCGTGTTCCAGGAGTTGGCGCAGAACATCCAGAACGACATCCGCAAGAACATGCCGGTCTGGCGCGAGAAATATCCCGGCGTCGAGGCTTTGAACGTCGCCGTCATGGGCTGCATCGTCAACGGGCCGGGCGAGAGCAAACATGCCGATATCGGCATTTCGCTTCCCGGCACCGGCGAAACGCCGGCCGCCCCGGTTTTCATCGACGGCAAGAAAGCGCTGACGCTGCGTGGTCCCAATATCGCCTCCGATTTCGAGGCGCTTGTCGTCGACTATATCGAGAAGCGCTTCGGCCAGAAGACGGCTGCGGAATGAGAGCCTGCGATTTCGGATGAGCCGGTATTGGTCTGATATCGTCAGCAAGCTTCAACCCTATGTCGCGGGGGAGCAGCCCCGCATCCCGGGCCTGGTCAAGCTCAATACCAATGAGAATCCCTACGGGCCATCCCCGAGGGCGCTCGAGGCGATCAGGCAAGCTGCGGACGATCGTCTCCGGCTCTATCCCGATCCTGCCGCCACCGAATTGCGCGAGACGATAGCAGCCCGTTTCGGTCTGACGGCGGACGAAGTCTTCGTGGGCAATGGTTCCGACGAGGTTCTGGCGCATGTGTTTCAGGCGCTGCTGAAACACGATCTGCCGCTTCTCTATCCCGATGTGACCTACAGCTTCTATCCGACCTATAGCCTGCTATACGGTATCGAAGCGATCGAGATCCCGGTCGATGATACGTTCCAGATCCGGCTCGCAGATTATGACAGGCCATGCGGGTCGATCATCATCCCCAATCCGAATGCGCCGACCGGCATCGGTCTACCGCTGGCCGGAATCGAGGCGCTTCTTGCCGCCCATCCGGATGCCGTCGTCGTGGTAGACGAGGCCTATGTCGATTTCGGCGGTGAAAGCGCCATCCCGCTGATTTCCCAATATCCCAACCTGCTTGTCGTTCAGACCTTGTCGAAATCCCGCTCGTTTGCAGGGCTGCGCGTCGGTTTCGCGCTGGGGCAGCGGGATCTGATCGAGGCGTTGGTGCGTGTCAAGGACAGCTTCAATTCCTATCCGCTCGATCGCCTGGCGCAGATCGCCGCGACCGCCGCGATCAAGGACGAGGCATGGTTCGAGACATGCCGGAAGAGGCTCATTGCCAGCCGGGACCGTCTCGTTCGGGAACTCGAAGCGCTGGATTTCGAGGTGTTGCCGTCCCAGGCGAATTTCGTTTTCGCAAGGCACGCAAGCCGGGCGGGTGCCGCGCTTCAAGCCGCTCTGCGGGAGCGTGGCGTTCTCATCCGGCATTTCGCCAAGCCGCGTATTTCGGACTTCTTGCGCATCAGCATCGGCACGGACGAGGAATGTGCCCGTCTGGTTTCCGCTCTCAAGGAAATACTGGCAGCCTGATTGTCGGCTCAGCTCTTCCGGTCGGCGATGAAATGCGCCGCGGCGGTCAGGGTCGAGGCGCGGGCGCCGTAAGGAGCAAGCAGCGCTTCGGCATCTTCGACGTGCCGGCGGAGCTGGGTCTCGGCCCATTCCATCCCGTGGAGCGCGACGAGCGTTCCCTTGCCGCGGGCTGCATCCTTGCCGGTGGCCTTGCCCATGGTCTCGGCGTCCGAGGTCAGGTCGAGAATGTCGTCGGCGAGCTGGAAGGCAAGGCCGATCTTTTCGCCGAAGGCCCGCAGGCGGCGGCGATCCTCGGGCGAGCTTCCCGCGATGATGGCGCCGGCCTCGCAGGCAAAGCGGATCAGCGCGCCTGTTTTCATCGCCTGGAGGCGGATGATGCCGGCCTCGTCGGGGGCCTGTCTTTCCGCAGCGAGATCGAGCGCCTGGCCGCCCGCCATGCCGCCGAGGCCGGCGGCGCGGGCGAGCGCCAGCACCAGAGAGGCCTTGTCCGTGTCGGGAAGGGTTGTTTCCGGTGCGGCGATGATGTCGAAGGCATAGGTCAGCAGGCTGTCGCCTGCGAGGATCGCGGTGGCTTCGTCGAATTTGATATGCACCGTCGGTTTGCCGCGGCGGAGATCATCATCGTCCATGGCCGGCAGGTCGTCATGCACCAGTGAATAGCAGTGGACGCATTCGAGCGCTGCGCCGACGCGAAGTGCTGCCTGTTCGTTGCCGCCGAGAAGGGCCGCACTTTCGACGACGAGGAACGGACGCAGCCGCTTGCCGCCGTTCAGCACGGCATAATGCATGGCGCTGCGCAGCGCTTCGGGCCTGGTGATTTCATCGGAAAGGGAATTCGGTGAAAGCAATGCTTCGAGCAGCGCCTCGATTTCGCGGGCGTTGTTCTTCAGCCTCGTTTCGAAAGTATCCCGGTTCGCGTCCATGGGCGCTGTTTGGCATGAGGTGCGGGGGGCTTGCAACGGAATTGTCGATGACTGCCGCAAGATTTCCCATGTGCTCTGGCATAAGCGCCGCGCAGGCGTTATGAGACGACAGGAGCGAAATCGGGCTGGGGACATTGGATATAGCGCCGGAGATAGAGGAGAGCGTCGAGACGCCGGCCCGTCGGCAATGGTTCGGAGACCGCCGTGTATTGAAACGCATCGTTCTTGCCGTGCTGGCGCTGCTGATCCTTCCCTACGCGCTGATCTTTTTCTATATGCTGCCCTTCATCCATCCCGTCTCGACGTTGATGCTGCGCGATCTCGTGCTGCTGCGCGGCTATGACCGCAGATGGGTGTCGCTGGACGAGATCGCCCCGGTTCTGGTGCAGTCTGTGATGATGTCTGAGGACGGGCAATATTGCTTTCACGGCGGCGTCGACTGGGCCGAGATGCGCATGCTGGTCGAGGACACGCTGAAGGGCCAGGCGACGCGCGGCGGCAGCACGATCCCGATGCAGACGGCGAAGAACCTCTTCCTCTGGAACAGTCGCTCCTTCGTGCGCAAGGCGCTGGAGCTGCCGCTTGCGGTCAGCACGGACTTCGTGCTGTCGAAACGGCGGCTGATGGAAATCTATCTCAACATCGCCGAATGGGGCCCTGGTATCTACGGCGTCGAGGCGGCGGCCCAGTATCATTTCAAGGTGCCGGCGTCGAAACTGACGCGGCGCCAGGCGTCGCTGCTCGCCGTCTCGCTGCCGAACCCCTTCGATCGCAATGCCGGCAAGCCCGGCCGGAGGCTCAGGACACTCGCCTCCGTCATCGAACGGCGGGCGCAGGGTTCGGGCGATTACATCAAATGCATCTATAAGTGAGATCAGAACTTGTCGCTGGAAGGGCCAAGCGTCATCTGACATTCTTAGTTCTGCCATATGGGCGAGTGCAGTCCCACCAGAACCCCTGAGTCGCCATGACCATCACGACGCTTTCGCCCGAACTTCTCCGTTTCTCAAAGACCCATAATCCGAACTCGCCCGCCCATCTCGGCAGCCGTTATCGCAAGGTCGGCGGCTTTCTGCCGGAAGCCGGCAACACCATCGTCTGTCATTCCGTGAAGGGTTCGCGCACGCAGATGGCGCTGATCGAGGCACGGGAGAAATATCTGGCGATGCCCGAGGCTCCGCAATTCCTCTTCACGCCGATCTCGAGCCTTCATATGACGCTTTTCGAAGGCATCATCGAGTCCAGGCGCCAACAGGATTACTGGCCGGGAGACATCCCTCTCGATGCGCCGATCGACGACATGACCGAGCTCCTGGCGGCACGGCTTGACGGTTTCTCGATGGCCGAGCCCTTCCACATCGCCGTCGTCGAAGCCCGACCGTCAGGCCTGCTCGTCGACGGCGCGACGGAGAAGGACCGCAGGGTCATGCGCGCATGGCGCGACGCATTTGCCGATCTTCTCGGCTATCGCCAGCCGAACCATGCGGACTACCAGTTCCATGTCACCTTCGCTTATGCAATCGAGGCGCTGGAGGACGAAGCCCTGCCGCGCTGGCAGGCGATGCTCGACGAGGTGACGGCCGATATTCGCCGCAAGGCTCCGGTTTTCGAGCTTGCGCCGCCGGCATTCTGCGTGTTCGAGGATATGAACCATTTCCATGAACTGCTGATCTTCGATTTCGACAGCTGACGGAAAAGGCCCATGAACAAACCGACGCTCTTTATCGCCAACAAGAACTATTCCTCTTGGTCGTTCCGGCCATGGATGGCGCTGACCGGCGCCGGCGTCGATTTCGAAGAAGTCCTGATCCCCTTCGACTATCCGGGCGGAAATCCCGACATCAAGGCCGTGTCGCCGACCGGCCGCGTGCCGGTTCTGCAGCACGGCGCATTGAAAATCTGGGAATCGCTGGCGATCATCGAATATGTCGCCGAGCTTTATCCGCAGGCGGGCCTTCTGCCGAGCGACCGGGCGGAACGGGCGCTTGCCCGTTCTGTTTCGATGGAGATGCTCTCGGGCTTTGGCGCCCTGCGCAACGCCTGCCCGATGAATATCCGCCGGCCGAAGGGCAGGATCGCACTGCCGGACGGCGTCGAAGCCGACATCGACCGCATCGAGACGATCTGGCGCGACCTCCTGCAGAAATCCGGCGGACCGTTTCTCTTTGGGGGATTCAGCGGCGCGGATGCGATGTTTGCGCCCGTCGTCAACCGGTTCGATATCTATGATCTCGTCAGCCGCGACGATACGCTGGCCTACATGGAGACGATGAGGGCGCATCCGGCCTGGCGGAAATGGGAAGAGGCGGCCCGCGCCGAGCCCTGGATCGTCGAGGAGGACGAGGTCTGAGGCTCGAATCTTCGGTCTCGCAAAAAATACGCATGGGGACTGGTCAAGCTCGCCCCTTGCATGTATAAGCGCGCCAAATTCCGAAATCGCGACATGTCCGTTTCGGCCGCCAGTCTGGCCGTGGGAATGTTTTGCCCGCAAGTGGAGTAAGTAAAATGGCTGTACCGAAGAGAAAAACGAGCCCGTCCAAGCGCGGCATGCGCCGTTCGGCTGATGCGCTGAAGGCTCCGACCTATGTCGAAGACAAGAACTCCGGCGAACTGCGCCGTCCGCACCATATCGATCTGAAGACCGGTATGTATCGCGGCCGCCAGGTTCTGACGCCGAAGGAAAGCGCATAATTTCCCGATCCGGTTCGTCCGATCCAAAGTTCAAAGGCCGGCGTCACGCCGGCCTTTTTGCATTTTGGCCGGGGCTCTACCCATGTCCTTCAGATCGCCTCCGTTGATGCCCGGTACAGGCGCTGAGAGATCTTCGATGTCGATTGAACACGAAACCATCCTGGAAGACTTGCGTCGGAGAGAGCCGATCTTTCACCGGCGCGAATTCGGGACAAGCCGTGATGATCTGTTGCAGATGACGGATGAGGGGTTTTGGGAAATCGGCGCCAGCGGGAAGATCTACACGCGCGAATTCGTCATCGCCAATCTGCTGGAGCGCTACAAGCAGCCGGAACCGCATGATTGGCTTTGCGAGGATTTTTCCATCAGTGAACTCGCCGAGAGCCTGTATCAGATCAATTACATACTAAAAGAACCGGATCGGACGACACGCAGAACGACCCTGTGGCGAAGATCCGACGGCGGCTGGAAGATCGTTTTTCACCAGGGCACCGTGATGGCGTGAAGACGCAGGTCCGGACAAATCCTGCGCGGCGATCCTCCAATATCGTTCAGGCGGCAAATATAATATTTGCAATGGCTTGAAGTAGGACGACGGTTTACGGCAGTATTCTCATCGCGCCAGGAGATTTACCGATGAGAGCCGCCATGCCGCTGATGATTATCCCGTTTATTCTTTACAACCTGGCGATGCTCGGCCTGATGGGCGACGGCGGCATTGCTGCGTTGCATCACGACATTATCGTGTTGTCGATGCTCTCCGGCGCGATCTGGAGCATGGCGCTCGGCGATCTCTTCATCGTCATAGCACTCGTCGTGCTGTTCTTCGAAATCCTGAAAGCAACCAGAACCGGTCCCGGCAATCTGATCAACCACATCTTGTCGATGCTGGTGTTCATCGCCTTCCTGGTCGAGTTTCTGCTCGTCCAGGATGCGGCAACTCAGGTATTCTTCATCTTGATGACGATCGCTCTGATCGATGTAATCGGCGGTTTCGCCGTCTCGATCCGCAGCGCCGGGCGGGATGTCTCAATCGGATTATAGGTTGTCGAGCTTGGTCTGGAGGGCGCGCAGCTGTTCCTTCAGCTCGTCGATATCCTTGGCCTCGGCCTTGCGGCTTTCCTTGGCGGGCGGCGTCATGAAGGGCGAGAACATCTGCATCGCCTGCTGAAACAGCTCGGTGTTGCGGCGAACCTGGTCTTCCACCATCTGCATCGGCAATTGCAGGTTCTTGCCGATCGGCGTCTCGCCGAAGGCGCGGTTCACCTGTTCGCGCATCTGCGCCTGCTGCTCGGTGAAGGCGCGCATCGAATGTTCGAGAAAGCTCGGCACGACCATCTGCATCTGGTCGCCGTAATAGGTGATGAGCTGGCGCAGGAAGGAGATCGGAAGCAGCGTGTTGCCGGTCTTCGATTCCTGTTCGAAGATGATCTGGGTCAGCACCGAATGGGTGATATCATCTCCGCTTTTTGCATCCTGGACGATAAAATCTTCGCCCTTCTTCACCATCTCCGCTAGGTCTTCCAGTGTCACATAGGTGCTGGTGCCTGTATTGTATAAGCGGCGATTGGCGTATTTCTTGATGACTATCTGACCCTCATTCTTCGCCATATCAGTCTCCTGAACCCCCGTCTGATTTATGGATGTTCCTCCACTTCAGACTGTAAACGCAAAAGAAGGCCGGTGACAATCTCTTTGTGCGATGCGGCAAACCTTTAACAGAGCAGATGAATCGGCTTTGGCGGCTGCCGGCGAAAAATGGCGCCCCCCGGTCTTCGCGTTTGACTTGTGGTCAAAGCTTTGCCAGTTTCCACTTATGTAAGTGAGACGAAAAACGAGGAGCGTCCCCATGAGCAATTCATCCATCGTCATCGCTAGCGCAGGGCGAACAGCAGTCGGTTCGTTTAACGGCGCTTTCAGCACTGTTCCCGCGCATGAGCTCGGAGCCGCCGTCATCAAGGGGGTGCTTGCTCGCGCCGGCGTCGATGCCGGAGAGGTGGATGAGGTGATCCTCGGCCAAGTGCTTGCCGCCGGCGAAGGCCAGAACCCTGCCCGCCAGGCAGCGATGAAGGCCGGCGTTCCGAAGGAAGCAACAGCCTGGGGCGTCAACCAGCTCTGCGGCTCCGGCCTGCGCGCGGTGGCGCTCGGCATGCAGCAGATCGCCACCGGCGACGCCAGGATCATCGTTGCCGGCGGCCAGGAATCCATGTCGATGGCGCCGCATGCCGCGCATCTGCGCGGCGGCGTCAAGATGGGCGACATGAAGATGGTCGACACGATGATCAAGGACGGCCTGACCGACGCTTTCCACGGCTATCACATGGGCGTCACCGCTGAAAATATCGCGCGGCAGTGGCAACTTTCGCGCGACGACCAGGACCAGTTCGCCGTCGCCTCGCAAAACAAGGCGGAGGCGGCACAGAAGGCCGGCCGCTTTGCCGACGAAATCATCCCCTACGTCATCCAGACCCGCAAGGGCGACGTGACCGTCGATGTCGATGAATATATCCGCCACGGCGCCACGCTGGAGGCGATGGGCAAGCTGCGCCCGGCCTTCGACAAGGAAGGCACGGTCACCGCCGCGAATGCCTCCGGCCTCAATGATGGCGCCGCTGCGGCGGTGCTGATGAGCGAGGCGGAAGCCGTCCGGCGCGGTATCCAGCCGCTCGCCCGCATCGTGTCCTGGGCAACGGCCGGCGTCGATCCGTCAATCATGGGCACCGGCCCGATCCCGGCTTCGCGCAAGGCGCTCGAAAAGGCCGGCTGGTCGGTCGGCGACCTCGATCTCGTCGAAGCCAATGAGGCCTTCGCGGCACAGGCCTGCGCAGTCACCAAGGATCTCGGATGGGATCCCGGCATCGTCAACGTCAACGGCGGCGCGATCGCGATCGGCCATCCCATCGGCGCGTCCGGCGCACGCATCCTCAACACGCTGTTGTTCGAAATGAAGCGCCGCGGCGCGAAGAAGGGCCTTGCCACGCTTTGCATCGGCGGCGGCATGGGTGTCGCCATGTGCTTCGAAGCACTTTAAATAGCATACGATCCGAGTTTGATTAAAAGTCCTGCTGGGTGGCAGGACAAAAAACAAAAGGGGAGCGGAACATGAGCAGAGTGGCTTTGGTCACCGGGGGTACTCGCGGTATTGGTGCAGCCATATCCCTGGCGTTGAAAAACGCCGGATACAGGGTTGCGGCCAACTATGCCGGCAACGACGAGAAGGCCAAAGCCTTCCACGACGCCACCGGCATCGCCGTGTTCAAATGGGATGTTTCGGACTACGCCGCCTGCGGTGAGGGAACAGCCAGGATCGAAAGCGAGATCGGGCCGGTCGAAATTCTCGTCAACAATGCCGGCATCACCCGCGACGCGATGTTCCACAAAATGTCGCCGCAGCAGTGGCACGAGGTGATCAATACCAACCTCAGCGGCCTGTTCAACATGACGCACCAGGTCTGGACCGGCATGCGCGACCGCAGCTACGGCCGTATCGTCAATATCTCGTCCATCAATGGCCAGAAGGGCCAGATGGGCCAGGTGAACTATTCTGCGGCCAAGGCTGGCGATCTCGGCTTCACCAAGGCGCTGGCCCAGGAAGGCGCGGCGAAAAACATCACCGTCAACGCCATCTGCCCCGGTTACATCGGAACGGAGATGGTGCTTGCCGTGCCGGAGAAGGTGCTGAACGAACGCATCATCCCGCAGATCCCGGTCGGCCGTCTCGGCGAGCCGGAAGAGATCGCACGCTGCGTCACCTTCCTCGTCTCCGACGATGCCGGCTTCATCACCGGCTCGACGCTGAGCGCCAATGGCGGGCAGTTCTTCGCCTAATCGGGTCGCAATCTTTCAGATTCGTTCCCCGCACTTTCGGTCTTTGTTCTTACGTATGTCGCGCAAAACCGCCGCATGGTTTTGCGCGACATGCTTTAGCACCAGTCCGGAAATCGAGATCGATTTCGAAAGGATCATGTGTGGATTGAAAGCGATGGCGTGTCCGGCAGGACGCGCTCAGGACTGCTGAGAAAGTCCGCCAACGCCTCTTTATCTCAAGTACCTCCGCACCATTGATGTGCAGCAGATCCTCGGCACAAGGCCGAGGATGACGCTGGGAGTGCGCGTTCACCCCGAAGCGGATAGGCACGAGGGCGATATCGTGACTTTGGTGGCTGTTTCGCGAACGCTCAAGAGCGGCGGTCGGTCGGATGCCGTTGCGCGCGGACCTTGACAGGCACTTTTCGTAGTGAGCGGTCTTCATTGCGAAGGGCTGATATTGCGGTCGTCAGGAATGCCGACGCGATGAGAACGGCGACAGCGGAATTCAGGAAAATCTGGGCCATGGAAGCGTTCCTTTCAGGCGCGCGGGGTGGCTCGTGTTTGCCTCGGGCGGCGCTCCTGCCTGCCCTTTGCGCTCATAAAGGAAATATGCGCCTGCCTGACGGGTGCCGGTAGATTTGACTTTCGCGACCGATCGTCAACGCCATGTTGACGGATGCAAAAAGAAAACGGGCGCCGAAGCGCCCGTTGGGAGTCCGATATGGGTTGCTGATCAGCAACGAGCCTCGTAGCGGCGGCCGTAGCGGTCACGATAGATGCAGTAGCCGCGGCGTTCGACCGAATGGCCGATGAGGGCACCGGTCAGGCCGCCGGCAACGGCGCCGACGGCGGCACCACCCCAGCTGTTGGTGACGACGCCACCGATGACCGCGCCGGTGCCGGCGCCGATCGCCGTGCCTTGCTCGGTCGCCGTGCAGGATGCCAGAGCGCCGACGAGTGCGCCAACAAGAACAATCTTCTTCATCATGTCGTAACTCCCCAGTTTGGTGGCCTTTAGATGCGGCCCATTAGTACAAGGATAATGATAATGACGAGAACTAGCCCCAAACCGCCGGAAGGTCCATAGCCCCAGCCACGGCTGTAGCCCCAATTCGGCAAGGCTCCGATCAGGAGCAGAATGAGGATAATAAGAAGTATCGTGCCAAGCATGGTGTGTTCCCTTCATTTCATCCGCATTTTCGATGGACGAGAAACACGCATTGGCGATTTTTGTTCCCGGTTCAGCGCTGGAAATGTGGCGCGCTCTGGTCTTCGCCATTCCGGAAAATCGCTCATATGGTTAAAAAGGCATTTAAATACAATATGTTGCGGTGAACAAAGCGGGAAAACTGCAATGTCGCCGATTCGTCAGCGATTCGTTCCGTATTTGATCGACGCGCCGCTCTCGGCCACTTCGGCTTAACGTCTTCTGAATCCGGCTTTCCAAAGATTAATGCCGATGCGGGGATACAAGACGAGGAGATCTATCGGCGATCCGCATCTAGCGTTCCGGTGCAGCTTCGCCACCAAATGTGGCCGTGAACGAAAGGCGAAAATGGCACGGTCAGCGATTCGTCTCCGATTCGTTCCGGCTTTGGTCGAGAGATTAATTTCGGGCGCAATTTTCGATTGCCGGCGATCAGCCTGACATCATGAATCGCGACGGCGAAAATGCGAAGGAGCGGGAGTCGCGCGATTCAGCATCTAGTGGGAAAAAGTGATTCAAAATCAATACTTAGCCGTGAACAAAAGCTGAATCAGCTGGAGTCAGCGATTCGTCGCTGATTCGTTCTCACGCTGTTCCGAATCGCAAAGGCGGATGTTCCGCAGGACTCGCAAAGGTCGCAATCCTGGTGGCATTTTTGAAATCTTCCCTTGCGTTTGCGGCGGCGGCTGTCCATGTGTTCTGTGCTTCAATCTGGGGGAGCGAGATTTTCCTGGGGCCTTTGGCCTCGTTTGCATGGATCCATGACTCTGACTTCGCAGCCGATGATTCTGAGCGGGCGCGGTGTGACCGCAGTGCTCGGACCAACCAATACCGGCAAGACCCATTATGCCATCGAGCGCATGGTCGCGCACGGGACCGGCGTGATCGGCCTGCCGCTCCGGCTCCTGGCGCGCGAGGTCTATACGCGGGTGGTGGAGAAGGTCGGCGTGCAGAACGTGGCGCTCGTCACCGGCGAGGAAAAAATTTCGCCGCCCAATGCGCGGTTTTCCGTCTGCACCGTCGAGGCAATGCCGCGTGAGACCAAGGCCGCCTTCGTCGCGATCGACGAGGTGCAGCTCGCCGGTGATCTCGAGCGCGGCCATATCTTCACAGACCGCATCCTGCATCTTCGCGGCCGTGAGGAAACGCTGCTGCTCGGCGCGGCGACGATGCGGCCGATCCTGCAGCAGCTTCTGCCCGGCATCACCGTGGTCGAGCGGCCGCGGCTTTCGCATCTTTTCTACGCCGGACAAAAGAAGATCACCCGGCTGCCGCAGCGCTCGGCCATCGTCGCCTTCTCGGCCGACGAGGTCTATGCCATTGCCGAGCTCATCCGCCGGCAGCGCGGCGGCGCGGCAGTCGTGCTGGGTGCGTTGAGCCCGCGCACCCGCAATGCGCAGGTGGCGCTTTATCAGGCGGGCGACGTCGAATATCTGGTGGCGACCGATGCGATCGGCATGGGCCTCAATCTCGATGTCGATCACGTCGCCTTCGCCCAGGATCGGAAATTCGACGGCTACCAGTTCCGCAATCTTAATCCGGCCGAACTCGGCCAGGTCGCCGGGCGCGCCGGCCGGCACGTGCGCGACGGGACCTTCGGCGTCACCGGGCAGGTCTCGCCCTTCGACGAGGAACTGGTGCAGCGCATCGAGGGGCATGAATTTGACAACGTCAAGGTTCTGCAGTGGCGCACAACCGGGATGGACTTCTCCTCGATCCAGTCGCTGCGCGCCAGCCTCGAAGCAGGGCCGCGCGTGCCGGGGCTGACGCGGGCGCTGCCGGCGGTCGACCAGCAGGCGCTGGAGCAGCTTTCTCGCTACCCCGAGATCATCGATCTTGCCGACAGGCCCGAACGCGTCGAAAAACTCTGGGAGGCTTGTGCGCTTCCCGACTACCGGCGTATTACCCCGGCACAACATGCCGATCTTATTTCGACCCTCTTTTCCGATCTCGTGCGCTATGGCACGGTGAACGAACAGTTTCTCGCGGAGCAGGTTCATCGCTCCGATCGGACAGATGGGGAAATTGACACGCTTTCGGCGCGAATCGCGCAGATAAGGACCTGGACCTACGTTTCGAATCGTCCCGGCTGGCTGGCCGATCCGACACATTGGCAGGAAAAGACGCGGGAAATCGAAGATCGATTGTCCGATGCGTTACATGAGAGGTTGACGAAACGCTTTGTTGATCGCAGGACATCTGTGCTCATGAAGCGCCTGAGAGAGAATGCGATGCTGGAAGCTGAAATCAGTGTGAATGGCGATGTCTTCGTTGAAGGACATCATGTAGGGCAATTGAGCGGATTCCGCTTCACGCCGGTGGCGGGAACGGACGGACCGGATGCCAAGGCGGTTCAGGCTGCGTCGCAGAAGGCGCTCGCGCTCGAGTTCGAAGCCCGAGCGGCCCGGATGCATGCCGCGGGCAACAGCGACCTGGCGATTGGTTCGGACGGGCTGATCCGCTGGCTGGGCGACCCGGTGGCGCGGCTGTCGGGCAGCGATCACATCATGCGTCCGCGCGTGATCCTTCTGGCCGACGAACAGTTGACGGGCAATGCCCGCGATCACGTCGCCGCCCGCATAGAACGCTTCGTCAATCATCATATCAGCACGGTGCTGAAGCCGCTCGACGATCTGTCGCGCGCCGAAGATCTGCAGGGTCTCGCCAAGGGGCTGGCCTTCCAGCTCGTCGAGAATCTCGGCGTGCTCTTCCGCCGCGACGTGACCGAAGAAGTGAAGTCGCTGGACCAGGAGGCGCGCGCCTCCATGCGCCGCTACGGCGTGCGGTTCGGCGCCTACCATATCTTCGTTCCCGCGCTCCTGAAGCCGGCCCCGGCCGAGCTCATCACGCTGCTCTGGGCACTGAAGAACGATGGTCTCGACAAGCCCGGGTACGGCGATCTCATTCCCGTGCTCGCCGCCGGCCGCACCTCCGTCGTCACCGATCCGAGCTTCGAGCGGATGTTCTACAAGCTCGCCGGCTTCCGCTTCCTCGGCAAGCGCGCCGTGCGCATCGACATTCTGGAACGGCTTGCCGATATCATCCGTCCGCTGCTGCAGTGGAAGCCCGGCCAGAACAATCGTCCGGAGGGCGCCTATGACGGCCGCCGCTTTACGACGACGACGGCGATGCTGTCGATCCTCGGCGCGACGCTGGAGGACATGGAAGAAATCCTCAAAGGCCTCGGCTATCGCGCCGATGCAGTGAAGGCGGAAGAGGCATCGGCCTATCTTGCGACGCAGGATGCGACCTCCGCGCCTGCTGCCTCGACGGAAACGGCCGCGGAAGAGACGGCCGACAAGGCCGATCACGACGATGCCGACGCAGCAGCCGAAGAGACCGGCGCCGAGGCGCCCGCAACCGAGGTGCCTGTCGCGGAAACGGCTCCGGCCGAGGCTTTGGCGGCAGAGACATCTGACTCGACGGAAGCATCTGCTCCCGCAGAAGCGGTTTCCGCTCCTGGGGAAACCGGCGAGCCCGTGGAGCCGAAGCCGGTCCTTCTCTGGCGTCTCGGAGGCCGCAACGATAATCAGCGCCAGGCGCGCGGCGGCCATGGTGAGCGCCGTGGCGGCCAGGAGCGCGGTCAGAACCAGCAGGAACGCGGCGACCGCAATCGCCGGCCGGGCGGTGGCGAAGGCAATCGCGGTGGTGACGGCCGCGACAACAATCGCCCTAACCGCGGCAAGGACGGCGACGGCCGGGACGGCGGCAAGCCGCAGCAGGCAAGGGGCGATCGCAAGGACCAGCCGCGCGGCGACCGGCAGGACCGTGGCGACCGCAAGGATCGCGGCGAGCGTAACGATCGCAACGACCGCAACAACAATCGCGGCTCGCAGCCGCTGCGCTTCGAGGCCAAGCCGCCGCGCAAGGAGAAGCCGATCGATCCGGATTCGCCTTTCGCCAAGCTCGCGGCTCTCAAGGAGCAAATGAAGAAGTAATCATGAGCGGGGAGACACAGCCGACAAGCGGTTCGCGCCAGCGCATCGACAAGTGGCTGTTCTTCACGCGTATGGTGAAATCGCGCTCGCTGGCGCAGAGCCATGTCCAATCCGGCCATGTGCGCATCAACGGCGAGCGTTGCAGCCAGCCGAGCCAGATGATCAAGCCGGGAGACCGCGTCGAGCTGACATTGGAGCGGCGCGACGTCGTTCTGGTCATGCGTCTCGCCGGCGAACGGCGTGGGCCTTACGAGGAGGCGCGCCTGCTTTACGAAGACCTGTCCCCGCCGCCGGACGAGGCAAAGCGTCTCACGCCTTACGAGCAGGCGATCAGGGCGACCGGCTCGGGCCGGCCGACCAAAAAGGACAGACGCGCAATCGACAGACTAATGTCGGACGAGGATTAGAAAACTCTGTCCGAGGTGGCCGCTTTTGCAGATCGTTTATCCTTGAAATCCGCCGCCAAAGCCGATAGTTGACTGACAACCTGCCGGAAGCGTGCTTGCCTCCCAAGCCTGTCCACGTTTTTCTTCCGGCACGGGGATAGGCGCGACGTTCCAGGTTGCCCGGCCCCACCGCATGGAAATCCTGGAGTTCTTCATGACCTATGTCGTGACCGACAATTGCATCAAGTGCAAATACACCGATTGCGTGGAAGTCTGCCCCGTCGACTGCTTCTATGAAGGCGAGAATTTCCTCGTCATTCATCCCGACGAATGCATCGATTGCGGTGTCTGCGAGCCTGAATGTCCCGCCGAGGCCATCAAGCCCGATACCGAGCCGGGCCTCGACAAATGGCTGAAGATCAACACCGAATATGCCGCCATCTGGCCCAATATCACGGTCAAGAAAGATCCGTTGCCGGAGGCCAAGGCGATGGACGGCGAGGCCGGAAAGTTCGAGAAGTATTTCTCGGAAAAGCCCGGCTCCGGCGACTGAGGCAGCACCCGTGTCCGGTCACCGGATTCGGGCGGCAACGCGATGAAACGTTTTAAATCCTGCGTGTAGCATATGGGTGACGTGTGTTGCCCGCATGACTCACGTGAAGCAAATTATTGATTTCCTCATATTTTTGTGATAGGTTTCGTGCACTGTTCCATTTGTGGCATGACGCATGCCCAAAACCATCACGAAAGCAAAACCAATCCGTTCCGCGGTTTCCGTGACATATCAACGCCTTGAGCGTCGGGTCCCAAGATCGCGCGCAAGAAATATTTGCTTTTGCCTGATCGGACCAGAGTGAAGTCACCCGACGGATATCACCGTCTCACCCGGGCCTGACTGACCCGGCTCCGGCCGCCGCCGGAAGCGTAACAGGGAGTTTTTGAATAGAATGACGACTCAGCAGAAAAAGCCTTCTACAGCACGTCACGGCTTCAAGACCGGTGAATCGATCGTCTACCCCGCTCACGGCGTCGGTACCATCACCGCTATCGAAGAGCAAGAAGTTGCCGGCATGAAGCTCGAACTTTTCGTTATCGATTTCGAGAAGGACAAGATGCGCCTGAAGGTTCCGGTTGCGAAGGCCATGAGCATCGGCATGCGCAAGCTGTCGGAAACGGATTTCGTCGAGCGTGCTTTGAAGGTCGTGCAGGGCAAGGCGCGCGTCAAGCGCACCATGTGGTCCCGTCGCGCCCAGGAATATGACGCCAAGATCAATTCCGGCGACCTGATTTCCATCGCTGAGGTGGTGCGCGATCTCTATCGTGCCGAAAACCAGCCCGAGCAGTCCTATTCCGAACGTCAGCTCTATGAAGCTGCGCTCGACCGCATGGCGCGCGAAATCGCCGCCGTCAACAAGATGTCGGAAACCGAAGCCGTTCGCCTGGTCGAGACCAATCTCAACAAGGGTCCGAAGCGCGGCAAGGCGATCGAAGAAGACGATTCGCAGGACGAAGCCGCATAAGGCGAGCCTGTTTTCCCTATCAAAAACCCGGCCATTGTGCCGGGTTTTTTTATTGGAACTTTTTCCCGCCTGCCGCGTTAACACACGTAATTGCGGACTCTTCGCCGGGCCATGGCCTCGCCGGCGAACCGCTGTTCCGTCAATGTTCGGTGAGGAGCGGATCATGCCTTTTCAATATTGCCCATCTGGCAACCTGAAGAAACTGGTCCAGCCCGGCCGTCTCAACGGCACATGATGAGAAATAGGGCCTCCCCCTGAAAAGTCCAGGGGCGAGGCCTTTATGCATTCAGAACCCCATTCGGTCCGGACAGCGATGTTCCGGAAGGTGTGTTTTATTGTTCATTTAGGGCGAGAGGCCTGTTTCAGGAGATCGAAATGAAGAACATGTCTGCAGATCGGCGCATGATCAAAATCGCGATGGCCGCCCCCTATCTCGCCCGTCAGGAAGAGCACGATCTCGCCACCCGCTGGAAGGATCACGACGACCGCGGCGCGCGCAACCAGATCGCCATGGCCCATATGCGCCTCGTCATTTCCATGGCCGGCAAGTTCCGCAATTTCGGACTGCCGATGAGCGATCTCGTGCAGGAGGGGTATGTCGGCCTGCTGGAGGCTGCCGCCCGCTTCGAGCCGGAACGCGACGTGCGCTTTTCGACTTATGCAAGCTGGTGGATCCGGGCTTCGATCCAGGATTATATCCTGCGCAACTGGTCGATCGTGCGCGGCGGGACGAGTTCGGCGCAGAAGGCGCTGTTCTTCAACCTGCGCCGCCTGCGCGCCAAGCTCGCCAAGGGCGATACCCAGCTGACGCTGCAATCCATCCACCAGGAAATCGCTGCCGCCTTGGGCGTCAGCCTGGCCGATGTCCAGACCATGGACGCGCGGCTTTCCGGCAACGATGCTTCGCTGCAGGCGCCTTCCGTCTCCGGTGATGCCGAGAGTGCGGAGAAGATGGATTTCCTCGTCAGCGACGATCCTCTACCGGACGAGCAGGTTTCCAACATGATCGACGGCGAACGCCGCCGCGTCTGGCTCGCCTCGGCGCTGAAACATCTGAACGAACGCGAGATGAAGATCATCAGCGCCCGGCGGCTGGCGGAAGACGGCGCCACGCTCGAAGAGCTCGGCGCCGATCTCGGCATTTCCAAGGAGCGCGTGCGCCAGATCGAAAGCCGGGCGATGGAGAAGCTTCGCAGCGCGCTCGTCAGCGCCGATCCGCATATGGCCGCCTACGCCTGAATCTAGAGCTTTGTTTCCACGCGGCTCCGGACGCAAAACCGCCGCACGCTTTTGCGCGACATGCTTTACCTCCAGCAGCACAGACTGGCCCGGCGCGAGCCGGGCATTTTTATTCGGCGATGATTTTGACGCGGTCGCCGGGTGAAACGGCTGCGCCCATCGGCAGGGCGTTGATGAGCTTGAAGAGATCGAGCTTGCGGTCGGTGCCCATCATGCGGACGGCGAGCGTCGAAATGTTCTCGCCCGGTCGGACAGTGACGACGCGGATGCGCAGCGGCTTCAGCGAGGCTGCTTCGGCCGGCGTCATGCGCCGGAAACTGGTGCGCAGGACATTGGCCGTCGGCTCAAGGGCATCGCTGCCCTTCGGCACGGCGGTCAGGAACCGGAAAATCTGTGAATTGTTGCGGATCACGGTGACGTCGAAATCCCAGCGATCGGCGCTGGCGCGCGCGGTGGCGGCTTCCATGCCATTGATGGTGATCGGCTGGATGGTCGACGGGTCGAGGCCGGTCACCCAGCCGCTGGAGATATAATTGGTGAGGCTCTGGTTCTGGTTGTCAGCGACGCCGTCGAAGCGGACAGCGATGTCGTTCGGACCGGTCGCCATCACGGCTTCGACCTTGTTGTCGATCTTGAAGTCCGGCGGCACGTCGAAGCGGATGCCGAGGCCGCCGTGCAGGAATGTCTGGCCGCGCACATAGCCTTCCTCGGGGCTGTCGCCGTAGAGCAGGCCGTCTATGCCATCGAGATAATAATCGCGGCCCTTGTCGCCGACCGAACCTTCCTGGCCGAAGGCGCGTGCGTGCGTGCGGGCAAGCTCGATGCGCTGGGCCGAATTTGGGTGGCTCGACAGGAAGTCGAGGCTCTGGTCGGCCTCGGGATCGACCGACATGAAGCGGCTATAGGCCGCCATGGAATCGAGAAAACGGGCTGCGGAATAGGGGTCGTAGCCAGCTTCGCCGAGCATCCGCACGCCGATGACATCGGCCTGCAGCTCCTGCTGGCGGGAGAAGGCGGCGAGCCGGAGTTTGCCACGGGCAAGCGCCTGCTTGCCGGCGATATCGCTGGACAGGACTTCGGCAACGACGCGGCTGGCGATCACCTCAGCCTCTTCGCGCTTCTGTCGCTCGATGCCGTGGTTTGCCGTCACGTGGCCCATCTCATGCGACAGCACGGCGGCGACCTCGGAGGCGTCGTTGGCAAGGGCGAGCAAGCCGCGGGTGACGTAGAGATAGCCGCCCGGCAGCGCAAAAGCGTTGATCGCCGGCGAGTTCAGGATGGTGATGCGATAGGACTGGCTCGGATTTTCCGACACCGCCGTCAGTGCGCCGGCGATGCGGGCGACGAGGCGCTCGGTCTTGGCGTCCTTGTATTCGCCGCCATAGCTTGCCACGATGCGCGGATGCTCGCGGGCGCCCATCGCTGCGCGCGGATCGTTCTTCTGGACCTCGTCGACGATCTGCGGATTGGAAGAGGGCGACACGCTCGGCTGATAGGATTGCTCGATCAGCGACTGGCAGCCGTTCAACCCCATGGCGAGGGCCGAAAGCAGCATCAGGCTCCTTGCGAAGCGGCGCGGCGCAGAGATGGCGTCACTGGAAAGCGCGGGCGATTTCCACGTCGTCAAGCCGTCCAGTCTGGTTTTCCGCATCATGTCGCTGTTTTGCCGGTTTGCTGCAGGTTCGGACCGGCTGTCGCAAGGGGGATTCAACAGGCGCGCACCCCTGATCTCGCACTGCACAAACGGCCGATACACGTCGTTGCTGTAGCTGATTTCCGCATCGGTTGCATAGCGAGACTCTGCTTAAATGTGGCGCCGTTGCATTTTGGCAAGCATTGGGGGTTGAAGCTTCCCCTTCGCTCGGATGAAATTATGGCGAAAGTTCCATCACAAAGCCCAGATTCGTCGGTAACGGCGAAAAAGAACGGGCCGATTGCGGCAACCGGTTCAACAACGGCAGTTCTGCGAGAAAATTGCAATCAAGGATAGTTTGCCGCGATGGCGAACGCCTCCTGGTGAAGCGTTCTGCGGATGCAATCCGAATTATTCCGCGGCTTCTGCCGCCGGCTTCGGTGTCATCTTCGTCTCGCCCGCGCGGGGAAGCTGCACGGGCTTCAGCATGAAGGCGGCCGTCAGGCCGATCAGCGCAATGGCACAGGAGGTCATGAAAAGCGGCGAGAAGGCAGCGGCATAGATATCGGCGACGGCCTGGCGGCTCGCTTCGGGAAGAGACGCCATCATCTTCGGCGTCAACTGCTCGATATCGGCGACGCCGGGAATGGAGACGCCGACCTTGCCGAGCCCGGAGGCAATGATGGCGCCATAGATGGATATGGCGATCGAGGCGCCTCCCATGCGCGACAAGGTTACCGAACCGGTGGCCGCGCCGACGTCGCGGGCAGGTGCTGCGTTCTGCACGCCGATCACGGGAACCTGCTGGGCAAGGCCGATGCCGATGCCGTGCAGCATCATGATCGCACCGATGAAAGCGATCGGCGTTCCTGCGTGGATCTGCGACATCAGCGCGAAGGCAACGGCGCTGCAGCTGAGGCTTGCAATAGCGAAGGGCTTGTAGCGTCCCGTCTTCGAGATGATGCGGCCCGCCGACAGTGACCCGCAGACGAGGCCGCCGGTCAGGAGGATGAAGAGAAGGCCGGCGGCGGACGGCGAAAGGCCGGTCGTGGTCTGCAGGAAGAGAGCGAGGTAGTTGACCATGCCGATGGCGATGGCGCCGCCCATGACCGATATCACCAGGAGCAGGCTGAAAGTCGAATTGCGGAAGAGCTGCAGAGGAACGATCGGCTCGGGCGCACGACGCTCTGTGAATACCCAGGCGACGGCGCAGACGACGCCGAAGGCGACAATGCCGATACTTTCAGGCGAGACCAACGCGCCGAACAGTTCGCTGCTGTCGGTGGCAAGCACGATGCTCGTCGTCGTGAGCGCGAGCAGCAGGGCGCCGGCATAATCGATCTTGGGGCGGCGATGCGGTTTGCGATAGGGCAGCATGAAGGCAAGCCCGGTCAGCACGATGAAGCCGATCGGCACGTTGACCAGGAAGATCGAACGCCAGCCGAAGAGATCGCTCATCGTGCCGCCGAGCACGGGGCCGATCGCGCCCGAGGCCATCAGCACGAGGCTGGAATAGCTTTGATAGCGCGCCCGCTCGCGGGGCTCGAACAGGTCGGCATTGACGGCAAAGATCGATACCATGATGCCGCCGCCGCCGAGGCCCTGCAGCACGCGGGCGGCGATCAGCGTGTTCATCGAGATCGCAAGGCCGCAGACCGCGGATCCCACCGTGAAGATCGTGATCGCTGCCATCATTACATATTTGCGGCCGAAGAGATCGCCGAGCTTACCATAGACCGGCATGACGGCGCTCAACGACAGGAGGTAGGCGGAGCCGATCCAGCCGAAGCGCTCGAGATGGCCGAATTCGCCGACGATCGTCGGCAGCGCCGTGGAAACGATCTGATTGTCCAGCGTCGCCATGAACATGGCCGTCATCAGGAAGAAGAAGAGGATAAGCCGGCGACGAGGATCCGTCACGAGCGGCGCAGGCGCGAGTTGCATGTCCATGAGGGCGTCATTCCGATTGGATACGCTTTTATGTGCTGTCAGCATATATTTGTCAATGGCACATGAATGCCTCCTGCATATTCAATTTCCGATCCCGCTCTGTTATGGTTCCGTCATGAATGAAGCCATGACCAAGACCTTGCCCAAAAACCCGGCCGATTCGGACGGCGAAAACGTGCCTCGCATCGGCCGGAGCATGACGCGCATGCGGCTGATGACCGGGCGGCGGCTGATCGGGCGTCTGGCGATCCAGAGCGCTGCGCCGGGTCTTGAGCTTTCGCATCTCGACGTGCTCGACGCCGTGCGCAGGGCGCAGCCCGCCGGCGAGGTCACGGTCGGCATGATCGCCGAGATGCTGCGCATCGATCCGTCACGGGCAAGCCGGGTGGTGGCTGATATGGTGGGGCGAAACGTGCTGCGCCGTGAGGCTTCGCAGGCCGATGCGCGGCGGATCGTCGTCGTCGTCACGCCGGCCGGTCAGGATCTGCTGGCCGAGATCGTCGCCCAGAAACTTGCGATCATCTCCGAGATCGTCTCCGACTGGCCCGAGGAGGATGTCGATCGCTTCGCCGCACTTTTCGAACGCTTTATCGGCGGTTACGAGGCGGTCTTCCTGTCGCGCGACAAGGATACGCCGGGCTGAAGCGGATGCCGCCGTTCGCCGGCCCTTCCCCTCGCCCCCCCGTTTGCGCTAAGGGCAATGCCCATGAGCCAATCCACCTTCACCATTCTGCTCGGCGGCGAACTCGGCCTGACGGAGCGCCTGCGCCATGCCATCGCCGGCAGCCGCTTCATTGCGGCCGATGGTGGCATGCGGCATGCGGTAGCGCTCGGTGTTACGCCGGAGCTCTGGGTCGGTGATTTCGATTCGACGCCTGATGATCTCGACAGTGCATTTCCCCACGTGCCGAAACAGCCCTATCCCGCGGCGAAGGCGGCAACGGACGGCGAGATCGCGGTCTCGGAGGCGATCGCGCGCGGGGCGGGGCGTCTGATCCTTGCCGGTGCGCTCGGCGGAGAACGCTCCGATCATGCGCTTCAGCATCTGCTGTCGGCCGTCAGCCTGGCGGAAGAGGGTTTCGACGTGCTGCTGACCTCCGGCAAGGAAGAGGCCGTGCCGCTGCTTGCCGGCACAATCGAACTGGACCTTCCCAAGGGCAGCCTGTTTTCCGTGCCTGGTTTCAGCGAGCTGAAGGGGCTTTCCATCGAGAATGCGCGTTACCCGCTTAAGGACTTCCATCTGCCTTTCGGTTCGTCGCGCACCATTTCCAACGTCGCGGAAGGCAAGGTTCGCTTTTCGCTCACAAGCGGCCGGGCAATTGTGCTTGCGCGGCCCTATGATCTTTCCGGAGTCTGATTTTTGGCCCCTCCTATCCTGAAACTGGACGACATCTTCCTGAGCTTCGGCGGTGCGCCGCTGCTGGCGGGCGCTGCGCTGCAGATCGAACCGGGCGACAAGATCTGTCTCGTCGGGCGCAACGGCTCGGGAAAATCGACGCTTCTGAAGATCGCCGCCGGCCTGGTCGAGGCGCAATCCGGTGAGGTCTTCCGCCATCCGTCGTCGACAGTGCGCTATCTCGAGCAGGCGCCGGATTTTGCCGGCTTCAGCACGGTGCAGGCCTATGCCGAGGCTGGGCTCGGGCCGGGCGACGACCCCTACCGCGTCACCTATCTCCTGTCGCATCTCGGACTGACCGGCGAGGAGGATCCGAAGACCCTTTCCGGCGGCGAATCGCGCCGGGCAGCCCTTGCCCGGGTGCTCGCGCCGGAGCCCGACATTCTCCTGCTCGACGAGCCGACGAACCATCTCGACCTGCCGACGATCGAATGGCTGGAAGGCGAGCTGCAGAAGACACGCAGCGCTTTGGTGCTGATCTCGCACGATAGACGTTTTCTCGAAAAGGTCTCGACGGCAACCGTCTGGCTCGACCGTGGCACTTCGCGCCGGCTCGACAGAGGGTTTGCGCACTTCGAGGCATGGCGCGATCAGGTGCTGGAGGCCGAGGAGCTGGAACAGCACAAGCTCGGAAAGGCGATCGAGCGCGAGGAACATTGGCTGCGCTACGGGGTCACGGCGCGGCGCAAGCGCAACATGCGCCGCCTCGGCGAGCTGCAGACGATGCGTTCGCAATATCGTGGCCACAAGGGGCCGCAGGGCACGGTGCAGGCCACGGTTTCTGACGCGCAGGAATCCGGCAAGCTGGTGATCGAAGCCGAGAAGATCACCAAGAGCTTCGGTGATCGTGCGATCGTCACGCCGTTCTCGATCCGTGTGCATCGCGGTGACTGCATTGGTCTGGTCGGGCCGAACGGCGCCGGCAAAACGACGCTGCTGAAGATGCTGACGGGGCAACTTTCTCCCGACAGCGGTACGGTGAAGCTCGGCACCAATCTGGAGATCGCCACCCTCGACCAGAAGCGCGAGGATCTCGATCCCGAGGATACGCTTGCCAACTATCTGACGGATGGGCGCGGTGAAAACCTGCTCGTCAATGGCGAGCAGCGCCACGTCACCGGCTATATGAAGGAATTCCTGTTCCAGCCGGAACAGGCCCGCACGCCGATCAGAAGCCTTTCCGGCGGCGAGCGCGCCCGGCTGATGCTGGCGCGTATCCTCTCGCGCCCAGCGAACCTTCTGATCCTCGATGAGCCCACAAACGATCTCGATATCGAGACGCTGGACCTGCTTCAGGAAATCGTTGCCGGTTTTCCCGGAACCGTCATTCTCGTCAGCCACGACCGCGACTTCCTCGATCGCACCGTGACCTCGACGATCGCGCCCGCCACGCCGGACGCGCCCGATGGCCGCTGGATCGAATATGCCGGCGGCTACTCGGACATGCTGGCGCAACGCAAGGGCGCGCTCGAAGAGCGCAGAAAGGCCGAGAAGGCGGCGGAGAAGCCGAAGACTGGGGAAGCAGCACCTTCCGCGGCAAGCTCGAAAGGCAAGCTGTCCTTCAAGCAGAAATTCGCGCTGGAAAACCTGCCGAAGGAGATGACAAAGGCCGAGGCCGAAATCGCCAAGCGCGAGCAGGCAATGGCCGATCCCAATCTCTTCACGCGTGATCCCGCAGCCTTCAACCGGCTTGCCGCCGAGATGGAGAAACTGCGCGCCGGCCTCACGAAAATGGAAGAGGAGTGGCTGGAGCTCGAAATGCTGCGGGAAGAGCTGGAAGGCTGAGCCTTTCCTTACGGCTCACTTTTCCTTGATTCGTCAGCCTGTCGCCAGGCGGCATAAGGTGCCGCCTGGCAGCCGGGGATACTGCCGATCGCAATGGCGACAAGGAAAAGTCAGATGTCTCGCAAGCCTCATTCCCGTTTTTTCACAGCAGTTGCCGGCGGCCTCGTTGCCCTTGCGATATCGCAGGCCGCACAGGCGGAGGATGCCCAGCGCGTGCGTGTCCGTGGAGCAATCGAAAGCTTGAGCGGCGACAAACTGGTCGTCAAGACACGCGAAAGCAGCGATGCGACGATCACACTGAAAGCGGGCTGGAAGGTCGGTGGCATCCGGAAAGCCTCGGTCGAGGATATCAAGCCCGGCGATTTCGTCGGCGTCGCTTCGCTTCCGAAGGGTGACGGCCCGGACGGGGCGATCGAGGTGCTGATCTTCCCGGCGGCGATGAAAGGGACAGGCGAGGGCAACCGCCCCTGGGATGCGCAGCCGAACAGCCAGATGACCAACGCGACCGTCAGCAACGCCGTCAAATCCGTCGACGGCCACACGATCACGCTGACCTATCAGGGCAAGGAAAAGATCATCACGATATCCGACGGCACGCCAATCGTGACCTTGGCACCTGCGACCAAGGACGATCTGAAGGCCGGCGCGGGCGTTATCGTCACCGGCGCGAAGGCGGCGGACGGCAGCATCTCGGCCACCCAGGTCGCCGTCGGTCTCGAGGGTATCACCCCACCGATGTGATGCGGTCGGCTTTAGAGGAAAATGGCCATAGCCTTGGTTTTACACAAAGAGGCGCTGCCAATCCTCGCGCCCATGCAGCACGCGAACAATCAGGATACCCTCTTCGTGGATGGTGTAGGCAATCATATGAGCACGATGAGGATGAAGCCGCATTGGCGGGTTCAGCTCAAGGCGCTCACGCGCCATGCGTGGATTATGGGCCAGCAATTCAAAGGTGTCGAATAAATCATCGACGTATCGCTCCGACTGCGATGCACCGAACTGATTGGCGCCGAGAACATAGAGCTCGATTATGTCCCGATCCGCTGCGACGGTTATGCGGTATTTCATATACGCTGCGCAGCTAGCCGTTCACGCGCCTCTCGAAGAATATCGTCCTTCGAACGATTGCTGACGCCGCTTTCCAGGCCGTCTGTGATCAAACGCTGTAATTCCGCCAGCTTGCCAGATCGCTCTTGATCACGCCGTATCAAGTCGCGGACATAATCACTCGCATTGCTGTAACGTCCTGTTTTTGTCTGATCTTCCACCCATTCCTTCATCGGATCGGGCAGGGAAACATTCATCGTTGCCATATACGTCACCTCACCCGATGATCATGGCATACTTTGGCAAAGATTGCATCATTTCCGCCACGCAAAGGGAGCGAGACTTCCTCAACTGGACGCGGGCCATTTTACAGCGCCGGAGCGGGCACGGCGGCAGCGCCGGCACTAGCGCTGGCGCCGGTCTGGACGACAGGCGGTTGTTCTTCCGCTTTTGACGGAAGCGCCTGCAGATGCAATACGCGCGGCTGCAACACCTCAAGATAGGCCTCGGAACGGCCGATGTAGATCATGCCGGCTTCGGGGATGGAGGTCAGCAGTTTCGCCATGGTTTCCTGCCATTCCGGCTCCATGCCTTCCAGCACTTCGTCGAAAATGATCCAGCGCGGGCGCGCCAGAAGCAGGCGGGCGAAGCCGATTGCCTTTTGTTGGTCGCTGTCGAGCAGCTTGTCCCAGCGGGCGCGGGTATCGAGCCT
Organism: Rhizobium fabae; assembly: GCF_003985135.1. Classification (NCBI taxonomy): domain Bacteria; kingdom Pseudomonadati; phylum Pseudomonadota; class Alphaproteobacteria; order Hyphomicrobiales; family Rhizobiaceae; genus Rhizobium; species Rhizobium fabae. Next base: position 61,283 of record NZ_ML133652.1, read on the forward strand.
TGAGATCAGCGAATGCAAGCCGGCCTTTTCAAGGGCTGCCTCGACGGCGGCCTTCTCGTAGGCATCGGGACTTTCGGGAAAGGCCAGCGCATCGCGCAGCGTGCCGCCGGGAACATAGGCGATTTGTGGAACGAACAGCATGTCGTCGACCGGAGGCAGGCCAATCGTGCCGCTGCCGCACGGCCAGAGACCGGCCATCGCCTGGAAGAGAAGCTTGCGGTTGACGCTGTGGTCGCCGTTGATCATGACCTTTTCGCCGGCCTTGATCACCACATTGGTTTCGTGCAGGCGGAAACCGCCGCATTCCTCGATTTCTTCGCCGATCTTGGCGTTGATCACCAAATCCTTCAGCGTCAGCGTGTCGGGCGCGGTATTTTCGTAGGTGATGCTGTCCTTGAGGTCGAAATCCTCGTCCATGTCGAGCAGCGCCTGGCGGAAATCGGTGACGCGCATCAGCGTGGCGCGCCATTCGGCGATCGGGCCGAAATTGGCGACATACCAGCGCAACGCCGTATTGACCTGGTTGAAGGCGCCAACGGACATCATCAGCTGGCCGAGGGTGAGGCCGCCGGAGAAATAGGCGGGGGCGGCGACGATGATCGGGATGACGATCACCAGCCAGCCGTAGCCGGCCGAGACCCAGGTAAGGTTGGTATTGGCCATGGCGAGGCGCTTGACGACCCTCAGCACCGAGCTGATGTCGGTGTTGATGCGCCTGCGCTCGTTCTCCTCGCCGCGGGCAACCGTGATCGCCGGCATGTTCTCGTTGGCATGCATCAGCGTGAAGCGAAGCTCGGCTTCCTTGGAGAATCGATCGGCATTGAGCTTGACCAGCTTGCGGCCGACAACCTGGCTCAGCACCGAGGCGGAAGCGGCGTAAAAAATCGCCGCCCAGACCATATAGCCAGGAATGGAGAAGCTGTGGCCGCTGATGTGGAAGATGAAGCCGCTCGACAGTTCCCAGAGCACGCCGATGAAGCTCACCAGAAGGATGGTCGACTGCAGCAGGCCGAGAACGAGCCCCGTCGTGCTTTCGGCGAGGTTGCGGGAATCCTCGTGCAGGCGTTGGTCCGGATTGACGCCGATCAGGCCGCTGGAGGCGAGCCGCAGCGCCCGCTTGCGCTTCAGCCACTGGTCGACGAGATCGCGCGACAGGCCTTCGCGCATGTAGAGCGCGGTCATCTGGTTCAGCCAGGCCTGCAACACGTTGAGCAGCAGCAGCGTGCCGGCGATCATCGCGAAGATTTCGAGCTGGTGGAAGAATTCGCCGAGATCGCGACGCTCGAGTGAATCGTAGAAGGGGGCGTTCCACTCGTTGAGGATGACCTGGCCATAGGCCGTCACCAGGATAACGAGGATCAGCACGGTTGCCAGGAACAGCACCTTGCCACGCACTGCCGAATTCCAGAATGCCGAGAACATCACCCCGAGGCGATATGTCAGGCTGAAATCATACCCTACCCTATCCTGCCTCCGGATTCCGGGCCTCCCCTCGATCTTATCTGCCATCATGCTTTTCCAATACGCCCATACTGTTATTATTAACATGGTGGCGTTACCCGTCTATCAACAGATTCTATCAGTCATTAAAGTGTGATGATGCTTGCATGGGTTGCCCCTGCATGCATTCCGCAGTTGATTCGCAGTCCGACAGGGGCTAATTAATGCACTCCGTGGTGATTTGGCCGGCCGGCTTGCAGCCACGTTAAAGAAGTCGCTAAAGGGCCGCGTGCGGACCGGTAGCGATTTTTTTCGCCGCCGGTTTTTTGTTTTTGATCGAGTGACCGCAATGCCTATCAAGATCCCCGATACGCTGCCCGCCTTCGAGACCCTGGTTCAGGAAGGCGTGCGGGTGATGACCGAGACGATGGCGATCCGTCAGGATATTCGCCCGTTGCAGATCGGGCTGCTCAACCTGATGCCGAACAAGATCAAGACCGAAGTGCAGATGGCGCGTCTCGTCGGCGCCTCGCCGCTGCAGGTCGAGCTGTCGCTCATCCGCATCGGCGGCCACAAGGCGAAGAATACGTCCGAAGACCATCTGCTCGCCTTCTACCAGACCTGGGAAGAGGTGAAGCAGCGCAAATTCGACGGCTTCATCATAACCGGGGCACCGATTGAGCTCCTGCCTTATGAGGACGTTACCTATTGGGCGGAGATGCGGGAAATTCTCGAATGGACGGAAACCAACGTCCATTCGACGATGAACGTCTGCTGGGGCGCGATGGCGGCGATCTACCACTTCCACGGCGTTCCGAAATACGAGCTGAAGGAGAAGGCTTTCGGCGTTTATCGCCACCGGAACCTCAAGCCTTCATCGATCTATCTCAACGGCTTTTCCGACAATTTCGAGGTGCCGGTGTCGCGCTGGACCGAGGTGCGCCGCGCCGATATCGAGAAATCCGAAAGCCTGGAGATCCTGATGGAATCCAGCGAGATGGGCGTCTGCCTCGTGCATGAGAAGAAAGGTCGGCGGCTCTACATGTTCAACCATGTGGAATATGACTCGACCTCGCTTTCCGACGAGTATTTCCGCGACGTCAATGCCGGCGTGCCGATCAAGATGCCGCACAATTACTTCCCGCATAACGATCCGGCGCTTGCGCCGCAGAACCGCTGGCGCAGCCATGCGCATCTGCTGTTCGGCAACTGGATCAACGAAATCTACCAGACGACACCTTATGACGTCGAAGAGATCGGCGCGGACCTCTGAGCGGCATTTCTTTCTGATCCGACCGGTTGCGGTTTGGAGCAAATGCGGGCAGGTTCCGGTCGAACCCTATAGCGCCGCGCGTCTTGAACCGGATGCGCCAAGAATGGACGGTCGATCATGTCGGACAAGTTGAAGCGGGAAGTTTTCGGGCAGACGAAGGCGGGCGAGACCGTCTATCGCGTCGAGATCAAGGGCGGTGGGCTGACGGCCAAGATCATCAGCTGGGGCGCTGTTATCCAGGATCTGCGCCTCGAGGGATATGACGCGCCGCTGCAACTCGGCTTCGAGGATTTAGACAGCTATCCCCTTTATTCGGCCTATTTCGGCGCGACGCCTGGCCGCTGCGCCAACCGTGTCGGCGGCGGCAGGTTCACGCTCGACGGCAAGCATTATCAGCTCGAGCCGAACGAGAACGGCGTCACGCACCTGCATGGCGGCAGCGACAATATCGCCAAGCGCAACTGGACGATCGTCGAGCATGATGTCGACCGGCTGGTGATGAAGATCGTCGATCCCGACGGCCGAGCCGGCTATCCCGGCAATTGCACCATTCAGGCGACGTTCTGGGTGCACGGCAACGGCGAATTGTCGATCACCTACGAATCGACCAGCGACCAGCCGACGCTCGCCAATGTCTGCCAGCACGCCTATTTCAATCTCGACGGCCGCGAAGACGCGCTCGGCCACGACATCATGATTGCAGCGGATCATTATCTGCCGACCGACGAGAGGCAGGTGCCGACCGGCGAGATCCGCCCTGTCGGCGGCACGGAATTCGATTTCCGCGAGATGGCGCCGATGAAGCGTTTCGCCGGCAGCGAGCAGGTACTGTACGACCATAATTTCTGCCTGTCCCCGGAACGCACCGCCAAACGGAGCGTCGCGCTCGCCCGCAGCCTCTATTCCGGCGTATCGCTGGAGGTGCGCAGCACGGAGCCGGGCGTGCAGTTCTATGCCGGTTTCAAGCTCAATACAGGGGCTCCCGGTCTCGGTGGGCGCAAATACGGTCCGTTCGCCGGCTTCTGCCTGGAGACGCAGGTCTGGCCGGATGCCATCAATCACGAAGGCTTTCCGAATGCGGTCCTACGTCCCGGCGAGGTGCTGCGCCAGGAGACGGACTATATCTTCACCAAGAGCTGAGCCGCACATTCTTGCGCGACATGCTCCAGGACGCACGGCTGTCAAATTTGGTCGCTATGAATCCTCCCCGGCCCGCCGGGGAGGTTTTTTCTTGTCTGCATTCGATTCCGGCTTGCTGATTGGTTCTAAATAGGTTCTATTGTATATCTATGGATAGAACCAGTCTGATAGCGGAACTGAACAGGCGCGGCCTGCGTGGCGAGGCGCTGGCCGGACCGCTCTACAAGCGGTTGGCGCAGGCGCTGACCAGCCTCATTCAGGAAGGCCTGCTGAAGCCCGGCGCGGCGCTGCCGGGTGAGCGCGACCTTGCGGAGGCTTTGGAGCTCGGCCGCGTCACCGTGCGCACCGCCTATCGCGAACTGATGGCATCGGGCGCACTGGAATCACGACACGGAAGCGGTACTTTCGTATCGAGCAAGGTGGAACGCATGGAGCAGTCGCTCTGGCGGCTTTCCTCCTTCTCCGCCGACATGCGCTCGCGGGGACGCCTGCCGGCCGCGCGGATATTGTCGCGGGAGGTCAACACGCCGTCGCCGGAGGAGTCCTTCCTGCTCGGCCTCGGTGGCGACGAGCCGGTACTGAGGCTCGACCGTCTGCGTCTCGCCGACGGCTTGCCGCTGGCGATCGAGCGTGCCGTGGTGCCGGTCAAGTTCTTGGGCGACGATGCCGGCGGCGAGGGATCGCTCTACGACGCGCTGACGGCCAACGGCCACAGGCCCGTGCGCGCACTGCAACGGCTGACGGCGGTGACGCTCGATGCGTCTTACGCCGCGATGCTGAACGTCAAATCAGGCGCGCCGGCGCTTTTGATCGAACGTGTCTCGCGCCTGGAAGACCAGCGCGTCGTCGAATACACCCGCTCGCATTATCGCGGCGATGCCTATGATTTCGTTGCCGAATTGAGAATCGGAGATGACCTATGAGTGAGAACCAGTCGCTGATGCTGCAGGAAGCCGGCCAATCGCCGGAGGTGGTGGCCACGCTTCTTGAAAAGGAAAAACCGGTCTTTGCCGAGATCGCACGATTGTTTTCGTCCGCCCGCCCGAGCGTGGTGACGACGGCGGCGCGCGGCTCTTCGGATCATGCCGCCACCTTCTTCAAATATCTCTTCGAGATCACCTGCGGCGTTCCGGTCGCATCGGTCGGTCCGTCGATCGCTTCCGTCTACGGTGCCGCGCTTCATCTGAAGGGCGGCGTCCATTTCACCGTCTCGCAGTCGGGTGCGAGCCCGGATATCGTGGCGCTGCAGGAAGCCGCCAAGAAGGGCGGCGCGACGACAATCGCCGTCGTCAACGTCACCGACAGCCCGCTTGCGAAGCAGGCCGATATCGTTCTCGGCCTCAATGCCGGCGCGGAAAAGAGCGTCGCGGCGACGAAATCCTTCATCGCCTCCGTCGCCGCCCTTTCTGGCGTGACGGCTGCGGTCGGCGCCGCGTCCGACCTGCAGGCCGCGCTCGGCAAGCTGCCGGAGGCGCTTTCGGCGACCGCCGGGATCGACACGGCTGCGGCCGAGGAGGTGCTCTTCCATGCAACCTCGCTCTATACGGCCGGTCGCGGCCCGGCGTTTGCAATCGCGCTCGAAGCGGCGCTGAAAGCCAAGGAAACCTCCGGCCTGCATGCCGAGGCCTTCTCGCTGGCCGAACTGATGCATGGTCCGATGCGCCTGGTGCAGCCGGGCTTTCCGATCGTCGCCTTCGCGCCCGACGATGCGGCCTTCGCCAACAATAGCCAGGCGCTGGAGCGCCTGCAGAAACTCGGCGCCACCACCGTCGGCTTCTCGGCGCAGCCTCTGTCGGGTATCAATCTGCGCGTGCCGGCGACGGGCAGCGGCCTCGTCGATCCGCTGGTGTCGCTGCTTGTCTATTACCGGCTGATCGAGTCGGTGACGCGCCGCAAGGGCTTCGATCCCGACAGGCCTGCGAACCTGCTCAAGGTGACGGAGACGGTCTGATGGAGCGCAAGATCTTCGTCGGCGCCCGCATCTTCGACGGCGAGCGCTTCCATGACGACAAGGCACTCATTGTTGCCGACGGCCGTGTCGAAGCGATCGTCGCGAGAAACGGTCTGCCGGATGGCGAGACGGTGACGCTTGAGGGGGGTGTCCTGTCGGCGGGCTTCATCGATGCGCAGGTCAACGGCGGCGGTGGTCGGATGCTGAACGACGAGCCTTCCGTTGCGTCGATGGATATCATCGCCGGCGGACATCGGCCCTATGGCACGACGTCGCTGCTGCCGACGCTGATTACCGATACGTCGGAAGCGTCTGCCGCCGCCATCAAGGCGGCGAAAGAGGCTGTCAAGGCAAACCGCGGCGTCGCCGGCCTGCATCTCGAAGGCCCGCATCTGGCGCCTGCCCGCAAGGGCGCGCATCTGGCCGAACTGATGCGGCCGGTGGAGGATCGCGACGTTAAGGCCTTCATTCGCGCGCGCGAAGCGATCGGAACGCTGCTCGTCACCATCGCTGCCGAGCAGGTAACGGTCGCCCAGGTGCGCGAGCTTGCGGAAGCCGGCGTTACCGTCAGTATCGGCCATTCCGATTGCTCGAGCGAAGCGGCGGAAGAACGTTTCGATGCCGGTGCGCGCGGCGTCACGCATCTCTTCAATGCCATGAGCCAGATGGGGCATCGCGCGCCCGGCCTCGTCGGCGCGGCGATCGATCATCCCGCGACCTGGTGCGGCATCATCGCCGACGGCCATCACGTCGACCCGAAAGCCTTGCGCACGGCGTTGCGTGCCAAACGCGGTGAGGGCAAACTGTTTTTCGTCACCGATGCGATGTCGCTCGTCGGCTCGCGAGAGGATTCGTTCACGCTGAACGGGCGCACCGTCCGGCGCGAAAGAGGCGGTTTCTGCTCGAAGCTCGTGCTTTCCGACGGGACGCTCGCCGGCTCCGACGTCGACATGATTTCGACGATACGTTACGGCGTCACCTATCTGGACCTGACGCTCGCCGAGGCTTTGCGCATGGCGACCCTCTATCCCGCGCGTTTCCTCAGGTTTGCCGATCGCGGCCAGCTCTCGCCGGGAGCGCGCGCCGATCTCGTCCATCTCACCGATGCCCTCACCGTTACCACCACCTGGCTTGCCGGCGAGGCCGCCTGAAATCGAGGAGACGCGGGATGACTGATATCACCGATGCCTATTTCTCCAATCTGATCGGCCGGCTGGAGACACTGAAGCAGGCGCTTGCCGAGCCGATGGCTCAGGCGGCCGCCGTCATCCTCGATGCTGCCCGCGGCGACAAGCGCGTCTATGTTTTCGGCACCGGCCATTCGCATATGCTGGCGGAAGAGGTGCATTATCGTGCCGGCGGGCTCGCCTTCACCGTGCCGGTGCTCGTCGGCTCGGCCATGCTGCATGAGGGGGCGGTCATCAGCTCGGTCTATGAGCGCACGCAGGGCCTAGTGCGGCCGATGCTGGAGCGCTACGGCATGCAGCCGGGCGATGTCATCATCATCGCCTCCAATTCTGGCGTGAATGCCGCGCCGATCGAGGCTGCCGATTATGCGCGCGAAATCGGCGCAAAAGTGATTGCCATCACGTCGATCGCCTATTCCTCAGCGATCGCCAATGGTCGCCGGCGGCTTGCCGACGTGGCCGATGTGGTGCTCGACAACGGGCTGCCGCCGGGCGACGCCGTTCTCGATCTCGAAGGCACGGGGCTTCGGGTCGGACCCGTCTCGACGGCGGTCGGGGTGACGGTCATCAACGCGATCTTCGCCGAAGTCGCTTCGGAACTTTCGAAATCCGGCGATGCGCCTGTTTATCTCAGCGCCAACATGCCGGGGGCTGCCGAGATCAACCAGAAGCTCGTCAAGAGGTACCGGCCGCGCAATCCGCATCTCTGATATCGGCGGATACAAAAAAGGCCGGTCGAAACCGGCCTTCTGCAGAGATGGCAACCAGGATCAGTCCTTGGCGCGTTCGACGTAGGAGTTGTCTTCCGTCGCGATGACGACGCGGGTGCCGGCGTCGATATGCGGCGGAACAGAGGTGCGGATGCCGTTGGAGAGCATGGCCGGCTTGTAGGAAGAGGAAGCCGTCTGGCCCTTGACGACCGGTTCGGTCTCGACGATCTCGAGAGTCACGTGGCGCGGCAGTTCGAGCGCCAGCGGAATGCCTTCATGGATCGACAGAATGCAGGTCATGCCTTCCTGGAGATAGGCCTTCTGATCGCCCATGGTTTCCTGGCTCACGACCACCTGGTCGTAGTTCGCAGGATTCATGAAGTGGAAGCCTTCGCCGTCTTCATAGAGATACTGGAAGTTGACGTCTTCGACGAAGGCGCGCTCGACCTGTTCAGTCGTGCGCCAGCGTTCGGAAACCTTCACGCCGTCGACGATGCGGCGCATGTCGACCTGGGTGACCGGCGTGCCCTTGCCCGGATGAAAGTTCTGGGCGGTGAGAACGACATAAAGCTTGCCGTCCACGTCGAGCACGTTGCCCTTGCGGACCGAAGAGGCGATGACCTTGACCATAAGACTTCCTTGTAACTCGGCTTTCGGCGTCGTAGATGACTGTCGAGACGCCCCGAAGACGCAAATGTTTTTCTTTGGGGGCGCAACTAACCTAAAAACCGGGAAATAGCCACCCCCATACCGGCTTCTCCGGCGAAGAAAGCTTGGAATGAACTCTTCGGCGAAAGCGTCCCCCTGGTGGACACCGTCCGTGCATGCCGATCGCCGCCCCTTCCTGATCGGGCGCAATGCGATCCAGGCGGCGTTGCGCGGGTTTTTCGCGCGGGAGGATTTCATTGAGGTTGATACGGCGGTGCTGCAGGTCTCCCCAGGCAACGAGGCGCATCTGCACGCCTTCGCGACGGAAGCGGTGACGACGGATGGGCAGAAGGCGCCGTTCTATCTGCACACCTCGCCGGAATTCGCCTGCAAGAAGCTGCTTGCGGCGGGCGAGGAACGCATCTCGTGTTTTGCCCATGTCTATCGCAACCGCGAGCGCGGGCCGCTGCACCATCCCGAATTCACCATGCTCGAATGGTATCGGGCAGGTGAAAGCTATGAGAGCCTGATGATGGATTGCGTGCGGATCCTGGCGCTTGCGGCCGAAACGGTGAAGACCGGCAAGCTTGCCTATCGTGGCGCCGAGAGCGATCCCTTTGCCGGGCCGGAGCGGATCGGCGTTGCCGAAGCGTTTCAACGTCATGCCGGCATTGATCTTCTCGCCTCCGTCGCAGCCGACGGTTCGACGGATCGCGATCATCTGGCGGCCGAACTCAGGCGCGTCGGCATGCGCGTTGCCGATGACGACGGCTGGGCCGATCTCTTCAGCCGGGTGCTGGTCGAAAAGGTCGAGCCGCATCTCGGCTTCGGCCGCATCACCATTCTCGACGAATATCCGGTCTCGGAGGCAGCACTGGCGCGGCCCTCGGCACGCGATCCCAGGGTTGCCGAGCGTTTCGAGCTCTATGCCTGCGGCGTCGAGCTTGCGAACGGTTTTGGCGAGCTCACCAATGCTGCCGAGCAGCGTCGCCGGTTCGAGATCGAGATGGCCGAGAAGGCGCGGGTCTACGGCGAGACCTATCCGATCGACGAGGATTTCCTCGCGGCGCTGTCGCTGATGCCCGAGGCAAGCGGCATCGCGCTCGGCTTCGACCGGCTGGTGATGCTGGCGACGGGAGCGTCGCGCATCGACCAGGTGCTCTGGGCGCCGGTTGCGGAGTACGGAAGATGAATGTCGTCAAACCGATCAAGAGCGTCGACGATCTCGTGATGGCGGGGCTTGCCGCGCCTGCCGATCGCGCTGCGCTTGAAGAGGTTGCCGCGCGTTACGCGATCGCGCTGACGCCCGTCGTTACCCGGCTGATCGATCGGGCCGATCCTGACGATCCGATCGCACGGCAGTTTGTGCCTGATGCAGCCGAACTCACGGTCGCCCCCGAAGAACGCGCCGACCCGATCGGCGATCATGCCCACAGCCCCGTCGAAGGCATCGTTCATCGCTATCCCGACCGCGTGCTGCTCAAGGCCGTGCATGTCTGCCCGGTCTATTGCCGCTTCTGCTTCCGCCGCGAAATGGTGGGGCCACAGGGCCTCGGCACGCTCGATGCGGCGGCGATGGAGGCTGCTTTCGACTATATCAGAAGCCACCAGGAAATCTGGGAGGTCATCCTCACCGGCGGCGATCCGCTGGTGCTTTCGCCGCGCCGGCTCCGCGAGATCATGGAGGCGCTCGCAGGAATCGCGCATGTGAAGATCGTGCGGTTCCACACGCGTGTTCCCGTCGTCGATCCCGAGAAGATCGATGCGGCGCTGATGTCAGCTCTCAAGGCGAGCGGCAAGACCGTCTATATCGCGCTGCATGCCAACCATGCCAGGGAATTGACGGCGGAAGCGCGCGCGGCCTGCGCCCGTTTCGTCGATGCCGGCATCGCCATGGTTAGCCAGTCGGTGCTGCTCAAGGGCGTCAACGACGATCCCGAGGTGCTTGCCGAGCTGATGAAGGCTTTCGTCGAGATCCGGGTCAAACCCTATTACCTCCATCATCCCGATCTCGCGCCAGGCACCAGCCATTTCCGGTTAACGATCGAGGAGGGGCAGAGGATCGTCGCGGCGCTGCGCGGGCGGATTTCGGGCCTCTGCCAGCCGACTTATATTCTCGATATCCCGGGCGGCCACGGCAAGGCCGTCGTCAGCGGAAGCACCGTTCGGGCAACAGGCGACGGGTGTTATTCCGTCTCGGATTACCGCGGCGGCGAGCATTCCTATCCGCCCGCCGATTGACCAAAAGCGCTGCTTTCCGTGTCATTTCTGTACTCGTCACGCCGGAAATTGTTTTCGGCGTCGGCGATGAAAATTCATTAAAGAATTGATATAGAATATCTATTTCCGTTTTCGCCGGATGGATCACTAAAATCCTAACTGTGAGCAATAATCATATTTAACCCAATTAATTAGCGGAATGTTCTGTTTTCCGCACTAAAAGAACGCTCATGACAAGGCGATGAACGCCGGTTTGGGATCATGAGAATCTTGGAGTGATGGGATGAATACGACAATCCGCGACCTCGTAGCCAAATTCGGCAAGCTTCCTGTCGCGATCGACCAGGTCGCCGACGATGCCGATCTTTATGCTGCAGGTCTGACGTCCTTTGCCTCGGTGCAATTGATGCTCGGCATCGAAGAGGCCTTCGACATCGAATTTCCCGACAATCTCCTGAACCGCAAATCCTTTGCGAGCATTTCGGCTATCGCCAAGACGGTTGATCTCATCCAGGACGGCCGGAAGGTCGCCTGATGAATTTCCCCGTCAAGATCATGCAGGACGGTCTTGTCGCAAGGGCCGCCCGCGTCGCCCAAGTTGCGGCCAAACATGCCGATGCCGTCGATCTCGAAGGCCGTTTTCCCAGGGAAGCCGTGGATGCGATGAAGGCCGAAAGGCTGCTCGGCATCCAGGTGCCGTGCCATCTCGGCGGTGAATCGGCCTCGATCACCGAAATCGCCGAATTGTGCTCGATGCTCGGCCAGGCATGTGCGGCAAGCGCCATGGTCTTCGCCATGCACCACATCAAGCTGTCGAGCCTCGTTGAACACGGCGCCGACAGCGAATGGCATCGCAGTTTCATGCACGCCATCGCTGCCGACCAGCTGCTGATCGCCTCCGCGACCACCGAGGGCGGCATTGGCGGAAACCTGCGCAACAGCATTTGCGCGGTCGAAGTTGACGGCGATACCTGCCGCCTCGAAAAGGATGCGACCGTCATTTCCTACGGCTCGCATGCCGATGCCATCCTCATCACCTCGCGTGCCCACCCGCAGGCAGCCTCCTCCGATCAGGTGCTGACGGCCTTCCTCAAGGACCAGTACACGCTCGAGAAAACGCATGCCTGGAACACGCTCGGCATGCGCGGCACCTGCTCCGACGGCTTCCTTTTCAAGGGGAAAGCGCCGGCGCGCCAGATCCTGCCGAAACCTTTCGCCGAAATCGCGGCGCAATCTATGCTCGCTTCCTCGCACTTGCTGTGGAGCGGCGTCTGGTATGGCATCGCGGTCGACGCGGTCGTCCGCGCCCAGGCTTTCGTGCGCGCCGCTGCCCGCAAGGCGCCGGATGCCCAGCCTCCGGGCGCACTTCGCCTCGCGGAGGTTTCTAACCTCCTGCAGATGGTGAAGTCGAACGTCGTTGCCGGCCTCAAGGCCTATGAGGGTGCCAAGACGGATGGCGACAAGCTGTCCTCGATGGGCTTTGCGGTGGCGATGAATAACGTCAAGATCGCCTCCTCGGAAACGATCCTGGAGATCGTCAATCACGCCATGCTGATCTGCGGCATCATGGGCTACAAGAACGGTACGCCCTTCAGCCTTGGACGCCATTTGCGCGACGCCCACTCCGCGCAGCTCATGATCTCGAATGACCGCATCCTCGGCAACACGTCGAGCATGCTCCTTGTCCATAAGCAGGACACTAGCCTACTGGGGTGACAGTCATGGATATGCAGACCTCGTTTCTGGACCGGCTTTTCGATGCCGGACTGCTGATCGATACCGGCATCGACGGGCTCTATGGCCGCAGCGGCCAGTTCGAAGATGTGATCGCCGCCTTCGAACGCCTGATCGATAAGTTCGGCGGCGCCGACGGCGCCGAGGCCATGCGTTTTCCTCCCGGCATGAACCGCGCTTTCTTCGAAAAGAGCGGTTACATGAAGAGCTTCCCACAGCTTGCCGGCACGGTGCACAGCTTCTGCGGCAGCGAACTCGATCATGTCAGCCTGCTTGAATGCATGGAAGTCGGCGAGGACTGGACCAAGGGACAGGAAGCGACCGACATCGTGCTGACGCCGGCTGCCTGCTATCCCCTCTATCCGACGGTCGCCAAGCGCGGCAATCTGCCGAAGACGGGCGGTCTCTTCGATCTGCAATCCTACTGCTTCCGCCACGAGCCGTCGAAGGACCCGGCCCGCCAGCAGCTGTTTCGCATGCGCGAATATGTCTGCATGGGCACCGAGCAGCACGTCACCGATTTCCGCCAGCGCTGGATGGATCGTGGCGTCGAGATGATGAAGGCCGTCGGCCTCGAGGTGACGATCGATATCGCCAACGATCCGTTCTTCGGCCGCGCCGGCAAGATGCTTGCCAACAATCAGCGCGACCAGAACCTGAAGTTCGAACTGCTGATCCCGATCACCTCGGTCGCCAATCCGACCGCCTGCATGAGCTTCAACTACCATCAGGATGCCTTCGGCACGAAATGGGGCCTCAATCTCGAAGACGGCAGCGTTGCGCACACCGCCTGCGTCGGCTTCGGCCTGGAGCGCATCGCGCTCGCCCTCTTTCACCATCACGGGCTCGACGTGAAGCAATGGCCAGCCAGCGTACGGAAAACGCTGTGGGGCTGATGAGATCGATGACATCGGTATTCCCGGGGATCAGCCCGGAAACCTACCGACAGCACGCGCTGCATTCCGGCGAACGCGCATGGCCGGAAACCAACTGCTATGTCGATCTCTGGATCGAAGTGCTGGCAACATCGGGTGTCGCACCCGAGGCGATGCTCGGTTTCACCCTGGCGCAGGATTTCGAGGGTGACCAGTTCACCTTTTTCAAGGTGCCGCTCGAAGATCTCGAAGCGCTCTACGGCATCCGCGCGACCGAGCTTGCGATCTACGACCGCGTCGAACGACATGTCGGAGTGCAGATCGCGCGGGGTCGCCTCTGCCTGATCGAGATGGATTCTTTCTACATGCCGGATACGCGGGGCACTGCCTACCGGCAGGAGCACGGCAAGACGACGGTTGCGATCAACCGGCTGGACATTGCGGCAAAGCGCGTCGAATATTTTCACAATGCCGGCTATTTTCATCTCGAAGGCGAGGATTTCGACGGGCTGTTCCAGCTGCATCTGACGAAGAACGACCCACCGTTCCTGCCCTATTCGGAATTTGCGCGGTTCCCTGAAACGTCCGCTGACGAAACGCATCTGCGCGCAACAGCGCGGCGGCTTGCCGGGTTTCATTTCAACAGGCGTCCCCGCGAAAACCCGATCCGCGCCTTCGCCGCCGTCTTTCCGCAACAGGTCGAAGCCGTGGCCGATCGGCCATTCGGCTTCTTCCACAAATATGCGTTCAATACGCTCCGCCAGGTGGGCGCCAATTTCGAGCTGGCGGCCGATCACCTGGCCTGGCTCTCGCCCGGTGAATTCATGGCCGCCGCCGAGCATGCCAGGCGCATATCCGATGCGGCGAAATCCGTGCAGTTCCAGCTTGCCCGCGCCGTCGCGCGCAGGAGGTTCGAGCCGCTGCAGGCAGCACTTGATCCGGCCGCCGATGCATGGGATTCCATGATGGCATCGCTTGCGGAGCGAATCTGAGGCCGGAGACCTGACCATGCGGGCGCGTTTGGCAAGCATCGGAGCCGAGGAAAGCGTGCTTTCCGAAGGCTGGAACCTGATCCTGACGGAGCCGGGCGCTTGCGCGGTGCCGCACGACATTCACCTTTCCGCGCAGTTCATACCCGCGCCCGTTCCCGGCACCGTTGCCGCGGCACTCGAAAAAGCCGGGCTCTTCGACCGGGAAAATCCCGAGCCGCTGAACACGCGCGACGCCTGGTATCTCTGCCGGCTGTTCGATGCCGAGCCAGGTGAAGCCATCCTCCGTTTCGGAGGACTTGCCACACTGTGCCATGTCTTCCTCAACGGTCAGGAAATCCTGTTTTCCGAAAGCATGTTCACGGCCCATGAAATACCGGTGACGCTTTTGGGCGGCGACGAACTCGCGCTCTGTTTCCGGGCGCTCGGTCCCCGCTTGTCCGAGCCTGGTCCGCGCGCACGCTGGCGGCCGCAGATGATCACACCGGCGGGCCTGAAGAATTTCCGCACGACGCTGCTCGGCCACATGCCGGGCTGGTGCCCCGAGATCCATGCCGTCGGACCGTGGCGGCCGATTTCGCTGGTGCGGCGCAATCCCGTCTCGATCGACAATGTCTCCATCCGCACGGTGCTGGATGAGAGCGGCGTTGGTCGCCTCAGCGTCTCCCTGCATAACAATGCCGCGGACCCGGCAATGCTGCTGCACTGCGGCGGCATGGAGCAGCCCTTCGAGAAGATCGGCGACAACCATTACTCGGCTATCCTCAAGCTTTCCGACATCGAGCCCTGGTGGCCGCACACCCACGGCACTCCGCGTCTTTACGATCTGACGCTGGTTTCCGATGGCGTGGAATATCCGCTGGGCAGGACCGGCTTCCGGCGCATCGACGTCGACCGCGGCGCCGATGGCGATGATTTCGCGCTCCTCCTCAACGGTGAGCGCATCTTCTGCCGCGGGGCGGTGTGGACGACGGCCGATATCGCGCGATTGCCGGGCGGGCAGGCGGACTACGAGCCATTCCTGCGGCTTGCCGCTGGCGCCGGTATGAACATGATCCGCATCGGCGGCACGATGGCCTACGAGACGCCCGATTTCTTCGCGCTCTGCGACGAACTCGGCCTGCTCGTTTGGCAGGATTTTATGTTCGCCAATTTCGACTATCCGCGCAACGACAAGGCCTTTCTCGGCCATGTGCATGCCGAGGTCGAGGAATTCCTGCACGGCGTCCAGGCGTCGCCTTCTCTTGCCGTGCTCTGCGGCGGCAGCGAGATCCATCAGCAGGCGGCGATGCTCGGCCTACCCATGGAATTCTGGAGCGGGCCGGTCACCGACGAAATCATCCCGGCGATCGTCGCGCGCATGCGTCCTGACGTGCCCTATGTTCCGAACTCGCCATATGGCGGGGCGATGCCGTTTTCGCCGAATTCCGGCGTTTCCCATTATTACGGCGTCGGCGCCTATATGCGACCGATTGCGGATGCGCGCCGCGCCGATGTACGTTTCGCCTCCGAAAGCCTTGCTTTTGCGCATGTGCCGCAGCAAAGGACGCTGCATCGTCATCTCGACGTGCCCGCCGTCCACAGCCCGCTCTGGAAGGCCCGCGTGCCCCGTGACCGTGGCGCATCGTGGGACTTCGAGGACGTTCGCGATTTCTATCTCAAGCTTCTTTACGATTTCGATCCTGCCCAGATGCGCCGCGAGGATCCGGAACGTTATCTCGATCTTTCCCGCGCCGTCACCGGCGAGGTGATCGAGGAGACCTTCGCCGAATGGCGGCGCAAGGGTTCCCTTTGCAACGGCGCGCTCGTCTGGACCTTGCAGGACCTCATGCCCGGCCCCGGCTGGGGCGTGATCGATTCCACCGGTGAGCCGAAGCCCGTCTGGTATGCGATGCGCCGCGCCTTCCGGCCGGTGCAGGCAGTGTTTACCGACGAGGGAACCAACGGCCTCGACGTGCATGTCGTCAACGAGACGGACGCAGCGCTCGATGTCGAGCTCGAGGTTGCCTGCCTGCGCGATGGAAAGCAGCAGGTCGTCAGCGGCAGCATGGCTTTCAAGCTGGCGGCAAGGAGCGTGGAGCGTTTTGCCTCCACCGCGCTGTTCGGCGCCTTCTTCGATACGACCTATGCCTTTCGTTTCGGTCCGCCGTCGCATGATGCAAGTGTCGCGCGCCTGCGCTCGCTCGGCGACGGCGCCGTTCTCGCCGAAAGCTTCCACTTCCCCTGCGGACGAGGCAAGGCGCTCCATGACGCAAGCATCGAGGCGTCGCTCGGCAGGGACGGCGACGACTGGGTCGTCGATCTCAGGACCGACCGGCTGGCGCAATCGGTGCATATCGACGTCGAAGGTTACCGGGCCGGCGACGACTGGTTCCATCTTGCCCCCGGCGCTTTGCGGCGCGTGAAACTCTCCGCGCTGTCGGGCACGCAGAGCGATGTTCCGCCCGCAGGCGAAATCAGAAGTCTGGGCAGTTCGCATCGCGCCGCGCTCCGAGGTTGACGCCTGGCGCTGGGGATGATGCCGATCCATTGAGAAAGATCGTGATTTGAGAACGACCTACCGCTTTCTGCGTGCCCATTTCCTGCAGCGGCTGATTCCGCGGTCGCGAATTGCCTTCAATCCGCGCAAGCCGGTGGAAATCGTCGGTTATCTCTCAATGGCTGTCGGTATCGGCGAATCGGCGCGGCTCTGCGCCGATTCGCTCTCCGAAGCGGGGCGGGCCATCTCGCTCTCCGATGTCAGCACGAATCCTGACGAGAATTCCTTTGCCGGATGGATGCCGTCGCATCTCTCCGTCGAGCTCCCCGGAAGCCGTATCTGGCATCTCAATCCGCCGATGCTGCCGCGCGCCATCCTGAAAAAGGGCGTTTCGAATTTCACCAGCGCCTTCAACATCGGCTATTTCGCCTGGGAGCTTGAAGTCGTGCCGGCGGAGTGGCGCAATGGATTGCGTTACATGAATGCCGTCTTCGTTCCGTCGGAATTCACCCGGCGGGCGATTGCGCCGCTGACCAAAGCGCCCGTCATCGTGGTTCCGCACCCGGTCACCGAAAAGCCGGCGACGGAAGGCATGCGGGAGAAGTTCGGCATCGCGAAGGATGCCTTTCTCGTCAGCTTCATCTTCAGCGCCGGCTCGTCGATCAACCGGAAGAACCCGCAGGCCGTCATCGAAGCCTTCAGGATCTTCAGCGCCGAATGCCCGAGCGCCTTCCTGCTGATGAAGGCCAGCGGCGATATCAGCAACGATGAAGGCCTGCGCGAACTGGTCGGTTCGGTCGCCGGCGATAGCCGGATCAGTATCGTCACCGACAAGCTGTCTAATTCCGAGATCAATGGCCTCATCCGCTCTTCCGACGCCTATCTCTCGCTGCATCGCTCGGAAGGTTTCGGCTTGACGGTCGCCGAGGCGATCATGCAGCACACGCCTGTCGTTTCCACCGCCTGGTCGGGTACGGCAGATTTCTGCGATCCTGATAACACCTGGCTGGTCGGCTCTTCCCTCATTCCTGTCGTCGATACACATCCCGAATTTGCCGCGCTTGAGGGCGCAGTCTGGGCCGATCCCTCCCCGGAGGAGGCGGCTGCCTATCTCAGGGAGATTTTTCGTGCGCCGGAACTCGCGCGAGAGAAAGCCGAGAAGGCGCGGGAATTCCTGCTGCGCTATCTCGCCGAGAATAGCTACGAGAAGGCGCTTCAGAAGCTGGCGGCGATGCAAGCCAGCTAAGATGAGGTCGTCACTCCGCTTTATTTTAACATTTTCACGTTAGAGATGACGGGTATCCGGCGGTAGCCGGCGCTAGCGGATGGATAGATGTCGAAGGGTATTATCGCAAATTCGGTGATGAATGCGGCGGCGGGCATGCTGCTGCTGCTAACGGGCTTCGTCTCTTCGATCATAACCGCACGGCTGCTCGGGCCCGAGGCCAACGGCATCGTCGCCTTTTCGCTCTGGCTGGTGGTCACGGGCGCCTCGATTGCCGAACTCGGCTCCAGCATAACGCTGTTGAAGACCCTGCCGCAGCTTTCGGCGGAAGGCTACGATGCGCGACGCCGGCGGGGTTTTGCCGCCATTCTCGTCAGCTTCATGATGTTTTCGACCGTCGCGCTGCTGGCGCTCTACGCGCTGTTCTTCCTGACCTCGGAGGAGATGCACTGGGCGGAAACAGCGCCTTCCGTCGCGCTGGTCACGGGCGCTCTGTTCTTCATCCAGGCGATCGGATCCTTCGTCAAATTCTATTTGATCGGTGAAAAGAAGCTCGGCGCCTTCTTCAAGCTGACGGTCGCCGTCTCGGTCATCCAGCTTGCCGGCGTCGCCACCGGCGCCGTCTTTTACGGCGTTGAGGGTGTTCTCGTCGGGTATGCGCTCGGCCAGCTCGTGCTGTTTTTCGCCACGCTGCCGATCCTGCTGGCGCGGCGCGACTGGTGCGGGGTCTCACTGAAATATCTCGCCTCCTCCTCCGTCATCCTGTCGATCCAGTTCATCATCGATTCCATTTTCCTCAACCGCCTCGAGCTGCTTTTCCTACAGCAGTTCTGGTCGGTGGAAATGGTCGGTTACTATGCCGTCGGCCTGTCGATCGCCAATATCGCCCTTCAACTGCCGATCCAGATGACCGGCAGCCTGCTGCCCTATTATTCCGAGCGGCGGCACAGCAGCGACGATTCGACATTGCCGGTCGAGGTCTTCGCCGCCGTCACCCGCAGCATGGCCTATATCGTGCTGCCGATGAGCCTCGGGCTGGCCGCGATCTCAAGCGAACTGGTGCTGGTGGTGTTCGGCGAAGCGTTCCGCCGTAGTGGCACGGTGGTTGCGCTGCTCGCGCTCGTCGCGCCCGCCTATACATTCATGCAGATCCTCAGCCTCTACCTGCTCTCGATGGACAGAGCCCGCTCGCGCCTGAATATCAGTGTGATAGGTGGCCTCCTCATGGTCGTGGGCTGTTTACTCATTGTACCTAGGCTTGCGGCCGAGGGAGCCGCACTCGTGCGCATACTCGTGTTCGTTGCGATGTCGATGATGATGATCAGGCAGACAGGATTCGGATCCCAACTTTCAGGTCTCTACGCAAGCCTGACGAAGGTGACGGTCGCCTCCGTATTGTGTGCCTGCGCGGCGATCTCCGCGCTGGAATTCATCCACGGTCCGATCGGTCTCGTCGCCGCGATCATCGCCGGCACCTTCGCCTATTTCGCTGCGCTGCGCGTGCTGCGCGCCGTGCCGCGCGAGGATGTCGAGGTCATGCACTCCATTCTCGAAAAGATGCCGTCCGCGCTGCGGGGGCCGGTCGGCCACGCGATCAATTTCATTGCGCCGCGGCTTCCCGACGAACCCGACCGCGCCAAGGTCGCACCCGGCGAATTCTCGCTCGAACCGGCCGAGGGTGCGGGACGCAGCGCTGCCCTGCCTGTCGTCTTCGACGGCACGATCGGGCTGTTCATGCCTGAAAATCCTCAAGCGAAGAAGCGTTCGGCCGCCGTTCTCTTCGTCAGCCCCTGGGGTTTTGAGGAAATGTGCAGCCGCAAGTTCTTCCGCATCGCTGCCGAGCACTTCTCGGATATCGGCGTGCCGAGCCTGCGCTTCGATTATCGCGGCACCGGCGATGCGCTCGATTTCGGCCCGCTGCCGGCAAGGCTAGAAACCTGGGAAAATTCGATCCGCGCGGCTGCCGCCGAGCTGAAGTCGCTCTCCGGCTGCGACCGTATCATCCTCATCGCACAGGGCCTCGGCGCGACCCTTGCCCAGCGCATCGGTTCCTCGATCGAAGGCATCGACAGCCTCGTTATGCTGGCGCCGGTGCTGAGCGGCCGGGCCTATCTGCGTGAACTCAATATGTGGTCCAAGATCATCGATGCCGATCTCGGCCTCGGCAAGGAGCATGTGCAGGCCGCAAAGGTGCAGATCGCCGGCCTCGTCATGCCCAAAGAGATCGCCGCCGAGCTCGGCAAGCTCAACATCGCCTCGCCGCAGGGGCTCGCAGCGCCCCGCTATCTGATCCTCGAACGTCCTATCCGGGCCGAGGATACCGGCTTTGCGGATGTGCTGAAGGCGTTCGGCGCTGAGGTCGAGCAGAAGGCCTTCGAAGGTTACGACGAACTCGTCACCAATCCGCTCTTTGCCAAGACGCCGATGGCCGTCGTCGAACTGTTGACGAGGTGGCTGGAGACGGCGACAACGGAGACATCCGCTGCCCGCTTGCCGGCAACGATCGAGAGCTTGCCGCTTGTTGGTGACGGTTTTGCGGAAACGCCGGTGCGTTTCGGAAGCCACGATCATCTGGTCGGCGTCGTCAGCCGGCCGCTGGGCGAGATCAAGGGCAATGCCGTGCTTTTCCTGTCGACGGCTTACGACCGCCATGCCGGCTGGGGACGGACGACGGTGGATATGGCGCGCGAACTCGCGCGCCAGGGCGTCGTTTCGCTGCGCTTCGATTCCGCCAATGTCGGGGACAGCCCGCCGCGGCCGGATGCGCCGGAACAGGTGCTTTATTCCAGCACGCAGACCGCGGATGCGGTCGCCTCGCTCGATCTGCTCGAAAGCGTCGTTGCGGGGCCTATCATGGTGGCCGGTCGATGCAGCGGTGGTTATGTCGCTTTCCGCGCCGGCGTCGCCGACGAGCGGTTGAAAGCCGTCGTCTCGATCAATCCCTTCGTCTACTACTGGGATCCGAAGGTACCGGTGCGCAGGGAGCATGTCGTCTCCGTTCCTCGCAGCCTCGACGATTACGGCCAGCGCCTGGCGCGGCTCGATACGCTGAAGCGGTTGCTGAGCGGCCAGGTGGACGTGGTGTCGGCGCTGCAGAATATCGTCATCGCCGGGGGCCGGCGGCTGTCACCCTGGATCGCGCCGCTGCTCGAGCTGCTTCCGGACCGGCGCCAAATCGCCCGCGAGGTCCGGCATTCCTTTGCCTCGTTCGGCAAGCGCAAGGTGCCGCTGACGCTGATCTACAGCGAGGGCGACGTCGGGCTCGACCATGTCTATTTCCATTTCGGCCCGCGCGGCGCCAAGCTTTCCCGCTATCCGAACGTGCGCCTCCTGATGCTGCCGGATGCGGACCACAACCTGACGCCGCCGCAATCGCGCAAATTCGTGCTCGACGAGATCCTCCGTCTCGCAAGAGCTTGATCGGGATTTCAGGAAGGCAGGATCAGAGGCTTTCGGCGACGGCGATATCAAGCGATCTGTAGAGATCGATATAGCGGCCGGCGACGATATCCCAGGAATAGCCGCGAGCGGCGTCAAGAAGCCCGGCGCGGATGGCATCGGGTTCGCGCGCGAAATCTTCATAGGCGGCTTCGATCGCCGCGGCGGCGGCCCCGGAATTTTCGAAATCGGCGAGCCTGATGACGGGATGGCGGCCGGCAAGCGTCTGAAAGGCATCATTGGCATTCAGCACCGGCAGCAGGCCGGCGCTCATGGCTTCCAGCGCCACCAGGCCGAAACCTTCATATTCCGAGGCGGAGGCGAAGAGAGAGGCCTCGGCGATGATGCGGCGGATGGTGTCGTTGTCGCGCGACACGTGTAGCGTGACGCGGCCGGTCAAATTGCGGCTTTCGATCTCGTCTTCGAGATTCGCCCGGTTCAGGTCGGATTCGGCGCCGACGATGTCGAGATGCCATTCCGGGTGGCGTGTCTTCAGCGCAGCCATCGCATTCAACAGGTGGTCCAGCCGCTTGTTCACCGAGAAACGCCCGATCGTGACGACGCGGCGTTTTGCCCGGCGCGAAGCGGCATCGGCGAACTTGCCGATATCGGCGCCGTTTTCGATCAGGAGGCTGTCAGGCACGATCTCGGAAAACTGCCTGAGGTCGGAGGCGCTGCAGCAGACGACGCGCCGGTAGGCCGTCGCCGAAGCGCGGGTCAGCGTGCGGAACCAGATCTTCTTGATCGCCGCATATTTTCTGGTGTGGAAGAAGCCGCCATGGGTGGTGACGATCATAGGCTTGCCGTGCAGCAGTCGGCTCCAGGCGAGTGCGTCGAAGAAGAAGTCGATGGCATGGACATGGACGAGATCGGCATCGCCGATATGGCGGAAAACCTGCGGCGCCAGCGGATAGCGGCTGCTGCCGGACCAGGGAATGCGCACCACGTCGATGCCATCGATATTTTCGCGAGGCGGCAGCTTGTCCTCAGGTGCGGTGAAGAGCGAATCCAGCGTGACGACGCGCACGCGATAGCCGCGGCGCACAGTCTGGCGGCCGAGATTGGCGACCACGTCTTCCAGGCCGCCGCGATTGGGCAGGAACTGGCGCACGACATGGACGATCAGCGGCGCCGTTTCCGGTCGCGGCTTCTCGCGCACGCTGTCTGCTTCGACGATCGCCATTTTCCACCTATCGCTGCGTATGCCGCCCGTTATTGACGCGGACTCTTATAACAACGACCAGATGTCTCGGGCGTTAAGGCGCGGTTTAAGCGTCCCCCTGCGAGGGTGATTCTTCGCGAAAAGGTTAATCGTGTCTGACGGGAATTCAGAAGGCCTTGAAGGTCAGCGTCGTCAACGAGCGAACGATACCCGGAATATTGGCGATGTTGTCGTTGATGAACTTACCGATATCCTGGCCTTCCTCGATGTAGACCTTCATCAGCAGATCGTAGTCGCCGCTTGTGGAATAGAGCTCCGAGACCAGTTCGGTCTGGTAGATGGCATCGGCGACCTCATAGGTCTTGCCGGGTGCGCATTGGAGCTGGACGAAGATCGGCTTCATGGGGATTTCCTGCAGATGTTGATTGGTGTGCATAATGGTCGAAACCGCCATACCGATGCAAGCCGTTCGTCATGCCGCCGCTTCCGCAACGATCCAGTCGCGAAAGGCGGCAAGTGGCGCATAGTCGGCGCGCTCGGGCGGAAAGGCGAGATAATAGCGTTCCCGGCTTTCCATTTCACGGTCGACGGCGGCGACGAGATCGCCGCGCCTGAGCTCCTCCTGCATCAGGAATGTCGGCAACAGCGCGATGCCGAGGCCGGCAATCGCCGCTTGCGCTGCGGTGGCGAACTGGTCGAAGAGCATGCCGTGCAGGCTTTCGAAGGCGACGCCGTTGCTGGCGAACCATTGTTCCCAGGCGTCGGGCCGCGTCGTCAGATGCAGAAGCGGGACGGTGAGCAGGTCTTCCGGCGCTGAGATCGAGTATCGCTTCAGAAAGTCGGGACTGCACGCCGGTACCGTGCGCTCCGACATGAGAAAGGCGAGTTCCGCGCCCGGCCAGTGCGGATGGCCGAAATGGATGGCGGCGTCGATCGAATCGAGGCGGAAATCGAAGGGCGAGAGCCGGGTCACGAGATTGATGGTGACACCGGGATTGGCGGCGAGGAAGCGACCCAGGCGCGGCGCCAGCCAGCGCGTGCCGAAGGTCGGCAGGATGGCGAGATTGAGCGTGCCGCCATGCGGATTGGCACGCAGGTTCAAGGAGGCGCTCGATATGCGCCGGAGCGCCTCGCGGATCTCGCGGGCATAACTGTCGCCGGCAAGCGTCAGCCGCATGGTCTGGCGCTCCCGCAGGAAGAGTTCGACGCCGAGCTGGTCTTCCAGCGCGCTTACCTGCCGGCTGACGGCGCTCTGTGTCAGATCGAGTTCGCGCGCCGCGGCCGTGACGCTGCCGGTGCGGGCAACCGCCTCAAAGGCGGCGAGATGCGAAGTCGACGGCAGAAAGCGCCTTGACGTGTTCATGATCATTCCATTTCAGAATGAGCTATTTCCAAAATGTCGATATTTCGGGGTTTGCGGTGCTTGTAAAGAGTTTCATCCTGCAAAAACGGAATGAGCCGGAGTTCCCGATGCCGCAAGCCTTCGTTTCAACAGACCGTATTCGCTCGCTTTTCACCGAGGCGATGTCGCAGATGTATCGGACTGAGGTGCCGCAATATGGCACGCTGATCGAACTCGTGGCGGAGGTGAACGCCGCCTGCCTCGAAAAGGATCCCGAGCTGCGCGAACGCCTTGCCAGCGCCGGCGAGCTGGAGCGCATCGATGTCGAGCGCCACGGCGCCATCCGCCTTGGGACGGCAGAGGAACTTTTCACCATTCGCCGGCTCTTTGCCGTCATGGGCATGCAAGCGGTCGGCTATTACGATCTCTCGGTCGCCGGCGTGCCCGTTCATTCCACCTGCTTCCGGCCGATCGGCGAGGCGGCGCTCAACGTCAATCCGTTCCGCGTCTTCACCTCGCTGCTGCGGCTGGAACTGATCGAGGACGAAGGGCTGCGAGGTGAGGCGCAAGCCATTCTGGCCGCACGCCGCATCTATACGCCGCGCGCCGTCGCGCTGATCGAGCGTCATGAGCAGAATGGCGGCCTGACGGAGGCGGAAGCAACGGAATTCGTCGCCGAGGCGCTGGAAACCTTCCGCTGGCACGGCGAGGCCACGGTCAACGCCGAAACCTACAAGCGCCTGCACGACGCGCATCGGCTGATCGCCGACGTCGTCAGCTTCAAGGGGCCGCATATCAATCACCTTACGCCGCGCACGCTCGATATCGACGCAGTCCAGGCCCGCATGCCGGAACGCGGCATCACGCCGAAGGCCGTCATCGAGGGGCCGCCGCGCCGTCATTGCGATATCCTGCTGCGGCAGACGAGCTTCAAGGCGCTGGAGGAAGCGATCGTCTTTTCCGGTGAAGAAGGTGCGGTCAGGGGTAGCCATACCGCCCGCTTCGGCGAGATCGAGCAGCGCGGCGTGGCGCTGACGGCAAAGGGCCGGATGCTCTATGACCGGCTGCTCGCTTCGGTTCGCGGCGAGGTGCAGGTCGGCGCCGGTGGCGCCAAGGCCGGCGCCTACAACCAGGAACTTGTCGAACGCTTCAGGGCGTTGCCGGATAGCTGGGAAGAGCTGCGCAGGCAGGACCTCGCCTTCTTCCGCTATAGCGCGACGCCTGCGGGCATCGCCGCCGCGATCAGCAGCACGCTGCCGCGCGATCCGGAGGCGCTGATCACCCGGGGCTATCTGGCCTTCGCGCCCGTTGTCTACGAAGATTTTCTGCCGGTCAGCGCGGCCGGCATCTTCCAGTCGAACCTAGGCACCGACCAGCAGCAGAATTATGCGACACGCTCGAACCGCGACGCCTTCGAGGCCGCGCTCGGCGCGACCGTTAAGGACGAATTGGCGCTCTATGCCGAACGCCAGGCCGCCTCGCTGGATGCGGCGATGGAAGCACTCGGCCTTGCGGGGCTGCAGCTCAAGACCGTCGCTTGAAATGATGCTTTCGCAAACGAGGTGCATTAGAGTACCTCGCGATTTCGACCCAATCGGATTGAGCCATGCTGAATGATCCGCGCTCCCACGGCCTCTGGGAAAAGACTGCAGCCGAACCACCGGTGACCTCGTCTCTCAAAGGCGCGGTATCGGCCGATGTCGTCATCGTCGGCGGCGGCTACACCGGTCTGTCTTCCGCCCTGCATCTTGCCGAAGCCGGGTCGAAGGTGGCGCTGCTGGAGGCAAGGGAGATCGGTTTCGGCGGCTCGGGGCGCAATGTCGGCTTGATCAACGCCGGCATGTGGGTGATGCCAAACGATCTGCCCGGCGTGCTCGGCGCGGTGCATGGCGAGCGCCTGCTCGATCTGCTCGGCAATGCGCCAAAGCTCGTCATGGAGCTGATCGACAGGCACGGGATTGCCTGCGAACTCGAACGGAACGGCACGCTGCATTGCGCTGTCGGCGCCGACGGGCTGAAGGAGATCGAGCAGCGCGTGGCGCAATGGACCGCGCGCGGTGCGCCGGTCAGGCTGCTCGACGCGGCGGAGACGGCCAAGCGCATCGGCAGCGATGCCTATGCCGGCTCGCTGCTCGACATGCGCGCCGGAACGCTGCAGCCGCTTGCCTATGTGCGTGGCCTTGCCCATGCCGCCGTCAAGGCCGGGGTTGCCATTCATACGTCGAGCCCGGTTGCCGCGACGGAGCGCAAGGGCAGCCGCTGGAGCGTGAAGACGGAAAGCGGCGAAGTCAGCGCGGACTGGATCATCGTTGCGACGGATGCCTACAGCACCGGCCCCTTCGAGCAGGTGCGCAACGAGCAGATCTACCTGCCCTATTTCAATTTCGCCACCGTGCCGCTCGGCCACAATCTCCGCCAGTCGATCCTGCCGGGGCGGGAGGGCGTATGGGATACCAAGGACATCCTCTCCTCCTTCCGCATGGATCAGGCGGGCCGCCTCGTTTTCGGCAGCGTCGGGGCGTTGCGCAATACCGGGCTAGCCGTGCACAAGGGCTGGGCCAAGCGCGCGCTGAAGCGGCTCTTCCCCGTCATCGGCGATGTCGAATTCGAATGCGAATGGTATGGCCAGATCGGCATGACCGACAATGCGTTGCCGCGCTTCCACAAATTCGCGCCGAATGTGATCGGCTTTTCCGGTTATAATGGCCGTGGCATTGCCCCCGGCACGGTGTTCGGCCGGACGCTGGCCGACCATATTCTTGGCCGGCTCGCGGAAGCCGATCTGCCGCTGCCGCTGACGGCGCCCACCGAACCGAGCTTCCGGGCGCTCAAGGAAATATGGTACGAAGCCGGCGCCCAGGTTGCCCATTTCGCCGATGCCCGCTTCTGAGAACCGATAAACGCTTCTGAGAATAATAAGATTGGAACCACGACAATGACCATCGCCGTCCTCGATCTCGCCACCGAAACCGCCAAGCTGCTTGCCGAACTCGGCGTCGATGCCGGTCGCTATCACGGCGGCACGCTTTCTGTCACCTCGCCGGTCACGGGCAAGGAAATCGGCAGGCTCAGGGAACATTCCGTTCCCGAGACGAAGGCGGCGATCGAAGAAGCGCACAAGGCCTTCCTCGAATGGCGTGCCGTTCCCGCGCCGAAGCGTGGCGAACTGGTCCGCCTGCTCGGCGAGGAGCTGCGCGCGGCAAAGACGGCGCTCGGCCGTCTCGTCTCGATCGAAGTCGGCAAGATCACTTCGGAAGGTCTAGGCGAAGTGCAGGAGATGATCGACATCTGCGATTTCGCCGTCGGTCTTTCCCGCCAGCTCTACGGCCTGACGATCGCCACCGAGCGGTCCGAGCATCGGATGATGGAAAGCTGGCATCCGCTTGGCGTCGTCGGCATCATTTCCGCCTTCAATTTCCCGGTCGCCGTCTGGTCGTGGAATGCCGCACTCGCGATGGTCTGCGGCAATTCCACCGTCTGGAAGCCCTCGGAAAAGACGCCGTTGACGGCGCTCGCCGTGCAGGCGCTATTCGAAAAGGCACTGAAGCGTTTCGTCGCCGAGGGCGGCTCGGCGCCAGCCAATCTGTCGACGCTGATCATCGGCGGCCGTGCCGTCGGCGAAGTGCTGGTCGACCATCCGAACATCCCGCTCGTTTCCGCCACCGGTTCGACGGCCATGGGCCGTGCCGTCGGCCCGCGCCTGTCGCAGCGTTTTGCCCGCGCTATTCTCGAACTCGGCGGCAACAATGCGGCGATCGTCTGCCCGAGTGCCGATCTCGACCTGACGCTGCGCGGCGTCGCTTTCTCCGCCATGGGCACGGCCGGCCAGCGCTGCACGACACTGCGCCGTCTCTTCGTGCATGAAAGCGTCTACGACCAGCTGGTGCCGCGCCTGCAGAAGGCTTATGGCTCCGTCACCATCGGCAATCCGCTCGAAAGCGGCACGCTTGTGGGACCACTGATCGACGGCCAGGCTTTCGAGAAGATGCAGGCAGCGCTCGGCGAGGCGAAATCGGCCGGCGGCACGGTGACCGGCGGCGACCGCGTCGGCAACGGTTTGACCGATGCTTTCTACGTTCGCCCGGCGCTTGTCGAAATGCCTGACCAGACCGGCCCGGTCGAGCACGAGACCTTCGCCCCGATCCTCTATGTGATGAAATACAGCGATTTCGACGCGGTGCTGGCATTGCACAATGCCGTGCCGCAGGGACTGTCGTCGTCGATCTTCACCAACGATATGCGCGAGGCCGAGACTTTCGTCTCCGCGCGTGGCTCGGATTGCGGCATCGCCAACGTCAATCTTGGTCCCTCGGGCGCCGAAATCGGCGGCGCTTTCGGCGGCGAAAAGGAAACCGGCGGTGGGCGCGAATCCGGCTCGGATGCCTGGAAGGCCTACATGCGCCGCGCCACCAACACCATCAACTACGGCAGAACCCTGCCGCTCGCCCAGGGCGTCAAGTTCGACGTCGAATAAGCGGTCGCCATGGGAAAGGCGGCGCCTGCGGAGCGCCGCCTTTTTGCTTGGATTGAGATTTATTCCCGCATAATATGAAATATTCAGTCAAGATATTGTGATTGCTTTTCTGCGAACGCGAAACTTGAAATCGTCAGTCAAGAAAAATATACGCCTCCTACCACCCTCGGGAGCCGGGGTGGACATCGCCATGGAGGCCATCATGAATATTGCTCTTAACCGTTTTTCCCGCGCATTTGCGCTTGCCGCTTCGCTTCTCTCCGCCACAGCGCTCGCAGGCAGCGCCAATGCGCAGGGGACCGAAGGCCTGGTCGTCTACAATGCCCAGCACGAAAGCCTGGGCCGCGAATGGATCGACGCCTTCACCAAGGAGACCGGCATCAAGGTCACCATGCGCCAGGGCGGCGACATGCAGTTCGCCAACCAGATCATCCAGGAAGGCGACGCTTCTCCGGCTGACGTCTTCCTGACCGAAAATTCGCCGGCAATGTCCCTGGTCGATGGCGCGGGCCTCTTCGCCCCCGTCGAAAAGGAAACGCTGGATCAGGTTCCGGATCAGTATCGCCCCGCCGACGGCATGTGGACCGGCATTGCCGCCCGCACCACGGTTTTCGCCTATGACAAAACGAAACTCAGCGAAGACAAGCTGCCGAAGTCGCTGCTCGATCTCGCAGATCCGGCCTGGAAGGGCCGCTGGGGTGCGGCACCGGCCGGCGCCGACTTTCAGGCTATCGTTGCCGCCCTGCTGCAGCTCAAGGGCGAAGACGCCACCAAGGCGTGGCTGAAGGGCCTGAAGGACAATGCCACGCCCTACAAGGGCAACAGCGTCGCAATGAAGGCTGTTAACGCCGGCGAAGTCGAAGGCGCTGTTATCTATCACTATTATTGGTTCGGCGATCAGGCTAAGACAGGCGAGAACAGCAAGAATGTCGGCCTGCACTACTTCAAGAACCAGGATCCGGGCGCTTTCGTCAGTGTTTCGGGCGGCGGCGTCCTGAAGTCCACGCAGCATATGAAGGAAGCCCAGGCTTTCCTGAAGTTCATCACCAGCAAGGCAGGCCAGGCCGTGCTCAAGGACGGTACGTCCTATGAATATGCTGTCGGCAAGGATGCGCCCTCCAACGACAAGCTCACTCCGCTTGCCGATCTCAACGCGCCGAAGGTCGAAGCCTCGACCCTCGACAGCAAGAAGGTCGTGGAGCTGATGACGGCCGCAGGCCTGATCTGATTTTCTGCCGCAGCCTTCCTCTGGCCAAAACTATTGCTTTTGGCTCAAGAAAACCTTAGGGCATGACGAAATCCGGCAACCGCTCTTGAAAGCGGTTGCCTTCCTTTTTCAGCGTGTGAAGGCATCGGCCTTGCTGCAGGACAACAGATTGCTCGCATCCGGAAACGCGGCGCCGGTCGCGCCGAAGGCCGCGCGAATGGTTTTGCTGCGCGGGCGCATGCCGCATGCATCCGTGATGCTTCTCGCCACCATCGTCGCGATCTTCAGCCTCGTGCCGCTCGGCTTCATCGGCTGGATAACCTACGATGTCGGCTGGGAAACGGTGAAGGCGCTCGTCTTCCGGCCACGGGTCGGCGAACTCCTCGCCAACACGGTTTTCCTGGAATCGATCACCATTCCGCTGTCTATCGCGCTTGCCGTGACGCTCGCCTGGCTGACGGAGCGGACGGACATTCCTTTCGCGCGGCTCTGGGCCTGGCTTGCGATAGCACCGCTCGCCGTGCCGGCCTTCGTGCACAGCTATGCCTGGGTCAGCCTCATTCCCGGCATGCGCGGCCTGCAGAGCGGCGTCTTCGTCTCGGTGATCGCCTACTACCCGTTTCTCTATCTGCCGGTCGCCGCCGCGCTCCGCCGGCTTGATCCGGCCATCGAGGACGCGGCGGCTTCGCTCGGTCTCAATCCCTGGCGCGTCTTTTTCCGCGCGGTGCTGCCGCAGCTGAGGTTTGCCATCTGCGGCGGCTCGCTGCTGATCGCGCTGCATCTGCTGTCGGAATACGGTCTGTTCGTTATGATCCGCTTCGACACGTTCGCAACGGCGATTGTCGACCAGTTCCAGTCCTCCTACAACAGCCCTGCTTCCAACATGCTCGGCGGTGTGCTCGTCGCCTGCTGCCTTTTTCTGCTGAGCCTTGAAGTGCTGCTGCGCGGCAACGAGCGTTACGCCCGCGTCGGCTCTGGCTCGCCGCGCCCGGCGGACCGCCGGCGGCTCGGCTGGTTCGTCGTGCCGGCCGTTCTGCTGCCCGTCATCCTGGCGGTGCTGGCGCTCGGCGTGCCCCTGGTGACGCTTAGCCGCTGGCTCTATCTCGGCGGCGCCGATATCTGGCGCATCGAGGTTGGCAACGCTTTCCTGCAGACGATCATCCTTGCTGTCGTCGGCGGTACGCTGGCGACGATTGCGGCGGCTCCGATGGCCTGGCTTTCGGTCCGGGCGCCCGGCCGCTTCCAGCGCGTGCTCGAAGCCTGCCACTACTATGTCGGCTCGCTGCCGGGTGTCGTCGTGGCGCTGGCGCTGGTGACGATCACCGTGCGTCTCGTGCTGCCGCTCTATCAGACCTTCGCAACGCTGATCGTCGCCTATGTGATGCTTTTTCTGCCGCGTGCCATGGTGGGGCTGCGCGCCAGCATCGCCCAGGCGCCGGTGGAACTGGAACGCGCCGCGATGGGCCTTGGCCGCACTCCGGGCCAGGCGGTGCGGCAGATCACGATGCGGCTTGCGGCTCCAGGCGCTGCCGCGAGCGTCGCACTCGCCGCGCTCGGTATCACCAATGAGCTCACGGCGACGCTGATGCTGTCGCCCAACGGCGTCGATACGCTGGCGACGAAATTCTGGTCGCTGACCAGCGAGATCGACTATGTCTCGGCCGCCCCCTACGCCTTCATGATGATCGTGTTGTCGCTGCCGCTCACCCTGATGCTCTATACCCAATCGAAACGGACCGCCGGCCAATGACGCTGCTTACGATCGAAAACATCAGCAAGCGTTATGGCCCGGTTCAGGCGCTGAAGGATATCTCGCTCGAAGTGCAGGCGGGCAGCCGCACGGCTGTCGTCGGTCCGTCCGGCTCGGGCAAGACGACGCTACTGCGTATCATTGCCGGCTTCGAGCAGCCCGATGCCGGCAGGGTGACGCTGGATGGCGGCGTGCTTGCCGACGGTCCGGCGGCGGTGCCGGCCCACAAACGTGGCATCGGCATCGTCTCTCAGGATGGCGCGCTGTTTCCGCATCTGAGTGTTGCCGAGAATATCGGTTTCGGTTTCGAGCGCGGTGCGGCGGATCGCGAGAAGCGCATCGTCGAGCTGCTCGATATGGTCGAGCTCGACCGCGGCATGCTGGTGAGGCGCCCGCATCAGCTTTCCGGCGGCCAACAGCAGCGCGTGGCGCTGGCCCGCGCGCTTGGCCGCAAGCCGCGGCTGATGCTGCTCGATGAACCCTTCTCGGCCCTCGATACGGGTCTGCGTGAAAATATGCGCAAGGCGGTTGCGCGCGTGCTGCAGGCAGCCGGCATCACCGCCATCCTCGTCACCCATGATCAGGAAGAGGCGCTGAGCTTTGCCGATCAGGTCGCGGTCCTAAGAGAAGGGCGGCTGATCCAGGCCGGATCGCCACAGTCATTATATCTTCATCCCCGGGATCGCGAGACTGCGCTGTTCCTCGGAGACGCGGTGCTGCTTCCCGCCATCATCCGCAACGGCTTGGCCGATTGCGCCCTCGGCCATGTCGCCGTCGAAGGCAGCCGCCAGGGCAAGGCGGAGATCATGCTGCGGCCCGAGCAGATCCGCGTCGTTGCCGATGAAAGCGATCGCGACTATGGGGGACGTGTCGTCGAGGTGGAATTCGGCGGCGCTGTCTGCACCGTTGCCGTCTCGCTTGATGGTATTGCGCTGCCGCCGATCCGGATCAAGACTTCAAGCGTCGCGCTGCCGGCGCGAGGCGACCTTGTTCGCCTCGATATATCAGGCAAGGCGCATGTTTTCGAGGCTTGAGCATAGAGCCCGCACGTCCTATCGGACACGCGGGCTCTATGCTTTTTAGTTTGCGCATAATCCTTTCCGGAAATCGATTTCCGGGGTGATAGATCGATTCAAAGAGTAACGGCGTCCTACGCGTGTCCGAGAGGACGCACGCGCGCTAGCCGACCTTGCGCACCACTTCTTCCGGCTCGATGCCTTCGAGCCAGCCGCCGGTAAAGCCGGCGCGCTCGAGCCCGAGGCGGATGGTCGGCGATTGCCGCATCAGCTTCCAGATGAAGTCGGAGCGCTCGTTCTCGACGGTCATGACGACAAGGCCCTGGTCGATGCCGACGGTGCGGTCGTCGACCCAGCCCTCCGGCCGCTTCGTCTGGACGGTCGGATTGAAGCCGCCGGGAAAGCCGCCTTCCAGGAGCAGGTTCGGATAGGTGGTCAGAAGCGCCTTGGTGCCGTCGAGAGCCGCCTGCTTGTCATAGGGCAGGCAGGCGAGTGCCGCCCAGGGTGCGATCGTGCCGTCATCGGGCCCAAGGGGTGCGCCACGTGCGGCATAGCCCAGAACTTTCGGTTGGCGGCCGCCGCGCATGCGCCGTGTCGGCGGCGGGCCGTCGCAGGCGGAGAAGCCCCAGATGTTCTTGTTGTAGCCGACGAAGCGGCCGGGATTGCGCTCGGCATAATCACGCTGGACATTGATGACGACCTGCGTGTTGCGGAAGTAGTCCCAGTTCCGCTCGGCCATCGGCTTGTCCTGAATGCCGCGGAAATCGATCCAGGCATGCGAGAAGAGATGGATGAAGAGCGGCCCGGCGTAGAGATAGGATTGCTCGCCATGCAACATCCAGGAGTAGCTCGATGTGAAGGCGTCATAGCACGACTGCGGGATCGGGTGCGTCGGCGAGGCGAGCGCCAGCGCATAGAGGATGATCGCCTCGTCGAAGCCGTGATAACGCCAGCGCAGGAAGCCGGAGGAGGGCTTCCAGCCCATGGCAATGGTGTCGCCCTTGTTCAGCGCCCAGCGCCAGTCGACGCGCTCATAGATGAAGGTCGCGAGTT
Organism: Rhizobium fabae; assembly: GCF_003985135.1. Taxonomy (NCBI): domain Bacteria; kingdom Pseudomonadati; phylum Pseudomonadota; class Alphaproteobacteria; order Hyphomicrobiales; family Rhizobiaceae; genus Rhizobium; species Rhizobium fabae. Next base: position 94,596 of record NZ_ML133652.1, read on the forward strand.
CACGGATCTCGGTTTCCGTCTCGTCGTCCGCGCGTTTGAAATACTGCGCAGCGGTCAGGATGCCGGCAACGAGCAGCGCCGTGTCGATGGTCGAAAGCTCGCTGTTCCAGGCGCGATGGCCGGTATCCATGTGCAGGAAATGGTAGAAGAAGCCGCGATAGCCTGTCGCGTGGCGTTCCTCGCCCTGGCGCGCCTCGGCAAAGAAGCGCAGCGTATTGACCGTGCGCTCGGCTGCTTCCGCTCGGCTGATCCAGGAGCGCTCGACACCGACGGGATAGGACGAAAGCGCAAAGCCGACGGCCGCGATACTCGCCGGCACGCCACCGATCGAGGTATCCGCCACGAGGCCATTTTCAGGATTGGAATATTTCAGGAAGTACTTGAATGCTGAATGCTGCAGCCTGTCCACGAGCGCGGCATCAATGTCTTCAATCCGTTGCAGCATAGGCTCCTACCCAACTGTTGCATCGCCCCATGCTTCAACATGGTGGACGTCCCCCGGCAAATCAAACCTTTTTGATTCGCAGAGATAAGAGAACACAAATGAGCGGAAGTGGTCGTTAACAATTATGGGTGAAATAGTATCTAGGATAAGTCATATAAGCGGTGCAGCAAAAAGGATGCACCGCGCCTCTTCGGAACAGCTTATTTCCCGCAATACTTGCTTCGCCACGCGTTGCTCGGAGTGGGTTGACGCGCGGGGTTAGCCGGACCTCACGGCCCCACCGAGCGCGCGGAGAGAAAAACCTGCGGCTCGAAGGCGAAATCCTTGTCGAAGGGATAGGTCGGGCGCTGCTTGCGCAGCCGCGGCAGGCGCTCGACGAACTGGTCGACCACGCCGGGCGATAGCGCCATCAGGTTCGGATTGGCGATCGGCGCCAGCTCCGGCGAGAGATAGCCCGATTTGACGACGATGATTCTGGCCCTATGCGGATCGAGGCCGAGCCGGGTGAAATCGGCGATGTTGTGATAGGGCCGGCGCTTCGCGCAGAGTACGAGATCGATGCCGCCAACCGAAACGACTGCCTGGCGGTCGGCGGGATCTGATGTTTCGTGCAGGAATTTCACGGTGAAGCGGGCTGTGACCGGCTTGCTGCCCTTGGTATCAAGCGATGCGCCGACGCTGAGGTTGAGTTCCGCGCCCACACCCACGGCATAACAGGCCTCGGTCGCCGCCTTATCAGTGATGCCGGCGAAGACAACGCCGGTCGCACCCTTGGCGATCAGTTCGGCCAGCACATCGGCCCGGTCCCCGACCCCGCCGCCAGTGGGGTTGTCGCCGGATTCGGCGAGCACCACCGGTGCGGTCGGGCTTGCGATCGCTCTCGCGACGCATTCTTCGATCGAGCCGGTCTCGCAGCCGAAGACGAAGTCTGCGCGCACATCCCAATAGGCCTGGGCAAGACGCCTTGCCTCGCGCTCCAGCACGGCGCGGTCGGTGCCGGTCATGATGGCAGCGGCCGTCGCGCGCGGCTCATCAGCCCAGACGTAGCCGACCATCAGCGACGCATCCCAGACGCCGTCGATCGTATCGATCCCGGGCAGCATGTCATAGAGCCCTTTTGCCGGCTGATCGACGGTGCTGGTGCGCTCGCCGGGTAGTACGACCGGGATCGGCGCCCAGAGGACGACCGGCCTCACGCCCGTCTTCAGGCTCTTCACCAGCATGGAGACGGAACGGCGCATCGTCTCCTCGACATCGATATGCGGCGCCGTGCGGTAGGTCGAATAGATATCGAGCGCATCGATGATGCGCTGCGTGACGTTGCCGTGCAGGTCGTAGCTGGCCGAAACCGTGCAATCCTCGCCGACGAGCGCGCGGGCCGCGCTGATCCAGTCACCTTCGGCATCCTCCATGCCCTCGACATACATGGCGCCGTGCATGGCGAGGTAGAGACCGTCGAGCGGAAGCATCGGCTTCAGCCGCTCGAGGAATTCCCCCTTGAAGGCTTCGTAGGTCGCGCGTGCAACCGGGCCGCCGGCAATGGCGCGGGCATGGATCGTCGGCAGGAATTCGGCGTCGTAATCCTTGAGGAAGGCGAAGTAGGGCGATTCCAGCAGTGCCGCGCCGCGCACCACGCGAAAATCCTTCTCCTCGTTCAGGACGGGATTGTATGTGCTGCATTCGATATGAATGCCACCGACGGCGATGCGCATGAACTGCCTCAAATGATGTTGGGAGCAATCGGGACGTTAGGGGTGGTGCCGTCGGCTCTGCCTTTCGGAGCCAATGCCGTCGACAGGAAATTTCGGTGTCATCTGACACAAAGCGCGCGCCGGCTGCAAGCGGTGCATGCGCATCATCATCGACAAGCTCGCCGTTTTGCGGCAGCCGCGACCGGTTGCCCACGGGGCCGTATTCCGTCCCGGGCCGGTTTCGTGCCTGAAAAGCCGCGCTCATCCGCTCATCTCATGAGTCGCTCTCCCTTGTGAATTTTTCACGCTATAGTTCATTCCAAAGACACGGCGGGGGCGAATATGAGCAACCAGCAAATTCCGCTCAAGGTGACGGCGACACGGTTCGTCCGCGCAATCAGACTCTTCATGACATCCGATGTCGGCGGACGAGCCGCGTTCCTTTTCGTCTCCCTGATCGCTCTTTTTGGCGGCGTCAGTGCTCTGAATGTGGTCAACAGCTTCGTCGGTCGACATTTCATGACTGCCATCGCTGAAAGGCAAACTGCCGAATTCATCCGCCAGGCGATCCTCTACACCGGCGCCTTCGCTGCCTCGACGATCGTCTCGGTGATCGCACGCTTTGCCGAAGAGCGGCTGGCTTTGCTTTGGCGAGAATTTCTTACCCGTCGCGCGATCGGTCTTTATATGGCCGACGGCGCTTTCTACCAGCTCGGCATTCAAGGTAAACTCTCTCACCCCGACCAGCGGATCGCCGAGGATATAAAGGCGTTCGCGACGACGACGCTCTCGTTCCTGCTCATGCTGCTCAGCAGCCTGTTGACGGTCTTCACCTTTTCGAGCGTGTTGTGGCTGATTAGCCCGCTTCTTTTCTTTACGGCCGTCTTCTACGCGGCTTTCGGTTCGTTCATGACGATCTTGTTGGGACGGCCTTTGATCAAATTGAACTATAATCAGCTCGACAATGAAGCGGCCTTCCGCTCGGGACTGATCAGTGTCCGGGAAAACGCGGAATCGATCATGATCGAGGGCGTAGAGCGACGCCATACAAATCGCTTGTCGAAACAGTTCGATGACCTTGCCGCGAATTTCAGGCGGATAATCTCCGTCAACCGCAACGTCGGATTTTTCACCACAGGCTACAACTGGATGGTTCAGATCCTACCTGTTGTCATCATCGCGCCTGCTTTCATGCGGGGTGATATGGAATTCGGCGTGATCACGCAGTCGGCGGCAGCATTTGCGATGCTCGTCGGCGCGTTCTCATTCATTGTCGCCCAATTCAATTCGATCTCGAACTTTGCCGCCGTCCTAGCGCGCATCAGTTCCCTTTTGGAGGCGATCGACGAGGCGCGCGGCGCGACAGATAGCCGTTTTGAACGCGTCGAGGCCGAGGGCGTTTTCGCTTACGAAGGCCTGACGCTGACGTCCTCGATCGGGGACGTATTGATGAAGGACCTGTCGGTGCTTATCCCGGCCGACACGCGGGTGGTCGTAGCCGGACAAGACGATGCCGCCGGCACGGCGTTGTTCCGGGCCACGGCGGGATTGGATACGTCGGGGACCGGACGCATCGTCACCCCACCTCATCAATATGTGCGGTTTCTCGGTCAGCGAACCTATTCGGGTCCGGGAACCCTACGCGAGATCCTGGTGTCACTTCAGCCATCGGCCGAGACGACGGATGCCCAGATCCTCGCTCTGCTGAGGAATGTCGGGCTCACACGCGATCTAACACCTGGCGACCTGGACAGTGAGCAAGACTGGTCCAGCTTGCTGTCGCCGCGCGAACAAGAGCTCGTTGCGCTTGCGAGCGCGCTGGTAGCCGCTCCGTCATACATTGTTCTGGAAAAAGCCGATGCCGTCTTCGGGCACGAGCATCTTGCCGGATTCCTCAGGCTGCTCGCGGAGCGAAGGATCGCCTGCATCAATTTCGCCGAACCGGGTGCGCCGCGTTCGGCCTACGATGCCGTTCTCGAATATGGTCCTGACGGTTCCTGGACGTGGATTGATCAAAAGGCTACAGGTGAAGATCAAGCCCGGCCTCTTTGATGGCTTCTTCGAATGCGACCCATGCCACGTTGGCGAGAGCCCGAATCCGGCCCCGTAGCCGACCGCGCAATCGACGCCACCTCACAACCAGCCTTCTGAAAAACCTGCTCGTCTCAAACCGATCACCACCGGCTCGCACCGACGCATGATGTTCCACAGCAGGCCGGTTCGATAATTTTCGATCATCAGGACGACGGGACCCTGGTCGATGCCGAAATGATAAGGGCTGACCCACCATTCGTCGTCCTTGTCGTTCATCGTATATGTCCGGTTGAACGATGGCCTGAACCCGTAAAGCCGGGTCATGCCAAGTTTCATGCGGGCAAAATTCCTGACGGTCGGGATGACGATTTCCGGCGCAAATGGCAGCGAGGCAACCACTGCCCAGGGAGATACCGTTCCATCATCCGGCCCGTAGGGTGCGCCGCGCGCGATATAGTCGAAGAATTCCCTGTCGATGCCGTCTATGTTTCGCTTGGTCCAACCGGGGCCATCGCTTGCCGTGAAACCCCAGCAATGTTCGCCATAGCCCGCAAAGCCCAGCGGATTACGGGTGGCATATTCCTGCTGAACGAAAGTGGCATGCCGGCTGTTCTGGAAATAATCGCTGCCATGCTCGCGCATGAATTTGTCGCGAATGTCGCGAAAATCGATCCACATATGTGAAAGCTGATGCGTGAAGAGCGGACCGGAATAGAGCAATTCGCGGCCGAAGATATTCCGCCATTCGTAGCTCTCCGTATAGGCCGCGTAGCTTTCCGGCGGCAGGGGGTGGCTCGGTGAACCAAGCCCGAGAATATAAAGAAGCAGACCTTCGTCATAGCCGCGCCACCGATAGGGAATGAAGCCGTTTTCCGGCCGCCAACCGTGGGTGAGCGTCGCACCGTGGTCGCAAGCCCAGTTCCAGTCCGCCCGCTCATACAGCGACGTGGCAAAGGCCCGGATCTTCGCCTCGTCCTCGGTGTCCGCATCGAAATAGGTTGCGACGGTCAGAGCACCGGCGAACAGGAAAGCCGAGTCGATCGTCGACAGTTCGCACTGCCAGACCCTTCGTCCGGTCTCAATGTCCAGGAAATGGTAGAAGAACCCCTTGTAGCCGGAGGCGTCGGGCTCCGGCCCCTGGTGGCAAGACAACAGGAACTCCAGCCGGCGTCGGACGATCTTGGCGGCAAATTCGCGAATGACGATGCCGCGTTCCACCACGACAGGAATGGTGGCAAGCGCCATGCCGACGGCAGCGATGCTCGCCGGTGCGCCTGCCTGGGTCTTGTCGCGGACCAATCCGTTGTCCGGATTCGTGCATTGCAGATAATAGAGCAAGGTCGTGAACTGAAGGCGACCGAGATCCTCCTCCGTCGGCATCCGGTTCAGTTCGGGATCGGTTGATGGCAACTCCGGCATGACTGGCTAAGCACCGAGAAGATGAGATGATTTCGTGGAGTATCCGGGGCCGGCTCTGGTCGGACGCAGCGCGCGCTTGCGAGATGCGCCCAACGCATGAGCAGCACTTATGTCTCCGATGCCGCCGGTCGACCCGGCCATCGGACAGACCTTTCGATTGCAAGGAGCATGAGCCCGTCGCTGCCTAGGCATTGTCCCCCTCTGTGGAGGTCGCCGCCTTCCCCTTCGCCGTGCTTTTGACGCCCCATGTCCAGCCGCTGATCTCAGGCATGTCATCACCATGCGCCTCGATATATTGCCGGTGCTCGATCAGTTTGCCGCGCACCGCCTGCTTGAAGTAGGCCGCGCGCGCGCCAAGCTGCGGCAGCCGATCGATGACGTCTTCGACAAGATGAAAGCGATCGAGCTGGTTCAGAACGACCATGTCGAACGGCGTCGTGGTCGTTCCCTCCTCCTTATATCCTCGAACATGCAGGTTCTTGTGGTTGGTCCGCCGGTAGGTCAGCCGGTGGATCAGCCAGGGATATCCGTGGAAGGCGAAGATGATCGGCTTGTCCTTTGTGAAGAGCGCATCGAAGTCAGGATCCGAAAGCCCGTGGGGATGTTCGCTCGATGGCTGCAGCTTCATCAGGTTGACGACATTGATGACCCGCACCTTCACCTGGGGAAGGTGCTCGCGGATCAGCTCGACCGCGGCGAGCGTCTCGAGGGTCGGCACATCGCCGCAGCAGGCCATGACCACATCTGGATCCGCATCCCGGTCATTGCTGGCCCATTGCCAAATTCCGAGGCCTTCGGCGCAGTGCTTGATGGCTTCATCCATGGTGAGCCATTGCGGAGCGGGCTGCTTGCCCGCCACCACCACGTTCACATAGTTGCGGCTGCGCAGGCAATGATCGGTAACGGACAAAAGCGTATTGGCGTCCGGCGGAAGATAGACCCGGATGACCTCGGCTTTCTTGTTGATCACGTGGTCGATGAAACCAGGATCCTGATGAGAAAAGCCATTGTGATCCTGCCTCCAGACATGTGAACTCAGGAAATAGTTGAGCGACGCGATCGGCCGCCGCCAGGGGATGTGGTTGCACACCTTCAGCCATTTGGCATGCTGGTTGAACATCGAGTCGATGATGTGAATGAAGGCCTCGTAGCAGGAGAAGAAGCCATGACGACCGGTCAACAGATAGCCTTCAAGCCAGCCTTGGCATTGATGCTCGCTTAGGACCTCCATGATGCGACCGTCGGGCGAAAGGTGATCGTCCTCGGGATAGATCTCGGCCATGTAGCACCGATCCGTCACTTCCAGCACGTCCTGCCAACGATTGGAATTGTTCTCGTCGGGGCTGAACAGGCGGAAGTTCTTGCTGTTGAGGTTGAGCTTCATCACATCGCGCAGGAACTTGCCCATGACGCGAGCGGATTCGGTGGCCACCGATCCGGGCTTGGGCACCGAGACGGCATAATCGCGGAAATCCGGCATCTTCAGATCGCGCAGCAACAGGCCGCCGTTTGCATGCGGATTGTCGCTCATCCGGCGATGCCCCGTCGGCGCCAGCGACGCGAGCTCGGCGCGTAGCTTCCCATCATCGTCGAAAAGCTCCTGAGGTCTGTAGGTGTTCATCCAGTGATGAAGGACCTTGATATGCTCCGGCTTGTCCATGTCGCCCATCGGTACCTGGTGCGAGCGCCAATAGTCCTCGCATTTCTTGCCGTCGATCTCGGTCGGGCAGGTCCAGCCCTTCGGCGTGCGGAAGACGATCATCGGCCAGGCCGGGCGGCTGACATTTCCTTTGTTGCGAGCCTCCGTCCATATCCTCTTGATCGTCGCGACGGCGGTGTCCATGGCGGCGGCGAGCTGCTGCTGCACCTGATCGGGCTCGTGTCCTTCGACAAAAAGAGGGGCGTATCCCATTCCCTCAAAGAACTTCACCAATTCCTCTTTGGGAATGCGGGCGAGGAAGCAGGGATTGGCGATCTTGTAGCCGTTGAGATGCAGGATCGGCAGAACGCAGCCGTCACGGGCAGGATTGAGAAACTTGTTTCCATGCCATCCCGTCGCGAGTGGCCCGGTTTCGGCTTCCCCATCACCGACGATGCAGGCGACGATCAGATCGGGATTGTCGAAGGCCGCACCATAGGCGTGGCTAAGGGCATAGCCGAGCTCGCCGCCTTCATGGATACTTCCGGGCGTTTCGGGAGCGACGTGGCTCGGGATGCCGCCGGGAAAGCTGAACTGCTTGAAGAGCCGCTTCATGCCCTCCTCGTCCTGGCCGATATTCGGATAGACTTCGCTGTATGTTCCCTCGAGATAGGCATGGGCAACAAGCGACGGGCCACCGTGGCCGGGGCCGATCACATAGATCATGTTGAGATCGTCCCGCTTGATCACCCGGTTGAGGTGCACATAGAGCATGTTCAGGCCGGGCGAGGTTCCCCAATGGCCGAGCAGCCGCGGCTTGATGTGCTCCCGAGCCAAGGGCTTTTTCAGGAGTGGATTGTCGAGCAGATAGATCTGCCCGACCGACAGATAGTTCGATGCCCGCCAGTAGGCGTCCATCAGGCGAAGTTCCTCGGCGGAAAGCGTCGTCTTGGCATGCGATGTTACCGAGGCTGTTTTGTTCATCACTGCCGTTTCAGCTGAAGCCATCTCAGTCTCTCCATCAAAATGACATTGTTGAATCTCGCCGGTTCGGTTTCGCCAGGGCGGCGCCGTCATGTCGACGCTGCGGCACTATTGAGGAGGAGATTCCGGGAAATGCTCCACCACCCCGCGAACACCGTTGACTCCCTCAGCCAGGACCCGCGCGGCCCGCCGGCAAGCGGATGTATCGACCTTGCCCCAAAAATGCACGATCCCTTCGGTGACCGTGACGGTCACATCCAGTCCTTCCAGACCGGTGTTTTCACCGAGCCGGATCAGAATGCTGCGCCGAATGGCTTCGTCGCCGGTTGCCGTGTCGTCTGGTTTTGCCGAGTAGATGACCTGCAAGAGATCGGCGCGGCTGACGATGCCGATGAGTTTGCCGTCCCGCAGGACGGGAATGCGCTTGATGCCACGGTCCTGCATCAGCGCGGCGACTTGGGAAAGAGGTGCATCCTCGTCGATGACAACAGGATCGGGCGTCATGACATCGCCTACTCTCCACCCGCATCGCTTTACAAAAGCGTTCGCCCTCTCATCAGGCCCAAGCCCCATATCCGCCTTCAGGACAAAGGCCCCGCTCGACAGTTCCGTTCGACGGATTAGATCGCCCTCGCTGATGACGCCCAGCAAGCGACCACCATCGTCGACAACAGGTATGCCGCTTACGTGTTGGTCGGACATCAGCCTAGCTGCATGCCGAACGCCATTGTCAGGTGATAGTGTGACGACCGTCGTCGTCATGACATCTTTGACGAGCATGTCGATCTAACTCCGGCCGCGTCTCCTCAAGGTACCATCGTCCTCAGGTTCGGAGACGTTATTGTTGGCACCTAGTGCCTTCCGACAAAACTCCAAGAGCCTAGTCGGATATCAGCCCGTTTTGCATTGAGCAGGATCAATCGGGCTCGGCAAATTTGCCACGAAGCCTCGAGAACGCGTAGCTTCAAGCAGCGGCTTGTTTGTTTTTGAAGATATCCGTGATGCCGATTCGGCGCAGCTGGTGGCGACGCCAACACACGCCACAAGGACGTTAATGCCCTTAGTGCGTCTAGCGTATTGACTTTCCTGGGAAAACTGGAGCGGGCGAAGGGATTCGAACCCTCGACCCCAACCTTGGCAAGGTTGTGCTCTACCCCTGAGCTACACCCGCTCAATCCGCATCGGTCCGGGGTAGTCGTTGGACCGTGGGCGCCGCCTCGTGGCGACGGGCGCTATATGGCCTAACGGATTTTCAAATGCAACAGGGAAATGACGAAGATGCGAAGAAAAAATTCGGGCGCCTGTTCAGGCGGGGCGGAAAGGCCGCAAATGCAGGGGTAAAGCGTCGGTTGCGAAGATTGCCAAACGATGTGGACGGACTTAATCAGGACGCCTCGACTTTTCCCTATCCCATTCCATGGATTGCCCGATGCCAGAAAACGCGCCCAAGACAAGAGAAGAACTGTTCGCTTTCCTCGACGGGCACGGCATCGCCCACAAGACGGTCGATCATGCGCCTGTTTTCACCGTGGCCGAATCGGTTGCGCTGCGCGACGAGATCCCCGGCGGCCATACCAAGAACCTCTTCATCAAGGACAAGAAGGACCGGTATTTTCTGCTGACCGTGGAGGAAAATGCCGAGGTCGACCTCAAACAGGTGCATAATCTGATCGGCGGGTCCGGCCGCGTCTCCTTCGGCAGGGCGGAAAAGCTGATGGAATATCTCGGCGTCATTCCCGGGGCCGTTACCGCGTTCGGCGCGATCAACGACACCGCCGGGAATGTCACTTTCGTGCTCGATGCCGATCTGATGCGCGAGGAGATCGTCAACTGCCACCCGCTGTCCAACGATGCGACGACGTCGATTGCGAGCAGCGACCTCATCCGCTTCATGGAAGCGACGGGACATAAGCCGCTTGTCTTGAAAGTGACGTCCTGACATACGATTTTAGCGCTCAAGCGCGTCGTGGTCGTTTAGATTGGCCTGTCGCGCTTGAGCCTCTGGTTTTGCGCATGTCTTTATCGCAAAACCGCAAGATAGTTTTGCGCGATATGCTTTAGCAAAAGATGCCGGCAGGATCGGCGCGGCGGGAGACACCTATGAGCGGCAGCAACAATCCCTATAACGGTTCCTTCGGAAATCAGATGTCGGCGACGGCAAGCTTCGGCGCGACACCGGAACCCGCGGCGGCGGCCGGCAACTATATCAAGGACACGACGACCGCGACTTTCGGCAAGGACGTCATCGAGGATTCGCGTAACCAGCCGGTGCTGGTCGATTTCTGGGCGCCCTGGTGCGGTCCGTGCAAGCAGCTGACGCCTGTTCTGGAAAAGGTGGTCAACGAAGCCAAGGGCCGGGTCCGGCTGGTCAAGATGAACATCGACGATCATCCCTCGATCGCCGGCCAGCTCGGGATTCAGTCCATCCCCGCGGTCATCGCCTTCGTCAACGGCCGCCCGGCCGACGGCTTCATGGGCGCGGTGCCTGAAAGCCAGGTCCGCCAGTTCATCGACCGTATCGCCGGTCCCGCCGGCGCCGATGAGGCAGCCGAGATCGAAGCCGTGCTCGCGGAAGCGGCCGAGCTGCTTGCCGCCGGCAATATCAACGAGGCTGCACAGCTTTACGCCGCCGTGATGCAGGCCGCGCCCGAAAACGCCAAGGCGCTTGCCGGAATGGCCGAATGCATGATCGCCGCAAACCAGCATCAACGGGCGCGAGAAACCTTGACTGATCTGCCGGAAGAGGTGGCCAAGGACGCCGGCATCCAGGCTGTGCTGAAGAAGCTCGATCAGATCGAAGAGGCCCGCAAGCTCGGCGATCCCGTCGCTCTCGAAGGTGAGCTGGCGGCAAATCCGGATAATCACGAGGCGCGGCTGAAGCTCGCCAAGATCCTCAATGTCGAAGGCCGGCGCGACGAAGCGGCCGAACACCTGCTTCAGATCATGCGCAAGGATCGCGCCTTTGACGATGACGGCGCCCGCCGCCAGCTGCTGCAGTTCTTCGAGGTCTGGGGTTTCAAGGATCCGGCGACCGTTGCTGCCCGCCGCAAGCTTTCGGCGATGCTGTTCTCGTAGTGGCTAGGCGTCCGACCGGACGCGCTGGGGATGCCCTGTCGCTTTGAAGCCACGCATCATCCTTTCGAAAATCGGTCCCGATTTTCGGGTTATGCGCCAAGTTTCGAGCATCCGCCCTTGCGTTTTCGGACGAGGGCACCACATTCTCGTGAGGAACGGGCATGCCCGTTACAAGAATGCGGGACGGTTTCATGCAAGTCGGGAATGCCAGATACCTGAAGCCGGGCGATCTGCCTGATGCGATCGCCGTCTTCCCCTTGACCGGGGCCCTTCTCCTGCCGGCCGGGCAGCTTCCCCTCAACATTTTCGAGCCTCGTTACCTTGCGATGCTCGATGCAGCCCTTGCCGGAAACCGGCTGATCGGCATGGTGCAGCCGGCGCTCAGCGACCATGAGGACAAGGGCGGCGAGCACAGTCTGGCAGCGGTCGGCTGCCTTGGCCGCATCACATCCTTCGCCGAGACGGGCGACGGGCGTTATATCGTGTCGCTGACCGGTGTCTGCCGCTTCCGGCTGCTGGAGGAGAAAGCGACCGGCGATCCCTTCCGCACCTTCCGCATCGCCCCCTTCATCGCCGACCTATCGGCCGAAAACGAGGAGGAGGCCGTCGACCGCGCCGCGCTTCTGACCGCCTTCAAGGCCTATCTCGATGCCAACAAGCTGGAAGCAGATTGGGAGAGCGTCGAGCGGGCGAGCAATCTGACGCTCGTCAATTCGCTCGCCATGATGTCGCCCTTCGGACCGGCCGAAAAGCAGGCGCTGCTCGAGGCGCCCGACCTGAAGACGCGGGCGGAAACGTTAATCGCCATTACCGAGATCGTGCTGGCGCGCGTCTTCGGTGACTCCGACACAGTTCTGCAGTAGACTTCGGCCATGGACGAAAAACTCAGCCGCGTCGATCCGAAATTGCTCGAACTCCTGGTCTGCCCGCTCTCCAAGGGGCGGCTTTCCTATGATCGCGAGCACAATGAACTCGTTTCGGAAAAGGCGCAGCTTGCCTATCCGATCCGCGACGGCATTCCGATCATGCTGGTGTCCGAGGCCCGTCGGCTCGACGAGTGATGTCTCTTGGAAATCGTCTTTAGAGCCTTTCCGGGTTAGATTGAAGCATTCTGCCGGAGCAGGTTTTCGTCAGGGCAGAGGCGATTGGCGACGGGCATACCCGTTGGTACGTCCGAGCCGATCGCCTTTGATCCTGGCGGAAATATGCCCGGCCCTTCGGGTTGGCTGAAACGGGCCGGCTGATCGACCGGCCGACTTGGCCGTAGATCTGGGCTACGACGCGCGCCGGCCGGTCGATCATTCGACTCCGTTTGAGCCAACAGAATGCTTCAATCTAACCCGGAAAGGCTCTAAATCGTCTGGCCGGCCAGCAGGCGCGGATTGTCCTTTGCCGTCGTTCCCGCAGCCTGGCCGATGAAGAAGGATTTGAGACGCGGCAGGCGGTCGACGATGCCGAGGCCGACGTCGCGGGCGATGCGGATCGGCGTCGCGTCGTTGGAGAAGAGCCGGTTCAGCACGTCTGTTGTCACACCCATGCGGAAGGTGTCGAAGCGCCGCCAGGTCTGGTAGCGCTCGAGAATGTTGATCGAGCCGATGTCGAGGCCGAGGCGGTCGGCCTCCACCACGGTTTCGGCAAGTGCCGCCACATCCTTGAAGCCGAGATTGAGGCCCTGCCCGGAAATCGGGTGAATGCCGTGGGCTGCGTCGCCGGCAAGCGCGAAACGCGGCGCGACGAAGGAGTGGGCGAGCGTCAGGCCGAGAGGAAAGGCGCGCTTGTCGCCGATGACCTTCAGGCTCCCAAGCTTGTGGCCGAAACGGCGTTCCAATTCCTCCTCGAAGATCAAATCGTCGGCGGCAACCAGCCGATCGGCATCATGCGTCAGCTCCGTCCAGACGAGCGAGGAACGGTTGTTTCTGAGCGGCAGGATGGCGAAGGGGCCGGCCGGCAGGAAATGTTCTTCGGCGCAGCCCTCGTGCGGCCGCTCGTGTTCGACGGTCGCAACGATGCCGGACTGGCCATAATCCCAGGTGACGGTCCTGATGCCGGCGAGATCGCGCAGCTTCGAGCGCACGCCATCGCAGGCGACCAGCAGCCGGGCTTCCAGCGCGCTGCCGTCTGAAAGCGTGACCGTGACATGGCTGTCCTGCGTCTTCAGTTCCGTGGCGCCAAGCCCATGGCGGATCTCGATGCCGAGCCGCTCGCAGGTGCGGCGCAGTGCTGCGACCATGGCGACGTTCGGGATCATGTGCGCGAAAGGCCGGCCTTCCGTCACTTCGCCGTCGAAGGTCAAAAAAACCGGGCGTACCGGATCGGAGGTCCTTGAGTCGGTGACGATCATCTTGTTGATCGGCTGGGCTTCAGGCTCGATCTCGTCCCAGATGCCGAAGACCTCGAGCATTTTCGCAGCCGCCGCGATGATGGCGGAGGCGCGCGTATCGCCCTTCCAGACATGCTCGGGGGCCGCCTCGACAACCGCGACATCAAGATGCGGCGCCGCCTGCTTGACCGCGACAGCGGCGGAAAGGCCGACATAACCCCCGCCCACAACCAGCATGTCCAGCATCGCGCCGCTCCCGTACCTTGTACCTCAGATGTGATCTATATAGATCATCGCAACCTTACTTCCTACCACCGGGAGACGCACAAAATGACGCGCGAGACATCAGGGCCTTCGGCGATGGAGACGCTGCTTGCCACACTCGACCTGGAGCCGATCGAGGTCGATATCTTCCGTGGTAGGAGCCCTCAGGCCGGCTGGCAGCGGGTCTTCGGCGGCCAGGTGATCGGCCAGGCACTGATGGCTGCGCAACGCACCATCGAGGGTGACCGTTTTGCGCATTCCCTGCATGCCTATTTCATGCGTCCGGGCGATCCCTCGGTGCCGATCATCTACCAGGCGGAGCGCATCCGCGACGGATCGAGCTTCAACACCCGGCGCGTTGTGGCGATCCAGCATGGCAAGGCAATCTTCGCGCTGTCGGCTTCCTTCCAGGGGGAGGAGCCCGGCTTCGACCACCAGATCGACATGCCCGAGGTATCGGCGCCGGAAACGCTGCTCGGCGAGCAGCAGATCAAGGAGCAATATCTCGCGCATGCGCCCGAAGCGATCCGGAAATACTGGCAGCGCGAGCGGCCAATCGAGATCCGCCCCGTTTCGCTGACGCATTATTTTTCCGATAAGAAGCTCGATCCGAGACAGGACGTCTGGGTGCGCGCCACCGGCCCGGTTCCCGACAACCGGCTCTACCAGGCGGCGGTGCTTGCCTATCTCTCCGACATGACGCTGCTCGACACCGCGCTCTATGCGCATGGCACGTCGATCTTCGACCAGAGCCTGCAGGTGGCGAGCCTCGATCATTCCATGTGGTTTCACAGGCCCTGCAAGCTCGACGACTGGCTGCTCTATACGCAGGACAGCCCCTCGGCTTCGGGCGCCCGTGGATTGACCCGGGGCAGCCTGTTTACGCGATCGGGCGAGCTGGTCGCCTCCGTCGCCCAGGAGGGTTTGATTCGGAAAAAGGCAAATGAATAAATAATGTGCATCTTCATAAATTTGCGCATTATTTGTGCGCTTATCGGCCAGTCATTTGCCTGTTTATTAGCGTCCTTAATTATAATATTTATTTTTCAATAAGTTAGGTCCTACTTCGAATCTGGCACGTCCTTTGAATGTATATCGCCGGTCGCTGTTCAGGAACGTCAGCGGCAAGGAGAGTCGGCTCCGCGCCGAGGATAACGAAGGATGGGAAACCAGATGAAAATTGTGATGGCTATTATCAAGCCGTTCAAGCTCGATGAGGTCCGCGAAGCCCTTACGGCGATCGGCATTCAGGGCCTGACCGTGACCGAAGTGAAGGGCTACGGCCGCCAGAAGGGGCACACTGAAATCTATCGCGGCACCGAATATGCGGTCAGCTTCCTGCCGAAGCTCAAGATCGAAATCGCGGTTGCATCGGAACTCGTCGACAGGGCCGTCGAAGCCATCGCGGCCTCGGCCAAGACCGGCCAGATCGGCGACGGCAAGATTTTCGTCTATTCGATCGACCATGCCGTACGCATCCGTACGGGCGAAACCGATTCAGAAGCGCTGTAAAGAGCGGCAGATCAAGGAGCTTTATTCCATGTCAATTTCGAAGTTTTCCTCTACCATTGCGCTGGCTTGCGCAGCAACGGCTGCGCTTCTGGCGCCCGCCGTCGCTTTCGCGCAGGAAGCCGCGCCAGCCGCTGCCGCCACTGCTGCTCCCGCCTTCACCATGGACAAGGGTGACAATACCTGGATGCTTATCTCCTCGGCGCTCGTCCTTCTGATGACGATCCCGGGCCTTGCGCTTTTCTACGGCGGCCTCGTTCGCGCCAAAAACATGCTCTCGGTGCTGATGCAGGTCTTCATGATCACCGCCGTCGTGGCGCTCATCTGGGTCACCTACGGCTATTCGCTCGCCTTCACCGACGGCGGCTCGCTGAACAGCTTCGTCGGCGGCTTCTCCAAGGCGTTCCTCGCCGGCGTCAACACGTCGTCGCTCGCCGAAACCTTCTCGAAGGGCGTCGCAATTCCGGAATACACCTTCATCGTGTTCCAGATGACCTTCGCCTGCATCACGCCCGGCCTCATCGTCGGCGCCTTCGCCGAGCGCGTAAAGTTCTCGGCCGTCATGCTCTTCGTCGTGCTCTGGGTCACCTTCATCTACTTCCCGATGGCGCACATGGTCTGGTTCTGGGGCGGTCCGAGCTCCTACACCTCGCCGGCCGGCCTGATCTTCTCCTACGGCGCAATCGACTTCGCCGGCGGCACGGTCGTTCACATCAATGCCGGTATCGCAGGCCTCGTCGGCGCCATCATGCTCGGCAAGCGCACGGGCTATAAGAAGGAAATCATGGCTCCGCATTCGATGACGCTGACCATGGTCGGCGCCTCGCTGCTGTGGGTCGGCTGGTTCGGCTTCAATGCCGGCTCCAACCTCGAAGCCAATGCTTACGCCTCGCTTGCCTTTATCAACACCTTCGTTGCGACGGCCGCTGCCGCCGTATCCTGGTGCATCGTTGAAAGCCTCGCCCGCGGCAAGGCTTCCATGCTCGGCGGCGCTTCCGGCGCTGTCGCCGGTCTCGTTGCCATCACTCCGGCGGCAGGTTTTGCCGGCCCGATGGGCTCGATCGTTCTCGGCCTCATCGTCTCGCCGGTCTGCTACTTCTTCGTCGACGTCGTGAAGAACAAGTTCAACTACGACGACAGCCTCGACGTCTTCGGCGTGCATTGCATCGGCGGCATCCTCGGCGCTCTCGGCACGGGTATCCTCGTCAACCCGGCTCTCGGCGGCGCCGGCATCGTCGATTACTCGACGGCCGATTTCGCTGCCTCCTATGCCGGCACGGCAACCCAGGTCCTGGCCCAGGCCAAGGGCGTGCTGACGACGCTCCTGTGGTCGGGCATCGGTTCGGCGATCCTCTACAAGATCGTCGACGTCGTTATCGGCCTGCGCGTGAGCGTGGAAGCCGAGCGCGAAGGTCTCGACCTCTCGACCCACGGCGAAGCCGCCTACCACTCTTCCTGATTAGAGGGTTTGCGGCGCCCGGCATAAGGGCGCCGCTGCACAGCCCGTCGCGGCCTATCTAACAATAAGCCGCATTTGGCCCGGACCATCCAAGGTTCGGGCCTTTTTCATTTCCCCGTCAGGAATGCGCATCCGGGCCTGCATGGTTAACATCGCTTTAACCCGGCTCTGGTTAGGTAGAGCGGACGCATTTTGGCACGGCGAAGCTTTAGCGATTCGCGTGTCCTCAGGCATTGGACGGGTTAGACACATGGCAAGAAGCACGTCGCCGGCAATGGATGGCCGTCCGGATCGGTTCTCCTTCTCGGCATTCATGCTGCGGCAGATCCAGGCGCTCATCGGCTTTGCGATCTTTCTGCTGCTGGCGCTCTGCGTCGCCGCGCTGGCGACATGGAATGTCGCCGATCCCAGCTATTCCTATGCCACCGCCAACCTGCCGACGAATGTCCTCGGTTACAGCGGGGCCGCCTTTGCCGATCTCGTCATGCAGTTCCTGGGGCTTGCCAGCGTCGTTTCGATGCTGCCGATCGTCGCCTGGGCGCTGGCGCTGATCTCCGGCCGCCGCTTCAGCCGTATTCCCGCCCGCATGGGCGCCTGGCTCGCCGGCTCGGTGCTTTCCTCGGCCGTCATCGGCTGCTTTCCGCCGCCGCTCACCTGGCCGATCCCGAACGGCATCGGCGGTGTCGTCGGCGACATGATCCTGCGTTTTCCCGCACTCTTCGTCGGCGCTTATCCCACCGGCACTTTTGCCATGGTGGTCGGCTGCGTCTTTTCCCTGCCGACAGCATGGCTGATGCTGTTTGCATCGGGCATCGTCGGCCATAGCGACGCCGACGAGATCGAAGAGGATTACGTCGATACGACGAGCAAGGCCCGCGTCGTCGGAGACGAGGACGAAGAGGATGAGTCCCGCTGGGTTGCCCTGAGCGGCGCCGTCACGCATGCCTGGTATATGAGCCAGGGCCGCCTGCGCCGGCTCTTCGGCATGGGGCCGCGCAAGCGCCGCCAGGGCGATTTCGAATCACCCTATGATTTCAACGATGACGAGTTCGGCACGCTGAACGAACCGGTTCGCGCCAAGGCGCCGACGGTCCGCGGCGAGCGCATGGAGCCGTCGATGGAGCCGCGGGCGGCTTCGCCGCGGCGCATCGTCGCCGCGCCGTCGCTTTCGGTCGACGACGACAATGATGACGACGATCTGCCCTTCGATACCGATATGCCGCCGCGCCCGGCCGATATCCTGCCCGACGACGATGACGACGAGTGGATGATCCGCGCGCCGGCAAAGGCCGCCGGCAAGCCGGAACCTCGCGTCGTCCCCGCGGTCACGCGTCCGAAGCCCGGCGCCCGTGTCGAGCGCGAGGCGCAAGGCTCGTTCATCCGTCCCGAAGGTTTCCAACTCCCCTCGATGCATCTGCTCGCCGAGCCAAGGAATGTTGTCCGCGATTCCACGCTTTCGGCCGACGCGCTGGAGCAGAATGCCCGCATGCTCGAAGGCGTGCTGGAGGATTTCGGTGTCAAGGGCGAGATCATCCATGTCCGCCCGGGTCCTGTCGTCACACTGTACGAATTGGAGCCGGCGCCCGGCATCAAATCGTCGCGCGTCATCGGCCTGGCCGACGATATTGCCCGCTCGATGAGCGCGATCGCCGCCCGCGTCGCCGTCGTGCCCGGCCGCAACGCGATCGGCATCGAACTGCCCAACCAGACGCGCGAGACCGTCTATCTCCGCGAGCTCATCGCTTCCCGGGATTTCGAGGGCAGCAAGGCGAAGCTCGCCATGGCGCTCGGCAAGACGATCGGCGGCGAAGCCGTCATCGCCGACCTCGCCAAGATGCCGCACCTGCTGGTCGCCGGCACCACCGGCTCGGGCAAATCGGTCGCCATCAACACGATGATCCTGTCGCTGCTCTACCGCATGACGCCGGAGCAGTGCCGCCTGATCATGATCGACCCGAAGATGCTCGAACTTTCGGTTTATGACGGCATTCCGCACCTGCTTTCGCCTGTCGTCACCGATCCGAAGAAGGCCGTCGTCGCGCTGAAATGGACCGTGCGCGAGATGGAAGAGCGCTACAAGAAGATGTCGAAGATCGGCGTGCGCAATATCGACGGCTTCAATACCCGCGTCGAGCAGGCGCTGTCGAAGGGCGAGGCGATCTCGCGCACGGTGCAGACCGGCTTCGACCGCCACACCGGCGAGGCGATGTACGAGACCGAAGAATTCGATCTCAGCCCGATGCCCTATATCGTCGTCATCATCGACGAGATGGCCGACCTGATGATGGTCGCCGGCAAGGATATCGAAGGCGCCGTCCAGCGTCTGGCGCAGATGGCGCGCGCCGCCGGCATCCACGTGATCATGGCGACACAGCGTCCGTCGGTCGACGTCATCACCGGCACGATCAAGGCGAACTTCCCGACCCGCATCTCCTTCCAGGTGACATCGAAGATCGACAGCCGCACGATCCTCGGCGAGCAAGGCGCAGAACAGCTGCTCGGCATGGGCGACATGCTCTATATGGCGGGCGGCGGGCGTATCCAGCGCGTGCACGGGCCGTTCGTCTCGGATGTCGAAGTGGAAGAGATCGTCTCCTACCTGAAGACGCAGGGCTCGCCGCAATATCTCGATGCGATCACCGCCGATGACGACGAGGACGGCGATTACGGCGGTGGCGGCGGCCCGGCCGGTACGTCGAACCTTTCGGACTCGGAAGATCCATATGATCAGGCTGTCGCCATCGTGCTGCGCGACGGCAAGGCCTCGACCTCCTATGTCCAGCGCCGTCTCGGCATCGGTTACAACAGAGCCGCTTCGCTTATCGAGCGCATGGAGAAGGAAGGCATCATCGGGCCTGCCAATCACGCCGGAAAGCGCGAAATTCTTGTTCCGACCGAGGCCGATATCCTCGACCGCTGAGATAACGGCCATATATTTCCAATGCGGCCGTTTTTGCGGAACCTGACGGCATGGAAGCCGTTCGCTCTCGCGAGGCTGATCGCGGCCTTGAAGACGCCGCCTTTCAACGGCATGCAGATCTCATAAAGGAGATTTAGATGAGTAACTCCAGTTCCCTCCTCTCCGGCCTGACGATGACGCGCCGCGAAATTCTGGGCGCCTTTGCCGTTGCTGCGATGGCGACCGCCGTTCCTCTCGGCGCCTTCGCGCAGGCGGCAGCGCCGGCTTCCGGCACCGCGCAGGCGATCGCTGACCATTTCTCCGGCGTGACGACGATGCAGGGGGAATTCGTGCAGTTCGGTCCACGCGGTGAGCAGACCGGCGGCAAGTTCTTCATTCAGCGCCCCGGCAAGCTACGCTTCAACTATGACGATCCGTCGCCGATGCGGGTGATCGCCGACGGCAAGAATGTCGCCATCGGCAACACCAAGCTCAAGACCTGGGATCTCTATCCGCTCTCCAAGACGCCGCTCAGCCTTTTGCTGGCGCAGCATATCGACCTGTCGGCCGGCATGGTGAAGGGCGTGAAGGAAGAATCGGACCTGACGACAATTGCGCTCGGCAACAATACGGTGTTCGGGAACTCGACCATCACCATGATGTTCGACCCCAAGACCTACGACCTGCGCCAGTGGACGATCACCGACAATCAGGGCAAGGACACGTCAGTGATGATCTTCAACGTCAAGACGGGCGTGCAATTCGACGACCGTGTCTTCCGCGTGCCTTACGAGAACATCCCCGGTACGGCGGCGTCGCGCGACTGAGCCTTTTCGGTTGATCGCCGGCCGCTCCCTCAAGTGGGTTCCCTCCCGCTTGCCTTTGTTCTAAAGCCCTTTCATGAAAGCGCGTCGCACCGAACATCGCTGCGCGGTTCGGGCTAGGCATTGGCCGTGAAAGGGCATGGGGAATGGGCTTTTCGATTACCACCTGGAACATCAATTCGGTGCGGCTGCGCATGCCGATCGTCGAGCAGCTCGTTCTCAAGCACAGGCCGGATATTCTCTGCCTGCAGGAAACAAAGGTGCCGAACGAGCTCTTTCCGGCAGCCCCCCTGCGAGCCATGGGCTATGACCACATCATCATCCACGGCCAGAAGGGCTATCACGGCGTGGCGATCGCCTCGCGCATTCCGCTGACGGAGGATCACCGGCAGGATTATTGCGGCGTCGGCGATGCCCGCCACATATCGGCGATCTTCGAGCGCGGCAATCGCCGCATCCGGCTGCACAATTTCTACGTCCCGGCCGGCGGCGACGAGCCGGACCGCACCATCAATCCGAAATTCGGCCACAAGCTCGATTTCATCGAGGAGATGAAGCAGCTGAAAGCCAATGGCGAGGCCAACACTTCCGCCATCCTCGTCGGCGACCTGAACATCGCGCCGCTGGAGCACGATGTTTGGTCGCACAAGCAGCTCCTGAAGATCGTCAGCCACACGCCTGTCGAAACCGACGGGCTGCTCGAGGTGATGAAGCGCGGCGCCTGGCTCGATCTCATGCGCCATCACGTGCCTGAAAACGAGAAGCTCTATACGTGGTGGAGCTACCGCGCCAAGGACTGGGAGGCGGCCGATCGCGGCCGTCGTCTCGACCATATCTGGTCGTCGTCCGATCTCGGGCCGCATCTCAAGCGGATCGAAATCCTCAAGGAGGCGCGCGGCTGGGATCGCCCCTCGGACCACGTGCCGGTGACGGCGCATTTTGATCTCTGATGCAGTGGATTCTCCAGGAGTTCGAAGACACCCATAAGCTGGCCGAGGCACTCGACCGGCTCGGCATCTCGTACACATGGCATAAGGTCGTCCCGTTCGTCGGCGAACTTATCCCCACGCCCGTCGTAGCCGATCCAGGTTCCGTGGTTCTGTTTGGCTCCTACACCCTGTGGAGAAACTCCGAGGCGAATGGTTATTGGCCGGGCACGTTGAAACTGCGCCCCTTCGTCCAGGAAAGGGCTTGGCACCCCTACCTCCTCAACGGAGCCGACGCGCTGTTTCTGACCCTTCAGGAGGTTCCGGAACGTCTGGCTGACGATGGAAGGGATTGGTTCCTGCGCCCTGTCGACGACAGCAAGGAAGAGCCGGGCAACGTCAAATCGACAGGCGAGATCATTGGTATGGCGGAGAAGGTTCTCGCGCTTGACGAAGATGAAATCCCGAACGGATCGCTTCGTCACGACACGCTTCTGATGCTCACCAAGCCTGTTCGCATCCTGCGTGAATGGCGCCTCTGGGCCGTCAACGGGCGGATCGTCACCTACTCGCTCTACAAGGACGGCTCGCGCGTCGTCCACCGCCACGAGATCGACGACGATGCGCTTGAATTCGGGCAGCGCATGGTGGACATCAATCCCGGCTATTCGCCGGCTTATGTGATCGATGTCTGCCGCACCGAAGAGGGGCTGAAGCTGCTCGAGACGAACTGTCTCAATGCCGCCGGATTCTATGCCGCAGATCTCATGAAGCTTGCCGCAGCGATCGACGGGCTAACCCGCGACTGACGCTTTGACCAACAGGGATCAGCTGAAGCGGTGGAACTGGCTTGCGGCCTTTGCCGCGAGTTCGGCGAGATTGTCGCGGATGCGGTTTTCGATCAGCCGGGCCGCGGCCGGATATTCCTCGATCAACCGGTGGAAGAGGGCGCGGGTGATGCGGATGATACTGGTATCCTCGCGCGCGATCGCGGTGAACTTGCGCTCTACCAGGGTGACCAATGCAAGCTCTGAAATCATCGTTCCGGGGCCGGCGACCGCCTCGGCCCTCTGCATGCCGTCGCTGCTCGTCGTCATCAGCTCAAGGCTGCCGCTGATGACGACATAGGCGCTTTCGGCCGGCGAGCCCTGGCGAAACAACATCTGGCCGGCAGCGATCACGCGCCGGTCGGCGCCGAAGGCGATCAGCCGCAGCTGGTCCTCGTTCATGTCCTTGAACAGCGGAAGCTGCGAGAGCAGATTGATATCGTCGGTCAGCGCCATGCGGGCTTTTCGCCTTAGAGCAATTCCAGCAAAGGTGCTTGGCGGTTTTGCCAGGCAAAGCGTGAAACGCTTTTGCCGGGAATTGCGTGAAAACAAAGAGATAGAGCATTACCGCGATTCGGGGAACGGAAATGCCCTAGGGTATGATCTTGTAGCCGCCGTTTTCCGTCACGAGGATTTCGGCATTCGAGGGGTCGCGCTCGATCTTCTGGCGCAGCCGGTAGACATGGGTTTCCAGCGTATGGGTCGTCACGCCGGAATTATAGCCCCAGACCTCTTCGAGAAGCACGTCTCGGGTAACGACCTTCTGCTCGGCGCGGTAGAGGTAGCGGATGATCGCCGCTTCCTTTTCCGTCAGGCGGATCTTCTGGCCATTGTCGGTGGTGAGCAGCTTCTGGCTCGGCTTGAAGATATAGGGGCCGACGGTGAAGGTTGCGTCCTCGCTCTGCTCGTGCTGGCGCAGCTGCACGCGGATGCGCGCAAGCAGCACGGCGAAGCGGAAAGGCTTGGTGACATAGTCGTTGGCGCCGGCTTCGAGGCCGAGGATCGTGTCCGAATCGGTGTCATGGCCGGTCAGCATGATGATCGGCGCCTTGAAGCCGCCCTTGCGCAAGAGCTTCACCGCTTCGCGGCCGTCCATATCGGGCAGGCCGACATCCATGATCAGCAGGTCGATCGGCGTCGAGCGGGCAGTCGCGACGCCCTTGCCCGCATTGGCTTCCTGCAGAACCGTGAATTCCTCATAAAGCGACAATTGTTCCGTCAGCGTCTGCCGAAGGTCATCGTCGTCATCCACCAGAAGAATGGTGCGTGCGGTCATGCCGTTGTGTCCTCAAGTTCGTTCTCTAGTCCTACGCCAAATTCCGGGTTTGGCAAGGATCGGCCGGCGGGGCTGTTGCCGGGCAGGTTTTCATATGATTTCAATCAAAACGTCAGGCAATGCAAGACATGCGAGAAAAATGGAAAAAGCAAGGCGGGAGCCGGGGATGAGGCCGTCCACAGTCGTGGTACGCCCCGCGCCGGGAAACAAGAGCCGCGCGATCGTCCGGCTCGGCGCGATCACCGTGCCAGCCGCGATCGGCCGCTCCGGCCGCACCGTACTGAAACGCGAGGGCGACGGCGCCACGCCAATCACATCGATGAGGCTGATATCAGGCTTCCGTCGCGGCGAGCGGAACGGCCGCCTTGTCACGCCGCTTGCCCTTCGCCGCATTCGTCCTGACATGCTCTGGTGCGATCAGCCTGATAATGCGAGCTACAACCGCCTTGTCAGGGCGCCTTTTAACGCAAGCCATGAGGAGATGCGGCGCAGCGACATGCTCTACGATGTCTGCCTGGTGATGGACTGGAACATTTCCTCGCGGGCGCGCCATCGCGGCTCGGCGATCTTCTTCCATCTCATCCGGCCGGGCTATGAGCCGACGGCCGGCTGCGTGGCGGTGAGCCTGTGCGACATGCGCCGGCTTCTGCCCCATCTTCGAAAGGGAACGATTGTCCGCGTGCTCTGATTGTTTTGTGGATGCGGCCGCCTATATGCTCTCGGTGATCGAACGCTCCGGCTGAAATGCGTTCAGGGACGTCCGCATGCGCGGACGCAATTCATGCCTCGTCCAATTTTCAAATTTCCGGAGATATATTGTGACCGCTCAACCCATCATCACTTTCCATGACGGACATTCCATTCCCCAGGTCGGCCTCGGCGTCTGGCAGACGCCCCAGGAGATTGCCGCTCCAACGGTGCGCACTGCAATTGCCGCCGGCTATCGCCATATCGATACGGCTTCCGGCTACGACAATGAAGAAGGCGTCGGCGAAGGCATCCGCTCATCCGGCCTCGACCGCAAGGACATCTTCGTCACCACCAAGCTCAGGAACACCGATCAGGGCTACGACAATGCGCTGCGTGCCTTTGACGGCAGCCTGAAGAAGCTCGGCTCCGAATATGTCGACCTTTACCTCATTCACTGGCCGTCGCCGCATCGCGGTCTTTATACCGAGACCTGGAAGGCTTTCGCGCGCATCCGGGAAGAGGGCCGCGCCCGTTCGATCGGCGTATCGAATTTCTACCCTGAACATCTGGAACGTATCATCGGCGAAACGGGCGTTGTTCCCGTCATCAACCAGATCGAACTGCACCCCGATTTCCAGCAGAAGGCGGCGCAGGAGGTTCACAAGAAGCTTAACATCGCCACCGAATCCTGGAGCCCGCTCGGCCAGGGCAAATTCATCTCGAACCCTGTCATCGGCGAGATCGCCAGGAAGCATCAGAAGACGCCGGCCCAGGTCATCATCCGCTGGCACATCGACACCGGCCTCGTCGTCATCCCGAAGTCAGTTACGCCGTCACGCATCGAAGAGAATTTCGAGGTGTTCGACTTCAAGCTCGATGCCGATGATATGGCCGCGATCGCAAAGCTCGACAGCGTCGGCGCCCGCATGGGACCGGATCCGATGACGGCGTCTTTCTGACCAGTACCCAACACATCAGCGGCCGCCGCGGAGGAGAGACCAACCGTGGCGGCCGCCGCTTGACCGAGGCATGCAGCCTTCAGTCAATAATTGCAATTGGACGATCCGTTGGTTGGGGCGAAGCCGTAATTGCAGGTATTGCTTGGGTTTTGCGGCCGTCCAATTGAGCCGGTATAATCGTCGAAGGCGCGCGAGGGATACCAATAGCCGTTCGAGCTCTTGATATAGCCGGGCCGGCTGCTGCTAGAGCCGCGATATCCGTTGAGCGACGGTATCTTCTTCTGCGCAACCTGCTGCAGTTGGTCCGAAGCACCAATGATTGGCGGCATTCTTGGATTCATCGGCCCGGCGCCGGCGGCGTCGATCGATGCCAGCAGTGCAAAAATCAGGCCGGCTTGCAGTAAACTCCATACTAACTTCTGCCTCATGGCGCTTCCCCGATGGCGCGGTGTTCGCGAAGCCTGAACGGTATCTGTCGGGTGTCGCGCCTGATTATCGATGAGGCCACAAGACTTTATCGATGTCGATTGCCCGAAAGGATGAAATTGGGAATGCGGGCCATGCACAAACGGGCTTGCCCGCCATGACATAATTAAATCGGAAGCGGAGAAATTAGGGCAGCAATTCAGAGAGCTAAGGAACTCTTGGCGCGTCAGCGACGGCGCGCGCGGTGCAGGTCTGCAACAATCCGGACGTCGGAGCGACCGGAGCTCAAATGCGAAACCGCCCGATGCGCTCGGAGCGCATCGGGCGGTTTTCATTCCGACCGGATCAGATCAGTTCCACTCGCGGATATCGACGAAGTGTCCGGCGATCGCAGCGGCGGCGGCCATGGCCGGCGAGACGAGGTGCGTGCGGCCCTTGAAACCCTGGCGGCCTTCGAAATTGCGGTTCGAGGTCGAGGCGCAGCGCTCGCCCGGCTTCAGGCGGTCGTCGTTCATGGCCAGGCACATGGAGCAGCCCGGCTCGCGCCAGTCGAAGCCGGCGGCCTTGAAGATCTTGTCGAGGCCTTCGGCTTCCGCCTGCTCCTTGACGAGGCCGGAGCCCGGCACTATCATCGCGTCGACGGTTGCGGCAACCGTCTTGCCCTCGACGACCTTGGCGACTTCGCGCAGATCCTCGATGCGGCCGTTGGTGCAGGAGCCGATGAAGACGCGATCGAGCGTGATGTCGGTCATCTTGGTGCCCGGCTTGAGGCCCATATAGTCGAGCGCGCGCCACTTGGAGGTGCGCTTGGTTTCGTCCTGGATATCGTCAGGGTTGGGAACGATGCCCTGGACGGAGATGACGTCTTCGGGCGAGGAGCCCCAGGAGACGATCGGCGGCAGGCTGGCGGCATCGAGCACGACGACGCGGTCATAGTGGGCGCCTTCGTCGGTCTGCAGCGTCTTCCAGTAGGCGATCGCCTGTTCCAGCGCTTCGCCCTTCGGCGCACGCGGCTTGCCCTTGATGTATTCAAAGGTTTTTTCATCTGGCGCGATCAGGCCGGCACGGGCGCCGCCCTCGATCGTCATGTTGCAGATGGTCATGCGGCCTTCCATCGACAGCGCACGGATCGCTTCGCCGGCAAATTCGATGACGTGGCCGGTGCCGCCGGCCGTGCCGATCTCGCCGATGATGGCGAGGATGATGTCCTTGGCGGTGACGTGCGGCGGAAGTACGCCGTCGACACGCACCAGCATGTTCTTCGCCTTCTTCTGGATCAGCGTCTGGGTCGCCAGCACATGCTCGACCTCGGAGGTGCCGATGCCGTGCGCCAGCGCGCCGAAGGCGCCATGCGTCGAGGTGTGGCTGTCGCCGCAGACGATGGTCATGCCGGGCAGGGTGAAGCCCTGTTCCGGACCGACGATGTGAACGATGCCCTGGCGCTTGTCGCTCGCCGAATAATATTCGACGCCGAATTCGGCGGCGTTGGTGGCGAGCGCTTCGACCTGGATGCGGCTTTCCTCGTTCTTGATGCCGAGATGGCGATCGGGCGAGGTCGGAACGTTATGGTCGACGACGGCGAGCGTCTTTTCCGGCGCGCGAACCTTGCGGCCGGTCATGCGCAGGCCTTCGAACGCCTGCGGCGAGGTCACTTCATGGACCAGGTGGCGGTCGATGTAGAGAAGACAGGTGCCGTCTGCCTGTTCGTCGACCAGATGATCGTCCCAGATCTTGTCGTAGAGGGTACGCGGTGCGCTCATGGCGTTAAGTCCGTTTTTTTGAAAGCCTTGGAAAATCGGAAAATGGCGGATCAGGCCGCCGGCCGTCATTCGTTCAACGAAGTCGGCTGTTGAGCGCACCGGACACGCACGCAAAAAACCGCGCCGGCAGGCGATAATGATCCTGCAGCACGAAAATATGCGCGCCAGTGCATCTGAACTTGGATTCCATGGCATGCATATAACGATTTTTCGCGGCGGCTTCAATTTGAATCATCAGAAGCGCTTCGCGACGCCTTCACCGCGACTTCATCCATTTCTCGGTTCGCCGCAGCGCCAGCGAAAGTCCGATCGTCAGGATCAGGTAAATATAGGTGACGATCGAATAGGTCTCGAAGAAGCGAAACGAGCCGGCGGCGTAGACCTTGCCCATCTGGGTGATGTCGGCGACGCCGAGCACGGAGACGAGCGAGCTGTCCTTGACCATGGAGACGAAATCGTTGGAGAGCGGCGGGAAGATCACCCGGATCGCCTGCGGGAAGATGACGGAGCGGAAGCGCCGGTAGCGCGAGAGGCCGAGCGCCTTGGCCGCCTCGATCTGACCGAGATCGACCGATTGGAAACCGGCGCGGAAGATTTCAGCGATGAAGGAGGAATAACCGATCGTCAGCGCGATGATCGCCCGCCACATCAGCGAGAGATCGCGGACCAGAATGGGTTCGGCCACGCCTGCCGTCACCAGCGGCGAGATCAGGAAATTATAGGCTGCGACCAAAGCCGGCGCGCCGACGAAGGCGACATAGAACAAGAGCACGAGCATCGGGATGCCGCGGATCATCTCGATGTAGAAGCGTGCGATCTGGCGCAGCACCGGATTATCAGCCATGCCGAGCAGGCAGATGCCGAGTCCGAGGACGGTGGCGAGCACGAAGGCGACCAGCGTGACGAAGACGGTGATGCCGACGCCGTTGACGACGGTGCGGAAAACCTGGGCATAGATATCGTTGGCGACGATGACGGCGGCAAGGACGATGCCGATCGCGACGAGCGCGACCAGCCACCAGGGATAATCGTCCTTGACGTGTCTGTCGGGAGATGGCCTCAACGCCATTAGCGGCTGCTCGGCGTCATTCGCCCATCTTGTAGTCGAGGAACCATTTCTTGTTCAGCGCATCCAGCGTGCCGTCGGCCTTGAGTGCTGAAATGGCGGCATTAATGGGGGCGACGAGATCGGAGCCTTTCGGGAAGATGAAGCCGAAATCCTCGGTGCCGAGCGGCTCGCCGATCAGCTTCAGCGCGCCGTTCGACGCGTCGACATAGCCCTTGCCGGCGGTGCCGTCGGTCAGCACGACGTCGACGTCGCCGGCTTTGAGCGCCTGGACAGTGGCGCCGAAGGTTTCGAAGAGCTTGATACGCGGATTCTGCTCATTGCCATCGAGCACTTCATAGACGGCAGTGTAGAAGGGTGTGGTACCAGGCTGAGCGCCGACCAGGCCGTCCTTGAATCCGCCGAAGGACTTGGCGTCGGTGAAGCGCTTCTCGTCGCCGCGCACCAGCATGAACTGCTGCGAGCGCATGTAGGGATCGGAGAAGTCCACCTTCTGCTTGCGGTCTTCCTTGATGGTGATGCCGGTCATGCCGATGTTGTACTGGCCGTCGGAAACCGCCTGGATCATCGCGTCCCAGCTGGTGTTCTGGTATTCAACCTTGAAGTTCAGCCGCTTGGCGATCTCGTTCATCGCATCATATTCCCAGCCGATTGCCTTGCCGGATTTCGGATCGACGAACTGCAGCGGCGGATAGGCATTCTCGGTGACGACGACGACGCTCTTGCCGCCGAGATCGGGCAGGCCGGCGGCCGAAGCGGCCAGGGGTCCGAGAGCAAGGGCGGCGAAGCTCGCAAGGACGGTACGACGAAACAACATTGAACGGCTCCGGAGGGTTGAACGGCGAAAATTGTCACGGAAGGCGTGCCGAAGGCAAGGCCGCCGGCTGCGTGCCGACGCAAAAAATAGAAAAGGCGACCCGAAGGCCGCCTTTCCAAGCGAAGAATTTTGCTTCAAGCGAAGAATTTTGCGCGGCGCAGATCTTATTCTGCTGCCGGTTCCGCTGCAGCGGCTGCTGCTTCTGCGGCGGCCTTTTCGGCAGCTGCCTTGGCTTCGGCAGCTTCTGCTGCTGCCTTCTCGGCGGCGAGCGCCTGTGCTGCTGCAACCTTTTCAGCTTCGATGCGTGCCTTTTCCTCAGCGATGGCGGCGCGCTCGGCGTCGTTGAGCTTACGGGCGCGAACGCCGGTGTCTTCAACGATACGGGCAGACTTGCCGCGACGGTCGCGGAGGTAATAGAGCTTGGCGCGACGGACCTTGCCGCGGCGAACGACGTCGACGCTTTCGATCATCGGCGAGTAGACGGGGAATACGCGCTCGACGCCTTCGCCGTAGGAGATCTTGCGGACCGTGAAGTTTTCCTGCAGGCCGCCGCCGGAGCGGGCGATGCAGACGCCTTCATAGGCCTGAACGCGGGTACGGTTGCCTTCCGTGACCTTCACGTTGACGCGGACGGTGTCGCCCGGGGAGAATTCGGGGAGAGTGCGCTTGGCTTCGATCTTGGCGGCCTGTTCGGCCTCAAGCTGCTGAATGATGTTCATCGTCTTAACCTTTGGTTCTTCTGAAACAGCCAGAGCGCTCACACTGTCCTTCGGTCTCAAGCCTCCGGAGTTTGCCCTTGCGGGCGGGAGCGGATTCGCCATTCTTTGTTTACTGGCAGACGGGGATAACCCCATTTCCGCGTGCGCCAATACACCAAAGGCCAGGGCTTGTCATCCCTCGCAAGACATTTTTGTGAAAAGGGCGGTGAAATCAGCCGTTTTTCTCAATTTTGGCGCTTTCGAGCAGATCCGGGCGCCGTTCTCGGGTCAGGCGCACCGCCTCTTCATGCCGCCATTTCTCGATCGCGCCGTGATTGCCTGAGGTGAGGATCGGGGGAATCTCGCGGCCTTCCCACTCCTGCGGGCGGGTATAGTGCGGATGCTCCAGCAATCCGCCTTCGAAGCTTTCGTGCAGGCCGGAAAGATCGTTGCCCATCACACCAGGCAGGATGCGGATGATCGCATCGAGCAGGATCAGCGCCGCCGGTTCGCCGCCTGACAGCACATAGTCGCCGATCGAGACCTCTTCCAGTCCGCGCGCCTCGATCACCCGCTGGTCGACGCCCTCGAAACGGCCGCAGACGATGATGACGCCTTCGCCCGCCGCCAGCGCGCGCACGCGCTCCTGCGTCAGCGGCCGGCCGCGCGGGCTCATCAGCAGCCGTGGGCGGGCATCGTTTTCCGAGGCGCTGTCGATCGCGCGGGCGAGAACGTCTGGTTTCAGCACCATGCCCGCGCCGCCGCCGGCCGGGGTGTCGTCGACGGTGCGGTGCCGGTCGGTGGCGAAATCGCGGATCTGAACCGCATCCAGCGACCATTGCCCGCGCTCCATCGCCTTGCCGGCGAGCGAGAAGCCCAGATGTCCCGGAAACATCTCCGGATAGAGTGTCAGTACGCTCGCCCGGAAAGCCATGGCGTCACTTCTTCTTTTTCGGCTTGTCCGGGGTGAATTTCGGAGCTTCTTCCGGATCATCGACCAGCCCCGCCGCCAGCGGATCGATCAGCAGCGTGCCGGCTTCGAGGTCGATTTCCAACACCGAGGCTTCCGAAAAGGGGATCAGCACCGGGCGCTTGCCCGGGCCTTTGAGCTCCAGGAGATCGCCGGCGCCGAAATCGAAGACACCGGTGACCGTGCCGTAGCTGACGCCCTTGTCGTCGCGCGCTTCCAGCCCTTCGAGATCGGCATAGTAGAACTCGTCGTCCTCCAGCTCCTCGTCGGGCAGGTTGTCGCGCTCGATATAGAGTTCCAGCCCGTTCAGTGCCTCGGCGGCATTGCGGTCGTTGATGCCGCGGAAACGGACGACGACCATATTCTTCATCTCGCGAATTTCGAGGATTTCGAAGCTGCGACCGTCCATGCTGTGGAGATGGCCGTAGTCGCCGAGCGCGGCCGGATCGGCCGTATAGGCCTTGGCGCGCACTTCGCCGCGCAGGCCCTGCGCGCCGCCGATGGTCGCCATCAGAACGGGGTTTTCAAGCTTTGTCATGGGTTCCTTCATGTGAAGCCGGAAAGACAGGCTTCTCATAAACGAAGTGCGGGCGATTGGAAACGAAAACGGGCGGCATGTCGCCATGCCGCCCGGTCCAATAAGGGGATATCCCGATTATTCCGCTGCGTCGGCAGCAGCAGCGGCGTCAGCTGCCTTCTGAGCCTTCTCGGCGGCGCGTTCCTGGGCGCGCTTGCCCGGCTTTGCCTTGATCGGGTTGTTCTTGGTTTCGCGCTTGGCAACGCCGGCTTCGTCGAGGAAGCGCAGAACGCGATCGGTCGGCTGGGCGCCGTTTTCGATCCAATGCTTGATGCGCTCGGCGTTCAGCTGAACGCGCTTCTCGTCGTCCTTGGCAAGCATCGGGTTCCACGAACCGAGGTTTTCGAGGAAGCGGCCGTCACGCGGGCTGCGCGCATCGGCGAGAACGACGTGGTAGTACGGGCGCTTCTTGGAGCCACCGCGGGCGAGACGAATTTTCAGTGCCATGTTCTTTACTCCTTAGGCTTTTCTTGACCGCTTCGTGAGGCGGTAACGGTTATCGGGCAGCGGCGCTCTGTTCAGCGTGATCCGCAGCGATCTGCTCATGATGCCGGATGACTTCCTTGATGACGAAGTTCAGGAACTTCTCGGCGAAATCCGGGTCCAGATGCGCATCTTCGGCAAGCTGACGAAGACGAGCGATCTGGTATTCCTCGCGCGCCGGATCGGCCGGCGGCAACTTGTACTTAGCCTTCAGCACGCCGACCTCTTTGGTGCAGCGGAAGCGTTCGGCCAGAATGTGGACGAGCGCCGCATCGATATTGTCGATCGACTGGCGGTAGCTCGAAAGCTGGGCTTTGACGTCTGGATCAATCATGGGGCAGGCGATCCTTTCACTTCTTCTTGGGCAATCCGGGCAGGCCCGGGAAACCACCACCGAGGCCCGGCAGCTTTGCGCCGCCAAGACCGGGCAATCCGCCCGGCAAGCCTCCGCCTAGACCGGGCATACCCCCACCCGGCTTTCCGAGACCCGCGGCTTCCGCCTGCTTCTGCAGCGCTTCAAGCTGCTTCGGGTCGATATTCGAGAGATCGGGCATGCCGCCACCCATGCCGCCTAGGCCGCCGCCGAGCCCCATCTTGCTGGCAAGGCCGCCCATCATCTGCTTCATCATGCCGCCTTTGCCCTTGCCGCCCATCATCTTCATCATGTCCGCCATCTGGCGGTGCATCTTCAGAAGCTTGTTGATGGCGGCGGCATCGGTGCCGGAGCCGGCGGCGATGCGCTTCTTGCGCGAATGCTTGAGCAGGTCGGGATTGGCGCGCTCGGCCTTGGTCATCGACTGGATGATGGCGATCTGGCGACCGAAAAGCTTGTCGTCGAGGCCGGCTGCGGCCATCTTGTCCTTCATGCCCGACATGCCCGGCATCATGCCCATGATGCCGCCCATGCCGCCCATCTTCTGCATTTGTCGCAGCTGGTCGGCAAGGTCGTCGAGGTCGAACTTGCCCTTGGCCATCTTGGCCGCCATAGCGGCGGCCTTTTCGGCGTCGATGTTCTCAGCCGCGCGCTCGACGAGCGAGACGATGTCGCCCATGCCGAGGATGCGGTCGGCGATGCGGCGGGGATGGAATTCCTCGAGCTCGCTCATCTTCTCGCCGACACCGATCAGCTTGATCGGCTTGCCGGTGACGGCGCGCATCGAAAGGGCAGCACCGCCGCGGCCGTCGCCGTCCATGCGGGTCAGAACGAGACCGGTGATGCCGACGCGTTCGTCGAAGTTGCGGGCGAGGTTGACAGCGTCC
The DNA here is from genome assembly GCF_003985135.1 of Rhizobium fabae. Taxonomy (NCBI): domain Bacteria; kingdom Pseudomonadati; phylum Pseudomonadota; class Alphaproteobacteria; order Hyphomicrobiales; family Rhizobiaceae; genus Rhizobium; species Rhizobium fabae. The sequence continues at coordinate 127,893 of NZ_ML133652.1, forward strand.
TGGCCGGTGAGGCTGTCGGCGACCAGCAGGATTTCATGCGGGTTCGAGCGCTTCTTGATGTCGGCCATCTCGACCATCAAGGGCTCGTCAATATGCGTACGGCCGGCGGTATCGAGGATGACGACGTCATGGCCGCCAAGCTTGGCCGCCTGCACGGCGCGGGCAGCGATATCGGTCGGAGACTGGCCTGCGATGATCGGCAGCGTGTCGATGCTGGCCTGCGCGCCAAGCTGGCGTAGCTGCTCCTGGGCTGCCGGACGACGCGTGTCGAGCGACGCCATCAGCACTTTCTTCTTATCGCGTGTCGACAGGCGGTTGGCGATCTTGGCCGTCGTCGTCGTCTTGCCGGAGCCCTGCAGGCCGACCATCATGACGACGACGGGGGCCGGTGCATGCAGGTCGATGCCGACGCCTTCGCCACCCAGCATCTCGATCAGTTCGTCATGGACGATCTTGACGACCATCTGGCCGGGCTTGATCGACTTCAGGATCTCGGCGCCGACGGCTTTTTCCCGCACGCGGTCGGTGAAGGAGCGCACGACATCGAGCGCGACGTCGGCTTCCAGCAACGCACGGCGAACCTCACGCAGCGCTGCGGAAACATCGGCTTCCGAAAGCGCGCCACGGCCTGTCAGTCCATTCAGAATGGATCCAAGACGGTCCTGGAGGTTTTCAAACATCGGCTCTTCCTTGATACGTTTCGGGCGGGTTCGATATGCCCGGAAACGTCGTGCTTTTCCTTGACGAAAACAAGACGCAAAGCCAAAAAGCACCCGAGGGCGCATCGCGCTGTCGGGTGTTGACCTCCGGGATCTCAAGGTCCCGGTCGGCGGCTCGGAGTCATGCGGCTCGTCGCGGATTGGGCGCGATAAACAGGAAAGCAGTGGGAAAGTCAAGGCGAATGCGCGGAATGACCGCGCGGCGGGCTTTCCAGGAGCCGCGCGACGTGGCGCGAACAGTTAAAAATTCCGACGGCCAGTCCAAATTCGCTATAGAGGCCAGTTGCAAAATATTCCACTTATGATTCTACTTTCTACTTAAGTGCATCCTGTAAAATGATTCGTAAATATCCTTGATGCCGAATGATTCGGCGGAGATATCGAATGATAAAGCCTGATATTGAGAGCTGGGCGCTGGCACGGGCTCATCATATTGTCCTGAATGAAGGCCTGAACCTTGCAAAGGCGGCACAGGACCTGGACCGCAAACGGTCCCGCTCGCTGGTCTACGAGCTAAGAAAAGTCATCACCGCTGCTATCGTCGAAGCCCATGCGGCATCGTTCAATGCCGACGGTACGCAGCGGTAAAAGCCGCACAGCCTCAAGGGTTGGTCTTCGCAACCCACGCCTAGCACTCACCACTGGTAATTCCCACGCATTTCCGCCATATACACCGGAAAAGCAGACGGAATGATATCATGAGCGCAACGGTCGAATTCGCGAGGATGAACGGGCTTGGCAACAAGATCCTGGTCGTCGACATGCGCGGGCGGCCGGACAAGGTGACGCCTACGGCGGCGATCGCGCTCAATGCCGATCCGCAGACCGAGTTCGACCAGATCATGGCGATCCATGATCCGAAGGCCGAAGGCACGGATGCCTTCATCGATATCCTGAATTCCGACGGCTCGAAGGCGCAGGCCTGCGGCAATGGCACGCGCTGCGTCGTGCAGGCGCTTGCCGCCGAGACCGGCAAGAAGGTTTTCACCTTCCAGACGGTCGCGGGCATCCTCAATGCCGTCGAGCACGAAGACGGGACGATCTCCGTTGATATGGGCCGGCCGGTCTTCGATTGGAACAAGATCCCGCTGGCGGAAGAATTCCACGACACCAGCCGCATCGAGCTGCAGATCGGCCCGATCGACGATCCGGTGCTGCATTCGCCTTCCGCCATGTCGATGGGCAATCCGCATGCGATCTTCTGGGTGGACCGGGACGTGATGTCCTACGATCTCGCCCGCTTCGGGCCGCTGCTCGAAAACCATCCGATGTTTCCGGAGCGCGCCAATATCACACTGGCGCAGGTGACGTCGCCGACGTCGGTGACGACGCGGACCTGGGAGCGCGGCGCGGGGCTGACGCTCGCCTGCGGCTCGGCCGCCTGTTCCGCTGCCGTGAGTGCTGCACGCACCGGCCGCACCGGGCGTGAGGTGACGATCAATGTGGCGAGCGCCAGGCCGCCGGCCACGCTTTCCATCGAATGGCGCGAGCGCGACGACCACGTCGTCATGACTGGCCCGGCCGAATGGGAGTGGTCCGGCCGGCTCGATCCTTCGACCGGTCTCTGGTCGCGCGACGGTACCCGAGAGGCGGGGGCGCAGTGAGCGGTATCGAGGTCATTACCTTCGGCTGCCGCCTCAACACATATGAATCCGAAGTGGTGAAGGCGCAGGCCGAGAAGGCGGGGCTCAACAACGCCATCCTGGTCAATACCTGTGCCGTAACAGGCGAGGCCGTGCGCCAGGCCCGCCAGGCGATCCGCCGCGCGCGGCGCGACAATCCGCATGCCCGCATCATCGTCACCGGCTGCGCCGCGCAGACGGAAAAGCAGACCTTCGCTGAAATGGCAGAGGTCGACGCTGTGCTCGGCAACGAGGAGAAGCTGACAAGCGCCTCCTATCGCAGCCTGCCGGATTTCGGCGTTTCGGCCGAAGAGAAGCTGCGCGTCAACGATATCATGAGCGTCAAGGCGACGGCGCCGCAGATGGTCAGGCACATTGACGGCCATGTGCGCGCCTTCATCCAGGTGCAGAACGGCTGCGACCACCGCTGCACCTTCTGCATTATCCCCTATGGCCGCGGCAATTCCCGCTCCGTGCCGATGGGGGCCGTCGTCGACCAGGCCCGCAGGCTTGCCGACAGCGGTTATCGCGAGATCGTGCTGACCGGCGTCGACGCCACCAGCTATGGCGGCGATCTGCCGGGCGGGCCGACGCTCGGCTTTCTGGCGAAGACGCTGCTGAAGCATATCCCCGATATCCGCCGCCTCAGGCTTTCTTCGATCGACAGCATCGAGGCCGACGCCCATCTGATGGATCTGATCGCCGACGAACCCCGCTTCATGCCGCATCTGCATTTGTCGCTGCAGCATGGCGACGATATGATCCTCAAGCGCATGAAGCGCCGGCATTTACGCGCCGATGCGCTGCGCTTCATCGAGGAGGCGCGCCGGCTTCGCCCCGAGATGAGCTTCGGCGCTGATATGATCGCTGGCTTCCCGACTGAAACCGAAGAGATGTTCGATAACGCCGTGCGATTGGCCGAAGAGGCCGATATCGCGCATCTGCACGTCTTTCCCTACAGCCCGCGCCCTGGCACGCCGGCAGCCCGCATGCCGCAGCTCGACCGGTCGCTGGTCAAGGATCGCGCCGCAAGGCTGCGCGCCATTGGACACGGGCTGCATCAGTCCCATCTCGATCGCATGGTCGGAACCCGGCAATGGCTGCTTGTCGAAAACAACGGCCTGGCGCATACGGAAAACTTCACGCTGGTCGCAGCCGCCGGGCTTCGTCCCGGCGAACTTGTGCCGGCCACGATCACCGGCCACAATGGCAAGCATCTCGACATGCAATTGACGGCCGCAGCGGCCTGACTTTCACGGAATCCCCATGGCGCTCAGTTTCATCAAAAAGGTCTTCACCTTCGGCAAGGACAAGCCGGCGGAGACGAGTGCCGTGGAGGTCGAGCTGGAACAGCGGTTGCAGGACGAAGCTCTGCCGATCGCCGCGGATCCCGTTCTGCCTGAAGAAATGGACACGGCCGGCGGCCCGGCTCCGGATGTCGGCGAGGGTGGGGTCGAGGCGCCTATCGCCGATGATGATGCGGAACCCGCAATCCTGCCGGCCGTCGACCAACTGAGCGACATGGGTGTCGTGCCGCTTTCATTGCTGGAAGCTGAGGCGGCAGCGGAGGTGCAGACCGAAATTCAGGCGCCGGTCGAACCCGTTGCGGAAATACCCCCCTCTGTCCCTTCGGAACGTCTCCTCCACAAGGGGGGAGATCATTTGGAGACCGATGCGCCGGAACAGCCGGATGACCTCGAAGACATCATTGAAAAGCTGACGGAAGAGATTCCGACCACGGATAATGTAGCGCTGGAATCGCCCTCCCAGCCAAGCTCCCCGCCTATGGGGGAGATGCCCGGCAGGGCAGAGGGGGGTAATCCAACAGCAGAACCGGAGACCCGCTCTCCCGCCCTCCCCAAAGGTTTCGCCACCGGCCCGAAGATCGCCGAACCGGAGCCCGTCGCCCCGCAGCCGAGGCTTAGCTGGTTCCAGCGTCTGCGTAACGGTCTTGCGCGCACGTCCTCGCAGCTGACCAGCCAGATCACCGCGCTCTTCACCAAGCGCAAGCTCGATGACGAGACGCTGCAGGATCTCGAAGACCTGCTGATCCAGGCCGATCTCGGCGTTGAGACTGCGCTGCGCGTCACCGATACGCTGGCTTCCGAGCGCTACGGCAAGGACGTGACCGGCGAGGATGTCAGCCGGATCATGGCGGCCGAAATCGCCAAGGTTCTGAAACCGGTCGCAAAGCCGCTGCAGCTCGACCTCTCGCACAAGCCGCATGTCATCCTCGTCGTCGGCGTCAACGGCACCGGCAAGACGACGACGATCGGCAAGCTTGCAGCGAAGCTTTCCGGCGCCGGGCTGAAGGTGATGCTGGCCGCCGGCGACACTTTCCGTGCGGCGGCGATCGAGCAGCTGAAGATCTGGGCCGATCGGACGAATTCCGAGTTTATCGGTACCAAGCTCGGCGCCGATGCCGCCGGCCTTGCCTATGACGCCTTCGAACAGGCGAAGGCGAAAAAATGCGACGTGCTGATCGTCGATACCGCCGGCCGCCTGCAGAACAAGGCCGAGCTGATGGCCGAGCTCGAGAAGATCGTACGCGTGCTCGGCAAGCTCGACCCGGATGCGCCGCATACCGTGCTGCAGACGCTCGACGCCACGACGGGACAGAATGCGCTGAGCCAGGTCGAGATCTTCCGCAATATCGCCGGCGTCAACGGACTGATCATGACCAAGCTCGACGGCACGGCGCGCGGCGGCATCCTCGTCGCCATTTCCGCCAAGCACAAGCTGCCGGTCTATTTCATCGGCGTCGGCGAAGGCGTCGACGACCTGGAGCCGTTCGAGGCCGAGGATTTTGCCCATGCCATTGCCGGACTTGGGCAATGATGCCACAGATATGCCGCCGAAAGCCTGCAAGGCACGGCAGAAGCAGGTTTCAGGAATAGCAGGTTTGAAGAACGCATGAGCACCGAAAGCGATATCACCCCGTCGGCGGCCGACCGGCATCATCCGCTGCTGAAGCTGGCACTGGAACTCGGGCCGCTGCTGATCTTCTTCTTCGCCAATCTGCGCGGCCAGTGGCTGGTGGAGCGGTTTCCTGCGCTTTCCGAGCTGGGCGGCCCGCTGTTCGTCGCAACCGGGCTCTTCATGGCGGCAACGGTCACGTCACTGGTCGTTTCGAAGATCGTGCTCGGCCATTTGCCGATCATGCCCTTCGTTTCGGGCATCGTCGTCCTCATCTTCGGCTCGCTGTCGATCTGGCTGCAGAACGAGACCTTCATCAAGATGAAGCCGACCATCGTCAATGCGCTGTTCGGGGTGGCGCTGCTCGGTGGGCTCGCCTTCGGCCGGTCGCTGCTCGGCTATGTCTTCAACGCCGCCTTCCAGCTCGATGCCGAAGGATGGCGCAAGCTCACCATCCGCTGGGGCATCTTCTTTCTTTTCCTCGCCGTGCTCAACGAAGTCGTCTGGCGCAATTTTTCGGACGATACCTGGGTCGCCTTCAAGGTCTGGGGCACGATGCCGATCACCATCATCTTCACGCTGGCGCAGATGCCGCTGGTGCTGAAGCATAGCCTCAACCCGGAAACGGACGGCGAAAAGTGAGCGCTGCGGACGCCGAATATCGCGTGAGACACCAGACCTTCTGGTTCGTCGCCTGCCTTGCGGTTCTGGTCGCCCAGATCGCAGTCGAATATCTGATGGGGCGCGTGCCGATTTGCGCCTGCGGCTATGTCAAGCTGTGGGAGGGCGGGGTCAATACCAGCGGCAACTCGCAGCATCTGTCGGACTGGTACACGCCATCGCACATCATCCACGGCTTCCTGTTCTACGGGCTCGGCCATCTCATTCTGCGCCGCAAGCCCTTAGCGGCACGGCTGCTCCTAGCGCTGTTCATCGAATCCGGCTGGGAGCTGCTGGAGAACTCGCCTCTCATCATCGACCGCTACCGCACGGCGACCATCGCGCTCGACTATTATGGCGATAGCATCCTGAATTCGGCGATGGACACCGTCTTCATGTGCCTCGGCTTCTTCTTCGCCTCCCGCGCGCCGGTGGCGCTGACGGTGGCGATCGCAATCTTCTTCGAGATTTTCACCGGCTACATGATCCGGGACAACCTGACGCTCAACGTGCTGATGCTGATCTGGCCGGTGGAGGCGATCAAGGTCTGGCAGGGTGGGGTCTAACGGATCACCTGTTATGAAGCGGGCTTGCCGAGCGCCTTTTCCATCGCCGGAAACAGCCCTTCTTTCAGGCTGATATCGTCGAAGGGGCCGACGCGCTTGTAGAGGATCGTGCCGTCGGGGGCGACAAGATAGCTTTCCGGAATGCCGTAGACGCCCCAGTCGATTGCCGCCTTGCCGTTCGGGTCGATGCCGATGGCGTGATAGGGATTGCCGAGTTCGCCGAGGAAACGCAGGGCGTTCTCGTTTTTGTCCTTGTAATTGATGGCGACGATGTTCAGTCGTCCGTCCTTCGCCAGTTCCTTCAGAACGGGATGCTCATCCCGGCAGGGAATGCACCAGGAGGCGAAGACGTTGACGAGGGTGAGCTTGCCCTTGACTGCGGCATCGGTCAGTGCCGGCAGGTTCGCGCCGTCGAGCGGCGGAAGGTTCAGCGCCGGCGCCTTGGTGCCGATCAGGGCGGAGGGGATTTCGGCGATGTCCTTGCCGTGGAAATCCTGGTCGTAGAGCATCTTCGCAGCGGTTGCCGCAATGCCCCCGAAGACGATCAGCGGCAGAAGCGCCAGCACGAAGCTGCCGCGCCCGCGCGGCTTTGCGGTCGTGATTTCCGGCGTCTCGCTCATTGCTCGTCCCCAGTGCGTGCCGAGCGGCGGCGGATGCCTGCGGCTTCGAGCGCTGCGAGTTCACGACGGCGCGCCCGGCCGTCGGCCCAGGTCCACAGGATGACTGCAGCAGTCACCAAGGCGGCGAAGCCATAGGATGTGTAGACGTAGAAGGCATGCGTCACGGCCTATTCCTCCCGGCTCGCCATGCGGGCGGCGAGACGGCGCTGGGCGGCGATGCGACGGCGCCAGATCTCGTTCCTCATTGCCATGATGTGCAGCGTGAAGAAGAGCAGCGTGAAGGCGATCGCCATGACGAAGAGCGGGCGCAGGAATTCCGGATCGATCGCCGGGCCGTCGAGGCGCAGCACGCTTGCCGACTGATGCAGCGTGTTCCACCATTCGACCGAAAACTTGATGATCGGAATGTTGACGAAGCCGACGAGGATGAGCACGGCGGTAACGCGCGCCGCCTTCGACGGATCATCGATGGCGCGGCCGAGCGCAATCAGGCCGAGATACATCAGAAAGAGAACGAAGACGGAGGTCAGCCTGGCATCCCAGACCCACCATGTGCCCCACATCGGTTTGCCCCAGAGCGAGCCGGTGACGAGCGCAAGCAGGGTGAAGGCGGCGCCGAGCGGCGCTGCTGCCTTGGCGGAGACATCGGCGAGCGGGTGGCGCCAGACGAGCGTGCCGATCGCCGAAACACTCATGATCGTATAGCACATCATCGCAAGCCAGGCGGATGGCACGTGCACATACATGATGCGCACGGTCTCGCCCTGCTGGTAATCGCCTTCTGTGGAGAAGCTCAAATAGAGGCCGACGACAAAACAGAGGGCGGTAATGCCGGCCAGCCACGGAATGACGCGTGCCGCCAGCGCCAGAAACCGCGTCGGGTTGGCGAGGTCGCTGAATTTGCTGATGGCAAGGCTCGTTTCGCTCATGTCCGCTTCCTTACCTTGATCCGGCTTTTCCCGCAATCGAATGGCCCATCAATCCGCCGTGTTTCGGAGCGCAAGGGCGGCCGCTGTCGGGCCGATGACGGCGAAGAACAGCGTCAGCGCGATCAGGATGAGGAAGGGCGGCAGGAACGGGGCCGGATCTTCGACTGCGGCATAGGTGGCGCTGACGCCGAAGATGAGCACCGGGATGGTCAGCGGTAGCACGAGGATCGAGACCAGCAGGCCGCCGCGGGGCAGCGCCACAGCGACGGCAGCACCCACGGCGCCGATGAAGGTGATGGCGGGCGATCCGACGAGCAGTGTCAGCATGGTGGCAGCAATCGCGGTCTCGTTCATGTTCATGAAGAGGCCGAGCAGCGGCGAGGCGATGACCAGCGGTAGGCTGGTGGCCGTCCAGTGGGCGAAGCATTTGACCAGGACGGTAAGAACGAGCGGCGTTTCCTGCATCAGCATCAGGTCGAGCGATCCGTCGTCGCGCTCGGCCTGGAATAGACGGTCGAGGCCAAGGAGGGCGGCCAGCAGCGCGCCGATCCAGACGATGGCGGGGCCGATGCGCGAGAGCAGCTTGAGATCGGGACCGACGCCGAATGGGATGACGGCGACGATGGTCAGGAAGAAGAGGACGCCGATCAGCGCGCCGCCGCCGGCGCGGATCGAGAGTTTGAGGTCTCGGAAGAAGAGGGCGGTCATATGTGGCTGCTCTCTGCATCGACGGTGGACGGGGCACCCCCCTCTGCCCTGACGGGCATTTCCCCCACAAGGGGGGAGATCGGACAGAAGCGCCCTCTTGCCCTAATCAAACGCCGCAGATAGCCGCAGTCGCTTGGCGCGCGATCAAGATTTCGCGAAGCCGGTGCATCTTGCCGATCTCCCCCCGTGTGGGGGAGATGCCCGGCAGGGCAGAGGGGGGTAGTCACACCGAGAAACATCAACCCCATACCCCATGATCCACGCCGGCAAAGCCCGTCATCTTCAATTCCCGCGCATTCTGCAGCCCCAGCGGCTGGTGCGTCGCCGCCAGCACGATGCCGCCCTTTGTCAGATGCGCTTCGATCAATTGGGCCAGCAGCCGGTCGGCGCTGGCATCGAGTGCGGCGGTCGGTTCGTCGAGGATCCAGACGGGGCGGTGGGCGACTAGCAGTTTGGCGAAGGCTATCCGGCGTTGCTGGCCGGCGGAGAGATAGCCGAAGGGAAGGTGGGTAATTCCCGAGAGGCCGACAGCTTCGGCTGCGTCCTCGACAGAAAGACCGGCAGCGTCCGGGTTGCCGAGGAAGGACTGCCAAAAACCCAGATTCTCTACAACCGTAAGTTCATTCTTCATCGCGTTTCGATGGCCAAGGTAGTGGCTGGCCTCGCCGGGATGCCGGCCTTGCGGGCTCCCTTCGTCGCGGAAAATGACAGTACCTTTTTCCGGCCTCAGGAGGCCCGCGACGACACGCAGCAAAGTGGACTTTCCCGATCCATTTCTTCCCGTGAGGACAAGGGCCTCACCGGCTGCCAAGTGAAAGGAAATGTTAACGAAAATGAGATCCTCACCGCGCCTTGCAGCCAGATTTTCGGCGGTGAGATGCATGCTTCGGCTCTTTCTTCGTTTCGGCTTTCGGAGGGGGCAAAAAATGTCCGATTTTGACCGTGCTCGGGTATGGCAAGTTTTTAGGAAATTATCTATAAGACCTGCAACCACGCCAGCGGTCGGCGTGAATTTCATCCTTGCGCCGAACTTGGAGCGTCTCCTCCACGTGCGGACAGCGGAAATGGCCGTACCCGCATCCTGATGTGCATTAAGTGCATAGGCGTTCGCACGACTGTGTTGGCTATCAGAAACGGGGTCTCTCGTGTCTAAATCTCTTGACAGTTTCAATTGTCGTTCCACGCTTTCCGTGAACGGGAAGGACTATGTCTATTACAGCCTGCCCAAGGCTGAGGCAAACGGTCTGGCCGGCGTGTCGAAGCTTCCCTATTCGATGAAGGTGCTGCTCGAAAACCTGCTGCGCTTCGAAGACGGCCAGTCGGTCACCAGGGAGCACATCCTGGCTGTCGCCGAATGGCTGAACAATAAGGGCGCAGTCGAAAACGAAATCGCCTATCGCCCGGCGCGCGTGCTGATGCAGGACTTCACCGGCGTTCCCGCCGTCGTCGATCTTGCCGCGATGCGCGACGCGATGGTGTCGCTCGGCGGCGATCCCGAGAAGATCAATCCGCTCGTTCCCGTCGATCTCGTCATCGACCATTCCGTCATCGTCGACGAATTCGGAACGCCGCAGGCTTTTGCCAGGAATGTCGAGCTGGAATATCAGCGCAACGGCGAGCGTTACCGCTTCCTGAAGTGGGGCCAGCAGGCCTTCAAGAATTTCCGTGTCGTTCCTCCGGGCACCGGCATCTGTCATCAGGTCAATCTCGAATATCTCGGCCAGACCGTCTGGACCAAGGAAGAGGACGGCGAAACGGTCGCCTATCCGGATACCTGTGTCGGCACCGACAGCCACACGACGATGATCAACGGTCTCGGCGTTCTCGGCTGGGGCGTGGGCGGTATCGAAGCTGAGGCCGCCATGCTCGGTCAGCCGGTCTCGATGCTCCTGCCTGAAGTCATCGGCTTCAAGCTGACCGGCAAGCTGAAGGAAGGCGTCACCGCGACCGACCTCGTTCTGACCGTCGTGCAGATGCTGCGCAAGAAGGGCGTCGTTTCCAAGTTCGTCGAATTCTTCGGTCCCGGCATGGACAATATGCCGCTCGCCGACCGCGCGACGATCGGCAACATGGGCCCGGAATACGGCGCGACTTGCGGCTTCTTCCCGGTCGATGGCGAAACCATCAACTACCTCACCATGTCCGGCCGCACGCATGACCGGATCGCCCTCGTCGAAGCCTATTCGAAGGCACAGGGCATGTGGCGCGAAGGCGACGGTTCCGACCTCGTCTTTACGGACACACTGGAACTCGACCTCGGCGATGTCGTGCCGTCGATGGCTGGCCCGAAGCGCCCGGAAGGCCGCATCGCGCTCGAGAACATCGCGTCCGGTTTCGCCGGCTCGATGGATGCCGACTACAAGAAGCCCGGCCAGCTTGCCAACCGCTATGCGGTCGAAGGCACGGATTTCGATCTCGGCCATGGTGACGTCGCGATTGCCGCCATCACGTCGTGCACCAACACCTCCAATCCGTCAGTGCTAATCGCTGCCGGCCTTCTCGCCCGCAACGCCGTCGCCAAGGGCCTGAAGACCAAGCCGTGGGTCAAGACCTCGCTTGCTCCGGGATCGCAGGTGGTTGGCGAATATCTTGCCAAATCAGGCCTGCAGGCCGACCTCGACAAGCTCGGCTTCAACCTGGTCGGCTTCGGCTGCACCACCTGCATCGGCAATTCCGGCCCGCTGCCGGCGCCGATCTCGAAGACGATCAACGACAAGGGGCTCATCGTATCCGGCGTTCTCTCCGGCAACCGCAACTTCGAAGGACGTATCTCGCCTGACGTTCAGGCAAACTACCTGGCCTCCCCGCCGCTCGTCGTCGCTTATGCGCTGGCCGGCACGGTGCAGAAGGATCTCACCAAGGAGCCGATCGGCGAGGACCAGAGCGGCAACCCGGTCTATCTCAAGGATATCTGGCCGACCTCGAAGGAAGTTCAGGAATTCATCCTGAAATACGTCACCCGCGAGCTTTACGAATCCAAGTATGCCGATGTCTTCAAGGGTGACGAGAACTGGCAGGCCGTGCAGGTTCCGCCGGGCCAGACCTATGCCTGGGACGACAATTCGACCTACGTCCAGAACCCGCCGTACTTCGTCGGCATGGGCAAGAAAGGCACCGGCGTCTCCGATATCAAGGGCGCCCGCGTCCTCGGCCTGTTCGGCGACAAGATCACCACCGACCACATTTCCCCGGCCGGTTCGATCAAGGCTGCTTCGCCGGCCGGCGCCTATCTGATTGGTCACGACGTTGCCGTTGCCGACTTCAACCAGTACGGCACACGCCGCGGCAACCATGAAGTGATGATGCGCGGCACCTTCGCCAACATCCGTATCCGCAACCACATGCTCGGTCCGAACGGCAAGGAAGGCGGATACACCATCCACTACCCGTCGAAGGAAGAGACCTCGATCTACGACGCCGCCATGCAGTACAAGCAGGAAGGCGTGCCGCTCGTCATCTTCGCCGGTGTCGAATACGGCAACGGCTCTTCGCGCGACTGGGCTGCCAAAGGCACGAACCTGCTCGGCGTCAAGGCTGTCATCGCCCAGTCCTTCGAGCGTATCCATCGATCGAACCTGGTCGGCATGGGCATCATCCCCTTCGTCTTCGAAGAGGGCACGACCTGGCAGAGCCTCGGCCTCAAGGGCGATGAACTCGTCACCATCGAGGGCCTGGAAAAGATCAAGCCGCGCGAGAGGAAGATCGCCAAGATCACTTATGGCGACGGCTCCGTGAAGGAAGTTCCACTGCTGTCGCGCGTCGATACGCTCGATGAGGTGGTCTACCTCAACAATGGCGGCATCCTGCAGACGGTTCTGCGCGATCTCGCTGCCTGATTCTTAAGAAACGTGACTGATAATGGCCGCCGGAGAGCAGTTTCCGGCGGCTTTTCTTTGCGGCGACGGTATTCGATCGGGTTCACGATGATTTGTTTTATGTAGGTTCCGGCCGAGCTAAGTCTCACCCGTTCGTGACTTTTCGTTTGGACCCGGAAGGATTATTCGTACGTGCATATCTCAGAGCCTCCGGTTCAAACACGCTGTCGGCGCTGAAAAGAGGTGCAGCTGAATGTCCCCCCGTTTTCTGATTCCGTTGATCGCCGGCATTGTTCTCGCAGGCCCCTTGCAGGCCGAAGACGGCACGCCGAAAGGCGTCGTCGAACTCTTCACGGCGCAAGGCTGCTCTTCCTGTCCTCCCGCTGATGCCGCCTTCCGCAAGCTGGTGAGCCAGGGCGATGTCATCGCGCTCGCCTATCACGTCGATTACTGGAATTATCTCGGCTGGGCCGATACGCTGAGCTCCAAGGAAAATACCGAGCGGCAGTACGGCTATGCCAGGACGATGGGCCGCAGCAATGTTTACACGCCGCAGGCGATCGTCAACGGACGCGGCCATCTGGCAGGCTCCGATCTCAACGGGATCAATAGCAGGATCGACACCTACAGCAGCGAAGGCAATGGGTTGACCATTCCCATCAGCGCATCGATGCGCGGCGACGAGCTTGAGATCAAGATCGGCGCGGGGCAGGGCAAGGCCAATGTCGTGATGGTCTATTTCGACAAGGAAAAGACCATCGACGTCGAAAAGGGCGAGAACAGCGGCAAGAAGCTCTCTTATCTCCACAGCGTCACCAATGTCGAAACCGTCGGCATGTGGGATGGCAAGGCGACCAGCCTGACGCTGCCGGCGAGCGTTTTGCAGCGGCCGCAGCTCGAGGGCTGCGCAATCCTGCTGCAGTCGGCGACCGCGGATGGTGATCCGGCGGCGATCCTCGGCGCAACCGTGGTGATGGCGGGAAAAAATATATGAGATTTCATCCTGTTACGGATGAAGTACCGGGCGGCCCGGCCGAGCGTATTCGGGGCTGGGGTTAAGGTCGATACGCTCCGCCGGGCCCTTTGGCGCGCTGGCGCCAAACCGGGATGCATAATTCTCCTGCAAATGAGGCGCTGTTTTGACTGAAATGCGGCACCACACAGAAAGGTCGACTCTGTCTAGCGCATCGTAGCTTCCGAAAGTCGGCGCCGACTTTCGGAAGACACGATGCGAGGATTGAAAGGGCTACGGTGTTCCTGCGCCTCTGAAGAGACGGCGCTGTGGTGCGGCTGAATGTGACGGGCGGCGCTCTTGCAATTTGCGGCGGCTCGGGCAAACTGTCACTCTCCTGTCACAAGCGGAGGCCCTGGGAGACTGATGACAGATCAGCCGGATTTGCGACACGGCGAAAGCCGCTCCGTCGACAATAGTTCCTCAGTCGTCGTCGATCTCAAGGAATACAGACAAAGCAAGGACTCGGTTCCGGTGACCTTCCACCGGCGCGAGCTGGACGCGATCCTCTGGATCTACGGCCGCATGGTCGGTGAGGGCGAGTGGCGCGACTACGCCATCGATCACCTGAAGGACAAGGCGGTGTTTTCCGTCTTCAAGCGCTCCGGCGAAATGCCGCTCTTTCGCATCGAGAAGAACCCGAAGCTCGCCGCCAAGCAGGGCGCCTATTCCGTCATCAACGTCAACGGCGTGATCCTCAAGCGTGGACACGAGCTGAACCAGGTCCTCAAGGTTTTCGACAAGGTCCTCAAGCTCGTGGACAAATAAGCTGTCTCAACCGGCAAACAGCGTGCCGGGATAGCTGGACGGATCGGGATCCGTCGCCATGCCCTCGCCGAGGGTGCGCTGCATGAGCATCGTGTCGAGCCAGCGGCCCTGCTTGTAGCCGGTGCCTTTCATCAGGCCGACCTCCAAAAAGCCTGCCTTGAGATGAAGCGCGATCGAGGCGGGGCTTGCGCCGCCGACGACGGCCACCATCTGACGAAAACCAAGGGCAGTGCAACGATCGATCAGTTCGGCGAGCAGCACTTTGCCGATGCCGTGTCCGCGCGCTTCAGGCGCCAGATAAATCGAATCCTCGACCATCCAGCGATAGGCAGGACGGGTGCGAAAGGCCGAGGCGTAGGCGTAGCCGAGCAGGGTTCCATCCGCATCGGTTGCGGCAATATAGGGATACTGCTGGCTGACGATCGCCGCAAAGCGCTGCATCATCTCGGCCTCGGAGGGCGGGACGATCTCATAGCTTGCAACGCCGTTCAGGACGGAATCGCGATAGATCTCGGCAATGGCGGGGATATCGGCTTGCGAGGCATCACGCAGAAGGAAGGACATTTCGGCGACTGGGTCCATCGGGAGAGCAAGATCTTCCTAAAATCATTCCCGGGAAATCGGCGCAACAAAAAAGGCGGCCGAAGCCGCCTTTTCGATCTCAGTCTGCCCTGCTTATTTACGGTTGCCCATGAACTGCAGCAGGAACATGAAGAGGTTGATGAAGTCGAGATAGAGCGTCAGAGCACCCATGATCGCCTTGCGGCCGGCGACTTCAGAAGCGTCACCGTCGAAATACAATTCCTTGATTCGCTGCGTATCGTAGGCGGTGAGGCCTGCGAAGATCAGCACGCCGATCACCGAGATCGCGAACTGGAGGGCTGACGAAGCCAGGAAGATGTTGACAAGCGAAGCGATGATCACGCCGAACAGACCCATGATCAGGAACGAGCCCATCGCCGACAGGTCACGCTTCGTGCTGTAACCGTAGAGCGACAGCGCGCCGAAAGAGGCGGCGGTTACGAAGAAGGTCTGGGTGATGCTCGACTGCGTATAGACCAGAAAGATCGACGACAGGGAGAGACCAACCAGCGCGGCGTAAGCCCAGAAAGTGGCCTGTGCGGATGCCACGCTCATGCGATTAATGCGGAAGCTCAGGAAGAAGACGACCGCAAGAGGCGCAAGGATCACGACCCAGCGCAGAGGCGACCGGAACAGCAGCTCGCCAAACTGGGTAAGCTGGTTGTCCTGGACGGCCAAATTGAATCCGATGTACGCGGCCACACCAGTGATCGCCAGACCCAGCGCCATCAGGTTGTAGACCTTGAGCATATATGCGCGCAGGCCTTGATCAATCATCTCGCCGGTCTGTGCGCGGCTTTGATAGTTACGAAGATCAGCCATAGTTTCCTCTTACAAGCTCCGATGGATATACGGTGTCGGGTTTTCGACCCGGGCGCCGCTGCGGAGCTCCAGCATGCCTGTCGACAATATGAGGCTTTCGCCGATTGCAAACAAGAGGCTTGCAAAGGCGCGGTCGGTTAAATCGCCGTAAGGTGAAGGGTTTGGGAGCTTTGCTATCCCCTCAGAGCTCCCGCAGCACGGGTGCCGCCTTATGCCCCAGGATGCGCCAGGTACCGATGAGACCGATGCCCACGGTGAGCACGAGTGCGGTCACGAGCGTCAGTCCCGCCACATCAGGCAGGAAGGCGGATGGCAGGTGCATGATGCGGGCGACGATGAACCAGGCGGCAATGGCGCCGGCGATCAACGCGAAGATCGCGGTCGCGAGCCCGAGGATCAGATATTCGTAGCTGAAGGCGCGGATCAGCATGGCGCGCGTGGCGCCGAGCGTCTTCAGCACCACCGCGTCATGGGTGCGCGCCCGGTTTCCGGCGGCGAGCGCGCCGGCAAGGACGAGGATCGAGGCGACGAGGGCGACGGAGGCTGCGGCGCGGATCGCGGTCGCAAGCTCGCCGACCAACTGGTTGACGATGTCGATCGCGTCCTTGACGCGCACGCTGGTGATCGTCGGATAGGTGTTGGTGACGGATTTCAAGATCGCCGCGTCCTCGGCCGGTGTCGAGGACGGGTCGGTCAGCGTCGCGAGCCAGGCATGCGGGGCGCCGCGAAAGGTGTTCGGCGAGAAGACCATGACGAAATTGATCGACAGCGATTCCCATTCGACGCGGCGGAGATTGGCGATCTTTGCCGTGATGTTGCGGCCGAGCACGTTGACGGTCACGGTATCGCCGATCTTGAGGCCGAGCTCATGCGCCTCCTGCGAGGAAAAGGAGACGAGGGGCTCGCCGCTGTAATCCTTGTCCCACCAATTGCCCTCGGTGAGGGCGGCATTTTCCGGCAGGCTGTCGTCATAGGTGATGCCGCGATCGCCGTTCAGCACCCAGCGACCGGCGGCCGGCACGTTCATCTTGGCGACGTCTTCTCCGTTGAAGGCGACGATCCGGCCGCGCAGCATCGGCACTTCCATGAGCTTGCCCTTCGGCGCCTGCGCCTGGACGAGATCTCGGAAAGCATCGACCTCGGCGCTCTGGATATCGACGAAGAAGAAGTTCGGCGCGCCCTCGTTCATGCGGCCGGTCAACTGCTGGCGCAGGTTGCCGTCGATCAGGGTCAGCGTCACCAGCAATGCCAGGCCGAGGCCGAGCGAGAGCACCACCGACGGCGTGAGCGCGCCGGGGCGGTGGATGTTGCCGATCGCAAGCCGCAATGCCGGCGAGTTGACGCGCGGGGCGCGGCGCGCGAGCCAGGCGATCGCTGCTGCGACGAGGCGCAGGACGACGAAGGCGAAGACGATCGCGCCGACGAAAACGACGGCGATGAAGCGATCATAGGCGGTGAGGATGGCAAGGCCGGCAAGGGCCGCCATGAAGAGGGCAGCCAGCAGGATATAGGGCCAGGAGGGCAGGTGGCGGGCTTCGAAGCCCTGCTCGCGGAAGAGTGCGGTCGCCGGCACTTCGCGGGCATGGCCGAGCGGCAGAATGGCAAAGGCGAGCGTCGTCAGGATGCCGAAGAGCGTCGCGAGCAGCAGGGCGCCGGGATAGAGCGTCGGTGCGGTCGAGACCGGCAGGAATTGCGCCAGGAACTGCGCGGCGAAGATCGGCGACAGGGCGCCGATGACGAGGCCTGCCATAATGCCGCCAAGGGCGATGATGGCGATCTGGAAGAGATAGATCAGAACGACGGTCATCGCCGGCGCGCCGAGACATTTGAAGGTGGCGATGGTGGTGCGCTTGGAATCCAGGAAGGCGCGCACGGCATTGGCCACGCCGACGCCACCGACGATCAGCGCGGTCAGGCCGACCAGCGTCAGGAACTGGGAGAAACGGGTGATGTTTTCGGTCAGCGATGGTGCTGCGCGGTCGCTGGTGCGGATCGCCCAGCCGGCAGAGGGGAATTCCCTGGCGGCGCGGGCCTGGATGCCCGACATCTGAGCCTTGTCTTCGAGCCGGATCTTGTAGGCATGTTCGACAAGGCTTCCCGTTTGGATGAGCCCTGAGGCTTCAAGCGCCCGGCGGCTGACGAGCAGGCGCGGCGCAAAGCCGAAACCTTCCGAGAGCGCATCCGGCTCGGTCTTGACCGTACCTGTTATGCTGAGCTTGACGTTGCCGAGCAGCAGTTCGTCGCCGACCGAAAGGCCGAGGCGATCGAGAAGCAAGGGTGCTGCCACTGCGCCGTAAGTACCGCCTTCGCCTGCGAGCAGTGCTGTGAGGGGATAGTTCGGCTCGGCCTCGAACCGGCCGTAAAGCGGATAGGCGTCGTCGACCGCCTTGACCTCGACCAGCGCCTGGTCAGAACCGTCGGGCTTGCGGGCCATCGAGCGCAGGCCTGTCGAAACCGAAACGGTGCCGAGGCCTTCAAGGAAACCCATTTCCTGAGGCGTGGCCTCGCGGTTGTTGAGCTCGAAGCGGACGTCACCGGCGAGAAGCTCCTGCCCCTGCGAGGCGATCGTGTCGGTGATCGACTGCGAAACGGAATTGACGGCGGCAATGGCGCCGGTGCCGAGCGCGATGCAGGCGAGAAAGATGTAGAAGCCGCGGATACCGCCGCGCAGCTCGCGGAGCGCCAGGCGAAAAGCGAGCGAGACGCGCGGCGCGACGATCCTCATGCGAACGCCGCCGCGTTGTGGCGGGCAGCGCTGTCGCCCTCAATCCTGCCGGAGCGGACGCGGATCTGGCGCGAGCAGCGGTTTGCAAGCGAGATGTCGTGAGTGACAAGAAGCAGGGTCATGCCGCGTTCGGCCTGCTTGGCAAACAGCAGGTCGGCGATCTGGCGGCCGGTCTCGGTATCGAGATTGCCGGTCGGCTCGTCGGCGATCAAGAGGGCGGGCGAAGGGGCGAGCGCTCTCGCGATCGCCACGCGCTGCTGTTCGCCGCCGGAAAGCTGGCCAGGATAGTGGTTCAGCCGTTCGCCGAGGCCGACCGAATTCAGCTCGCGATGGGCGATCTCGAAGGCGTTGCGGACATTGGCGAGTTCCAGCGGCACGGCGACATTCTCGAGCGCCGTCATATTGGCGATCAGATGGAAGGACTGGAAGACGATGCCGATGTTGCGGCCGCGGAAATCGGCGACCTGATCCTCGCTCAGGCTGTGGAGCGGCGTATCGTTGATGTTGATTTCGCCGCTGTCGAGCTTCTCCAGTCCGGCGAGCACCATCAGCAGGGTTGATTTGCCGGAGCCGGAAGGGCCGACGATGCCGACGGATTCACCGGCGGCGATATCGAGATCGATGCCCTTCAGCACATGGACGGAGGCGGCGGCGCTGCCAAGGGTCAGATCGGCGCTCTTCAACTCGATGATGGTTTTTGCCAACAGAAATCGCCCTATATAAGTCCGTAATCGAATGGCCGCATAACGGTACTTCGCCAATCTAGGGAAAGCAGGATGAGATTTAAAGTTGCCGCCCTTCAATTCACCGTCATTGCCGTCTCGCTGATCTTTGCCGCCGGAGTGAATGCGCGGACGATCAATCTCGTCGGATTCGGGGACAGCCTGATGGCGGGCTATCAGCTGCCGCCCGGCGACGGCTTTCCCGAGAAGCTGCAGGCTGCCCTGAAGGCGAAGGGGCTCGACATCGCTATCGCCAATGCCGGTGTTTCGGGCGACACGACGACGGGAGGCCTCGCCCGCATCGACTGGTCGGTTCCCGACGGCACGGACGGCGTGATTCTGGAGCTCGGCGCCAACGACGCGCTGCGCGGCATCCCTCCTGAAGAGAGCGAGAAGAATCTCGACCAGATGATTACTCGGCTAAAGGAGCGAGGGATCGCGGTGCTGCTCGTCGGCATCATAGCGCCGCCGAACATGGGGGCGGAGTATGCCGCGCGCTTCAATCCCATCTATCGGGAACTTTCGGAAAAACACAGGGTTCCGCTCTATCCCTTTTTTCTCGACGGCGTCGCCCTGGATGCGGGGCTGAAACTCGAGGACGGAATGCATCCAAATGCAAGGGGCATCGACGTCATGGTAGGGAAGATGGAAACCGATGTCACAAATTTCGTCGGGACGATTTCTTCTGTGAAGAAATAGGGGCTTGCGCGGTTGTCGATTGCGTGATTCCGTGTGAGCACCTGCAAAAGATTCGGGGAGTGCTCGTGATGCCGAGACTGTTTACCGCCCTCGAAATTCCGCGCAATGCGGCGATGAGCCTTTCATTGCTGCGCGGTGGTCTCCCCGGAGCACGATGGATCGATGTGGAGAATTACCACATCACCCTGCGCTTCATCGGTGACGTTGACGGCCGCACGGCCGATGAAATCGTTGAACGCCTCGACCGGATCGACCGGCCGGAATTCCAGTTCCGGCTCGAAGGTATCGGTTCGTTCGGTTCGAAGAAACCGCATTCTGTCTGGGCCGGCGTTTCGCAATCGCCGGAGATGTACGCCCTGCAGGGCGAAATCGAGCGCATCTGCCAGCGCATCGGTCTGCCGCCGGATCCGCGCAAATTCATGCCGCATGTAACGCTGGCACGGCTCAAATCCTCGCGGCTCGACGATGTCGTGCAATATCTGGCCGGACGCGGCAACTTCCACACCGCGACTTTCACGGCGCCGCGCTTCGTCCTGCTTTCGTCGCGCGAATCGGTCGGCGGTGGGCCCTACCTCACCGAGGAAGTGTTTCCGCTGCACGAGGCGCGCTCGACCAACGTTTCGAGCAGCTTGCTGCAGCCGGCCAAGAGCCTGGTATAGACCAGCTCGAAACCTTCCGGGCCGCCATAATAGGGATCGGGGATATCCTCTCCGGTTCCAAGGGCGGCATCGCCGAAAAGACGGATCTCCGCTTCATCAGGTGCGCTCCCGCCGAGTGCGGCGAGATTTTCGCGATCCATGGCGAGGATCAGATCGAAATCCTTGAAATCCCTCGACTGGATGCGGCGGGCGCGTTGGCCTGATATGTCGATGCCGTGGCTTTTCGCGGTGGCGATCGACCGCTGGTCGGGCGAATCGCCTTCATGCCAGCCGCCGGTGCCGGCGGAATCGATCGTAAAATGGCCGGTCAGGCCCGCTTGGGTGACAAGATGGCTGAAAATTCCTTCTGCGAGCGGAGAACGGCATATATTGCCCATGCAAACGAAGAGGATGCTGATGCGTTTCATCGGTAGATCCGTCGGAAAGATGAGAGGACCATGGCATGAAATGGGAAAAACTGGAACGGGCCGCGGCCGAGGCTGAACTGACCAAGCTTGCGGGCTGGGCGCTCAACGATGCTGCCTCTTCGATATCGAAGACATTCAAGTTCGCAAATTTCGTCGAGGCTTTCGGCTTCATGACGGAGGCCGCCCTTGCGGCCGAAAAACTCAACCACCATCCCGAATGGTTCAATGTCTATTCCAAGGTGGAAGTGACGCTGAACACGCACGATGCCGGCGGACTGACGGAGCTGGATTTCAAGCTTGCCAGGGCGATGGAAAAGGCGGCGGCGCGACGCGCCGCTTGAAAGCGGAGCCGATTGAAAGCCGAAGCGCCATCACCATATGTTCGCATGGACGAAAGGATAGAGGGATGGACGACGTCAAATTCGGGGAAATCCTGTTGCCGGGCGACGAGGACACGCAGAGCTGCCGGGAAAAGACCGTGCGGCAGAAATTCTGGCCGACCTTCCGGCGGGCGGTTCGGCAAATTCCGTTTTCGCGCGACGTCGTCGCCGGTTTCTACTGCGCGCTCGATCCGCAGACGCCGACCAAGGTGCGTGGCGTGCTGCTTGCAGCCCTCGCCTATTTTGTCATGCCGGTCGATATGATCCCTGATTTTTTCGCCGGCATCGGCTTTTCGGATGACATCGCCGTGCTTTCGGCCGCCTTTGCGATGGTGCGCGGCCATATAAGGCCGGGCCACTACGAAGCGGCCGACCGCGTTCTCGCCGACCGGCCGGAAGAGGTGATGAAGACGATCTAAGGCCCGTCGCGTTTTAGATCCTTGGTTTTTGCGCGTGTCGTTTTCCCGGGCGAGGTGCTTTAGGCGTTCTCCTGCTCCAGCACTTTGCGGAGCTTGCCGAAGGCAAGCCGGATGCGCGACTTCACCGTGCCGAGCGGCAGCCCGGTCGCCTCGGCGATCTCCGAATGCGATTGACCGAGGAAGAAGGCAGCGCGGAGCATGTCGCGCTGTTCTTCCGGCAGCTGGCCGACGGCGGCGCGTATCTTGGCGTCACGGTCGTCGTTGGCGATCATTTCATCGGCGCCGATCCCGGCCGGCGGCTGCAGGGCCGGGTCGGTCTCATCGAAGGTGTGGGTGCTGGCGCGGCGCTGCAAGTCGATCCGGCGATTGCGGGCAATGCGGAAAAGCCAGGTCGAAAGCGAAGACCGCGTGGCATCGTAGAGACCGGCTTTGTGCCAAAGTACGATCATGACCTCCTGAACCAGTTCCTCGGCCTCGCCACTCGTCATTTTCTGGCGCATCAGCCAGGCCTTCAGGCGGGGCGCGAAATAATCGAACAGGATGGAAAAGGCTTGCTGGTCGCGATCCTCCGCGACGGCCTTCGCGAGGGCAGCGAAACGCTGTCTTTCCTCGGCATCCATGTCCTCTCACGAGCCCCCTGCGGCGAAAATTTCGTCCCGGATTTCCAAGTCTTAATGAGGTACAACGGAATTGGGAAAGGTCAAACTCTTGCCTGAATCTTTGTGTCTTAAATTCAGCCGAACGGACGGTCGGTGCCATCGGAACAAGGTGTCACGACAGATACCGTCAAAAGGGGCAAAATTGACACTCGAGCTGAAATGACACAGGCAGATACAAATCTGCAGCCATTGTTGACCATTTGGTAACCTGAATTAAGTCAAAATAAAGCAGATCGTGATTATGCGCTGCCCGCTATGATCGCTTCGGGCCTTGAATCGCAAGAACCGGCAGGAATCCATGTTTGTAAAAAGTATCGTATCCGCCCTCGCACTCACCCTTGTTATGGCCGGAGTAGCGGCAGCGCAGCAGCCCGCTGCCGCGCCAACCCGCATCCAGCAGTTCCAGGCATGGGGCGCCTATTCCTACAAGTCGGGCAACAGCACCGTCTGCTACGTCCTGTCCGTCCCGACCGCAAAGCAGCCGGCAAGTGTCGATCACGGTGATAATTTCTTCATCGTCTCGCAGCGCCCCGGCCAGAACATCTCCTACGAACCGCAGGCGATGATGGGCTACACGGTGAAGGAAAATTCGAAGATCAACGTCGTCATCGACAACAAGACCTTCGTGATGTTCACCAAGGACAAGGCCGGCTGGGTCGAGAATGCCGCGCAGGAGCCGGCCCTCGTCGCCGCGATGAAGACCGGGCATTCGATGACGGTGAATGCCGTCTCGCGCAAGGGCACAGGCACCTCCTACAGCTATTCGCTCTCCGGCATATCGGCCGCGCTGAAGCAGATCGAAACCTGCAAGTAAGCAGTTTTCATCCGCAAAGTTTCAAGGGCCGGCCTTGCGCCGGCCTTTGCCATTTAGCTCTTTGTTTTATGCATGCCGTTCTCCCAAAACCACTTCACACTTTTGGGCGACATGCTTGATAGTGACGCGCGGGCAAAATGATGCTAAATGCCGCGCAACCAGCGGACAGAGCGGGATATCAGTCGCCGTTCCGCCATTCATTTTCTGCCAATGTGCCGTCATGCGCCCGCAAGTCTTCCGGCTTATCCCGGCAAGCCCTTGGGCTTGCAGCGGTCACATGTTCGACTTCGGGATGAAAGACTATGTCCGTCATGGATGCGATGACCATTAACAAGCCTCAGGCCGCGCGCGCCTTTGCCGACGCCGAAAAGCCGTCGCTGATCGGCATGTCTCGCGACGAAATGGGAGCAGCCCTTCGTGAAAAGGGCGTCGCCGAGAAGCAGATCAAGATGCGCGTCTCGCAGCTCTGGAACTGGATCTATGTGCGCGGGGTCTCCGATTTCGACCATATGACGAATGTCGCCAAGGAGATGCGCGAGATGCTGAAACAGCATTTCACCATAGCGCGTCCCGAGATCGTCGAGGAGCAGGTCTCCAACGACGGCACGCGCAAGTGGCTGCTGCGCTTTCCCCCGCGGGGCGCAGGGCGCCCGGTCGAGATCGAGGCCGTCTACATTCCGGAAGAAGGCCGCGGCACACTCTGCATTTCCAGCCAGGTCGGCTGCACGCTCACCTGTTCCTTCTGTCACACCGGCACGCAACGTCTGGTGCGCAACCTGACGGCCGAGGAGATTCTTTCACAGCTGCTGCTCGCTCGCGACCGGCTTGGCGACTTCCCGGACCGCGAAGCGCCACAGGGTACGATCATGCCTGCCGAAGGCCGCAAGGTCAGCAACATCGTGATGATGGGCATGGGCGAGCCGCTCTATAATTTCGACAGCGTCAAGCAGGCATTGCTGATCGCCACGGATGGTGATGGCCTGTCGCTCTCCAAGCGCCGCGTGACGCTTTCCACCTCGGGTGTCGTGCCGGAAATCTTCCGTACCGGCGAGGAGATCGGCGTCATGCTGGCGATCTCGCTGCATGCGGTGCGCGACGATCTGCGCGACATTCTGGTGCCGATCAACAAGAAATATCCGCTGAAGGAACTGATCGAGGCCTGCCGGGCCTATCCCGGCCTTTCCAACGCCCGGCGCATCACCTTCGAATATGTGATGCTGAGGGACGTCAATGACAGCCTGGAAGACGCCAAAGGGCTGATCAAGCTGTTGAAGGGCGTGCCGGCGAAGATCAACCTCATTCCGTTCAATCCCTGGCCCGGCACCAACTATCAGTGTTCCGACTGGGAGCAGATCGAGAAATTCGCCGATTTCATCAATTCGGCAGGTTATGCCTCGCCGATCCGCACGCCGCGCGGCCGCGACATTCTTGCCGCCTGCGGCCAGCTGAAATCGGAATCCGAACGCATGCGCAAAACCGAGCGCCTGGCCTTCGAAGCGATGATGATCGCCAATCACGGCGCCGACGACTGATCAGCAAGTTTGATCCTCGCTACAATTCTCCTGCATTGATTTAAGCATGCGCTTTTCCTAATAGTGCCGCCAAAATCATTCAGGAGGACACCCATGCGCCCGATTCTGCTCGCTCTTGCCGCAACTTTGGCCCTTTCCCTGCCCGCTAAGGCCGATAACGTGACCGTTGCCGTGACGGCAATCGTCGAGCACCCGGCGCTGGATGCAGCCCGCAAGGGTGTTCTCGATGTGCTGACGGCGGCTGGCTACAAAGAGGGCGAGAACCTGAAATTCGTGTTCGAGTCGGCGCAGGGCAATCCGGCGACGGCAGCCCAGATCGCCCGCCAGTTCGCTGGCGACGAGCCTAATGTCATCGTGCCGATCTCTACGCCTTCGGCCCAGGCCGTCGTCTCCGCGACGCGCGACATTCCCGTCGTCTTCACGGCGGTGTCCGATCCGCTCGGCGCCCAGCTCGTCAAGAACATGGACAAGCCCGGCGGCAATGTCACCGGCCTTTCCGACATGTCGCCGGTCGCCGAGCACCTGGCGCTGATCAAGGAAATCCTGCCCGATGTGAAAACCATCGGCTATCTCTACAATTCCGGTGAGGCGAATTCCGTTTCGCTGCTCGCCGTGCTGAAGGCCGAAGCCGAGAAGGCTGGCCTGAAAGTCGTCGAGTCGGCCGCCACCAAATCGGCTGAAGTCCAGGGTGCTGCCCGCGCCCTCGTCGGCCGCGCCGATGCGATCTACATTCCGACCGACAACACGATCATCTCCGCGCTCGAAGGCGCTGTCGCGGTTGCCGAAGAAAGCAAGCTGCCACTCTTCACCGCCGATACGGACTCGGTTTCGCGCGGTTCGATCGCTGCCCTCGGCTTCAACTATTACGACGTTGGCAAGCAGACCGGCGAGATCGTCGTGCGCGTGCTGAAGGGCGAAAACCCGGGCGACATCGCGGTCAAGACCGCCGCCGGCAGCGACCTCGTCGTCAACAAGGCGGCAGCCCAGAAGATGGGTGTCACCCTGCCGCAGAGCGTGCTTTCGCGCGCCACCAAAGTCATCGAATAAACAAGGCAGCTCTATCGCTGATCGAGTTTACAGCCGCTCCCGTTCCATGCGGGGGCGGCTGATGGTATTAAAAGCCTGATGTTTCGCGGAAGGTGCGGAGCGGAAACGGATAGAAAAGGGGCGGAAGCCTTGAGCCAAATCGCATTCTGGGGGGCCGTCGAACTTGGACTGGTCTATTCCTTCGTCGCTCTCGGGGTCTATCTCGCCTTTCGAGTTCTCGACTTTCCCGACCTGACGGTCGATGGTTCCTTTCCGCTTGGCGCGGCGGTGACGGCCGTGCTGATTATTGCTGGCGTCAATGCCTGGCTTGCGGCTCTGATCGCCATGGCGGCAGGCGCCGGTGCGGGCATGGTGACGGCGCTGCTCAACGTGCGCTTCAAGATCCTCAACCTGCTTGCCTCGATCCTGACGATGATCGCGCTCTTTTCTGTCAATCTGAGGGTGATGGGCAAACCCAACGTCGCCCTTATCAATGCCGATACGATGATCAGCCCGTTCTTCGGTCACGGACTTCGTGATTTCTACGTGCGACCGCTCTTCGTCGGCGTTCTTGTCATCGTCGCCCTCATCCTGGTCTGGCGCTTCCTGGAAAGCGACGCCGGGCTTGCCATGCGCGCGACCGGCGCCAATGCGCGGATGGCCCGCGCCCAAGGCGTCGATACCAGCCGGCAGATCTATCTCGGCATGGCGATCTCGAATGCGCTGGTGGCCTTCGGCGGCGCATTGTTTGCCCAGACCAACGGTTTTGCCGACGTCACCTCTGGCGTCGGGACGATCGTCGTCGGTCTTGCCGCCGTCATCATCGGCGAGACGTTGCTCGGACGCCGCGGCCTGCTGATCGCGCTCATCGGCTGCGTGCTCGGCTCGATCCTCTATCGCATCGCGATCCAGCTGGCGCTTTCGAGCGACGTCATCGGGTTGCAGGCCTCCGACCTCAATTTCGTCACGGCGGTGCTGGTGACCTTCGCGCTCATTCTTCCCCGTCTTCGCCGAGGTGCCGCATCGTGATCAGCGTCAAGGACATCAAGGTTGTTTTCGGACGCGGCACGCCGCTGCAGAAGCAGGCGTTGAACGGCGTCAGCCTGACCATCGAGCAGGGATCCTTCGTCACCGTCATCGGCTCCAACGGCGCCGGCAAATCGACGCTGCTCGGCGTGCTCGCCGGCGACGTCATTCCAAGTGAAGGACAGGTGCTGATCGGCAAGAACGAGGTGACGCGCAAGTCGACGGCGGCGCGCGCCGGACTCGTGGCTCGCGTCTTCCAGGATCCGTTGACGGGAAGTTGCGGCGCATTGTCGATCGAAGAAAACCTCGCTCTGGCCGCCCGGCGCGGTGAGAGGCGCGGGCTTGCGCCGGCGCTCGGTGGTGTCAGGCGCGATTATTTCCGGGAGCGGATCGCCGAACTCAATCTCGGGCTGGACAACCGGCTGAAGGACCGCATGGATCTTCTCTCGGGCGGGCAGCGGCAGGCCGTTTCGCTCGTCATGGCGACGCTTGCGGGCTCGGAAGTGCTGCTGCTCGACGAACATACGGCGGCGCTCGATCCCGGTATGGCCGAGTTCGTGATGAACCTGACGCAGAAGATCGTCGCCGAGCGCAAGCTGACGACGATGATGGTGACGCACTCCATGCGCCAGGCGCTGGATTACGGCCACCGCACGATCATGCTGCATGGCGGCGAGATCGTTCTCGATGTCGCGGGCGACAACAGGAAGAACCTGCAGGTCGAGGATCTGATCGCGATGTTCCGCAAGATGCGCGGCCAGACGCTCGACGACGATGCTTTGTTGATCGGCTAAACCAACAGCGCGCTGATCGGCCAAGGGCGTCAGTATCTCCGATCCTTTTGGGCGCTAGACAGGCATGTCGATTTACAGTGTCGCTGTTGCGCCTAGCGACGAGCGGAGTAGTATTCAGTCCTGACGACTAGCTTAGGATGTTGTGCTGAAAGCAGATACTTATGATCTGCTCGCGAAGCAACTTCAACAATATAATTGCTTCTTCGAATTTGAGCGGAAATATGGGCAACTCCAAGATTGTACCTCCCGCACCAAATGAAATCAATGATGCGTTTTCATACATAAAACAAAACGCACCGAAATTGATTGATAATTACAAAATCGCTGCCCTGGAGCTTTCTAAGGCGCCGAAAGATTACAGCTTAAGTGACGAAGAAAGAGCAGCTAGCATAATTGTGCCTGATGACTTCATAAATCTGCGAAATTTCGTAAACGATGCGTACAAGGGAAGATCTTCTGTGTATTTGTTGTTCTTATATATGGGAATACGCAAAATTATTATTTCATCCGAGGCGTAGAGATGACCGAGGCAGCGGGCTGATCGGCTGAATTCGGCCTATCGAGCCTGCGTGAGCAGGATTTTGGCTGCGAAGATCGAGAAGACGCCGGCAAAAGTATAGTCCATGCCGCGCAAAACCTTCTTGTTGTTCTGCAGCCATGACGTGAGCCAGTCGGCGGCAAAGATCACGCTGGCATTAACGGGCATGCCGATCAGAATGAAGCAAAGCCCAAGGAAAAGCAGCTTCTGCGTGACGGCGGGATCGCCGGCGCTGACGAATTGCGGCAGAAAGGTCATGAAGAAGATGATGACCTTCGGGTTCAGAAGATTGACCCAGAAGCCGGACGAGATGTTCGCAAGCGCGGTGCCCTTCTGCGCCTCGACCTTGGCGACGGTGAGCTTCGAACCGAAGCGGATCGCATGCACTGCGAGCCAGAACAGATAGGCTGCACCGCCGGTCTTCAGGATCAGGAAGGCGGTCGGCGAAGCGGTGATCAGCGCCGAAATGCCGAAGGCGACCAGCATGGTGTGGACGACGATGCCGAGGCTGGTGCCGACGACGACGAAGAGGGCAGCCTTTTTGCCCTGGGCCAGCGCACGGCTGATCGACAGCGTCATATCAGGGCCCGGGGTGGCCGCGAGCAGAAGCGTGGCGGCGGCAAAGGCAGCAAGGGTCGGCAGGCTGGGCAGGAAATCCATGGCACTCTCTGAAAGCCGGAAAGACCTGATGATCTCTTACCCGGCTTTCGGAAAATTACCAATCAAACCTGCTGATGGCGCCGATCACTTCTGTTCCAGGAAGGCCTTGAACTTGTCGGCATAGTCCTTGTGCCAGCGTGACAGCGGCGGGCGGTTCTCGATGATGTCGCCGGCAGCCCAGGCCATGCGGCGTTCGTCGACCGGGCGGGCAACGTCGTTGTCGGGGCACAGGATATAGAAATCGCCGCGTTCGAGGCTTTCGACCATGAAATCGACCGTCTGCTCCGGCGTCCAGGCGCCGGCCGGTTTTTCCGAGCGGTCGCCCTTGGTGAGGCCGGTGAAGACGAAGCCTGGGATCAGAAGATGCGCGGAGATCTTTGCGCCTTCGGTGTTGCGAAGCTCGTGTTCCAGCGCTTCGGTAAACACCTTCACGCCTGATTTGGAGATGTTATAGGCGGGGTTACCCGGCGGCGTGGTGATGCCCTGCTTGGAGCCGGTGTTGATGACGAGGCCGGGCTCGCCGTGCGACAGCATCTTCGGGCCGAAGGTGCGCGTGCCGTTGATGACACCCATCAGGTTGACGGCGAGGATATTGTCCCAGTTCGCCTGGGGGCTGAAAATCGAGGTTTCCGGGCCGATGCCGGCATTGTTCATCAGCACGTGCACGCGGCCGAAACGCTGAAGCACGGCGCGTTCGAGCGCTTCCAGCGAGTCCCGGCTGGCGACGTCGGTTTCGACCGCCATCACGTTTTCCTCGCCGGCAATGGCCTTGAGTTCGTCGGCGGCGTTCGCCAGCCGATCGCCGCCGAGATCGGCGATGACGACGCTCATGCCGGCCTTGGCAAAGTGTTTTGCTGCGGCAAGGCCGATGCCGGACGCGCCGCCGGTGATGACGGCGACATTGGATTTCTTGAAAATGTCTTGAATATTCGTCACGGCTCAGCCTCTCCTGGAGCGTTGTTCTGGCGTTGCCGAATATGGGCTCCGCTTTCGGACTGTCAAACGGTATCGGCGCCATCAGCCGTCGCACTTGCCCTTGCGTCACGCGCCAATCTCGCTAAAAGTGCCGCGACACCGGGTTTTCACCGGGCTTTATGTAACGGACCTCATCACCATGGCATCATACAAAGACGTGAAGAAAGTCGTGCTCGCCTATTCCGGCGGCCTCGACACCTCGATCATCCTGAAGTGGCTGCAGACGGAACTCGGCGCCGAAGTCGTCACCTTCACCGCCGATCTCGGCCAGGGCGAAGAGCTGGAGCCGGCGCGCAAGAAGGCCGAGATGCTCGGCATCAAGGAGATCTACATCGAGGATGTGCGCGAGGAATTCGTGCGCGATTTCGTCTTCCCGATGTTCCGCGCCAATGCCGTCTATGAAGGTGTCTACCTGCTCGGCACGTCGATCGCCCGTCCGCTGATTTCCAAGCACCTCATTGATATCGCCCGGAAGACCGGTGCTGACGCGATCGCTCACGGCGCGACCGGCAAGGGCAACGACCAGGTCCGTTTCGAACTTTCCGCCTATGCCCTGAACCCCGATATCAAGATCATCGCTCCGTGGCGTGATTGGTCCTTCAAGAGCCGCACGGACCTGCTCGCTTTTGCCGAACAGCATCAGATCCCGGTTGCCAAGGACAAGAAGGGCGAGGCGCCGTTCTCCGTCGACGCCAACCTGCTGCACTCCTCCTCCGAGGGCAAGGTTCTGGAAGATCCGGCGCAGGAAGCTCCCGAGTATGTGCATATGCGCACCATCTCGCCGGAAGCAGCCCCCGACAAGGCGACCACCATCAAGGTCGGCTTCCGCAAGGGCGATGCCGTGTCGATCAACGGTGTCGAAATGTCTCCGGCGACGCTGCTTGCGACGCTCAACAATTACGGCCGCGACAACGGCATCGGCCGTCTTGACCTCGTCGAGAACCGCTTCGTCGGCATGAAGTCGCGCGGCGTCTATGAGACCCCTGGCGGCACGATCCTGCTTTCGGCACATCGCGCCATTGAATCGATCACGCTCGACCGGGGTGCCGCTCATCTCAAGGACGAGATCATGCCGCGTTACGCCGAGCTGATCTATTACGGCTTCTGGTTCTCGCCGGAGCGCGAGATGCTGCAGGCGCTGATCGACAAGAGCCAGGAGCATGTCGAAGGCGAAGTGACGTTGAAGCTCTACAAGGGCAACGTCATGGTCATCGGCCGCGAGAGCGAAAAGTCGCTCTATTCCGACAAGCTCGTCACTTTCGAGGACGACCAGGGCGCCTACGACCAGAAGGACGCGGCCGGCTTTATCAAGCTCAACGCGTTGCGCCTGCGCACGCTCGGCAAGCGGAACCTCGCGAAGTAATCGCGGTTCTCTTTCGAACGGAGATGAGCCCGCCGGCATCGCCACGCGGGCTTTTTCGTGGGCTGAGGTAGAAAGTGCCATGGCATTCAGCGCCAGCGCTGGCTGCCCAAGTGGGCTGGATGCCGAAGAGCGGACTGAGCTTACGACAGGGCGAAGATTCTTACTTCTCTCCCGATGCCTTGAAGCTCCTCCATCCGCGAGGCTGATGAGATGCCGCTGTTGCGCAGGATCTCTGAAACTTGGGCGTCCCCGACAATCGCCTCCGTCGTCATGATGACATTGGGATCGGCAAGACCCTGGACGCGGGAGGCGATGTTGACGGTCTGGCCGAAGTAGTCCTGCCGGTCGTTCAGGTTGACCGCGAGGCATGGCCCCTCATGGATGCCGATCTTCAGGAGAAGATCGTCGCTACCGTGTTCGGCATTCAGTCGGAGCATCGCCTGCCGCATCCGCAGCGCGGCCGCCACCGCGCGGTCCGGGCTCGGAAAGGTTGCCATGACCGCATCGCCTATGGTCTTGACGACCGCTCCGGCCTCTGTCGCGACAATCTCGTGAAGAACCCTGAAATGCGCTCTCACCAGATCGAAAGCGGCAAGATCTCCGACGCGCTCGTAAAGAGCCGTCGAACCCCTCAAGTCAGTGAAGAGGAAAGTCAGGCTTGTGATCTTGAGGCGCTGGTCGACGTCGAGAGTGTCAGTCCGATAGATGTCCCGGAAACTCTGGTTCGTCAGCAGCCGTTTGGCCGTCAGAAAACCTCGCCTGCGGCCCAGCAACTCATGCAGGTCATCTCCTGCCACGCAGACGTTCGGCACCACTCTGCGATCGGAATGGTTTTCGAGGGTGAGCCGCAGTAAGCCGGGACGCAGCGTCAGCGTCTCGTTCAGCGCATGCCCCCGGCTGATGACCATCGAGAGGTTTTGACGCTCGTCGGTCGGTTCACCCTTTACGTCGATGAACTGTGCCGAGTGTGTTACCGCATCGAAGATGATGACGAAATGCGCGGGCAGTTGCAGTGAGACGAAAGCTTTCTCGCCCGGAGCCAGCTCGATCATCTCAAGCATAATGCGTGCGAATTTCGCTTCCAGGTTCTCCGGCAAGTCGACTCCAGAGCTGAAGAAGATTTGGCGGTAATACTCAAGCGGAGGCAGCAGATCGGGCTCATGGGCGGCAATCCTGCGAACACGCGGATTGACCGTGAACGTTACCTCGACCATCTCGTCAAGGGTTGGTTCATATCCAGCAGCGCAGAGTGCGCAATGGTAGGTGTCCTGGACGACCCCTTTGAGGGTTGCGCCGCTGTCAAGGACGCCGCCGCATCCTGGGCAAAGGACATTCCAGGTCATCTCAAACACGCCGATGCGCGCTGCATGGAGAAACGCCGCGATCGTTTTCTCTTCGTCGAGATGGTGCTTATCGGCAAAGGCGAGCGCATTGATGCGATTGAGATCGCGATCCAAGCCATGTATGACCACGTTCTCGATGCACTCCACCGTCCGCGGGTCGGCCGCCTGTCGCAGTGTGGCAAAAAGCACGTCCACTTCGCTCATCAGACAAGTCTCTGTGCGCAGAACCTACGGCGGACGACGCCGATACCGCATCATAACACGGGAGTTTCCCAATAGATATCCGTGGCCCCGATACTGTCCGCTTCCCGATCTGATCCCGCTTTTCATGGCCGTGCAACCACCCTTGACGGAAGCCCGCGATCACTTACTCTGTCATGATCGTCCTCCGGAGCATTCCCATGACGCAGTCACTGGTCTTCGGCGCCTTCCTGGCGGCGCTCTTCTATGTGCTCATTCCGGGACCCGCCTTCCTGCAACTGCTCGGCATCGGCGCCGGGCAAGGCCGCAAAGCCGGCGCCTTCTTCATGATGGGGCATCTCGTCGGGGACATCATCTGGTCGTCACTGGCACTGATCGCGATCGTCGGCGCAAAGACGATCGGGACCTTCGTCTTCGACCTGCTCGGCCTTGCCTGTGGCTTCTATCTCGCCTGGATCGGCTGGAGCGCCGTCAATGCCAAGCCGAAGGCGGAGGGGCAGTCGCTTGTCATGGTCGAGCGGCCGTTTCGCCGTGGGCTGATCTTCGGCGTCACCAATCCGAAGGGTTATCCGGTGGCGCTTGCCACGTTCACAGCATTGGTCGCGGGCTCGGCCGGCGCGCTCGATTTCGAGGCGTTGCCGCTGCTGCTCGGTGTGTCATTCCTGGGTTTCGTGACGGCCGACATTATCCTGATCGGTGTTATCGGCGCGGGCGCGGTGCGCCGCTTCTATCGTGCGCATGAGCGGCTGATCGTGCGCTGCTCCGGCGTTCTCTTCATGGGATTTGCCGCGCAGGCGCTATGGCATGCGACGCCCGGCTTGCTCGGCTGGCGGAAGGCCTAAGCGCGATCAGCCATCCAGGAAATTGACGATCGATTTCAGCGTCTGAACTTCATTCGGATCGCCGATCGACATGGCGACCTGCAGCTGGTTCTTGTAATAGTCGAGGAAATTGAAGCTGGTGCCGTCGGTGACGCTGGAGAGATCGATGACGTTGCCGAGCGGATCGATCGCATGCATCGGCAGCGGCTCGGAGATCGCGGCATAGGTATTCTGATCGATCAGGCCGCTGTCGAAACTCTGGCGCGCGTAATTGCGCAGCTCTCCCGGGCTGACCGCGGTAAAATCCGGGCCTTCGCCAACATCGTCTTCGATCTGGAATGAGGCCGGGGCGGGAGCTCTGGTCTCGATTGCAATATCAGAGGTCTTCGAACTTTTTGCGTTATTAGGATTGTTTTTAAATAGCAAACTCTGAGAAGACCGCACAGAAAAAATTTCCATGCCGCATGTCCCCTTACAAGAAGATTATCGGGAATCTAGCGCTTGCGCCTGATTCGCGTCAATCGTTAACAAATGGTTAATTTGCGTGCGTCAAATTTTGTCCACCAGATTTGGCGGACGTGCATCAGTTTGTTGGACTGGGCAAAAGGCTCACAGCCGCGACATACCAATTTGACCACCGCTCTCCTATATTGACGATCCATTCGCATGCCAAAAAGGATTCTTCGATGCCTTCTCCACATGATTTCAATCCGGCTCTCGTCGACTGGGACGGTCTTCACGGCCTGCCGCGTTTCGATGCTTTGAACGACGGCGACTTTGCCGCCGCCTTCGAGGCGGCGCTGGCCGCACATGAAAGGGAGATCGACGAGATCGCCGGAAATGGCGATGCACCGACATTCGAGAATACGGTCGTGGCGCTGGAAATCGCCGGCGATGCGCTGTCGCGCGTCTCGGCGCTGTTCTGGAGCAGGGCGGGCGCGCATACCAACGACGTCATCCAGGCGCTGGAGCGGGAGATCTCGCCGAAGATGTCGCGCCACTATTCGAAGATCGGCATGAATGCTGCGCTTTTTGCCCGCATCGACATGCTCTGGGAGAAGCGTGAGAGCCTTGGGCTGACACTCGAACAGACGCGCGTGCTGGAACGGCATTGGAAAGGCTTCGTCAAGTCAGGCGCCAAGCTTGAAAAGGCCGAGCAGGAGCAGCTTGCCGCGATCAATGAAAAGCTCGCCGGTCTTGGCACCCAATTCGGCCAGAACGTGCTTGCCGACGAGAAGGCTTGGGCGCTTACGCTCTCCGATGGCGCCGAGCTCGACGGGCTGCCGGAATTCCTGCGCGATGCGATGGCGGCAGCCGCGCGCGAACGCGGCGAGGAGGGCAAATATGCGGTGACGCTGTCACGCTCGATCATCGAGCCGTTCCTGACCTTTTCGGAGCGCCGGGATCTGCGTGAGCAGGCTTTCAAGGCATGGGTCGCGCGCGGCGCGAACGGCGGTGAGACGGATAATCGCGCCGTCATCGGGGAAACGCTGACGTTGCGCCAGCAGGTGGCGACGCTGCTCGGCTACGGCAATTTCGCCGAGCTGAAGCTCGACAACACGATGGCGAAGACGGCCGATGCGGTGAACGGCCTGCTCAGGGCCGTCTGGGCGCGGGCGGTGAAACGCGCCGGCGAGGAAGAGGCCGACATCGCCGCCCTGATTGCCGAGGAAGGCCGGAACCATGAGGTGATGCCCTGGGACTGGCGCCACTACGCCGAGAAGATCCGGGCGCGGAAGTTCGATTTCTCCGAGGCCGAGCTCAAGCCCTATCTGCAGCTCGAGAAGATCATTGACGCCTGCTTCGATGTGGCGGGCCGGCTGTTCGGCATCCGCGCAGTCGAGAAGAAGGGGGTGCCGGCCTATCACCCTGATGTCAGGGTCTTCGAAATCAGGGACCGGGAGGACCGGCTGGTCGCTCTCTTCCTCGGCGATTATTTCGCCCGCGGCTCGAAACGATCAGGGGCGTGGATGAGCTCGCTGCAATCGCAGCACAGGCTGGAGCTGAAGAACGGCCACCACGGCGAATTGCCGATCATCTACAATGTCTGCAATTTCGCCAAGCCGGCTGAAGGCAAGCCGGCGCTGCTGTCGCTCGACGATGCCCGCACGCTGTTCCACGAATTCGGCCATGCTTTGCACGGCATGCTTTCTAATGTCACCTACCCTTCCGTTTCCGGCACCGGCGTCTCACGCGATTTCGTGGAACTGCCCTCGCAGCTCTACGAGCACTGGCTGACGGTTCCCGCCATCCTCAAGGAATATGCCGTTCACTTCGAGACGGGCGAGGCGATGCCACAAGTGTTGCTTGACAAGGTGCTGGCGGCCCGCACCTTCAATGCCGGCTTCAACACCGTCGAGTTCACCTCTTCGGCGCTTGTTGATATGGCGTTTCACACGCGGAAGGCGGTCGAAGACCCGATGGCGGTGCAGGCGGAGGTGCTGGCCGAAATCGGCATGCCGAAGTCGATCGTCATGCGCCATGCGACGCCGCACTTCCAGCATATCTTCTCCGGCGGTTATTCGGCGGGCTACTATTCCTACATGTGGTCGGAGGTGCTCGACGCCGACGCCTTCGCCGCCTTCGAGGAGACGGGAGACGCCTTCAACGGCGAGATGGCGCGCAAGCTCAGGGAAAATATCTATTCCGCAGGCGGTTCGGTCGATCCCGGGGATGCCTACAAGGCCTTCCGCGGCAAGCTGCCGAGCCCGGATGCGATGCTGGTCAAGAAGGGGCTTGCGACCTTCGAGGAATTGACAGGCAGCGACGCTTAAGACAGTTTCGTGACGGACGCACGGGCGGCATGGTGGCAACCATGCCGCAGCTTTCGCGCGCGACCCCCTTTCGCAATCGCGAAAAAACCGGTATGAGCGCGCCAAACATAAATGGCGCGTCCACTTGGCGTAGCGCCCCAGCCTCAGAGATTATGACATTATGGCACTTCGCAACATCGCGATCATCGCGCACGTTGACCATGGCAAAACCACCCTCGTCGACGAGCTCCTGAAACAGTCCGGCTCGTTCCGCGAGAACCAGCGCGTTGCAGAACGCGTGATGGACTCGAACGACCTGGAAAAGGAACGCGGCATCACCATTCTCGCCAAGGCGACTTCGGTGGAATGGAAGGGTGTCCGCATCAACATCGTCGATACCCCCGGCCACGCCGACTTCGGCGGCGAAGTCGAGCGTATTCTCTCGATGGTGGATGGCGCGATCGTTCTCGTCGACTCCTCCGAAGGCCCGATGCCGCAGACGAAGTTCGTTGTTTCGAAGGCATTGAAGGTCGGCCTTCGCCCGATCGTCGCGATCAACAAGATCGACCGTCCCGATGGTCGCCACGAAGAAGTCATCAACGAAGTCTTCGACCTCTTCGCCAATCTCGACGCAACCGACGAGCAGCTCGATTTCCCGATCCTCTACGGTTCCGGCCGCGACGGCTGGATGAACGTCAATCCGGAAGGTCCGAAGGATCAGGGTCTTGCGCCGCTTCTAGACCTGGTGCTCAAGCATGTGCCTGAGCCGACTGTCGAGGAAGGTCCGTTCCGCATGATCGGCACGATCCTCGAAGCCAACCCCTTCCTCGGTCGTATCATCACCGGCCGTATCGCATCGGGCTCGATCAAGCCGAACCAGGCCGTCAAGGTCCTCGGCCAGGACGGCAAGCTGATCGAAACCGGCAGAATTTCCAAGATCCTCGCCTTCCGCGGCATCGAGCGCACGGCGATCGAAGAAGCGCATGCGGGCGACATCGTCGCGATCGCCGGCCTTTCCAAGGGTACGGTTGCCGATACCTTCTGCGATCCGGCCGTCTCGGAAGCTATGAAGGCGCAGCCTATCGATCCGCCGACCGTCACCATGTCCTTCATCGTCAACGACAGCCCGCTGGCGGGCACCGAAGGCGACAAGGTGACGAGCCGCGTCATCCGCGACCGTCTCTTCAAGGAAGCCGAAGGCAACGTCGCCCTGAAGATCGAAGAAGCCGAAGGCAAGGATTCGTTCTACGTGTCCGGCCGCGGCGAACTCCAGCTCGCCGTTCTCATCGAAACCATGCGTCGCGAAGGTTTCGAGCTTGCCGTATCGCGTCCGCGCGTTGTGATGCACAAGGATGAAAGCGGCCAGCTTCTGGAGCCGATCGAGGAAGTCGTCGTCGACGTCGACGAAGAACATTCCGGTGTCGTCGTACAGAAGATGTCCGAGCGCAAGGCCGAAATGGTCGAGCTGCGTCCGTCGGGCGGCAATCGTCTTCGCCTGCGTTTCTACGCGCCGACCCGTGGCCTGATCGGCTACCAGTCGGAGCTACTAACCGATACGCGCGGCACGGCGATCATGAACCGCCTGTTCCACGACTACCAGCCCTACAAGGGCGTAATCGGCGGTCGCGTCAACGGCGTGCTGCTCGCCAACGCTTCCGGCGAAGCCGTCGCCTATGCGATGTTCAACCTGGAAGATCGCGGCCCGATGATCATCGAGCCGGGCGAAAAGGTCTATGCCGGTATGATCATTGGCATCCATTCGCGCGACAACGACCTTGAAGTGAACGTCCTGAAGGGCAAGCAGCTCACCAACATCCGCG
The DNA here is from genome assembly GCF_003985135.1 of Rhizobium fabae. Lineage (NCBI taxonomy): Bacteria > Pseudomonadati > Pseudomonadota > Alphaproteobacteria > Hyphomicrobiales > Rhizobiaceae > Rhizobium > Rhizobium fabae. Next base: position 165,968 of record NZ_ML133652.1, read on the forward strand.
CCGCCGGCAAGGACGAAGCGGTGAAGCTGACGCCGCCGATCCGCATGACGCTCGATCGCGCGCTCTCCTGGATCCAGGACGACGAGCTGATGGAAGTGACGCCGAAGAATATTCGTCTGCGCAAGATGTATCTCGACGCCAACGACCGCAAGCGTTTCGAAAAGTCGAAGGCGGCTCTCTGAGAACCTCAAGATATCCGTTTGAAACCCCGGCCTTCGCGCCGGGGTTTTTTATTGTGCGCCGCTTCGATTCCGGCTTGTGACAATCGTTAAAAAAGCGTTAAATTTTGACCGTCGTCCACATGTTAAGTCTGTGGGCAATCGACCAGAATGTGCCATCGCATATGGTTAATTGTCCCTGGCAGGGCCAGAGTAAACGTTATGAAGACGTTGTCGATCGATGTCCGGCGGGCTGAACCGCATGATGCCCGAGCCATTTCGGAAACGCACCGGCTCGCCTGGCAGCATACCTATGCCGGCATCATTCCGCATCGCGCACTGAGGCAGATGATCGAGCGGCGCGGTGAAAACTGGTGGCGCAAGGCAACGCGCGGACCCGCGACGCTTCTGGTTCTCGATGTTGCGGGGACTGTCGCAGGTTACGCGACGCTCGGTCTCAACCGCGCCCGCGCCCTGCCGCAGGAAGGCGAGATCTACGAGCTCTATCTTCGTCCCGAATATCAGGGCATCGGGCTCGGCAAGATGCTGTTCGGTGAGTCGCGCCGGCTCCTGAAGTCGCTCGGCTGCAACGGGCTGGTCGTCTGGTGCCTCGAGGAAAACGAGAACGCCAGCCGGTTCTACCGCAGTCATGGCGGCATCGATTTTTGCGAAGGCATGGAAAATTTCGACCACAAGCAGTTGAAGAAGGTCGGCTTCATCTGGAACTGAACCGCTTGGCCGGCAATCAGTTCATCCCCCGCTAGAAATTTTGCTGTGTTTGCGCGCCGGTGCCATCGGGCATTGGCGACGTGCTATGTTGCGTTGCCGTATGAAACTGATTATCTGGCTGCGAGCAATTCAACTTTGCAGGAGTTTCCTATGCGCATTGACGCCATTTCCATCGGTAAGAACCCCCCTGAAGACGTCAACGTTATCGTCGAGGTTCCGGTCGGCGGTCATCCGATCAAGTACGAGATGGACAAGGAAGCCGGCACGCTGGTCGTCGATCGTTTCCTCTATACGCCGATGACCTATCCGGGCAATTACGGTTTCGTGCCGCATACGCTGTCGGAAGACGGTGACCCGATCGACGTGCTGATCGCCAGCACCCGTCCGCTGGTTCCGGGCTGCGTCATCAATGTGCGCCCGATCGGCGTTCTGAAGATGGAAGACAATTCCGGCAAGGACGAGAAGATCATCGCCGTGCCGTCGCCGAAGCTGACGCTGCGCTATGAGAAGGTGAAGGACTATACCGATCTTCCCGAGATCACGCTGAAGCAGATCGAGCACTTCTTCGAGCACTACAAGGATCTAGAGCCCGGCAAGTGGGTGAAGATCTACGGCTGGGGCGATTCCAAGGAAGCCGGCCAACTCATCCTCGAAGCCGTCGAGCGCGCCAAGAAGACGAAAGCCTGATCATTCAGCGAAGAAACGCCTCGAGCTTTCTTGCCAAATCCTCCGGGTCGCCCTCGATCCGGAGGATTTTTTTGCGCGCCGTCTCGCCGGAAATGAGGCTGACGGAAGATTTGGGAATGCCGAGAGATCTCGAAATCAGCAGGATCAGGGCCTTGTTGGCCTTGCCCTTCTCGGGCACTGATGTGACGCGCGCCTTCAGATGGGGCTCGCCCTCGCCATCCGCTTCGATACCGTCGATCGCATCCCGCCCGCCATTCGGCGTCAGCCGAACGGCAAGGCGCAGGTGATCGCCGAAAAGCTTCCAGGGGCGGTTCAAGCGACCAGCGAGTAGATGAAGGGCTTGATCGGATTGTTGAGGATGGCCTGGATGAAGACGATGATCAGCAGCAGGATAATCGGCGAGATGTCGATGCCGCCCAGATTGGGCAGAAAACGGCGTATCGGCCGCAACGCAGGCTCGGTCGCGTTGTAGAAGAACATGCCCAGCTGGTTCACAAACTGGTTGTGCGAATTGATAACGTTGAATGCGTACAGCCACGAAAAAATCGCGCTGGCAATGATCACGTACCAATAAATGTTCAAAGCCATATCGATGATTAGAAATATGGCTTGAAAAACTCCTGCCATTACCGTCTCCAGTTCGTTGTTGACAGATATGTAGACATTGGCGATTAAACGAGCAAGGGCCGTGTGGAAACGCATGGCAAATCATGTTTAACGGGTGGCTTCGCAGGCAATTCCGCACCCGTCTTCTCGGAAAACAGCTATGTCGTTTTCGCCCACCGGAGACCGATTTGCCGCGTTCCGGCATTCGTCCTACACCCGCTTCTTCTTCGCGCGTTTCCTGCTTTCCTTCTCGCAGCAGATCGTCAGCGTCGCCGTCGGCTGGCAGATGTACGACCAGACGGGCAAGGCGATCTATCTCGGCCTGATCGGCCTGGTGCAGTTCCTGCCGTCGCTGCTGCTCATCCTCGTCACCGGCTCGGTGGCCGACCGGCACAATCGCCGGGCGATCGCAGCGCTTTGCTCGCTGGTGAGCGCGCTCTGCACGCTGGCGCTGCTTGTGATGACGGCGACGGGGACCTTCGCGCCTTGGCCTGTTTTCGCAGTGCTTCTGATCTTCGGCATCGAAAGGGCCTTCATGTCGCCGGCGGTGCAGTCTCTCGCACCCAATCTCGTGCCGGAGCATGCCCTTTCCAATGCCATCGCCTGGAATTCGTCGTCGTGGCAGCTTGCCGCGATCACCGGGCCGGTGCTCGGCGGTCTGCTCTATGGCGTCAGCGCGACGACGGCCTATACGGTGGCGGTGATCTTTTCCGTTCTCGGTGCGGCTCTCCTCTTCATGATTCCGAAGCCGGAACAGAAGACGACGGGTGAGGCCAAGAGCTGGGCGATGATCCTCGGCGGCTTCAGTTTCATCCGCGCGGAAAAGGTGGTGCTCGGCGCGATCTCGCTCGATCTCTTCGCCGTGCTGCTCGGCGGCGCGACGGCGCTGATGCCGATCTTCGCCCGCGATATCCTGACGCTCGGCCCCTGGGGCCTCGGACTGCTGCGCGCCGCACCGGGGCTTGGGGCCATCGTCATGGCAATCTTCCTCGCCGTCTATCCGCTGAAGCATCGCGCCGGCATCTACATGTTCATCGGCGTCGCGCTGTTCGGTGTCGGAACCATCGTCTTCGGCGCTTCGACCAATACGGAGATCTCGATTGCCGCTCTGGCGCTGATGGGGGCGGCCGACATGGTGTCGGTCTACGTGCGCGAGAGCCTGATCGCGCTCTGGACGCCGGACGAGCTGCGTGGCCGCGTCAATGCGGTCAACATGGTCTTCGTCGGCGCTTCGAACGAGCTCGGGGAATTCAGGGCGGGCACAATGGCATCGATCTTCGGCGCGGTGCCGGCGGTGATCATCGGCGGGATCGGAACGCTGGCGGTCGCGGCGATCTGGGCGTCGAGTTTCCCGAAATTGCGTGCAATCGATACGCTCGACGCGCCCAGCGCACAAACGTGACAGCGCGCCTGCCGTTACAAACCGCCGCACGCTTTAGTCCGACATGCTTTATGCGGGAAGGGTGATCGGGGCGGTCGCCTTCGCCGTCTTGCCTTCGAAGACAATATCAAGAAATTCGGTCAGCCAGGCCTTGAGCGGCGCGTCGAACAGCATGCGGCCTTCGAGATGTTCGCGGCCCTGCTGGGCGTTCGGCAGAATGAAGCGGTGCGCGCCGTGCACGACCCAGCGATGCATCATCGCCCTGGTGAGTTCGGCATGGAACTGCAGGCCCCAGGCGTTGCCGTCATACCGGAAGGCCTGGTTCGGATAGGCATCGCCTTCGGCCAGGAGATCGGCGCCGTGCGGTAGCTCGAAACCCTCGCGATGGAAGTGATAGACCATCTTCGGCCAGTGCATCAGCAGACGGCCTCTTTCGGTCGGCCGCAGCGGGTACCAGCCGATCTCCGTCGAGCCGTCGGCATTCGACTGCACCTTGCCGCCGAGATGATGGACCAGCATCTGCGCACCGAGGCAGATGCCAAGATAGGGGCGTTTTTCCCGCAGGGGAATGTTGATCCAGTCGATCTCTCTCTTGATGAAGTCATCGGGATCATTGGCGCTCATCGGCCCGCCGAAAACGACGGCGCCGGCATGATGTTCAAGCGTCGTCGGAAGCGGCTCGCCGAGAACCGGCCGCCGGATATCGAGGCGATAGCCTTTTTCGACGAGCAATTGGCCGACGCGTCCGGGGCTCGACCGCTCTTGGTGCAGGACGATGAGGATCGGGCGCGTGTCGCGGTTCGGATGTTGCTCAGTCGCTGTCATCTTGCACAACCTGGACATCGGTCACCCTGGCGGCGGCCTCCTGCCGCTTCTGGATGCGCTCGCGCGAGGAGACGCCGAGCAGATCGGCGATGCGCCAGATCACGTGGTCTTCCATCTCGCTGCGCTCACCATCGGCATAGACGATGTCCCAGAGGATGCCGATCAGCTCCAACCGCTGTTCGGTATTGAGATGGCGCTTCAGGTCGGAGGTGAAGCGATAATAGTCGACCGCGGAGCTTTCGGCCTCGAGGCCTGCGGCCATCAAGGCGTCGAGCTGCTTGCCGTCGAGCGCATACTGCTCCTTCAAGAGCTTGCGCAGGCGCTTCTTCTCGCTTGATTTGATCTGGCCGTCGGCCTCCATGACCTGCATGCAGAGCGCCGCCACCGTGATGCGCGGATCATCCGGGGCAAAAGCTTTCCGGGATTGATCGGCGGTGAGCTTCTGGAAGAATGCCTGAAAGCGTTCGAACATAAGGTTCTTGTTCCATTTCAGAAAAGGCGGAGCCGCGTCTTGGGTTCCGGTTCCGCCCTGGGATCGCGAACGCCGGGATCGTCAGGCAGTCCGCCGAAGAAAGGCTTTCCTTCGTTCGCTGCGGGCGCCCGATCGCTCACGGGTTCAGGTTTTGATTTTGCCGGCGTTGGAGCCGGTGCCGGCGCCGGGCGCACGGCCTCGGCAATGGTCGCTGCGCGTTCCAGTTCGATGATGCGATGATCGTTGACCGGGCTTTCCGGCTTGACGTCCCGTAGCGGCGGTAGCGTCTTCAGGGCGGTTTCGATCGAAGCCGGATGCGACCCCTCTTCGACCGGACCTTCGATCTGGCCGAAGGGCGCTTTCCACTCGAAGGCGTCGAGGCGGCCGGTTACGGGCGAGACCGGCAGCCATTTGTCCGATACGAAACCATCCGCCACCCAAGCCGGATCGCGCGGCGCTTTCAGCGCCTGCGCGAGCCAATGGCGCACGCGGCCCTGGTCGCCGGTTTCGGCTTCCTCGATATCGGCAAGCAGCAGGAAGGCAGCCTCGCGCGGCTGCATGCGAGCCGCCGCTTCCGCCTTGGCGCGGGCTCTTGCGAATTCCCGCGCGTCGAGCGCTGCCTGCGCAACGACGAGAAGGGATTCGACATTGTTCGGGCGCAGCCCCTCCAGCCGCTCGGCGCGCTTCAGCCGGTCGAGCGTGGAATCGCCGCTGCGGGCCCTGACATAGGCCTGGCCGATCTCAGGATGAGGGGCCGATTTCCACGCCTGTTCGAGAATGGAAGCAGCCTTGCGTACACCGCCTTCGCGGAACAGGGCCTTTGCGGCAACGAGAGCGGCCGGAATGAAATCGGCAGAGAGCTTCAAGGCCTGCTGGGCGTCGTCGCGGGCACCGGTCGGGTTGCTTTCCAGCTTCTCGCCGGCGCGCGCCGTCAGAAGGACGGCGTGCAGGCGGTTGGCTTCGGCCTTTTCGACGACGCGGGCGGCCTTCTGCTGTTCGAGCAGGCGGATCGCATCGTCCCAGCGGCCGGCCTGGCTGCGATATTCGAGCGTCGCCTGCGCTGCCCAGGGCAGATAAAGCGCATTATCGGCAGCCTTCTCGGCATATTGGCGGGCGGCCTCGTTGGCCCCGAGGCGGCGGGCTTCCAGATAGAGGCCGCGGAGACCGAGCTCGCGCGTCTCGGGATCGTTGGCCATGGCCTCGAATTTGGCGCGCGCCTCGTCATGGCGGCCTTCAATCAGGGCGGCCTGGGCTTCGAGCAGGTTGATCAAAGGCTCCTGATCGACGCGGATGAGGCCGCGCGAGCGGGCGGCCATCTTGCGGGCAAGCAGCGCATTGCCGGCGCCGGCGGCGATCAGGCCGGTCGAGAGCGCCTGATAGCCGCGGTCGCGCTTGCGGGCGCGGAAATAGCGCGTCACCGAATGCGGCGAGGTCCAGACCAGGCGGACGAACCACCAGGCGATCATCACGGCGGCGACAAGAGCGATGATCGCGCTGGCGGCGACGATCAGCTTCGTCTGGTAGATCTGGCCTTCCCAGATCAGAGAAAGGTCGCCGGGACGGTCGGCGAGCCAGGAAAAGCCATAGGCGAGAAGCAGCACGAGCAGGGCGAAGACGACAAGTCTGATCATGATCTTACCCTTGCTTGCCGGTGCCGCTGACCGCTTTCGACAGCGCCCCGCCGACCAGTTCCTCGACACGGATGCGCGCTTCCAGCGACTGCTTGAAGGCGGCGGAAGCCTGCTTGCCCGAAGCGGGCAGATTGTTCCATTCGGCCGAAGCGCCGGGCAGATCGCCGTTCTTCACCTTGTCCTCCATGCGGGCGGCGATCGCTTCGACGCTTTCGCCCTCGATATTGCCGACGGGGCGGACCGTCACCAGCGATTTCGCGCTCGCCATCAGGCGGTCCGACCAGCTCTGGTTCGGATCCGGCTGGTTGACGGCTTCGACGATCGCGGTCGCAACATCGGGAATCTGACGCACCAGCTCGGTGCGCGAGGGAATGCCGGTTTCGGCAAAGGTGCGCAGGTCGGCGACGGCTGGATCGTCGGGCGCGACGCCTGCGAAAGTATCGAGTTCGGCAAGGAAGGGGCCGCCGCGATCAATCGCCGCCTTGAGGGCTGCCGCTGCGATCGCCCGGGCGACGGCGACGTCCTCGCGCGGCTCGTTCAGCTTCTTTTCGGCTTCTTCGAGCCGCTTGGCGATGTCGGCGCCGTTGCTCGTCTGCTGCTCGGAAGACTGGGCAAGTGTGGCGCGCAGTTGATCGACTTGACCGCTGAGCTCGGCAATCTTCTGGTTGAGTGCCTCGACATTCGCCGAATCGGCCGGCGCGCCGGCTGCGGGTGCCCCGGCCGCGGTTTCCAGCGCGGCGACACGCTTTTCAAGTGCATCATCGCCCTTACCCGCCGGGTTGGCAGCGAGATTGGCGACGGTCTGTTTCAGGCCATCGATCTCACCGGAAAGATCGGCGATGTCAGGCGAGGCCGTCTGCGGCGCGGAGGAACCCGGGAGATATCCGGCATATTGAATGGCGCCTGCGCCAAGCAGCGCCACGAGGCCGCCGAAGATGCCGGCCGCGATGAGGCCGGAGGTGCCGGCGTTCCGTGCCGCCGGTTGTTCGGGAGGGGGCATGAAGGGCGGTTCCGGAGCTGCCGGCTCTTCCTCCCGCGCATCCGTCCCAGGCTGGTCCTCGTGTTCGGCCCGTTCATCCTCGGTCAGCGACGCAGTTTCAGTTTCGGGCGTCGCGCCGGCATCGGCTGGGCTGTTGACGGCGTCGCCAACGTCATTCTCCACCGGCTTTGCGGTATCGGCTGCAGAGGCGAAATCCTGTGCTTCGAGGTCGATCGTGACCGGCTCGTCGGCGCTCTTGGAATGGCGTGGCGGGTTTCCCGATACCATGAGGTCCTCTTTATCCTGCATTGCAACGAAACTAGACAGTGATGCCAATTAAGGGAAGAGGTTAGATCAAATTTGGGCGGCTAAAGCATTCAAAGCAGCGACAAAAGACTCTTCTCATCCGGCATCGGCGCAATCGCCGCATTTTTTTTCAAAGCCGCCGGAATGGCTTCCGCAACCGCCTCGCTGAGGCAGAGAAGCCGGATTCCGCTCTCCTCCGACAGGGCTGAGCGGAGTTCCGCCACGCCGAAAAAATCGTCGGCCGTCTGCCGGGAATAGAAGAGAACGACCTGCGGAGGGACGCCTGCGAAGATCGCGTCGATCTCGGCCGGGCTCGGAGCGACGGGTTGCATGCGGTAACATTCGGCGATCGAAAAGCGGATACCGCGTTCACGCAAGCCTGCTTCGAAGGTTTCCGCGCGCGGGGTGCCGGCAAGGTAGAGCAAGCCATCCGCTCCCTGCGCGGCGGCGAGATCGGCGAGATCGCGGCCGTTGCCCGAGGACGCGGCGACTGACTGGAAGCCCAGGCTTTGCGCCTCTTTCGCCGTTGCCTCCCCGACCGCGAAAAGCGGGCGGGCAAGATGCGGGCGAAGTTGCTCTCCGAGCGCGGAAACGACCCTGACGGCTTCGGCGCTGGTCATCGCGATCGGGCCGTTGGTGGCTGCGAGCGCGGTTGCGGCGCCGGCGCTGTCGTGCAGCGGCCGACGCAGCGGCAGCAGCAAGGGCTCGTGGCCCATCTCGCGCAAACGTTGTGCGGTTCTCGTCGCCGAATGCGCGGGGCGGGTGACGAGAACACGCATGGCCGCTTCAGTGCCAGTCTTCGAAAAAAGCGCTACCGGCCCTTGCGCGCACGTCCTGGCCGGCACGGGTGCCTAGCGCTGCCGCATCGCGGCGATGGCCGTCGGTCGTCACCGCATGCTGGCTGCGGCCGTCGGGGGTGATGATCAGGCCGGAAAACCGGATCAGATCGCCTTCGCAGACGGCGTAGCCGCCGATCGGCGTGCGGCAGGAGCCGTCGAGAGCGGCGAGGAAGGCGCGTTCGCAGGAGACGGTGTCGAAGGTTGGCGCGTCGTTGATCGGGGCCAAGAGATCGTCAATCCCGGTGTCGCCGATGCGGCTTTCGATGCAGATCGCCCCCTGCGCCGGCGCCGGCGGGAAGGTGTCGGGGTCGAGGATATCGGTCAGCACCTCGACCTTGCCGAGACGTTTCAGGCCGGCAAGCGCGAGCAAGGTCGCATCGACCTGGCCTTCTTCAAGCTTGCGCAGGCGTGTTTCGACCGAGCCGCGGAAGGTGATGACGTTGATATCGGGCCGCATGCGGCGGATCAGCGCCTGACGACGCAGCGATGAAGAGCCGACGGTTGCGCCGTGCGGCAGGTCGATCAGCTTGCGCGCGGTGCGGCCGATGACGGCGTCGCGGATGTCCTCGCGCGGCAGATAGGCGGAGAGATAAAGGCCATCCGGCAGCGTCGTTGGCATGTCCTTGGTGGAGTGTACGGCAAAATCCAGTTCGCCGGCGGCAAGCTTCTGTTCGAGCTCTTCGGTGAAGAGGCCTTTGCCGCCGATCTCGGCGAGCGACCGGTCGGTGATGCGGTCGCCCTTGGTCGTCAGCACGACGATTTCGAACATCTCCTCGGGCAGGTTATGCGCCGCCATCAGCCTGTCGCGGGCCTCATGCGCCTGGGCAAGCGCCAGCGGGCTGCCTCGCGTGCCGATCCGGAAAGGTTTTGTTTGCATCAGCTCTGTTCCGTTGTTACCGGAGTTCTCGTAAACGGGTTTCCGTACCATCGCAATCAACGAACAGGCCTCATGGTTCCCTTTCTGCGCATTCTCGGCATCGAAACAAGCTGCGACGAGACCGCCGCGGCGGTTGTCGAGCGCGATGCGGAAGGGCATTCCAAGGTGCTGTCCGATGTGGTGCTTTCCCAGCTTGACGAGCATAGCGCCTACGGCGGCGTGGTGCCGGAGATCGCCGCGCGCGCCCATGTCGAGGCGCTGGACGAGCTGATCGAGGAGGCCTTGGCGCGCGCCAATGTGTCGCTGGCTGAGGTCGATGCCATTGCCGCCACGTCCGGGCCCGGGCTGATCGGCGGGCTGCTTGTGGGGTTGATGACCGGCAAGGCGATCGCGAGAGCCGCCGGCAAGCCGCTCTATGCCGTCAACCATCTCGAAGGCCATGCGCTGACGGCGCGGCTGACGGACGGGCTTTCTTTTCCCTATCTGATGCTGCTCGTTTCCGGCGGCCATACCCAGCTGATCCTGGTGCGCGGCGTCGGGCAGTACGAGCGCTGGGGGACGACGATCGACGATGCGCTGGGTGAAGCCTTCGACAAAACGGCAAAGCTGCTCGGCCTGCCCTATCCCGGCGGCCCGGCCGTGGAGCGGATGGCGCGGGATGGCAATCCCGATCGGTTCAATTTTCCGCGCCCGCTGGTCGGTGAGGCACGGCTCGACTTCTCCTTCTCCGGCCTGAAGACGGCCGTGCGGCAGGCAGCACAGGAGATCGCTCCGCTCAGCGATCAGGACGTCGCCGATATCTGCGCCTCGTTCCAGAAGGCGATTTCGCGCACGCTGAAGGACCGCATCGGCCGCGGTCTGCAGCGCTTCAAGACGGAATTTCCTGTAACCGGCGAGAAGCCGGCGCTTGTCGTTGCCGGCGGCGTCGCCGCCAATCTCGAACTGCGCGGCACGTTGCAGGCGCTATGCGACAAGAACGGCTTCCGCTTCATTGCGCCGCCACTCAGCCTCTGCACCGATAATGCGGTGATGATCGCCTGGGCGGGACTGGAGCGCATGGCGACGGGCGTTCAGCCTGACACACTCGACGTGCAGCCACGTTCGCGCTGGCCGCTCGATTCCAAGGCGGAGACGCTGATCGGTTTCGGAAAACGAGGGGCCAAGGCATGAGCGAAAACATCGCCGTCGTCGGATCGGGGGCTTTCGGAACGGCGCTCGCCGCCGTCATTGCTCTTGCCGGGCGAAGTGCGGTGACGCTCGTCGGGCGCGATCCGTCGCTTATTGCGGATCTGAAAACCGAGCGGCTGCACGAAGCGGTACTGCCCGGCATCCCGCTGCCCGATACGTTGGAATTTTCGGCCGAGGCGGACGCGATCACCGGCGCCTCCATCGTGCTTTTTGCGATGCCATCGCAGGCGCAGGCCGATGCGGCGCGGCAATATGGCCCCTACCTTGCCAAGGATGCCGTGGTCGTCACCTGTGCGAAAGGCATCGAGCGGGCAACGGGCAATCTCTTGACCGACATGCTGGAACGGGAACTGCCTGACCACCCGGTCGCCGTGCTCTCCGGCCCGGGCTTTGCCGCTGATATCGCCAAGGGGCTGCCGACGGCGATGGCGATCGCGGCGGCTGATATGGAGACTGCGGAGCGGCTCGCTCAGGCAATATCGGGCCGGACCTTCCGGCTCTACGCCTCGGACGATCGCATCGGTGTGCAGCTCGGCGGCGCGCTCAAGAACGTGCTGGCGATCGCCTGCGGCATCGTCGAAGGCCGCGGTATCGGCGATTCCGCGCGCGCGGCGCTGATTGCGCGCGGGCTTGCGGAAATGTCGCGTTTCGTCGTCGCCAAGGGCGGGCAGGCGGATACGGTGCGTGGGCTTTCCGGTCTCGGCGATCTGGTGCTGACGGCAACGAGCCATCAATCGCGAAACCTGCGCTACGGCATTGCGCTCGGTCGCGGCGACAAGACCGATCCCCTGCATGGTGCGCTGGTGGAAGGCGCGTTTGCCGCCTCCGTCGCCTCGCGGCTTGCGGCGAAATTGAAGGTCAGCATGCCGATCACCGACGCCGTTTCCGCCATTATCGACGGCCGTCTCGATATATCAGATGCGATCGAGCAGCTGATGACGCGCCCAATTACTACCGAATAGGAGAACAGACATGCTTTTCGCCCTTCTCTGCAAGGATAAGCCGGGGCATCTGAATGTGCGCATGGAGACGCGGCCGACGCATCTCGACTATCTCAACGGGCTGAATGCCGAGGGCACGCTGAAGATCGCCGGCCCGTTTCTCGATGATGACGGCAAGCCCTGCGGCAGCCTGATCGTCGTCGAAGCGGAATCGAAAGAGGCCGCGCGTGCGCTTGCCGATGCCGATCCCTATGCCAAGGCAGGATTGTTCGAAAGCGTCGACGTCAAGGCCTACAACTGGGTCTTCAACAAGCCGGAGGCGTGAGCATGGCACACTGGCTCTATAAATCCGAACCTGCCTCCTGGTCCTGGGAGCAGCAGAAGGCTGCCGGCGAAAAGGGCACGGAATGGACGGGTGTCCGCAACTATCTCGCGCGCAACAACATGCGGGCGATGCAGATCGGCGACAAGGGCTTTTTCTATCACTCCAATGACGGGCTGGAGATCGTCGGCATCGTCGAAGTCTGCGCGCTCTCGCATCCGGATTCCAGCGCCAAGGGCGATCCGAAATGGGATTGCGTCGATATCCGCGCCGTCATGGATATGCCGAAGCCGGTGACGCTCAAGGATGTCAAGGCGAGCGAGAAGCTTGCCAAGATGGCGCTCGTCACCTCGATGCGGCTTTCGGTGCAGCCGGTGACGGAGGAAGAATATCTCGAAGTCTGCCGCATGGGCGGGCTGGATAATCCGCCACGTTGAAAACCGATCCCGAAGCCTTCATCCGCGCCAATACCGGCCTGATGGCGCCGCCGCATGTGCCGGAGATTTCGCTCCATCTCGCAAGCGAGGCGCATGAACTCTGGCTGAAGACGGAAGAAGAGCTGGAGGCGATCGGCCTGCCGCCGCCGTTTTGGGCTTTCGCCTGGGCGGGTGGGCAGGGGTTGGCGCGCTATCTTCTCGATCATCCGGAAATGGTGCGCGGCACAAGCGTGCTGGATTTTGCCAGCGGCTCCGGCCTTGTCGGCATTGCCGCTGTGATGGCCGGCGCCCGCGAGGTCACGGCGAGCGATATCGATCCCTGGGCGGAAACGGCGATCCGGCTGAATGCTGGCGCCAATCGCATTTCGCTCGGATTTACCGGCGCCGACCTGATCGGACAGGCCGTCGATGCGGATATCGTGCTTGCCGGCGACGTCTTTTACGACCGCGCTTTCGCCGATGCGCTTGTTCCGTGGTTCGCACGGCTGGCGACGGAGGGCAAAACGGTTCTTGTCGGCGATCCCGGGCGAAGCTACCTGCCTCGGGAACGGCTGGAATTCTGCGCGGTTTATGAGGTGCCGGTGACGCGGGCGCTGGAGGACAGCGAAATCAAGAAGACCACCGTTTGGCGCTTCTGTTCTTAAGGCCGGATGACACAGACATTGGCTTCGTAGGTGCAGGGGTCGTCCTGAACGGCGACGTCGATGACCTTCGCCTTCGGCGCCGTCGGTTCGGGCCGCGGGGGATAGAAGCCGTAGCCATTGCCGCCGACATAGGTTCCGCCATCGACCTGATAAACATAGGAAGAGCCGGAATAGGTGCCGCCGCCGTCCCAACTCTGTGCCTGGGGGGCGATGATGAGGAGATTGTTGCGAAATACGCGATTTGTTGCCGCTGACGAAAACTGCGTCAGCATCGGCATCCTGTTCCTGCCTCGGTGGCCATAGAAATTGTCGAAACCTATGCCGCGGTTGCGCCAGCTCACGCGTTCGCCGAGGAGCAACCCGCCGTGGAAGGCGTGGCGATGGTCGGGGAAGCGGTCAAAATGGTGGCGCTCGCCCGCAGTCGCTGGGAGTGCGGAAAGTGCTGCGAGCGCAAGCAGGGTGACTGCGGACAGACTGCGAAACATGGATGCCGGCCTCCGGAATTCCGATCGTTAACAAATCGTTAACGACAGATTGCGCCAAAAGCGGCAGCTTGTCCATTCGCGTGGGAGGAACGGCATAAATATTGAGCGTAAAAGGCCAGTTTGGTTGGACCGCAAACTTCCCGGCAATCCGAATCGATTAAATTAAATGCAGACAGCGATTGTGCTTGTCGTCTGGCTTTCCGGTGAGTAAACGTCGCAATTGATGCAACGCACACAGAGAATTTTGTCATTCGTGTGGTTGACTGAGCATGCTCCGAAATCCGGGAGCGCAGAGAAGCCGCCGCGAGGTTCTGATGGCGAACGTGACAAATAACCGGCCCCTGTCGCCGCATTTGCAGATTTACAAACCTATTCCTACCATGGTCATGTCCATCGTCCACCGCATCACCGGCGGCGCGCTGTACGTGGGCACGTTGCTCGTCGCCTGGTGGCTGATCGCGGCCGCAAGTGGCCAGGGCTCCTATGATTGGGCCAACTGGGTGCTCGGCAGCCTTATCGGCAAGCTCGTGCTCCTCGGTTATACTTGGGCGCTGCTGCACCACATGCTCGGCGGCTTCCGCCACTTCATGTGGGACCTCGGCTATGGCTTCGAGAAGGAATTTTCGACCAAGCTCGCCATTGCCAACATCATCGGATCGCTCTGTCTGACCGTGCTGGTCTGGGTGATCGGCTTCCTCATTCGCTTCTGAAGGTCCTCTCATGGATATGCGCACCCCCCTCGGCAAGGTTCGCGGGCTCGGCTCCGCCAAGGACGGCACGGACCATTTCTGGCGCCAGCGGCTGACGGCTGTCGCCAATGTTCCGCTCATCCTTTTCTTCCTGATGTTCATGATCGCCTATGCCGGCGCGCCCTATGCGGATGTGGTTCGCGCGCTGTCGAACCCCTTCGTCGCTGTTGTCATGGGACTGATGGTGATCTCAGGCGTCATCCACATGAAGCTCGGCATGCAGGTCATCATCGAGGACTACGTGCACGGTGAGTTCGGCAAGGTCGCCCTCCTGATGCTGAACACCTTCTTTGCGATCCTGATCGCCGGCCTCTGTCTCTTCGCCATTCTGAAAATCGCATTCGTAGGATAAGCTCGACATGGCACCGACCTCCCCCGCCCAGAATGGCAAGGCCTACAAATATGTCGATCACTCCTATGACGTGATCGTCGTCGGCGCCGGCGGCGCCGGCCTGCGCGCCACGCTTGGGATGGCCGAGCAGGGTTTCCGCACGGCCTGCATCACCAAGGTATTCCCGACCCGTTCGCACACCGTCGCAGCCCAGGGCGGCATTGCCGCTTCGCTGCGCAACATGACGCCCGACAGCTGGCAGTGGCACCTTTACGACACCGTCAAGGGTTCGGACTGGCTCGGCGACGTCGACGCCATGCAGTATCTCACCATGGAAGCGCCGAAGGCGGTCTATGAGCTCGAGCATTACGGCGTGCCGTTCTCGCGCAACGAGGAAGGCAAGATCTATCAGCGCCCGTTCGGCGGCCACATGCAGAATTACGGCGAAGGCCCTCCGGTGCAGCGTACCTGCGCCGTCGCCGACCGCACCGGCCACGCCATCCTTCATACGCTCTACGGCCAGTCGCTGCGCAACAACGCCGAATTCTTCATCGAATACTTCGCGCTCGACCTGATCATGTCGGAAGACGGCAGCCGCTGCACCGGCGTCGTCGCCTGGTGCCTCGATGACGGCACGATCCATCGCTTTGCCGCCAAGATGGTGGTGCTGGCAACAGGCGGCTACGGTCGCGCCTATTTCTCGGCAACCTCTGCCCATACCTGCACCGGCGACGGCGGCGGCATGGTGGCGCGTGCCGGCCTGCCGCTGCAGGACATGGAATTCGTTCAGTTCCACCCAACCGGCATCTACGGTTCGGGCTGTCTGATCACCGAGGGCGCGCGCGGCGAAGGCGGCTACCTCGTCAATTCCGAGGGCGAGCGCTTCATGGAGCGTTACGCGCCCTCGGCCAAGGATCTTGCGTCGCGCGATGTCGTTTCGCGCTGCATGACGCTTGAGATCCGCGAAGGCCGCGGCGTCGGCAAGAACAAGGACCACATCTTCCTGCATCTCGACCACCTCGATCCGGCCGTTCTTCATGAACGCCTGCCGGGGATTTCCGAGAGCGCCAAGATCTTCGCAGGCGTCGACGTCACCCGCGAGCCGATCCCGGTGCTGCCGACCGTTCACTACAATATGGGCGGCATTCCCACGAACTATTGGGGCGAAGTGCTGAACGCCGACGGCGCCAATCCGGAGCGGATCATCCCCGGCCTGATGGCTGTGGGTGAAGCCGGTTGCGCCTCGGTGCACGGCGCCAACCGCCTCGGCTCCAACTCGCTGATCGACCTCGTGGTCTTCGGCCGCGCCGCGGCGATCCGCGCCGGCGAGGTCATCGACCGCTCCGCGCCGATCCCGCATCTCAACGTCGCAGCCTGCGACAAGATCATGGACCGCTTCGACGGCCTGCGCCATGCCCCTGGCGGGACGCCGACGGCTGCCCTGCGCGAGAAGATGCAGCGCGCCATGCAGGAAGACGCCGCCGTCTTCCGCACGCAGGAATCGCTGGAATCCGGTTGCCACCGCATCTCGGCGATCTGGCAGGAGATGCGTGACATCAAGGTCACCGACCGTTCGATGGTCTGGAACTCGGACCTGGTGGAGACGCTGGAGCTGCAGAACCTGATGGCCAACGCCATCACGACGATCTACGGCGCCGAGGCCCGCAAGGAAAGCCGCGGCTCACATGCCCGCGAAGACTTCACCTCCGGCCCCTTTGGCGGGCGCGACGACGTCAACTGGCGCAAGCACACGCTTGCCTGGGTGAACGAGGCAGGCGACGTGAAACTCGATTACCGGCCGGTCCACACCGACCTGATCGCGGAAGGCATCGATCCGCACAAGATCGAGCCCAAGGCCCGCGTCTACTGATCTCAAGAGGAACCTGATATGGTTGAACTCGCTCTCCCCAAGAATTCTCAGATGCGCGAAGGCAAGGTCTGGCCGAAGCCGGCGGGTGCGACGAACACCCGCGAGTTTCGTGTCTACCGCTGGAGCCCGGACGACGGCCAGAACCCGTCGATCGATACGTTCTACATCGATGTCGACGATTGCGGCCCGATGGTGCTCGACGGTCTGCTCTACATCAAGAACAAGATCGACCCGACGCTGACGCTGCGTCGCTCCTGTCGCGAGGGCATCTGCGGCTCCTGCGCGATGAACATCGACGGCACGAACACGCTTGCCTGCACCAAGGGCCTCGACGATATCAAGGGCACGGTGAAGATCTATCCGCTGCCGCATCTGCCCGTCGTCAAGGATCTGGTTCCTGATCTGACCAACTTTTACGCCCAGCATCGTTCGATCGAGCCCTGGCTGAAGACGGTCTCGCCGGCGCCGGCCAAGGAATGGAAGCAGAGCCATGAGGACCGGCAGAAGCTCGACGGCCTCTATGAATGCATCCTCTGCGCCTGCTGCTCGACCTCCTGTCCGAGCTACTGGTGGAACGGCGACCGCTATCTCGGCCCTGCTGTTCTCCTCCAGGCCTATCGCTGGCTCATCGACTCCAGAGACGAGGCGACCGGCGAGCGTCTCGACAATCTGGAGGATCCGTTCCGCCTCTACCGTTGCCACACGATCATGAACTGCGCGCAGACCTGCCCGAAGGGCCTCAACCCGGCCAAGGCAATCGCCGAAATCAAGAAGATGATGGTCGAGCGCCGGGTCTGATCAACGTGCATGGCGTGGGTGGAATAGACGACTTCGATCCCGAAGCCGTCAGAGATCAGGTCGCCAGTATCTGTGTCGGGCCGGTGCGATCCTTTCGGTAGAGTTCGTTTGAGCGTTATTCCGAGACATTGCCGGAATTCGACCGGAATGCGGACAGGGATGAACGCACCCAACACCTTGCTGACAAATTCTATGTGCAGGAAGTTTTGTAGCGGGACAGTTGAACTGTATCGTTTTTCGGTTAGTTGTTGTCACGGGCAATTTGTGCCGCCCGACTTGATTAACCAAACCGAATTACGATAATCGACCTTGTCTCACGCCCTTTTCTCTGCGGCCAATGCCGAATCCAGGAGTATGATGATGCAGTTGCGATATGCGATGACAGGTCTGGTGGTGGTTCTGTCGCTAGCCGGTTGTCAGCGTACGGCATATGATTACAGCTCCAACTCGAACGCTGCGCCGGCGCCGTTGACGGCCCAGCCGGTTCCCTCGGTGCAGGGAGGGCAGCTTCCCCCGCCGACCGGCAGCTCGCAGTTTCCGGCCGCGCCAGCGTCGGCGTCGCCAATGCCGGGTGCGCAGCCGGGCGCGGTTGCCACGAATGCGCTTGATGTTACCAAGGAATCGATGGTCGGAAGCTGGCGTGTCAACGGCTCTTGCGACATGTTCCTGACGCTCACCAATCTCGGCAGCGGTTCACGCGGCGGCACACGCGGCTGCGTCGGCGAGCTGACGGCGATGGGCTCCTGGGAGGTTGCCGGCAAGCAGGTGCTGCTCAAGGACCGCTCGGGCAACCAGATCGGCAGCGTCTACAAGACGGCCGACAACCGCTTCGAGGGACAGACCAGCACAGGCCAGCAGATCAGCCTCAGCCGGTAAACCAACCGGCGCGGTAAACGATCCGGCGGCTCCCGCTGGTGACTGACAGGCGGATATGCCCTCATGCAGCCAATGCCAGATTATGCGCTCAGCGTCTGCGAACAGCTCAAATCGCTGACGGTTTCCGGTGCGCTGCAGGTCGATTCCGCCCAGATGGACGTGGCGAAAAGCCTGGACCGGGTGCTTGCCGGGCTGAAGCAGCAACGCCCGGCTGCTAAATCGAGCGCGCTCGGCTGGCTATTCGCCTCGAAGAAGAAGGCCGTGGGCGGCATCAAGGGGCTTTACATCCACGGCAGCGTCGGGCGCGGCAAGACCATGCTGATGGACATGTTCTTCTCGATGGCGCCGTCCAGGAAGAAGCGTCGGGCGCATTTCCACGAATTCATGGCTGATGTGCACAACCGCATCGCGGCGCACCGGCTGAAGCTGAAGAACGGCGAGACCAAGCAGGCCGATCCGATGCCGCCGGTCGCCGCAGCGCTCTACGAGGAAGCGGAACTGCTCTGCTTCGACGAGTTCACGGTCACCGACATTGCCGATGCGATGATCCTGTCGCGGCTGTTTTCCGAGCTCTTTGCGCGGGGATGCGTGCTGGTCGCGACTTCGAACGTCGAGCCGGACAATCTCTACAGGGATGGCCTCAACCGCGGCCTCTTCCTCCCCTTCGTCACCCTGCTCAAGCAGCATGTCGATGTCGTAACGCTGGATTCGCCAACCGACTACCGGATGGAAAAGCTGAACAGCCAGCCGGTCTACCTGGTGCCGATCAGCGAACATAACGACATGGCGATGGAGGCCTCCTGGACGCAGGCGCTGCACGGGCGCAAGGCGCAGCCGCTCGAGATTCCGATGAAGGGGCGCTCCATTCATGTGCCGCTCGCCGCCGACCGCATGGCGCGGTTCTCCTTCGCCGACCTTTGCGACAAGCCGCTCGGGGCGAGTGATTTCCTCGCCATCGCCAAACGCTTCGATACGGTCTTCCTCGATCACGTTCCCTTGCTCGGGCCGGAAAAACGGAACCAGATCAAGCGATTCATCATTCTGGTCGATACGCTCTATGATCACGCCGTGCGGCTTTATGTTTCCGCGGCGGCGATGCCGGAGGAACTGCTTCTCCACCGCCGGGGCACCGAGGGCTTCGAATTCGATCGCACGGCGTCGCGCCTGTTTGAAATGCGCAGTGCGGAATATCTTGCGTTGCACCATGAGAAGCACGCCGCAGAGTAACAATCCTATGACAGAATATCTTACGTTTACGTAAGAATTTTAGTATCTAAACGATTGAAAATGCTGCATCAAAAATAATGGATTGCCATTTTTAGGCTTTGGGTCTATGCGATTGCGTCATTGGGCGGTGCCTTGGCGTCGTCCGACGAATTTGATCGCAAAGGAAACGGCGAAATGGCGCGTAACAAGATCGCACTCATTGGTTCTGGCATGATTGGTGGCACGCTGGCGCATCTCGCCGGCCTGAAGGAGCTGGGCGACATCGTCCTCTTCGACATTGCGGACGGCATTCCCCAGGGCAAGGGTCTCGACATCGCACAGTCCTCCCCGGTCGAAGGCTTCGACGCCAATCTGACCGGCGCCAGCGACTATTCCGCGATCGAAGGTGCCGATGTCTGCATCGTCACCGCCGGTGTTCCGCGCAAGCCGGGCATGAGCCGCGACGACCTTCTCGGCATCAACCTCAAGGTCATGGAGCAGGTCGGCGCCGGCATCAAGAAATATGCCCCGAACGCTTTCGTGATCTGCATCACCAATCCGCTCGACGCCATGGTCTGGGCGCTGCAGAAGTTCTCCGGCCTTCCCGCCAACAAGGTCGTCGGCATGGCCGGCGTTCTCGACTCCTCGCGTTTCCGCCTCTTCCTCGCTCGGGAATTCAACGTTTCCGTCCAGGACGTGACCGCTTTCGTTCTCGGCGGCCACGGCGACACGATGGTGCCGCTCGCCCGCTACTCCACCGTCGGCGGCATTCCGCTCACCGATCTCGTCACCATGGGCTGGGTCACCAAGGAGCGCCTCGAAGAGATCATCCAGCGCACCCGTGACGGCGGCGCCGAGATCGTCGGCCTGCTGAAGACCGGCTCGGCCTACTATGCGCCGGCCGCCTCGGCGATCGAAATGGCCGAATCCTACCTCAAGGACAAGAAGCGCGTCCTTCCTTGCGCTGCTCACCTCACCGGCCAGTACGGCGTCAAGGACATGTATGTCGGCGTTCCCACGGTCATCGGTGCCGGCGGCGTCGAGCGCATCATCGAGATCGACCTCAACAAGACCGAGAAGGAAGCCTTCGACAAGTCGGTCGGCGCCGTCGCCGGTCTCTGCGAAGCCTGCATCAACATCGCGCCCGCCCTCAAGTAATTGGTGCGCTGACGTTATCGAAATAGGGACAAACCCATGAACATTCATGAATATCAGGCCAAGGCTCTGCTGAAGGGCTATGGCGCGCCGGTTGCGCAGGGTGTGGCTATCCTCAAGGTCGAGGAAGCCGAAGCTGCCGCCAAGTCGCTTCCCGGCCCGCTTTACGTGGTCAAGAGCCAGATCCACGCTGGCGGCCGCGGCAAGGGCAAGTTCAAGGAACTCGGCCCGGATGCCAAGGGCGGCGTTCGCCTCGCCAAGTCGATCGACGAAGTCGTGGCGCATGCCAAGGAAATGCTTGGCAATACGCTGGTAACCGCGCAGACCGGTGAAGCCGGCAAGCAGGTTAACCGCCTCTACATCGAAGACGGCGCCGATATTGCTCGCGAGCTCTATTGCTCGCTGCTGGTTGACCGCTCGGTCGGCAAGGTGGCCTTTGTCGTTTCGACCGAAGGCGGCATGGATATCGAAGCCGTTGCTCACGACACGCCTGAGAAGATCCACACGATCGCGATCGATCCGGAAGCTGGTGTTACGGCTGCCGACGTTGCTGCGATCTCCAAGGCGCTTCAGCTGGACGGTGCAGCTGCCGAAGACGCCAAGTCGCTCTTCCCAGCGCTCTACAAGGCGTTCGGCGAAAAGGACATGGCCCTGCTTGAGGTCAATCCGCTGATCGTCATGAAGGACGGCCATCTGCGTGTTCTCGACGCCAAGATGTCCTTCGACGGCAACGCACTGTTCCGCCATGACGACGTGAAGACCCTTCGCGACGAGACGGAAGAAGACGCCAAGGAAATCGAGGCCTCCAAGTGGGATCTCGCTTACGTGGCGCTCGACGGCAATATCGGCTGCATGGTCAACGGTGCCGGCCTTGCCATGGCGACGATGGATATCATCAAGCTCTACGGCAAGGAGCCGGCTAACTTCTGTGACGTCGGCGGCGGCGCCGGCAAGGAGAAGGTTGCAGCGGCCTTCAAGATCATCACGGCTGATCCCAAGGTCGAAGGCATTCTCGTCAACATCTTCGGCGGCATCATGAAGTGCGATGTCATTGCCGAGGGCGTCATTGCTGCGGTCAAGGAAGTCGGCCTCAAGGTTCCGCTCGTCGTGCGCCTGGAAGGCACCAATGTCGAGCTCGGCAAGAAGATCCTGAACGAGTCGGGTCTGGCGATCACGGCGGCTGACGATCTCGACGATGCGGCCAAGAAGATCGTCGCGGCGATCAACGGCTGAGGACGGTCATGGCTTTCCAGTCCACGCCATCGGCTGCTCATTTCCGTCTCAACGTCTTTGCCGGCGTCTGGGAAGGGGAAGAGCATATTGCGGCATCGGCGTGGACCAGGGAAGGCAAGGCCAGCGCTGAGCTTTCGGGCGAGACGCTGTTCGGCGGATTTTTCCTCGAGCAGCGCTACCGCCAGATGCGCGACGGCGAAGTTTCCTTCGAAGCCCGCAATGTTTTCGGCTTCGACAGTTCGGACGAGGCTTACAAGCTCTACCAGTTCGATACTGCGGGTTTTGCGCCGCCCTCGCCGGCTTCCGGCCACTGGAACGGCAATGAACTCGTGCTAATGAAGACTTCACCGCGCGGCAGACAGCGCA
This sequence comes from Rhizobium fabae, assembly GCF_003985135.1. Lineage (NCBI taxonomy): Bacteria > Pseudomonadati > Pseudomonadota > Alphaproteobacteria > Hyphomicrobiales > Rhizobiaceae > Rhizobium > Rhizobium fabae. The sequence goes on from NZ_ML133652.1 coordinate 188,059, forward strand.
CCGCATTCGCATTCGAAAATGAAGACTGCTACCGGATGGGCGTCAGCTTTTCGCCTGCAGGCAGCGATACTTGGCAGGAGGTCGTCAGCGGCACCTATCGTCGCGCGTCCCTCACGTCTTCCCACCTCTCCTAAACAAAGGCCTCGCATGTCCATTCTCGTCAACAAAGACACCAAGGTTCTCGTTCAGGGCCTGACCGGCAAGACCGGCACTTTCCACACCGAACAGGCGCTCGCTTACTACGGCACCCAGATGGTTGGCGGTATCCACCCGAAGAAAGGCGGCGAAACCTGGACCGGCGCGAAGGGCGAAAGCCTGCCGATCTTCGCAACCGTTGCCGAAGGCAAGGAAAAGACCGGCGCCGACGCGACCGTCATCTATGTCCCGCCGGCCGGTGCCGCCGATGCGATCATCGAGGCGATCGACGCCGAGATCCCGTTCATCACCTGCATCACCGAAGGCATCCCTGTCATGGACATGGTGCGCGTCAAGGCTCGCCTCGACCGCTCCACGTCGCGCCTGCTCGGCCCCAACTGCCCTGGCATCCTGACGCCGGAAGAATGCAAGATCGGCATCATGCCGGGCTCGATCTTCCGCAAGGGTTCGGTCGGCATCGTTTCCCGCTCCGGCACGCTGACCTACGAAGCCGTCTTCCAGACGTCCAACGAAGGTCTCGGCCAGACGACGGCCGTCGGCATCGGCGGCGACCCGGTCAAGGGCACCGAGTTCATCGACGTGCTGGAAATGTTCCTGGCAGACGAAGCCACGACCTCGATCATCATGATCGGCGAAATCGGCGGCTCGGCTGAAGAAGACGCGGCCCAGTTCCTGAAGGACGAAGCCAAGAAGGGCCGCAAGAAGCCGATGGCAGGCTTCATCGCCGGCCGCACGGCGCCGAAGGGCCGCACCATGGGCCATGCCGGCGCAGTGGTATCAGGCGGCAAGGGCGATGCGGAATCGAAGATCGCGGCGATGGAATCGGCAGGCATCAAGGTGTCGCCGTCTCCGGCCCGCCTCGGCAAGACGCTGGTTGAAGTCCTCAAGGGCTGAAGCCACCTACAGACCGGGCGGAGGAACGGCATCTGCGCCTTCCGCCCGGCTCGAATACCAGACCAGCAGATGCGCCGCGGACAGGCGGCGATCGGAATGCGGCAGCCGGCGGTCAAGCCGGCAAATTCATCAAAGTCAGGAGGCGGACGGAAGCGTCCGCATATCACCATGGCACGGCAAGAAGCCAACGAGCAGTTTCAGATCACTTCGTTTCTGGATGGCGCCAACGCCGCCTATATCGAGCAGCTCTATGCGCGCTACGAAGAGGATCCGGCGTCGGTCGACGATCAGTGGCGCACCTTCTTCAAGGCGCTGGAAGAGGACCCTGCCGATGTGAAGAAGGCAGCCAAGGGAGCTTCCTGGCGCAAGAAGAACTGGCCGCTGCAGGCAAGCGGCGATCTGGTGTCGGCCCTCGACGGTGACTGGGGTATCGTTGAGAAGGTCATCGAGACCAAGGTGAAGGCTAAGGCCGCAGCCGAGGGCAAGCCTGCTGACGGCATCGACGTTCTGCAGGCGACACGCGATTCCGTGCGCGCCATCATGATGATCCGCGCCTATCGCATGCGCGGTCACCTGCACGCCAAGCTCGATCCGCTCGGCATCGCCGCTGCTGTCGAAGACTATCGCGAGCTGTCGCCTGAAAATTACGGTTTCACGGCTGCCGATTACGATCGCAAGATCTTCATCGACAACGTGCTCGGCTTGGAATACGCGACCATTCGCGAGATGATCGAGATCCTCGAGCGCACCTATTGCTCGACGCTCGGCGTCGAATTCATGCACATCTCCAATCCGGAGGAAAAGGCCTGGATTCAGGAACGCATTGAAGGTCCGGACAAGGGCGTCGCCTTCTCGGCTGAAGGCAAGAAGGCGATCCTCGCCAAGCTCGTTGAAGCTGAAGGCTACGAACAGTTCCTCGACGTCAAGTTCAAGGGCACCAAGCGCTTCGGCCTTGACGGCGGTGAATCGCTGATCCCGGCGCTCGAGCAGATCCTGAAGCGCGGCGGTCATCTCGGTCTCAAGGAGGCCGTATTCGGCATGGCCCATCGGGGCCGTCTGAACGTGCTCTCCCAGGTCATGGGCAAGCCGCACCGCGCCATCTTCCACGAGTTCAAGGGCGGCTCATACGCACCCGACGAAGTCGAAGGTTCCGGCGACGTGAAGTACCATCTCGGTGCATCCTCCGACCGCGAATTCGACGGCAACAAGGTGCACGTCTCGCTGACCGCGAATCCGTCGCATCTCGAAATCGTCGATCCCGTCGTCATGGGCAAGGTTCGCGCCAAGCAGGATATGAGTGCTACCGTGTGGGATGGCGACATCATTCCGCTGTCGGAGCGCGCCAAGGTTCTGCCGCTCCTGATCCACGGCGACGCGGCCTTTGCCGGCCAGGGCGTCATTGCCGAAATCCTCGGTCTCTCCGGTCTGCGCGGCCACCGCGTTGCCGGCACGATGCATGTCATCATCAACAACCAGATCGGCTTCACCACGAACCCGGCTTTCTCGCGCTCGTCTCCCTATCCGTCCGACGTCGCCAAGATGATCGAAGCGCCGATCCTGCACGTCAACGGCGACGATCCGGAAGCGGTCGTTTATGCAGCCAAGATCGCGACCGAATTCCGCATGAAGTTCCACAAGCCTGTGGTGCTCGACATGTTCTGCTACCGCCGCTACGGCCACAATGAAGGCGATGAGCCGTCCTTCACGCAGCCGAAGATGTACAAGGTCATCCGCGGCCACAAGACGGTGCTGCAGCTCTATGGGGAACGTCTCGTCCGCGAAGGTCTCCTCACCGATGGCGAAGTCGAGAAGATGAAGGCCGACTGGCGCGCGCATCTCGAGCAGGAGTTCGAGGCCGGCCAGCACTACAAGCCTAATAAGGCCGACTGGCTTGATGGCGAGTGGTCGGGCCTGCGCACGGCCGACAATGCCGACGAACAGCGCCGCGGCAAGACCGCCGTGCCGATGAAGACATTGAAGGAGATCGGCCGCAAGCTCTCCGAGATCCCGGCCGGCTTCAATGCGCACCGCACGATCCAGCGCTTCATGGAAAACCGCGCCAACATGATCGCCACCGGCGAGGGCCTCGACTGGGCGATGGCCGAAGCGCTGGCTTTTGGTTCGCTCTGCATCGAAGGCCACAAGATCCGCCTGTCCGGCCAGGATTGCGAACGCGGCACCTTCTCGCAGCGCCACTCGGTTCTCTACGATCAGGAGACCGAGGAACGTTACATTCCGCTCGCCAACCTGTCGCCGACGCAGGCCCGTTACGAAGTCATCAACTCGATGCTTTCGGAAGAGGCCGTGCTCGGTTTCGAATATGGCTATTCGCTCGCCCGCCCGAATGCACTGACGCTCTGGGAAGCGCAGTTCGGCGATTTCGCCAACGGCGCGCAGGTGGTCTTCGACCAGTTCATCTCGTCGGGCGAACGCAAGTGGCTGCGCATGTCGGGCCTCGTCTGCCTGCTGCCGCACGGCTATGAGGGCCAGGGTCCGGAGCACTCCTCGGCTCGTCTGGAGCGTTTCCTGCAGCTCTGCGCGGAAGACAACATGCAGGTCGCCAACGTCACGACGCCGGCAAACTACTTCCACATCCTGCGCCGGCAGCTGAAGCGTGACTTCCGCAAGCCGCTGATCCTGATGACGCCGAAGTCGTTGCTGCGCCATAAGCGGGCGGTCTCCACGCTTGCCGAGCTGGCCGGCGAATCCTCCTTCCATCGCCTGCTCTGGGACGATGCCGAAGTGATCAAGGACGGCCCGATCAAGCTGCAGAAGGACAACAAGATCCGCCGCGTCGTCATGTGCTCCGGCAAGGTCTACTTCGATCTTCTCGAGGAACGTGAAAAGCGCGGCATCGACGACATCTATCTCCTTCGCCTCGAACAGCTCTATCCGTTCCCGGCAAAGGCGCTCATCAACGAGCTGTCACGCTTCCGCAACGCCGAAATGGTCTGGTGCCAGGAAGAGCCGAAGAACATGGGCGCCTGGTCGTTCATCGACTCGTTCCTCGAGTGGGTGCTCGCGCATATCGATGCGAAATACCAGCGCGTCCGTTATACCGGCCGGCCGGCCGCCGCCTCGCCGGCGACGGGTCTGATGTCCAAACACCTATCGCAGCTTTCGGCATTCCTCGAGGATGCATTGGGCAGCTAAAAACAAGGGGAGGGCGCGATGGCTTATTTCTTTCTGAGACTGCTGCCGCCGCGCCCAACCTTCCCGCATGACGGGACCGGAGAGGAAATGGCGGCGATGAAACGCCATGCCGAATACTGGCAGCGGAACGCCTTTGCGGGATCGGCGATAACAGTCGGTCCCGTCTTTGAGGGTGAAGGCGCCTGGGGCATGGCGGTCGTCGAAGTCGAAGATCAGGCGGCGGCGCAGGCTCTTGCCGATAGCGATCCGATCATCACGTCCGGTCTCGGTTTCCGTTTCGATATTCTGCCGATGCCTTCGATCATCTCGCGGCCGCCCGCCGTTTGAAACGCATAAACGAACACACACGAAATCAGGATCTGAACAATGGCCACAGAAATCCGCGTTCCAACTCTCGGTGAATCCGTCAGCGAGGCAACCGTCGGCACCTGGTTCAAGAAGGTCGGCGACGCCATCAAGGCTGACGAGCCGATTCTCGAGCTTGAAACCGACAAGGTGACCATCGAAGTTCCCGCACCCGCTTCCGGCACGCTTTCGGAAATCGTCGCCGCTGCCGGCGAAACCGTCGGCCTCGGCGCGCTGCTCGGGCAGATCGCCGTAGGCGCTGCCGCTGCTGCCGCGCCGGCTGCCACTGCACCGGCCGCAGCCCCCGCTGCTCCAGCGCCGGCCGCCCCGGTCGCTGTTGCCGCATCCTCGTCGAGCGCTTCCGTCTCCACCATGCCGTCCGCTCCGGCAGCTGCGAAGATGCTGGCCGAAAACAATCTGTCCGCCGATCAGATCGACGGCAGCGGCAAGCGCGGCCAGGTGCTGAAGGGCGATGTCATCGCTGCCGTCGCCAAGGGTATTTCCGCTCCGGCGGCAACACCGGCAGCGACGCCGGTTGCCGCGCGCGGCCCCTCGACGGTTGAGGACGCCTCGCGCGAAGAGCGCGTGAAGATGACGCGCCTGCGTCAGACGATTGCCAAGCGCCTCAAGGACGCGCAGAACACCGCCGCCATGCTGACCACCTACAACGAGGTGGACATGAAGGCGGTCATGGACCTGCGCAACAAGTACAAGGACGTTTTCGAGAAGAAGCACGGCGTCAAGCTCGGCTTCATGGGCTTCTTCACCAAGGCGGTGACGCATGCGCTGAAGGAGCTTCCGGCTGTTAATGCCGAGATCGACGGCACCGACATCATCTACAAGAATTACTGCCATATCGGCGTCGCCGTCGGCACCGACAAGGGCCTCGTGGTTCCGATCGTGCGCGATGCCGACCAGATGTCGATCGCCGAAATCGAAAAGGAAATCGGTCGCCTCGGCAAGGCAGCCCGCGACGGCCAGCTTTCGATGGCCGACATGCAGGGCGGCACCTTCACCATCTCGAACGGCGGCGTCTACGGCTCGCTGATGTCCTCGCCGATCCTCAACGCACCGCAGTCCGGCATTCTCGGCATGCACAAGATCCAGGAGCGTCCGGTGGCGATCGGCGGCCAGGTGGTCATCCGTCCGATGATGTATCTGGCGCTTTCCTACGATCACCGCATCGTCGACGGTAAGGAAGCAGTGACCTTCCTCGTTCGCGTCAAGGAGAGCCTCGAAGATCCCGAACGTCTGGTTCTCGATCTCTAAGGGAGCTTTGCCATGCGGAACCGGATCATGCGAGCGGCGCGCCTTCTTCTTTGCGCTGCCAGCGTGCATGCTCCGGTTTCCGCATCGGCAGCCGGCTGGGATATCGGCAAGGCGAGCAGCAATTTCGAGCTGGCGGCTCTGAGCGACTCGGAACTGTCCGGACGGTCGATCGAGGTGATTCATATGGGCAATGTCGAGTTGACCTCGGGGCGCATCGTCGCTGCCGATCTGCTCGCCCAGCCGGATCGTCCCGCATTCGCCAGAACGGTTGTGCCGGGACAATATCCGGTGACGCTCTACCGGGTCCGCGGACGCATCGCGGCCGCCAGCATGCGGTTTGCCGAAGGCAAGCCGGATCATTGGGAGCTTGCGGTCTTGCCCGGGCAGGACACGGCAACGCTGAAGGATGGCGAGATCTTCGGCTATCCCGTCGATGCCGGCCTCGGCTGCTACATGGATGCAGATACGCTCGATCTGATGGGGGAGCGGGAGGCGCAGGTTCAGGCGCAAAAACCTGATGCCGACGTCAACTATTATGACGACGTGCTGGCCTCGGACCTCAATGCCAACAAGGGCGCCTATGCGCTGCACCGGCCGGTCGCGGACAAGAAGGGCAATGTCGCCGTATTCCGGAGCGGCTGGGGCGACGGTTTCTATCCCGTCTTCTGGGGGCTCGACAAGGACGGCCACCCGCTGGTGTTGCTGACCGATTTCAGCGTGATCGAGAATGCCGACGGGCGGCGAGAGCCGAAAGTACAATGAACGGAAGGATTGGTATCACGACGGGAGGCAAGGGTGTGGCCGCGCTGGCAGCCGCAGCGTTTTTCGCCGTTCCCGCTACCGTGTTCGCTGCAGCATGCAAGCAGGAACGGGCCGTCTACGTTGATCGTGATGGCGCCTATGAACTGCGCTTTGCGCCGCTGAATTCTGCCTCGGCTGCCGCCAGCAACCAGTTCAAGATCAGTGCGCTCAAGACATCCGTCATCATGGAAGGCTATGTCATGCCATCGGAAGATCCGGTGCGCGCCATCGGCATTCTGATGTTCAATTGCCCCGAGGGCGACGCGACCGGCGCCGATCTCGACGCCTGCACGGTCTGGCAGGGCGCTGTCTACGGTATGGATGCCAAGGGCGAGATGGACAATCTGCAGCCGGAAGGCGCTGAAGCGGCCGAAAAGCTCGTGCTTCCCGGCCTCGGTCCCGCCATCCGCGAATCGAGCGCCTGGGGCGAAGGCAAGGCTTCCGTGGCGCCCTGGGACGTTCTGACCTTCAAGGAGTGCGCGACATGAGTGATGCACCTGTTGTTCTCGTGACCGGCGGAAGCCGTGGCATCGGCGCGGCCGTCTCGCGGCTTGCCGCACGCCAGGGCTGGCGTGTTGCCGTGAACTACGCCGCTAACCGTCAGGCGGCGGAGGCGGTCGTTGCGGCAATCACCGAGGCCGGTGGCGAGGCCATTGCCATCGAGGGGGACGTCGGCAAGGCTGCCGACATCGCCTCGATGTTTGCCGCCGTCGATCGTCATTTCGGCCGGCTGGACGGGCTCGTCAACAATGCCGGCGTCGTCGATTATCCGCAGCGTGTCGACGAGATGTCGGCGGAGCGGGTCGAACGAATGCTGCGCATCAATGTAACCGGCTCCATCCTTTGTGCGGGAGAAGCCGTGCGCCGCATGTCGAGCCGTCATGGCGGCGGGGGTGGCGCGATCGTCAATGTCTCGTCGATGGCGGCGGTTCTCGGTTCGGCGACGCAATACGTCGATTATGCCGCCTCGAAGGCGGCCATCGATACGTTCACGATCGGGCTTGCGCGTGAAGTCGCGGCAGAGGGCGTCCGGGTGAATGCCGTCAGGCCGGGCATCATCGAAACCGATCTGCATGCCTCGGGCGGGCTGCCGGACCGGGTGCGCGAAATGGCGTCATCAATCCCGATGCAGCGCGCGGGGACAGCCGAAGAAGTGGCGGAAGCGATCCTCTATCTCCTCTCTCCTTCGGCTTCCTATGTAACGGGCGCGATCCTCAACGTGAGCGGCGGCCGCTAGCGGGATAGGGCGAAAAACAGCATGCCATATATCTTCGAATTTCTCGGCCTGATGGCCGTCTGCTCGATTGGCATCGGCATGGCGATGGCGCTGGTCGCCTGGTTTGCCGGCAAATGGTTCAACCGCATTACCGGAGCGGCGCTCGTCGCGCGCGGCCGACTAAACGAAAAATCCAAAGGGAAAAAGCAATGTCCTACGATGTGATCATTATCGGAACCGGCCCGGGCGGCTATGTCTGCGCGGTCAAGGCGGCTCAGCTCGGCCTCAAGGTTGCCGTTGTCGAAAAGCGCGCGACCTATGGCGGTACCTGCTTGAACGTCGGCTGCATTCCGTCGAAGGCGCTGCTGCATGCTTCCGAAATGTTCCATCAGGCCGGCCACGGATTGAGCACGCTTGGCATCGACGTGTCGGCGCCGACGCTCAACCTCGGCAATATGATGGCGCACAAGGATGCGACGGTGAAGTCGAATGTCGACGGCGTCGCCTTCCTTTTCAAGAAGAACAAGATCGATGCCTTCCAAGGCACCGGCAAGGTCGTCTCGGCCGGCAAGGTTTCCGTCACGGCTGAAGACGGCACAGTGCAGCAGATCGAGGGCAAGAACATCGTCATCGCCACCGGTTCCGATGTTGCCGGCATTCCGGGCGTCCAGGTCGAGATCGATGAAAAGACCATCATTTCGTCCACCGGCGGCATTGCGCTGGAGAAGGTGCCGGAGACGCTGATCGTCGTCGGCGGCGGCGTCATCGGCCTCGAACTCGGCTCGGTCTGGTCGCGCCTCGGTGCCAAGGTCACGGTCGTCGAATATCTCGACACCATCCTCGGCGGCATGGACGGCGAAGTCTCCAAGCAGTTCCAGCGCATGCTCGCCAAGCAGGGCATCGATTTCAATCTCAGCGCCAAGGTCACCGGCGTCGAGAAGGGCGGCAAGGGCGCCAAGGTCACTTTCGAGCCGGTCAAGGGCGGCGACAAGGTGACGCTTGAGGCCGAAGTCGTGCTGATCGCCACCGGCCGCAAGCCTTATACGGCAGGCCTCGGCCTCGAAGAGGCAGGTGTGGCGCTCGACAATCGCGGCCGCGTCGAGATCGACGGCCACTTCAAGACGAATGTGGCCGGCATCTATGCGATCGGTGACGTGGTGAAGGGCCCGATGCTGGCGCATAAGGCGGAAGACGAGGGCGTGGCGCTTGCCGAAATCCTCGCCGGCCAGCATGGCCATGTCAATTACGAGGTCATTCCGAGCGTTGTCTATACCCAGCCGGAGATCGCCTCCGTCGGCAAGACCGAAGAAGAGCTGAAGGCGGCAGGCATCGCCTACAAGGTCGGCAAGTTCCCGTTCACGGCAAACGGCCGCGCCCGCGCGATGCTGGCGACTGATGGTTTCGTCAAGATCCTCGCCGACAAGGAAACCGACCGCGTGCTCGGCGGCCATATCGTCGGCTTCGGCGCCGGCGAAATGATCCACGAGATCGCCGTGCTGATGGAATTCGGCGGATCGTCGGAAGATCTCGGCCGGACCTGCCATGCGCATCCGACGATGTCCGAAGCGGTCAAGGAGGCTGCGCTCGCGACCTTCTTTAAGCCGATCCATATGTAATCTTACATCTTCGTAAGGAAGCATGCAGCCGCTTGCCGAGAGGTGAGCGGCTGTTTTAGTTGTCTGCACCGCAGAGTTAGGGCATCTCACGGAGATCAGGAATGCAGCAACCGTCCGTCATGACTTACAGTGTCAGCCAGCGTTTCCTTCACTGGGCGGTGGCGCTGCTGATCTTCTTCAATCTGTTGTTTCCTGATGGAATGAATATCTGGCACCGACTCATTCGCAGAGGTGAGGTGCCGACGCCCGAGCAGATTTCGTCGGCGAATATTCATGCCTATGTCGGCATCGCCATCCTGGTGCTCGCTATCCTCAGGCTCTGTCTGCGCTTTATCCAGGGTGTACCGTCGGAGGTCTCAGAGGAGCCGGCGATCTTCCGTCTTGCGGCGAAGCTTGCCCATGTCGGGCTTTATATCCTGATCTTCGCAATGCCGCTTTCGGGTTTAGCCGCCTACTACTTCGGCATTCATTCCGCCGGTTCGCTCCACGCGGATATCCTGAAGATCATTCTCTGGGCGCTGATCGCGGCCCATGTCGCCGGCGCGCTCGCCCATCAATTCTATTGGAAAAGCAACGCGCTGCGCCGCATGACGCTTGGCTGATCGCCCGTCAGCTCAGTTGACCGCGGTGACGGTAAAGCCCTGCTTGCGCAGCAGTTCGATGACACCTTGCTCGCCGGGCAGGTGCAGGGCGCCTACGGCCATGAAGACGTTGCCGCTGTCGAGGATGGGGGCGGCGCGCTCGGCCATAACCTTGTTGCGGTCGAGGATGACGCGCTGTTCGAAGGCGGCGTAGTCGCTGCTGTCGTCCTTGTCCTGCGGCGTCACGGTCTTCAGCATCGGCATGGTCATACCGATATCGCCGGAGAGATAGAGATCCGTCATCGTTTCGACGACGTCGTTCATCTTGTCGCCGAGCTCCAGCGTCTCGATCAGTGACTTCACATGGAATTCAACCGGCAGGTCGGCCATGGCCTGGATCTGCTCGGCAAGGGTTTCCAGCCCCTTGACCTGCTTTCCCTGGGCAACGGCATCGGTGGCGATTTTCTGGTCGAGGAATTGCACGCCTTTGGCCTTGCGGGCGATTTCGCAGGCCGGGAGAGCGACAGCGCTGGATATCATCCAGGGCCGCATGCGGGAGACGGCGGTGAGCGGGATACCGCGCTGCTTGAGGCCGGCTTCGAGGCGCTTGTAATCCTCCGGCGAGAGCAGCTTGTCGATCGTCGTGCCGTCGGTGAACATCGTCAGCTCCGGCCTTGCGAGCAGGGCGGCGGTCGCTTTGCGTTCGTCGAGGATTTCGTCGGATTCAATGATGATCGTATCGGCGGCGTCGTGGGCAGCCTGGGCACGCGGCGGCAGGGCCAGCACGCGCGGATCGGTGACATGCATGCTGCCGAGCAGCCACGAGGGTTGAATTCCCGGCTTCTCGATTTTCCAGAAGATGCCCTTGCCGTTCGGCGTCGCGTCGGCTTCCTTCAGCGCTTCGGCGTAGCGGGTGGGATCGTTCTGCTGCAGCTCGACCATCAGGTTGCGGCCGGTACAGCTCTCATCGGCGGCCGTCGCCGGCCGCGCAGCCAGAAGCACGGCAAGCAGGGCCGCGAGAAGCAGCATGTGAAGGGCTGCCATCAGCCAGAGCAGCAGATTGCCCGGCGCTGCAAGGTGAAACGTCCGGCGGCCGATTGATGTCGTCATGATGGTATTCCCCACATGCCTTTGCGCATCATGCTCTACGCCCGGCTTGCGCATATTCCTTTAAGAGAATGCGTTAACAGAAAGTTACGCGCGCGGATGGGCACGATCATACACCTCAAGCAGCCGCGACGCATCGACCCCGGTGTAGACCTGCGTCGTGGAAAGGCTGGCATGGCCGAGCAATTCCTGAATGGTGCGCAGATCGCCGCCGCCGGCAAGCAGGTGCGTGGCGAAGGAGTGGCGCAACGCATGGGGCGTTGCTGTTTCCGGCAGGCCGAAAGCGCTGCGCATCTTCTGCATGGCCCGCTGGATGATTGCCGGCTGCAGCTTGCCGCCGCGGGCGCCGCGAAACAGCGGTTCGCCGCTTTCGAGATGGTACGGGCACAGCGCGCGATATTTCTCGACGGCGTCGAAAACCACCGATAGCAACGGCACCAGCCGGGTCTTGTTGCCCTTGCCGGTGATGCGCAGCGTCGTTGCGCCCTTGTGGAGATCTGTGGGTACGAGATCCAACGCCTCGGAGATACGCAGGCCGCAGCCATAGAGCAGCGTCATCACGGCCGCATCGCGCGCGGCGATCCAGGGTTCGTCGTGGAGCTGGGCTTCGTCGCTGACGACGGCGATCGCCTGTGTGTCCGAAAGCGGCTTGGGCAGCGATTTCGGCTGCTTCGGCGAGCGTATCGCGCCGGCACCGGCGGCATTGACCAGCCCTTTCTTTTCGAGGTGGCGCAGCAGCGAACGAAGACCGGCGAGATTACGGCCGAGCGAACGGGCACCGGAGCCCTGTTTGCGCCGGGCTGCGAGGAAGGCGCGGAAATCGGCCGGGCGCAATTCCCTTATATCGCCGAGTGTCACCGGGCCGGCGAGATGACCGGTCAGGAAGGTCAGGAACTGGCGGGTGTCGCGCTCGTAAGCGTCGAGCGTGTGCTCTGAAAGACGACGCTCGCGGGCGAGGTTTTCGAGCCATGCGGCCCGTTCCGCCATCAGGCTCGGGTCGGCGATGATCAATAGTTCATTCACGTCACTGGCCTTGAATTTGCCTTCAAGTCCGCCAATTTGAAGCAGGAACGGTTATGGAATTGCTAATGCCGGCCAGGCCTTGTCATCCTTAGATCATATTGTACTGCGATAGCTTATTCCCCATAGACAGGATCTTTCATGGCACGGCGCGGCTCCATGACGGCTTTCGGACAACTCGCGGAAGCGATCGCTCTCGTCTCACAGGGAAAGCCCGGTCATATCGTCGATACGCTGATTGCCGAACGTGGCCAGAGGATTGTGAAAAATCCGCTCTGGCCTGTCATGCGGCCGTTCCTCTACACCCTTCTGCGCTATAACAAGGCGATCGAATTCGCCAATGCCGTCGCCAAAATGCCGGGCTTCCAGTCGTTCGAATATCTGAGCGATGTGCTGAAACTTGACATCAGCATTGTCAATGGCGAGCGCATTCCTGCTTCCGGCGGGTTCATCCTCGTCAGCAACCATCCGACCGGTATTGCCGATGGCGTCGCGGTGTTCGATCTCCTGAAGGTGCGCCGGCCGGATATGATGTTCTTCGCCAATCGCGATGCGATTCGCGTCAATCCGCGCTTTGCCGAGATGATCATTCCTGTTGAGTGGCGGGAGGAGTACAAGAGCAAGCTCAAGGCGCGCGAGACGCTTCAACTGACAAACCATGCGGTGAAGGAAGGCAAGGCGACGGTGCTCTTCCCCTCGGGCCGCATCGCCTATTGGGCCAACGGCCGGCTGAATGAACGCCCCTGGAAGACCTCGGCCGTCGGGCTGGCGCGCAAATATAATCTGCCGATCCTGCCCGTCCACATGACCGCGCGCAATTCCGGCCTGTTCTACTGGCTGGCGAAATGGTCGACGGAACTTCGCGACATGACGGTTTTTCACGAGCTGCTGAATAAACGGGGGGACCGCTTCGATTTCGTGATCGGCAATCTCATTCCCGCCGAACAGCTGGACGGTGACCTCAACGAGGTGACGAAGGCTCTGGAGAAACATACGGTGCATGACATGGCTGGGGATGGAGATGCCGTCTTCCAGCCGGTGAACAAAGCGGCCGCACCGGCGCTGCACCGGAAGATTCCTGTTCCCGCCGTCTAGACAGGTCGGCATCGCCATGACGATCGACATCCGCTTAATCCGCGATCGAATGCCGCAGGAGATCGCAGCCCTCGAGAGCGAGGCCCGGCGGGAAGGCTATCACCATCTCACTCGCCTCATCCAGGAATGGTCGGCCGGCGAGACCAGGTTCGAACACGACGGCGAAAGGCTGCTTGGCGCATATATCGGCGAGGTGCTCGCCGGCATAGGAGGCGTGACCGTGGAACACGAAGTGGCGGGAGCGTTGCGGATGCGGCGTTTCTACGTTCATCCCGCAATGCGTCGACACCGCGTCGGCCGGATGCTCGCGCTGGCTCTGCTCGACCATGCACGATCCTTCTGCAGCATCGTCACCGTTCACGCGGGAAACGACGACGCGGCAAAATTCTGGGAGTCGCTCGGGTTTCAGCCCTACGGGCGGGACGGCCATACGCATGTTCTCGCGCTCTAGGAGGTAGGGCCTCGACGGACGCGTAGCCTACGGCATCATCGGTGGTCCTCCGCGATCATGCTTGCCGCTTTGGAGCCTATCGCCATGGCCGGGGCGTTGGTATTGCCCGACGGGATGAAGGGGATGATGGAGCAATCGATCACCCGCAATCCGTCCACGCCGCGTACACGCAGCCTGCCGTCGACGACCGACATCGGATCGTTGTCCGGTCCCATCCTCAGGCTGCCGGAAGGATGATAGTTCGTCTTGACCGTCTGTCCGGCGAATTTCGCCAGTGACTGCTCATCCTGCAGCGATCGTCCCGGAAGGATCTCGTCAGCGATCTTGCCTTTGAAGGGTTCGGTTTCCAGAAGCCGGCGGGCCGTCTTCAGCGAGGCGAGCGTCAGGCGGAGATCGTCGGGATCGCCGAAGAAATTGCAATCGACCAAGGGCTGATCATCAGGGTTCGCCGAGCGCAGCTTGACGCTGCCGCGCGCCTTCGGCCTCAGCAGGCAGGAGGTGAAGGTGACGCCGTAGGTCGGCTTTGCCGAGGAGACGTCGCGGTCGAGATAGACGATCGGCGCGCAATAGAGCTGGATCGTCGGACGGTCGCTACCATCGGGATCGTAGAACAGGCAAGACTCGATGCCCGTCGTGGTGACCGGGCCGGAATTGAACAGCAGATATTGCAGGCCGTTGCGGATCATCGGCCAGCCGCGGTCCTGGCCGAAATACCCGGATTTCGATTTCGTCGAGGCGATGACCGGCACCTCGTGATGATCCTGCAGATTGGCGCCCACACCTGGAAGATCAGCGACAACGGCAATGCCATGCTCGCGAAGATGGTCGGCTGGGCCGATGCCGGAGAGCATCATCAGCTTGGCGCTGTTGTAGGTGCCGGCGGCCACGAGCACCTCGCGGTTGGCCAGTGCCTTGTGGCTCTCGCCGTTGCTGATGTAGACGACGCCGACGGCGCGGCCGTCTTCCACGAGAACACGATCGACCCTCGCCTGCGTGGCGATTTCCAGCCTGCTGTCGCCGGCAAGAGGATCGAGAAACGCCTTCTTGGCATCCGATCGCTCGATCCGTCGACCCCATTGCGCGAAAGTATGCTGCATGATGCCGACGCCGTTCTGTCGCGCGCCGTTGAAATCCGGATTATAGGGATGGCCGAGCCCCTGCGCCGCCAGGATGAAATCCTCCGTCGTATCGGAGATGTGGCGCGGTTCTGAAACCCTCAGATTGCCCGAAATTCCGTGATACCGGTCGTTGAAGCGGCTATTGGCCTCGATGCCCTTGAAGTGCGACAGCATGTCCTCATAGGACCACTCGCTACCGTTGCCGAGATGGGCGGCCCAGCCGTCGTAATCCTCTTTCTGGCCGCGCATATAGACCATGGCATTGACGGCGCTGCCGCCGCCAAGGGCTTTTGCCACGGGCACGATCGGTCCCCGTCCACCGAGCTGGGGTTGTGGCACCGTATGATGCATTTCGAGGAAATCGTCGCGGGCAAGATATTTCATATAGCCGGCGGGAAAGGACATCAGCCTCGTCGTATCGCGCGGCCCGCGCTCGACGATGAGCACCGAAAAACCGAAGTCGCGCACCAGACGCATGGCGGCAACGCACGCGGCGGACCCGCCGCCGGCGATGATGAAATCATAGCTTTTGCCGGCCGTCATGCACCGATCTCCTTGAGGCGGATGGCCTGGCGCGCCAGCAGCCGCTCGACATCGACGATGTCGGGCGCCGAAAGCCGGGCGCCCGGCTTGCGCAGGGTGGCGGACTTGATGACGCCGCGTTTGGCAAGGACGTATTTGCGGCAGGCAAGCCCGATGCCCTGCTGCTGTTCGTATCGAGCGAGCGGCAGATAGGCGTCGAAGATCTCATGGGCGCGATCGGGATTTCCGGCGGTATAGGCCTCGACGACGCCGACCATCATCTCCGGATAGCAGAAGCCGGTCATGGCGCCATCGGCGCCGCGCCCCAGCTCTTCCGGCAGGAAAAGCCCGCCATTGCCGCAAAGGATCGAGATGCGCCGCATGGCGCCGCTGTCGCTGGCGGCGCGAAGCGCTGATATCTTTGCAAGACCCGGCCAATCCTCATGCTTGAGCATGACGCAATTGGGCACTTCCCTGACGATACGCTCGATGACCTTGGGCGCAATCGTCACATTGGTGGTGAGCGGATAATCCTGCAGCACGAAGGGCGTGTCATCCAGGGCTTCGCCGACCGACTGGTAGAAGGCGAAGGCCTGGTCGTCGGTCTTGACGGTCCAGGGCGGCGCGACCATGACGCCGGCCGCGCCAGCCCCCATGACGGCTTCGGCCAGTTCGCGCATCGGTGCAAGTCCCGGCGCCGACACGCCGACAATGACGGGAAGACGGCCGTCGAGGCGCTTCAGCACGCGCTCGACCACGATCCGCGATTCCTCCGCCGTCAGCTTCGGGGCTTCGCCGAGCTGGCCAAGTACCGTCAGGCCGGTGACGCCGGCGCTTTCGTAGAAATCAACCATGCTGTCGATGCTGGTGAGATCGAGCGCGCCGTCATCGGCAAAGGGTGTCACGGCAATCACATAGACGCCCTTGGCATCTTCGGTCAGTCTGGCCATTCGTTCCTCTCCCATTCCGTCGCCAAATAAAATCGTCCGGCAATCTATGCGGCTGATCGCTTACGCAGCAACCTCTTCGTAAAGGTGCGGGCAATCCTGGCAAGCCTTCGCAGTTCACATTCTCGCCAGATGCGCCGCTTCGTCTTTGCGGTTCCAATTGCAATGATTTGCGGGCATGGTCTCGCCCGATGAGCACAGATTCGTCCGATCTCTTTGGCGCGCTTTTCGAGGCACCGCCCGCGAACCGAACGGTTCCGGTGCTGGTGCCGATGCCGGCGCCGAAACCCTATTCCTATTCGGTGCCGGATGGCATGGCGGTCGAGCCCGGCTCGGTCGTGCAGGTGCCGCTCGGTCCGCGGCAGGTGATCGGCGTCGTCTGGGATGGCGGCGAGGATGGCGTCGATCCGAAGAAGCTCCGGCCGATCAGCCACGCCTTCGACTGCCCGCCGCTCTCCAGGGAAATGCGGGATTTCATCGACTGGGTGGCGACCTATACGCTCTCCCCGCCCGGCCTCGTCGCGCGCATGGCGCTCCGAGCGCCGAATGCCTTTGAACCGGAGCCGATGGTGGAGGGGCTGAAGCTCGTCGGCGGCGAGCCGGAGCGGATGACGCCGGCGCGGGCCCGGGTGCTCGATACGGCCTCCGATGGTTTTTCGTGGACGCGCAGCGGCCTGGCGCATGCGGCGGGTGTTTCGACAAGCGTCGTCGACGGGCTGATCACGCTCGGCATTTTCGAGACGGTGTTCCTGCCGCCGCCGCCTGTTGTGGCGCTGCCGGATCCGGATTTTGCCGCCGCACGCCTGGAAGGGCCGCAGAAAGAGGCGGCCGAGGAGATCGTCTCCGAAATCCGCAAGGGCGAATTTTCGGTTTCGCTGATCGATGGGGTAACGGGGTCGGGCAAGACCGAGGTCTATTTCGAAGCGATCGCGGAAACGCTGAAACGCGGCAAGCAGGTGCTGATCCTGTTGCCGGAGATTGCGCTGACGGCAAGTTTCCTAGAGCGCTTCCAGGATCGCTTCGGGGCGAAGCCGGCCGAATGGCATTCCGATCTCGCCTCACGCATGCGGGAGAAAGTATGGCGCCAGGCGGTGACCGGCGAGGTCAGGGTCGTGGCCGGCGCGCGCTCGGCACTCTTCCTGCCCTTCGAGGATCTTGGCCTCATCATCGTCGATGAGGAGCACGATCCCGCCTACAAGCAGGAGGACCGCGTCTTCTACAATGCCCGCGACATGGCCGTGGTGCGCGGCCGCATCGGCGATTTTCCCGTCATCCTGGTGTCGGCGACCCCCTCGGTCGAAAGCCAGGTCAACGGACAGAGCGGGCGCTACAGCACCGTTCACCTGCCGACGCGCTTCGGCGATGCGGCGCTGCCGGACCTGCATCTCGTCGATATGCGCAGGCACGCGCCGGAGCGGGGCGGCTTCCTGTCGCCGGTTCTGATTCGGGCGATCGGCAAGACGGTGGAGAGGCGCGAACAGGCGCTGCTCTTTCTCAACCGCCGCGGTTATGCGCCGCTGACGCTCTGCCGGGTCTGCGGCCATCGCTTCCAATGCCCACAATGCTCGAGTTGGCTGGTGGAGCATCGTTTCCGCAAACAGCTGCAATGCCACCAGTGCGGCCACGCCGAGCGCACCCCCGAGGCGTGCCCGGAATGCGGCACGCTCGACCATCTCGTTGCCTGTGGGCCGGGCGTGGAGCGCATCGCCGAAGAGGTGGAGCGACATTTCCCCGAAGCGCGGACGATCGTTCTCTCCTCGGATATCATGGGCGGGGTGAAGCGGCTGCGGCTGGAGCTGGAAGCGATCGCCAAGGGCGAGGCCGATATCGTCATCGGCACTCAGCTCGTCGCCAAGGGACATAATTTTCCGCTGATGACGCTGGTCGGCATCGTCGATGCCGATCTCGGCCTTGCCAATGGCGATCCGCGTGCGGCCGAACGCACTTTCCAGCTGCTGTCGCAGGTGACGGGCCGGGCTGGCCGCACCGGCCTCAAGAGCCATGGGCTGCTGCAGACCTATCAGCCGCAACATCCTGTCATGCAGGCGATCGTATCAGGTGATTCCGGCGCCTTCTACGAGCGCGAGATCACCGAGCGTGAACGTGCAGCACTGCCGCCCTTCGGCAGGCTCGCCTCGATCATCGTCTCGGCAGAAACCCGCCACGACGCCGAAAACCATGCGCGCGGCATGCGCAACGCAGCGCCCCAGGTGTCCGGCATTTCGGTGCTCGGCCCGGCGGAGGCGCCGCTTGCGCTGGTGCGCGGCCGCCACCGCTTCCGCCTTCTGGTGCACGGGCGGCGGAATTCGGACATGCAGGGTTTTCTGCGCGCGATGCTGTCGCAATCGCCCAGGGAACGCGGGTCAGTCCAGGTACAGCTCGATATCGATCCGCAGAGTTTTCTGTAGATTATTGCTTCTATCATTCGCCGCGCATTTCCGATCTCTCTGTACACGTCGAAAGCGCCGGCCGTTTTTCTGACGTCGGCCATTTCCTCCTTTTCCGGCCCATGCCATAAAACAGCGATTCACGAGTGATTTGGGGCTGATGCATGGAGTTCTATTTTCCGACCGAGCTTGGCGAGCAGCTTGCATTCTGCTCCGCAGCCTTCACTGCACTGGCGGGCTTTGTCATGATGTTCGCGCCGGGCCATGCCCTGCGTCTTCTCGGACTCGAGGCGCGGGAGGGACGGCCGGAGGGCTTCGGCGAAGCGCGCTCGATGGGCGGTTTCTATCTCGGCTTCGGGCTGTCGGCGATCATGCTCGCCCAGGACTGGATCTATATGGCGCTCGGCGCCTCCTTTGTGATGGCCGCCTTTGCTCGCGTGATCTCGATCCTGTCCGATAAGGGGAGCAATGTCGTCAACTATTTACTACTGGTTGTACAGATTGCCCTGGCCGCGTTGCCGCTGCTTTATGCTTTCGGCTACATCTCGGCGTGAGTTTTGCTGCCGGCGGGCGGCTTCTCATGCATGGCTGCCGGTCATTCTGCAATTTTGCGGACAGAAATTCATGTGAAAGGCTTATTCGGGCATTACGCGTGTTGCGAGTCCGAACTTCCTATGTTAGACGGACCCCGAATTTCGGAAGAAGCAAGAGGCTTCTCTTGTGATTTCTGGGGGAAATCAAAACGAATTCAAGATCATAGGTTCGGCGCCCGCCGAGAGCCGGATTTTGGGTTGAAATCAGGGAAATTTGTGCCAGTGGCAGACACGTCCCAGCTTACTTCTGGTGTTGCAGAGCGCTATGCCTCGTCGCTTTTCGAGCTGGCGCTCGAGCAGGGCGCCGTTGACAGCGTAACTGCAGATCTTGACCGTTTCCAGGCGATGCTGGATGAGAGCGCCGATCTGAAGCGTTTCGTCGCAAGCCCGGTTTTCTCCGCTGAAGACCAGTTGAAGGCGATCGTCGCCATCAGCGAGAAGGCCGGTATCAGCGGTTTCTTCGCCAATTTCTTGAAGGTCGTGGCGCGCAACCGCCGCCTGTTTGCCCTGCCAGGCATGATCAGGGCCTTCCGCATCATCGCCGCGAACCATCGCGGTGAAATCTCCGCCGAGGTCACCTCGGCGCATGCGCTTTCAGAAGCGCAGGAAACCGAATTGAAGGTGGCACTCAAGAGCGTTACCGGCAAAGACGTGACGAT
Organism: Rhizobium fabae; assembly: GCF_003985135.1. Taxonomy (NCBI): domain Bacteria; kingdom Pseudomonadati; phylum Pseudomonadota; class Alphaproteobacteria; order Hyphomicrobiales; family Rhizobiaceae; genus Rhizobium; species Rhizobium fabae. The sequence continues at coordinate 207,989 of NZ_ML133652.1, forward strand.
TGCCGTCACGGTTGATCCGTCAATTCTTGGTGGTCTGATCGTGAAGGTCGGGTCCCGTCAGATTGATACGTCTCTTCGTACCAAACTCTCTACCCTTAAGCTCGCATTGAAAGAGGTTGGCTGATGGATATCCGCGCCGCGGAAATTTCCGCAATTCTCAAAGACCAGATCAAAAATTTCGGCAAAGAGGCAGAAGTCTCGGAAGTCGGCCAGGTTCTCTCCGTCGGTGACGGTATCGCTCGCGTTTACGGTCTGGACAATGTTCAGGCCGGTGAAATGGTCGAGTTCCCCGGCGGCATCCGCGGCATGGCGCTGAACCTTGAATCCGACAATGTCGGTGTCGTTATTTTCGGCTCCGACCGCGACATCAAGGAAGGCGACACCGTCAAGCGGACCGGCGCCATCGTTGACGTTCCGGTTGGTCCGGAACTGCTCGGCCGCGTCGTCGATGCGCTCGGCAATCCGATCGACGGCAAGGGCCCGATCAATGCGACGCGCCGTTCGCGCGTCGACATCAAGGCTCCGGGCATCATTCCGCGCAAGTCGGTTCATGAGCCGATGTCGACCGGCCTCAAGGCCATCGACGCGCTGATCCCGGTCGGCCGCGGCCAGCGCGAGCTCGTCATCGGCGACCGCCAGACCGGCAAGACCGCGATCCTTCTCGATGCCTTCCTCAACCAGAAGGCCATTCACGACAACGGTCCGGAAGGCGAAAAGCTTTACTGCGTCTACGTCGCCATCGGCCAGAAGCGTTCGACCGTCGCCCAGTTCGTCAAGGTGCTCGAAGAGCGTGGCGCTCTGAAATATTCGATCATCGTCGCCGCCACCGCTTCCGATCCGGCGCCGATGCAGTACCTGGCTCCGTTTGCCGGCTGCGCCATGGGCGAATATTTCCGCGACAACGGCATGCATGCGCTGATCGGTTACGACGACCTGTCCAAGCAGGCTGTTTCCTACCGCCAGATGTCGCTGTTGCTGCGCCGCCCGCCGGGCCGCGAAGCCTATCCGGGCGACGTTTTCTATCTGCACTCGCGTCTCCTCGAGCGCGCTGCGAAGATGAACGACGACCAGGGCGCCGGTTCGCTAACCGCTCTGCCGGTTATCGAAACGCAGGGCAATGACGTGTCGGCCTTCATTCCGACCAACGTCATCTCGATCACCGACGGCCAGATCTTCCTCGAAACCGACCTGTTCTACCAGGGTATCCGCCCGGCCGTGAACGTCGGTCTGTCGGTTTCCCGCGTCGGTTCCGCGGCACAGATCAAGGCCATGAAGCAGGTTGCCGGCTCGATCAAGGGCGAACTCGCCCAGTATCGCGAAATGGCCGCCTTCGCCCAGTTTGGTTCGGACCTTGACGCTGCGACGCAGCGCCTCCTGAACCGCGGCGCACGCCTGACCGAACTCCTGAAGCAGCCGCAGTTCTCGCCGCTGAAGACGGAAGAGCAGGTCGCCGTGATCTTTGCAGGCGTCAACGGCTATCTCGACAAGCTGCCGGTCGCTTCGGTTGGCAAGTTCGAGCAGGGCCTCCTCTCGTATCTGCGTTCGGAAGGCTCCGCCATCCTCGACGCGATCCGCACGGAAAAGGCAATCAGCGACGGTACCAAGGGCAAGCTCACCGCTGCTCTCGATAGCTTCGCAAAGTCTTTCTCGTAATCAGGCCCTAAGTTAGGACGGATAACGGATGCCTTCACTTAAGGATCTGAAAAACCGGATCGCCTCCGTCAAGGCGACGCAGAAGATCACCAAGGCGATGAAAATGGTCGCCGCGGCGAAGCTTCGGCGTGCGCAGGAGGCGGCCGAGGCCGCCCGGCCCTATTCGCAGCGCATGGGTGCGGTTCTGGCGAATATCGCCAAGGCCGTCACCGATGCGGATGGCGCCCCGGTTCTCATGACCGGTACGGGCAAGGATCAGGTGCATCTGCTCGTCGTCTGCACGGCCGAACGCGGCCTGTGCGGCGGCTTCAACTCGCAGATCGCCCGTTTTGCCCGTGACCATGTCCGCAAGCTGGTCGCCGAAGGCAAGACGGTGAAAATCTTCACCGTCGGCAAGAAGGGCTACGACATCTTGCGCCGCGAATACGCGTCGTTGATCGTCGAGCGCAAGGAGCTGCGCGAAGTCAAGAAGATCGGCTTCGAAAATGCAGACCAGATCGGCAAGCGCATCATCGACATGTTCGAAGCCGACGAGTTCGACGTCTGCACGCTGTTCTACTCCGAATTCAAGTCGGTGATCAGCCAGGTCCCGACCGCACAGCAGCTGATCCCGGCAAAGGCTCCGGAAGCCGTGGCTGAGGATGCGGAACATGCCGGCGCCGTCTACGAATACGAGCCGGATCCGGCGTCGATCCTCGACGATCTGATCCCGCGCAATATCTCCGTCCAGATCTTCCGCGCTCTCCTTGAGAATGTCGCGGGTGAGATGGGCGCCAAGATGAGTGCGATGGACAATGCGACGCGCAATGCTGGTGAGATGATCAACAAGCTGACGCTGAGCTACAACCGTCAGCGTCAGGCTCAGATCACCAAGGAACTGATTGAAATCATTTCGGGCGCGGAAGCGCTCTGAGTTAGGAAAAGAGGGTAAGAAAATGGCTGAGGCAGCTACCCGCTCTGTCGGCAAAGTCACCCAGGTTATCGGCGCCGTCGTCGACGTTGCTTTCGAAGGCGAACTGCCGGCGATTTTGAACGCGCTCGAAACCGACAACAACGGCAACCGTCTGGTTCTCGAAGTCGCCCAGCATCTGGGTGAAAACGAAGTTCGCACGATCGCCATGGACTCGAGCGAAGGTCTCGTTCGCGGCCAGGTGGTTACCGATACCGGCGCTCCGATCATGGTTCCCGTCGGCAACGAAACGCTCGGCCGTATCATGAACGTCATCGGCGAGCCCGTCGACGAAGCCGGTCCGCTGGTCACCGCTCACAAGCGCGCCATTCACCAGGATGCGCCGTCTTACGTTGAGCAGTCGACGGAAGCGCAGATCCTCGTTACCGGCATCAAGGTCGTCGATCTTCTCGCTCCTTACGCACGCGGCGGCAAGATCGGCCTCTTCGGCGGCGCCGGCGTCGGCAAGACGGTTCTGATCATGGAACTGATCAACAACGTCGCTAAGGCGCATGGTGGTTATTCGGTTTTCGCAGGCGTCGGTGAACGTACCCGCGAAGGCAACGACCTTTACCACGAAATGATCGAATCGAACGTCAACAAGCACGGCGGCGGCGAAGGCTCCAAGGCTGCGCTCGTTTACGGCCAGATGAACGAACCGCCGGGCGCCCGCGCCCGCGTCGCTCTGACGGGTCTGACTGTCGCCGAACACTTCCGCGACCAGGGCCAGGACGTTCTGTTCTTCGTCGACAACATCTTCCGCTTCACGCAGGCCGGTTCCGAAGTGTCCGCTCTGCTCGGCCGTATTCCGTCGGCGGTCGGCTATCAGCCGACGCTCGCAACCGACATGGGCCAGATGCAGGAGCGCATCACCACGACGACCACAGGCTCGATCACCTCTGTCCAGGCCATTTACGTTCCGGCCGACGACTTGACCGACCCGGCGCCGGCAACCTCGTTCGCTCACCTTGACGCAACGACGGTTCTGTCGCGTTCGATCGCCGAAAAGGGCATCTATCCGGCCGTCGATCCGCTCGACTCCACCTCGCGTATGCTCGACCCGATGGTTGTCGGCGAAGAGCATTACGAAGTCGCCCGTAAGGTTCAGTCGACGCTGCAGCGCTACAAGGCTCTGCAGGACATCATCGCGATCCTTGGCATGGACGAACTGTCCGAAGAGGACAAGATTGCCGTCGCCCGCGCCCGCAAGATCGAGCGTTTCCTGTCGCAGCCGTTCTTCGTCGCCGAAGTCTTCACCGGTTCGCCGGGCAAGCTGGTTGCGCTCGAAGACACGATCAAGGGCTTCAAGGGCCTCGTCAACGGCGAATACGACCACCTGCCGGAAGCTGCCTTCTACATGGTCGGTTCGATCGATGAAGCTGTCGAGAAGGCCAAGAAGCTCGCTGCTGCTTGATGAGTGACGCTCAGGACGAGATATTCTGCTGCGACTCCCTCAAGGGAGCCGTGGCAGAGCTTCCTGAACCGGCGGTGCCGACCATGTATCGTGCCGACAACGGCGTGCTGATGATGGTCGTCGGGCTGGTTCAGACCGAGGAAGGTCTCGGATATCTCGACCAAGCGATAATCCACTGCCCGTTCTGCGGGATCAAACTGCAAGATGCAAAAGCCGTAGCCGAGAAGGTAAGTCACTGATGGCTGACAATTTCAACTTTGAGCTCGTTTCGCCGGAGCGTCTGCTGCTGTCGGAAATGGTGACCGAGGTCGTCATTCCCGCCACCGAAGGCGAGATGACTGTTATGGCGCACCATGCCCCGACGATGACGACCATCAAGCCCGGCATCGTAAGCGTTCGTTCCTCTTCCGGCTCGAAGCAGGATTACGTCGTGTTCGGCGGCTTTGCCGATATTCTGCCGAGCGGCTGCACGCTGTTGGCCGAATCCGCCGTACCGGTCGAAGAGCTTAACAAGGACGAACTTACTCGCCGCATCGAAGCTGCGAGGAAGGAACTCGAGGATGCCGTGCATCACGAGCACAAGTCCAGGCTCGAGCACTTCATCTTGGAGCTCACCCATCTGCGCGGCGTTGTCGCGCAGGACTGATGGGCGCTGACAGCGTTGATGAAAAGCGGCCTTGACGGCCGCTTTTTTGTTTCCGGCTTCATGCGTTCCGGAGAATGATGCCTCTATACGGCTTGAAATGAAAAACGGCCCGTCATGGCCGTTTGCCGTGGCGCCGCGACGGCGGATAGCCTCAGAAGCCGGTGCCGCCGCGCAGCTCGATGACCAGCGTGTTGAGCAGGATCTTCATGTCGAGTAGCAGGCTGAAATTCCGGACATAGTAGATGTCGGAGGCAATGCGGGCGCGGGCGTCCAGCGGCCGTGCGGTCGGGCCGCGCCAGCCGCGTGTCTGGGCAAGACCGGTGATGCCGGGGCGCATGATGTGGCGGTGATGGTAGCTCGGAACGAGCTCCTCATAGAGCCTGCCGCCCGCCCGCATGTTGATGGCATGGCAACGCGGACCGACCAGCGACATGTCGCCCCTGAGAACATTCAGCAACTGCGGCAACTCATCGATATTGGTCTTGCGGAGCACGGCGCCGATGCCCGTCACCCGGATGTCGCCCTTGATCGTCTGTTGGATGCCCGAGGGATCGCACGCTTCCGCGCGCATCGAGCGGAACTTGAAGACGGTAATCTTCCGGCCGTTCAGCCCCCAGCGGATCTGGCGGAAGAACACAGGGCCGCCGTCATCCAGTTTGATGAATAGCGCGATCGCCAGAAAAACCGGTGCCAGAACGACGAGGGCGCTGGCCGAGCCGACGATGTCGATCAACCGCTTCACGACCAATCGCACGGCCATCTTTCTTTCCACGCCGGGAAAACTATCCGGCTGGCGAATGTTGGAGTTCGCTACAATCAGTGCCTTGTTTTTGTTTTGACGCTGAGACGCATCGAAGCGCGAATTCCTCTTCGAAGTAAAAGCATTCATTACGCAAGGCCCACAAGTTTATGCCTGACATTGAACCGCATCGAGACAAATACATGCTCGAATATGATTTGTCATGGGTATACATAATAAATTGGTAATCATAAAGACGCCAAAAATGGGAGTATTTTCAGTTAACCTTAATGCCTCTAGTTGAGGTGTCGAGGAATTTATACTTTGAAAGGAGTAGCCCGATTGGGCAGGCGGTGGCTCGTCAGACGGTTTCCGAAACCGATCACCGGTTTTTCCAGCAGGTAGTAGCTGAGGCTTGCGACGAAAAGGATGAGTGCGACCGCCAGTCCGCAAGACTGGAGCCAGCCGGTCATGACATTTTCCGAGGAGATGCCGAACGAGCCGGGATCGAGCTTCTGGATCAATATCAGGATGATCTCCTGCCAGATGTAGATGCCGAAGGAGATCTTTGCGATGTAGCGGATCGGCGCGTTGTCCAGCAGCCGGCCCAGGCGTCGCGAATGGCTGAGCGCAACGAGCGCCGTTGCGACCGCCAGCGGAAAGGCCGGAAAACCATAGGGAACATCGAGCCAGCCATAGGCTTCGGGAGTGCCGCCGGACGATATGACGAGGCGGTAGGCGGCGGCGGCGAGGGCCAGAAGTGCCGCGGCATCGAACCAGGCGGAGCGCCTTGCGCGCAGCATGACCTCGATGCCGGCGGCGAGCACGCCGATTGCGAAGACGGCGAAGAAGCCGATCGGATTAAATCTGGGCATCCATTCCTTCGCCCCGCCCTGCAGGCCGTACTCCCAGCCGCGCGCGATGTCGTCGAGCGCAAAGAAGGCCACGATCAGCACATGGGCGAAGAGTACGCCACCGATGACACATAGCCAGGCAAAACGGGCAAGCAACGGATGCCGTCTGAGCGCCGTCAAACGAAACAGCAGGAGAAAGCAGGCTGGCAGGAGCACATAGCTGGTGACTTCGAAGGGAATGGACCAGAGCGGCCCCCCGACTTCGACGGGAAAAAGCGTGCGCCAATGCCACTGGCTCATGAACAGCAGCCCGGAGAGGTAGCGGAGCACGAGCTCCGGCGTCAGCGGCAAGCCAAGCAGCGTCAGGCTGAGGACGAAGCCGACGGTGGCGGCGCACCAGAAACCCGGAGCGATGCGCGCGGCCCGGCGGATCGTGTAATGCCGGAGGCTCGGCATGTCTTTACCCGTGTCGAGCGCGCGCCAGAAGGGATGGGCAAGAAGGAAGCCGCTCAATACGAAGAAGATGGCAACGCCGAAATTACCGAAGCGCACGACGTGCGCGGTTGGCGCCAGTTCGTCTGGGATCCTGCGCATATCCAACCGGAGCACGAGATGGTGGGCTAGCACCAGAAGACAGGCCGTCGCGCGCAGGAAGTCCGCTCCGGCCAGTCTCTCCTCTTGTCGCATCGTGCCTCCCCGCCCTGCCCGACTGATTTTGCAGCGGAAAGCCGTAGCGGGCAAGGCTAAAGCGCGTCGCGATCTTTCAGATTCGCTTGCCGCGCCTCAGCTTTTTGGTTTTCCGCATGTCGCGATCGCAAAACCGCTGCGCAGCTTTGCGCGATATGCGCAGGGCAGACTCAGCCGAGGAGTTCGTTGGTAAAATAGGTGGAAAAGTCGGGTTTCTCCTTGAGCGTGGCGCCGTTCGCATCGACCAGAATGCCGTTCTCGACCATGAAGCTGCCGAGGGCATTGGCCTTCGCCGGGTCAAGCGTGCCGATCACACCGGTCTCCGACCTCAGATAGTGGCCGTCGATCAATGCTTTCTGCGAGGCCTTCACCAGTTCAGTGTTCATCAGCGCGCCGTTGCTCCCTGATATCAGCAGGTCGCAGGCTTCTTCGGCATGGTCGACAGAGTATGCATAACCCTGGCGCGTCGCCTGGATGAAGGCGCGGGCGTTCTCCCGATTTGCCGAGAGATAGGCGTCGCTGGAGACGATGACGGTCGTCTGCTCGTCGGGAACGCCGTAGTCGGAATAGTGGAAGCGGGCAATCTTCCTATTTTCCAGTTCGGCGGCAATGCCTTCCCAGGTGTAGATCTCCAGCGTGAAATCGACCGAGCCGTTGTCCAGCGCCTCGTAGGCGGAAGTGCCGAGGGTTACCGTATGAAACTCGCCCTTGCCGCCGTCGTTGCGGATCATCGAGGAGATCAGTGCGCTCTCCCAGGTGCCGCCAAAGCCGCCATAGGTCTTGCCGTCGAGGTCTTTTGCGCTCTTGATGTCATCGCGGCCGCCCTTGAAGATCAGCCGTGCGGTTTCGGTCTGGACGATGCCGTAGACCATCTTCACGTCGCCGCCAGCGGCGCACTGCATGAGGGCCTCGATCTCGCTGGAGATGCCGAAATCGGCGACGCCGTTCGATACCAGAGTGCCGGCGCTGGTGTCGGCAAAGGGCAGAATCTGCACATCGAGGCCGGCGGCGGCATAGAAGCCCTTCGCTTGGGCCACATAGATGCCGATATGATTGGTGTTCGGCGTCCAGTCGAGCGCGATGCGAACCTTCGCGGGCGCCGATTGGGCGAAAGCGGGGCGGCCGGCGAGGCTTGCCGCGATGGCGGCGAACATCGTCTGACGGCGGGTGAGAAGCAGCATGGTGACCTCCTCAGGTCTCTTGCGGGTGAAGCAGGGTTTGCAGGATTTCAGTTTCGATCGCCTGGGCCGCCGGCGAGCCGAGATCGGCTATGCTTCTCGGGCGGGGCAGGGGAACGCGGAATTCGCGGATGACGCGCGCCGGACGGGCCGAGAGCACGTAGATCCGATCGGAAAGGAACACGGCCTCGCGCACATCGTGGGTGATCAACAGCGCCGTCCAGCGGTGTTCGGTCCACATGCCCTGCAGCCATTCCTGGATCTGCGTGCGCGTCAGCGCGTCGAGCGCGCCGAAGGGCTCGTCGAGCAGCAGCATGTCCTGGCTCTGGATGACGGTGCGCAGCAGTGCCGCGCGCTGGCGCATGCCGCCTGACAGTTCGGAGGGATAGTGGCGTTCGAAGCCGGCAAGGCCGAATCGCTCGAAGAGGGGTGCCACAGTGGCACGGGCCGCCCGGCGGCTTATGCCCTTTACCTCCAGGCCGAGTGCTGCATTGTCGATGATCCGGCGCCAGGGCATCAGCGCATCGCGCTGCGGCATGAAGGCGAAGGAATGCGGCGTCTGTTCCAGCGGCGCGCCGTTGAAAAGCATGCTGCCGGAATCGGGGCGAAGCGCCTGTGTCAGCAATCTCAGCACCGTCGATTTTCCCGAGCCGGATGGACCGACGATCGAAACGAACTCGCCGCTCGCAACACTCAGCGAGATATCGCCGAGAACCTTCAAGCCGTCGAAGGATTTAGAGATGTTGCGCAGTTCCACCATTGCATCGGTCATCGGCGCCCCTCCTTGGATGACTGCCAGGGCATGACGAGGCGCTGGATGGTGAGCGTCAGCCCGAAGAGGCAGAGTGTCAACAAGGCGCTGACGACGACGGCGGCAAGCACGAGATCGGGGCGGAAGTTGTTCTTCGCGTTGAGGATATAGATGCCGAGGCCGCTTGCGGCGCCGGCATATTCGGCAAAGATCGCGCCGACGACGGCATAGGTGATCGAAATCCTGAGACCGGCGAAGAAATAGGGCAGCGAGGAGGGAAGCCGGGCCAGGCGGAAAATGCGCCAGCGGCTCGCCTTCATCGAATTCAGCAGTTCGGCAATGTCGCGGTCGGTCGATTCATAGCCCTGCAGTAGGGCGACGAGCAGCGGAAAGAAGGTGACGAGCGCCACCAGCAGGATCTTCGGCAGCAGGCCAAAGCCGAACCAGAGGACGACGAGCGGAGCGATCGCGACCAGCGGCAGGGTCTGGCTGGCAATGAAGATCGGCAGCAATGCCCGGCGCATGAAGGGCACGAAATCCATGAGGATCGACGAGACGAAGGCAAAGGCAAGTGACAGGGCGAAGCCGCCGAGCGTGGCTCCGAGCGTCGGCCAGGTGTTTGATATCAGCGCGTCGCGATTGAGCCAGCCCTGGACGAGGATGCGCGAGGGCGCCGGCAGGATGGCGGGCTTGATGCCGGAAAGACCGACATAAAGCTCCCATGCCGCCAGAAAGGCGCCACCGGCCAGCAAGGCGGGCGCCCCCCGGCATAGGGCGGCGCGGAGCGCCGAAAGGCGCGAATCCGAAGGGGGCGGCGATCTCATCAGCGTTTGGTTTCAGGCTTCGTCGGGCTGTTGGCGGAAATCGTGATATCGAGGGTCACATGCCCCTCGGCGTCGCCGAAGCGGTAGAAGGCTTCGCGAATGGTCGCGAAGACGGCGCCGGCATCGCCACCCAGCCTGGTGCAGAAATTCTTGGAACGGTCGAAGACGCCGGAACGTTTCAAGAAGTCGATGCAGCCGTAAATCTCCTCCATATGGGTGCCGGTTCCCATGACGTAGAGCGAGAATTGCGCAGCGGTCGGCTGTCCTGTATCGGCGGTGGCTTCAACGGCGGCCAGTGCCGCCGATATGCGATCGGCAAGCGATTCCGTCCGGCCGGCGGAAGGATTGATGCCGCAGATGGCGTCGTCGGGCTCGCCCGGGCAGCCGCGCGAGACGGCGGCGGACAGCACACAATGCTTGCCGGTTCGGGCGGCGGTGACGAAAAGATCGCGCATGGCGGCAAAGAGGAGATCGGGCGGGCCGACCAGCAGGGTGGAGATGTCGTCGGTCTCTATGCGCAGCCTGTCGCGATAGGGATCGAGGGCCTTGACCGCATCAAGGATGATGCCAACGAAATCGCCGGACATCGGATAGAGTGACACTTGTGCGCCGGAGAACATTTGGACCTCGCTCCGCTGGCATTACCCAGATCAGCTTTGAAGGGTCCGGAAGCTCGCGCCTCGCATCTCAGCCCCGGCGACACGGAGCTCCCCTGTTAATGGGCGCGGAAATTATCACCGGGGTTTTCGTCCTGCAACCGCTAAATTGGTAACCCCCACGCTGTCGGGATATGCCTGAGGGACGGGAAAACACCCGGGCGGACGGCCTGCCCGGGTGTTCCCAAGGTTCCGTACCTGCCGGGAACGGAACCGGAGCCTTCAGCCTCAGGCGGCGATATCGGCATAGGGACGCTCGCTGCGCGCGGTGACGAGCGCCCGCGTCCACCATTCCAGCCGCGCTATCATCCGATCGAGCGCCCGCAGCGCGTCGCTCGGATTGTCGAGCCGTCCGGCGGCGTCGAGGCGGTCCCAAGGTGCTGCAAAGCTCACTGAATCGCGGATGGTGACGGCGTGGAGTTCGGCAAAGACGAGCCGCAGCTGTTCGATCGCACGCAGCCCGCCTGATATGCCGCCATAGGAAACGAAGGCGACGGGCTTACCCTGCCAGGGCTCGAAGAAGAGATCGATGATCGACTTCAGCGCGGCGGTGAAGCTGTGGTTGTATTCCGGCGTGACGATGATGAAGGCGTCGGCCAAGCCGAGCCGGCCGGCGAGCCTGTCGATTTCAGGATGCGCCATTTCTCGGCCGGCAGGCAGAGCGAATTCCAGTGGGTCGATAACGTCGACGGCATCAAATTGCGGGAAGCGGACGAGCTCGTGCACCAGCCATTTGACCACCCGGTCGCAGATGCGCCCCTCTCTTATGCTTCCGTAGATGACTGCCAGCCTGGTGGGTGTTTTCATGCGTCGCTCCTTGTTGCGATTGTGCTTTACGAGTGCAGGAGCCAGGGTTATAAAACCTCAACTAATATTGAGGTCAAGGGGCGATGGATACAATTTCTGCAGCGCCACTCGGCAAGCTGCTGACGGTCGGCGAAGTGGCGGAGCGCAGCGGCCTTGCCGTCTCGGCGCTGCATTTTTACGAAACCAAGGGGCTGATCTCGAGTATCCGCTCCCGCGGCAACCAGCGGCGCTATGGACGCGACGTGCTGCGCCGGCTCGGCATCATCAAGGTGGCGCAGCGTGTTGGCATTCCGCTTTCGGAGATCCAGGCGGCGTTCGAGTCCCTGCCGCAGGGGCGCACGCCCACTGTCACCGATTGGCAGACGCTGTCGGCGCGCTGGAAGGATGATCTCGACGCGCGAATCAGGCGGCTGAGCCTGTTGCGCGACCGCCTGACTGGCTGCATCGGCTGCGGCTGTCTGTCGATCGAAAGCTGCCCGTTGCGCAATCCTTGCGACCGGCTTGGTAAGGAGGGGCCGGGTGCGCGGCTTCTGGAAACCGAAATCTAGCCTTCTCGGGGAGAGACTTGGCTGTCTCTCCCGGGAAAGATCGATGCGCGCCTTTCTTTCGGGCAGCGCGCTCATATGTTAAGGGGCGAATGACGCAACCGGCGGCACTGTCCGCGAGGAGGACGGCTTCGTGTTTCATCCCAGACTGTTCGAAAATCGCAATGTCGTCGTGACCGGCGCCGGCCGCGGTATCGGCCTCGAAGTCGCCCGGCAATTCCTGGACTGCGGTGCGAAGGTGATCGTCCATACCGGGCGCAAACCCGGACGGGATCTGCCGGACTTCCTGCTGACGGCTGAATCCGAAAGGCGGGCGCTGCTGCTGCATGCCGATTTTTCCGCCCCGGGCGGGGCGGCCGGATTTGCGGAAGATGCTCTCGCCTTCTTCGACAAGGTGCATGTGCTCGTCAACAATGCCGGCACCATGCTCGGCCGTTTTCCTGCCGATGCGCTGACCGATACGGATTATGAGGCGGTCGTGCGGCTCAATCAGACGTCGGTGGTGGCGCTGACGCGGGCACTGCTGCCGGCATTGAAGGCGGCTGAAGGGGCTGCCATCGTCAACACGGTTTCGATTTCAGCGCTGACCGGCGGCAGTCCTGGTTCTTCGATCTATTCGGCCTCGAAAGCCTTCGTCTCGACCTATTCCAAGGCGCTTGCCCGCGAGCTTGCGCCGGACGGAATTCGTGTCAACTGCGTTTCGCCGGGAACGATCGAAACCGACTTCCATGAGCGTTATTCCTCCCGCGAAAAGCTGGAGCAGACCAGAAAATCCATCCCGCTGCAGCGGCTCGGCACGGCGGAAGATTGTGCGCCGGCTTATCTGTTCCTGGCCGCTCCGTCGCTTTCGGGATACATTACCGGCCAGGTGATCGAGATCAATGGCGGCCAGCTTATCTGCTGATTTGTTTGGACCTTTTTTGGCATTTCATCACTTTTGACCAATTCGCTTCTGCGAATATGCTATCGTGCTGATCTACCTCATTGCCTTCCTTCCGAGATATCGAATGCCGTTGCCTAAACCGGAGCCGGGGATGACCGGCCAGGAATTGCATAAGCTCGCTGGAAAAGCCCACGAAGCGAGCCATCTTCTGAAAGCGCTGGCGCACCAGACCCGACTTCTGATCCTCTGCATATTGGCGGGTGAGGAGCGGACGGTGAGCGAAATCGAGAACATTCTCGGCATACAGCAGGCGATGGTCTCGCAGCAGCTTGCGCGTTTGAGGCTCGAGGGGCTGGTCAATACACGCCGCGAGGGCAGGCTGGTCTATTACAGCGTCGGCAATGTCGGCGTGCTTGCTTTCCTCGAATTGCTGTTCGATCTTTTTCCGGCTGCGGAAAACAGTTAGCATCCGCCCTTGCGGAGCACGGCTGCTATGTCGAAGATAAGTCCGGACGCGAAATGTCGCGGGAGCCCGGATGATCGACAAGCTGGAATTCTTCATCGCCCTTGCCAATGAAAAGCATTTCGGCCGCGCCGCGGAGGAGTGCGGGATCTCGCAGCCGACGCTTTCGGCTGCCATCCGCCAGCTCGAGGATCAGCTCGGCGTCATGCTGGTGCAGCGCGGTTCCAGGTTCCAGGGGCTGACGCCGGAGGGGCAGCGCGTGCTCGAATGGGCCCGGCGCATCGTCGGCGACGCCCGCACCATGCGCGAGGAGATGCGCGCGGCACGCCGCGGCCTGTCCGGCCACATCCGCCTCGCCGCCATTCCGACGGCGCTTGCCATGTTGTCGCGCATCACCACACCCTTTCAGGAACGGCATCCCGGCGTCACCTTCTCGATCGTCTCGCGAAATTCGCTGCAGGTGCTGAGCATGCTCGAGAATCTCGAAATCGATGCCGGCATCACCTATCTCGAAAACGAGCCGCTCGGCCGCGTCACGACCGTTCCCCTTTATGCGGAGCGCTATAATCTGATCACGGCCGCAGGCAGCCCGCTGTCCGATCGCGACAATGTGACCTGGCGGGAGGTCGGCGATCTTCGGCTTTGTCTATTGACTGCCGACATGCAGAATCGCCGCATCATCAACCGGCACCTGACGGAAGCCGGCGCCACCGTGCATCCGACGCTCGAATCCAACTCGATGATCGTGCTGTTTTCGCATGTCAGGACCGGGCGCTGGGCGAGCATCATGCCGCGCAACGTCGCCAAGTCCTTTGGATTTCCCGTGGAAATCCGCATGATTCCGATCGTCGAGCCGGAGGCGCATCATCTGGTTGGCCTTGTCGCGTCCTATCGCGAACCCTTCACGCCGCTGGTGTCGGCCCTGCTGCATGAAGCGAGAGTGCTCGTGCAGGACGAGGAACTTTGATAGAAAAAAACTATCGACCGACAGAACAGCTTTATTGATCGTCAACGGCTTGCCTGCGATGGTTCCTCAAGGAATAGCACTCGGCTGGGGAGGTCCGCCATTCCGCAACGAGCAAGCCGTCGGGAGGGCTGCCTTATGACCATTCATATCGCCGAAGGCGATATTGCCGCGCGTACGCGTGCCATCGTGGCCGATCTGCGCTTTCTCGAAGGACCGCTGCTTCCCATTTTGCACGGGGTCCAGGCAGAATTCGGTTATGTCCCGCAGGAAGCTCTGCCTGTGATCGCAGAGGAATTGAACCTCTCTCGCGCCGAAGTGCATGGCGTGATGACCTTCTATCACGACTACCGCGACCATCCCGCCGGGCGGCATGTGCTGAAGCTCTGTCGCGCCGAGGCCTGTCAGTCGATGGGCGGCGACGCGGTTGCCGAGCGTGTCAAGAAGTTGCTCGGTATCGATTTTCATCAGACGACGCTCGATGGCAGCGTGACGCTGGAGCCGGTCTATTGTCTCGGGCTTTGTGCCTGCGCCCCGTCGGCGATGCTTGACGGTGAGGTCTATGGCCGGGTTGACGATCAGACGGCGGCGGAACTCGTCGCGGAGGCACGCCGATGACGATCAAGATTTATGTTCCGCGCGATGCCGCAGCGCTGGCGCTCGGAGCCGAAAAGGTGGCAAAGGCGATTGCCCAGGAGATCGCCGCCCGCGGCTTCGATGCCGAGATCGTGCGCAACGGCTCGCGCGGAATGTTCTGGCTGGAGCCGCTTGTTGAAGTCGAGGTCGCCGGCAAACGTATCGGCTACGGACCGGTGAAGGCCAAGGACGTGCCCGTTCTGTTCGACGCCGGGATGATGAGCGGCGGCGACCATCCGCTCTGTCTCGGGGAGGTTGAAGACCTCCCGTTCCTGAAAGAACAGACCCGGCTGACCTTTGCCCGCTGCGGCATCACCGATCCGCTTTCGCTCGCGGACTACGAGGCGCATGGCGGCCTTGCCGGTCTTCGCCGGGCCGTTTCGATCACATCGGCTGAAATCGTCAAGGAAGTCACCGATTCGGGCCTGCGCGGACGCGGCGGTGCGGGTTTCCCCACAGGCATCAAGTGGAAGACGGTTCTCGATGCCGCCGGCGACCGCAAATATATCGTCTGCAATGCCGACGAGGGCGACAGCGGCACCTTTGCCGACAGGATGATCATGGAGGGCGATCCCTTCGTGCTGATCGAGGGCATGGCGATTGCAGGGCTCGCGACCGGGGCGACCAAGGGTTTCGTCTATACGCGTTCGGAATATCCGCATGCGATCGCGGCGATGACGGCGGCCATCGGCATCGCCCGGCAGGCTGGTATTCTCGGGCTATCGGTGCTCGGCTCGGGCCGCGCCTTCGATATGGAGGTACGCACCGGCGCCGGCGCCTATGTCTGCGGTGAGGAGACCGCGCTGCTGAACAGCCTCGAAGGCCAGCGCGGTGTCGTGCGCGCCAAGCCGCCATTGCCGGCGCACAAGGGGCTGTTTAACTGTCCGACCGTCATTAACAACGTGATCTCGCTCGCCTCCGTCCCCGTCATCATGGAAAAGGGCGCCGCCTTCTACCGTGATTTCGGCATGGGCCGCTCGCGCGGAACGATCCCGCTGCAGATTGCCGGCAATGTCCGATATGGTGGGCTCTATGAGACTGCCTTCGGTCTTTCGCTCGGTGATATCGTCGACCGGATCGGCGGCGGCACCGCGACGGGCCGGCCGGTCAAGGCCGTGCAGGTCGGCGGTCCGCTCGGCGCCTATTTCCCGCGGGCGCTGTTCGATACGCCTTTCGATTACGAAGCTTTTGCCGCTAAGGACGGGCTTATCGGTCATGCCGGCATCGTCGTTTTCGACGAGACGGCCGACATGCTGAAGCAGGCGCGTTTCGCCATGGAATTCTGCGCCGTCGAAAGCTGCGGCAAGTGCACGCCCTGCCGCATCGGCTCGACGCGCGGCGTGGAGACGGCCGACAAGATCGCCCAAGGCATCGAACCGGAGAAGAACCGGGCGCTGCTTGCCGATCTTTGCAACACAATGAAGTTCGGCTCGCTCTGTGCGCTGGGCGGCTTCACGCCCTATCCCGTCATGAGCGCCATGACGCATTTCCCGGAGGATTTTTCTCCGGCGCCGATCGTGGAGGCGGCGGAGTGATGACATCCCTCCGGTCCGACTTGCTCAATTCCATTTCCATAAAGGAGGCCGTCCATGTCTCTCATCCATGAAATCGACTACGGGACTCCCGCTTCGAAATCCGAGGCCATGGTGAGGCTCACCATCGATGGACGGCAGATCAGCGTGCCTGAGGGAACCTCGATCATGCGTGCCTCGATGGAGGCCGGCATCGAGGTGCCGAAGCTTTGCGCCACCGACATGATGGATGCTTTCGGCTCCTGCAGGCTCTGTCTCGTCGAGATCGAGGGTCGCGCAGGTACGCCTGCCTCCTGCACGACGCCGGTGGCGGCAAACATGGTGGTGCACACGCAGACGGGGCGGCTCAAGGATATCCGCCGCGGCGTGATGGAGCTTTACATCTCCGACCATCCGCTCGACTGTCTCACCTGCGCTGCCAACGGCGATTGCGAATTGCAGGACATGGCGGGCGCCGTCGGCCTGCGCGACGTCCGCTACGGCTACGATGGCGACAATCACGTCAAGGCCCGCAATAACGGCGATCTCAATCTGAAATGGATGCCGAAAGACGAGTCCAATCCTTATTTCACTTTTGACTCCTCCAAATGCATCGTCTGTTCGCGCTGCGTGCGCGCCTGTGAGGAAGTGCAGGGCACCTTCGCGCTGACGATCGAGGGGCGTGGTTTCGGCTCGCGCGTTTCAGCTGGAATGCATGAGCAATTCATCGATTCCGAATGCGTCTCTTGCGGGGCCTGCGTCCAGGCCTGCCCGACGGCGACGCTGACGGAGAAGTCGGTCATCCAGATCGGCCAGCCGGAACATTCGGCTGTCACCACCTGCGCCTATTGCGGCGTCGGCTGCTCCTTCAAGGCGGAGATGCGTGGCGAGGAACTGGTGCGCATGGTGCCCTGGAAGGACGGCGAGGCCAATCGCGGGCATTCCTGCGTCAAGGGTCGTTTCGCTTACGGCTATTCCACCCATAAGGACCGCATCCTCAACCCGATGATCCGCGAGAAAGTCAGCGATCCGTGGCGGGAGGTGAGCTGGGACGAGGCCTTCGCGCATGTGGCGTCGGAGTTCCGCCGGATCCAGTACCAATACGGCCGCGAGGCGATCGGCGGCATCACCTCCTCACGCTGCACCAATGAGGAAACCTATCTGGTGCAGAAGCTGATCCGCGCCGGCTTCGGCAACAACAACGTCGATACGTGCGCCCGCGTCTGCCACTCACCGACCGGCTATGGTCTCGGCCAGACATTCGGAACTTCGGCAGGGACGCAGAATTTCGACAGCATCGAGCATTCGGATGTCGTCGTCATCATCGGCGCCAATCCGACCGACGGGCATCCGGTGTTCGCCTCGCGGCTCAAGAAGCGGCTGCGCCAGGGCGCCAAGCTCATCGTCATCGATCCGCGCCGCACTGATATCGTCCGGTCGCCGCATGTCGAGGCCTCCTATCACCTGCCGCTGAAGCCCGGCACCAATGTTGCGGTCATGACCGCGCTGGCGCATGTGATCGTCACCGAAGGGCTCTATGACGAGAAATTCATCCGCGAGCGTTGCGACTGGTCGGAGTTCGAGGACTGGGCGGCCTTCGTTGCCGAACCGCGCCACAGCCCCGAAGAGACGGAAATCTTCACCGGCGTGCCGGCAGCCGATCTCCGCGGCGCGGCAAGGCTCTATGCCACGGGCGGCAACGGTGCGCTCTATTACGGCCTCGGCGTCACGGAACACAGCCAGGGCTCGACGACGGTCATCGCGATCGCCAACCTCGCAATGGTGACCGGCAATATCGGCCGTCCCGGTGTGGGCGTAAACCCGCTGCGCGGCCAGAACAATGTGCAGGGTTCCTGCGACATGGGTTCGTTCCCGCACGAGCTGCCTGGTTACCGGCACATTTCCGACGATGCGACGCGGGATATCTTCGAAAAGCTCTGGGGTGTGAAGCTCAACAACGAACCGGGCCTGCGCATCCCGAATATGCTGGATGCCGCCGTCGACGGCTCCTTCAAGGGTATCTACATCCAGGGCGAGGACATCCTCCAATCCGATCCCGATACGAAACACGTCGCGGCCGGGCTTGCGGCCATGGAATGCGTCGTCGTGCAGGACCTTTTCCTCAACGAGACCGCCAATTACGCCCATGTCTTCCTGCCGGGCTCGACCTTCCTCGAGAAGGACGGCACCTTCACCAACGCCGAGCGCCGCATCAACCGCGTGCGCAAGGTGATGTCGCCGCGCAACGGCTATGGCGACTGGGAAGTGACGCAGAAGCTTGCGCAGGCGATGGGGCTCGACTGGAGCTATGCCCATCCGTCCGAGGTGATGGACGAGATCGCTGCGACGACGCCGAGTTTCGCGATGGTCTCCTACGACTATCTCGACAAGATCGGCTCGGTGCAGTGGCCCTGCAACGAGAAGCACCCGCTTGGCTCGCCGATCATGCATGTGGACGGCTTCGTGCGCGGGAAGGGCAAGTTCATCCGCACCGAATATGTGGCGACCGACGAGCGCACCGGCCCGCGCTTCCCGCTGCTGCTCACCACCGGCCGCATCCTCAGCCAGTATAATGTCGGAGCGCAGACCCGGCGGACCGAGAATGTCACCTGGCATGCGGAAGACCGGCTGGAAATTCATTCGCACGATGCCGAGCAGCGCGGCATTCGCGACGGCGACTGGGTGAAGCTCGTCAGCCGCTCCGGCGATACCACGCTCAGGGCTCTGATCACCGATCGCGTTGCGCCAGGTGTCGTCTACACGACCTTCCATCATCCCGGCACGCAGGCGAACGTCATCACCACCGACTACTCCGACTGGGCGACGAACTGCCCCGAGTATAAGGTGACGGCGGTGCAGGTCTCGCCCTCCAACGGGCCGAGCGACTGGCAGCGCGAATATGACGAGCAGGCGCGGCAGTCGCGCCGCATCAACGGCAAGCTCGAAGCAGCGGAGTGACAATGCAGGGGCTTGGCAAGGGAGAGCATGGACCATGACCTTCACCATCACTGCCCGTGCTCCTGAAACCGCCCGCCGCAACGGCATCCTGCAGTCCGGCTCACGCATCGTGCCGGAAGAGGTGCCGATCGCCTTTTCCTATGGCGGCAGTACGCATGCGGTGATGATGGCGACGCCTGATGATCTCGAGGATTTTGCCCTCGGTTTCAGTCTGACCGAAGGCATCATCACCGGACGGGCGGAGGTTTCGGGTATCGAGATCGTCGAGGGCGAACAGGGCATCGATGTGCAGGTGAGCCTTGCCGACGAGATCGCCGATCGGCTGCGGGCACGCCGCCGCAGCATGGCCGGGCCGGTCGGCTGCGGGCTCTGCGGCATCGAATCGATCGAGCAGGCGGTGCGGCCGGTGCCTGACGTCTCGGCATCGCTGCTGGCGTTATCGCATGCGGATATCGTGCGGGCCGTTGCGCTTCTGAACGAGGCGCAGCCGCTGCACCGGGAGACGCGAGCGGTGCATGGTGCCGGCTTCTATCTTCCCACCAGAGGACTGGTTGCCGTGCGCGAAGATGTCGGCCGGCACAATGCGCTGGACAAGCTCTGCGGCGCGGTGGTCAGCGCCGGCGAAAGAGGCGGTGACGGCGCCGTCGTCGTCACCAGCCGGCTTTCCGTCGAAATGGTGCAGAAGGCGGCAATCCTCGGCAGCCCCGTGCTGATCGCCATTTCAGCGCCGACCGCTCTCGCCATCCGCACGGCCGAAGAGGCCGGCATGACGCTCGTCGCGCTGGTGCGCGGCGAGGACTTCGAGATTTTCACCCACCCGCACCGCATCTCGCCCGGAAGCATCGCCGATGTCGCATGATACCAAGACCAAGCTCGTCTATATGGCGAACCAGATCGCCACTTTCTTCAAGAGCCAGCCGGCCAGCGAGGCCGCGGAAGGAGTTGCCAGCCATATCAACAAATTCTGGGAGCCGCGCATGCGGCGGCAATTGTTCGAAATTCTGGAGAAAGACGAAAACGGCCTGGATGCGCTCGTGCTTCAGGCCGCTCCCCTGATCCGCAAACCGGAGGCGGAGGCAAGCCAGGTGCGGTAACCAACCATAAAGGCGTCTTGTTGGGGGACCGTCAGCGGCAGGCCGCTTATGTATGTCCCAACCTTCGCGCTGTTCTGGTGCGCTTCATTTCCGTCCGGCGAAGACGGAAATCAGAGTTCTTCCCAGCTCTCGGCAGTGGCCGCAGCAGCACCGCGCGCGCCTGCGACACGCGGAACGAGATGCAGCGCAGGTGAGCCCGCCTGCTGCCTGACGGCTGCGTTTGTCGCGCCTGGCACACGGAACCTTGCCAACAGGACGCGGAGCGTTTCGGCTTCCCTGGCAAGGCTGTGGCTGGCGGCCGTGCTCTCCTCGACCATCGCGGCATTTTGCTGGGTTGCCTGATCAAGCGTGTTGACCGCCTGATTGATTTCCTTGAGCCCGGTTGCCTGTTCCCTCGACGCCTCGACGATCGCCTCGACATTGACGTTGATATCGCCGACCTGCGCGACGATCTCCTCAAGCGCCTTGCCGGTTTCGCCGACGAGGCCGACACCGTTCTTGACGAGCTGGCTCGACGTGGTGATGAGCGCCTTGATCTCCTTGGCGGCCTTGGCGGAGCGTTGGGCGAGTTCGCGAACCTCCTGGGCGACAACCGCAAATCCCTTGCCGGCCTCACCGGCGCGCGCCGCCTCGACTTCGGCATTGAGCGCCAGGAGGTTGGTCTGGAAGGCGATGTCGTCGATGACGCCGATGATGTTGTTGATTTCGCGCGAGGACTGTTCGATCTGATCCATGGCAGTGACCGCATTGCGGACCACGGTGCCGGAATGCTCGGCGCCCTGCTTGGTCTTGGCGACAAGGCGACCCGCTTCGCCGGCCCGGCGGCTGGAATCGTTGACCGTCGTGGTGATCTGTTCCAGCGCGGCCGCCGTCTCTTCAATCGAGGCAGCCTGCTGTTCCGTCCGCTTGGAGAAGGAATCTGCCGATGCGCCGATCTCGCTCGAGCCGGTGGCGATCGCACCGGCATTCTCGCCGATCGTCTTCATCGTCTCGGCAAGACCCTTGATGGTGGTGTTGAAATCGTGGCGCAGCTGCTCCATCGACGGGACGAAAGGCGTATCCACCGTCCTTGTCAGATCGCCTTCGGAAAGAAGGCGGAGCGAAGTGCCAAGCAGGGAAATGGCGCTCATACGCTCCGTGACGTCGGTTGCGAATTTCACGACCTTGTAGACTTTGCCGTCGGCGTCGACGATCGGGTTATAAGCGGCCTGGATCCAGATTTGCCGGCCGCCCTTGCCGAACCGGACAAATTCGTTGGCGATGAATTCACCGCGCGCCAGTCGCTTCCAAAAATTGGCATAGTCTTCGGTCTTGGCGTAGGCAGGATCGCAGAACATGCTGTGGTGTCTGCCGGTGACCTCGCCGAGCGAATATCCCATGGCGCCGCAGAAATTCTCGTTTGCGGTCAGGATCTCGCCGGTCGGTGTAAATTCGATGACCGCCTGCGAGCGCGAGATCGCCTCCAGCTTGCCGGAGTCTTCGATCGCCTTCTTCTTTACCGCGGTGATGTCGGCCGCAAATTTGACGACCTTGAACGGTTTTCCGCCCTTCAAGACAGGATTGTAGGACGCCTGGATCCATATTTCCTTGTTGCCCTTGGCAAAGCGCTTGTAGGCACCGGCATCATATTCGCCACGTCCGAGCCGCGCCCAGAATTCGCGATACTCCTGGGTCGCCGTATAGGCCGGCTCGCAAAACATGCTGTGATGTTTGCCGAGAATCTCGCTCAGGCTGTAACCGAGCGCTTTGCAGAAATTCTCGTTCGCCGTCAGGATATTTCCCTTGAGGTCGAATTCGATGATTGCTTGCGATCGGGAGATGGCATCAAGAATGTATTTCGAATCGGAGGATAGACTAAACATTCCTGTCCCTCTGAAATGCACAGCGTCGGCTGCTTCGGTGCGGTCTAGAAGCTGTTCGGGTGGGGAACGCCGGCGCGCGGATACAACCGCTAATCGTTTGTCATATCCCGCCTACCGGAAGGCGTATCACCCTCATGCTTCGCAATCATGATGATAGGCTGTGGTTAATTTTCGATATAAAAGACATCGCTTATATTCGCGTTAGATTGAAAAAAGTGACGGTTAACCGATAAGGGCGTGTATTGCCGCAATAAAAAACCGCCCGAAGCGGGCGGTTTCTTGAAATTCGAGGTATTGGCCGGATCAGGCCGCCAGTTCATCCGTCTCGTTTTCCTTGAACATCTTGGCAAGGTTCAGGAAGCAGATCATGCCATTTTCCGAAGCGATGACGCCTTCGCAATAGGCGCGATCGAAGGAGGCGGTCACTTCGGGCACCGGCTGGACCTGGCTGGACGAGATGGTGAGAATGTCCGAGACGCGGTCGACGAGCATGCCGATGACCATGCTGTGAACTTCGGCGACGACAATGGCGCTGCGCTCGTTGGCGACGGTGCTCTTCATGCCGAGCTTGTAGGCGAGGTCGATGATCGGGATCACCGAGCCGCGCAGGTTCATGACGCCGATGACATCGGCCGGCGCATGGGGGATCGGCGTCGAGGGCGCCCAGCCGCGGATTTCGCGGATGGTCGTGGTCTTGACGCAGAATTCCTGATCATGCAGGCGGAAGGCAATGATCTCGAGCGTATCGCCGCTGAAGCTAGTGGAATTGATCGTGGCCATTAGAATTCTTCCCAACTGTCGAAAGCCAGGGCAGAAGCGGGTGCGCCACCATGGCGCCGACGAGCTTTGCCTTCACACCACGCGATGGCTTGCGCTTGGCGAAGCATCGTTACGGTTGACGACGACATTAACGAAAGAGTGTTGCCCAAATCTAAATCGGGAACGGGATTGCGAAGGTTTTCAGCCTCAATTTATTTCAGCTGATCGTCTTCTCGATCTCGGAGACCGCCCAATCGACCTGCTGCCTTGTGATGACCAATGGCGGGGCAAGGCGAATCGTGTGGTCGTGGGTATCCTTGGCGAGCAGGCCGCGCTCCTTCAGCGCATGGCAATATTGCCGCGCGCCGCCGGCTTCGGGCTCCAACTCGATCGCCATCATCAGGCCGCGGCCGCGCACGTCCCGGACGATATTCGAGCGGATCGACCTCAGGCCTTCGAGGAAATAGTCGCCCATAACGGCGGCGTTTTCAATCATGCCCTCTTCCACGAGCACCTTGAGCGCCGCGCGCGCCACCGCGCAGGCGAGCGGATTGCCGCCGAAGGTCGAGCCGTGCTGGCCGGGCTTCAGCACGCCCAGGACCTCGGAATTCGAAAGAACGGCGGATACGGGATAGAAGCCACCGGACAGCGCCTTGCCGATCAGCGTCACATCGGCCTCGATGCCTTCATGCTCTTCCGCCAGCAGCTTGCCGGTGCGGCCGAGGCCGGTCTGGATTTCGTCGAGGATAAGGGTGACGTTGTTTGCCGTGCAGAGCTCGCGGATGCGGGTGAAATAACCGGCCGGCGGGATGATGACGCCGGCTTCCCCCTGGATCGGCTCGATAAGAGCGGCCACCGTATTGCCGTTGATCGCAGCCTCGAAGGCCTCGGCATCACCGAAGGGAACGGTGCGGAAGCCCGGCGTATAGGGCCCGAAGCCGGTGCGGGCATCGGGATCCGTGGAGAAACTGATGATGCTCAGCGTCCGGCCATGGAAATTATCGGCGCAGACGATGATCTCGGCCTTGCCTTCCGGCACGCCCTTGACCTCATATCCCCATTTGCGCACCGCCTTGATGGCGGTTTCCACGGCTTCGGCGCCGGAGTTCATCGGCAGGATCTTGTGCGAACCGGTGAGAGCCGCGAGTTCCTCGTAGAGATAGGCGAGCTGGTCGTTGCGGAAGGCGCGGGAGGTGAGTGTCAATCTCCCGGCCTGCTCGACCATGGCGGCGAGGATCTTCGGATGGCAATGGCCCTGGTTGACGGCTGAATAGGCCGAGAGGCAATCGAGATAGCGATTGCCGTCCGTATCCCAGACATAAACACCTTCGCCGCGCGTCAGCACCACGTCGAGCGGCTTGTAATTGTGGGCGCCGAGCCGCTGTTCCGTGGCGATCAGTTTTTCCGAAGTGTTCATGGCCGTTCTCCCTTTAGTCTATTTCAACGCATGTCGTTATCGCAAAACCGCTGCACACTTTTGCGCGACATGCTTTATGCGGCGCGTGTCGGACGATCGAAGATGCGGCGGCCGAAGAGGCTTGCCGTCAGCTCCACCAGGATGCGGGCGCTCTTGCCTCGATCGTCGAGAAACGGATTGAGCTCGACGAGATCGAGTGACGAGACGAGGCCGCTGTCCGAAAGCATTTCCATAACGAGATGCGCCTCGCGGAAGGTCGCGCCGCCAGGCACCGTCGTGCCGACGCCGGGGGCGATCTCGGGGTCGAGAAAGTCGAGGTCGAGGCTGACATGCAGTAGGCCATTTGCCTTGGCGACGACATCGAGAATATGGCGCATGATCGCGCCGATGCCCTGCTCGTCGATCGCGCGCATGTCGAAGACGTTGACGCCGTGTTCGTGGATTTCCTCGCGCTCGCGCGCATCGACCGAGCGGATGCCGACCTGGAAGACGTTCTTCGGGTCGACGAACGGCCGGTCCTTCGGCAGGATCTCGGCGAACTCGGCCTCACCGCAGAAGAAGGCGACGGGCATGCCGTGAATATTGCCGGAGGGCGACGTGGCAGGAGAGTTGAAATCGGCATGGGCGTCGAGCCAGAGCACGAAAAGCGGGCGGCCCTTGCCGGCGGCATAGCGGGCCATGCCGGAGACGGTGCCCATGGAAAGGCTGTGGTCGCCGCCGAGAATCAGCGGGAAACGGCCGGAATCGGCCACGTCGTAGACACTGCTTTCGAGCGCGCGTGTGAAGGCGCCGACGATCCTCAGATTGTGGGCTTTCGGATGATTCGGCAGATCCATCGCCGGCACAATCCTGAGATCGCCGATATCGGCGACGTCATGGCCAAGCTCGATCAGCGTCTGGTCGACGCCGGCAATGCGGAGCGCCGCAGGACCCATCGCTGCGCCTCTGCGGCCGGAGCCTTCTTCCAACGGGGCGCCGATGAGGGTGACGGATCGTGATTGGGCATTCATGTCGAGGGCTCCGTGTTGAGGCCTGTTTCGGCCGGATAATGGGATAAAGGGCTGGCGGCAAAAAGATGGAAAAGTGCCAGAAATGGACTATGATCGCGCAGATTGATAAAGCACTTTTGACAAAGTGATCAGCGTGGACGATCTCGACACCGAACTTCTGAGCGCCCTTCGCCACAATGCCCGGATTTCCGTCTCCTCGCTTGCGGCGATGACGGGCGCGTCGCGGGCGACGGTCGCCGCCCGTATCGACCGGCTGGTCGCCAGCGGCACCATCGTCGGCTTCACCATCCGCACCAGTCACGAGACGCGCTCTGCCGGCGTGCGTGCCATCGTCATGATCGAGGTGCTCGGCAAGCTCGCCGACAGAGTGGCCGATCAGCTAAGGGGTCTGCCGCAAGTGCGGGCGCTTCACAGCACCAACGGCAAATGGGATTTCGTCGCCGAACTCGAGGATCGCGATCTTGCCTCTTTCGACGAGACGCTGCGCCGCATCCGGTTGATCAACGGCATCAACTCGACCGAGACTAACATTCTCCTCAAGACGAGCAAGACAGGTTTCTAGAGCAATTCCCGGCAAAGCGCGAAGCGGTTTTCCGAGGCAGAGCGCGAAGCGGTCTTGCCGAGAATTGTTTAAAAACAGAAGTCAGGCCGGTTCAATATTCGCGTTCGTAGACGATACCTGCTTCACCTTCGCCGTTGCCGCCGGCCCCTCCCCGCAGTTTGACGCCGCGGCCAACATCGAGATTGATGATGGCCTTGGCGCCGGCCGAGCCGCCCTGTTGCAGTTCGAAATAGGTGCGGTCGTTGAGATAGCGGCCGACGCTGACGCTCGTCTGGCCCTTGGAATCGGTGCTGACGTCGAAATCGTCGACGCCGAGCTGATTACGCAGGCCTTCGAAAAGCGAGGTGGAACGGTTTCCGGCCAGCTGGCTGACAGCGTCCGCGAGCTGGGCGATCTGCACCGGCGAGAGCTTCGACATCGACTGGCCGAAGATCAGCTGTGCCAGCACCTCGTCCTGTGGCAGCTGGGGAGAGGAGGAAAAGGTGATCGAGGGGTCGGTGGCGAGGCCCGCGACATCGACGGTCAGCGTCGTTGTGCCGGAAGCCGACGTCGCTTCCATATCGAGTGCCGGCGTCAGGTCGCCGGCAAAGGTGATCCTGCTTTTGTTGGAGAAATCCAGCCGGCGATTGAGAATGGTCAGCCGGCCGCGGCGCATGGTGAAACCGCCGGTCACAACAGGTACTGCCGCCGTTCCGCGGATCGTCACTTGGCCGCCGAGTTCGGCATCGATGCCGCGGCCGCGCACGAAGATATGCGAGGGCGCATCGATTTCGAGATCCAGAGCGAGGACCGAGGATTTCTCCCCCGGTTTCCGCTCGCGGTCGTCCCGCAACTGCGCAAGCACCGCCCTGGGCGCATTGACATGGCGGATGTCGATTTCGCGCAGCGAGGTCGGCAGCTTTTCCGGGACCGTGATCGAGGTCTTTTCCAGCTGAAGCTTGCCGTTCAGGGTCGCATTCATGATTGGTCCGCGCAGGCCGAGCGTCCCGCTGACGGTCGAGACGACGAGGGTTCCATCGACATAGACAGCCTTGTCGAGCTTGATCGAAATGTCGGCGGGGAAGCCGCTAGCCGGCTGGATGCCGATGGTACCGCTCGCCGAAATCGTGCCGCCGCCAAGGTTGCCGCTGAGGCGCGAGATTACGGCCTGGCTGCCGTTGAAGCTCATGGTCGCCGCGAGATTGTTGATGGCAAGATTGCGCCGGACGTCGACGAGTTTTGCGCCACTGGTTGCGACGGTGCCATTGATGACGGGTGCCGCGGCTGTTCCACCGATCCGCAGATCGACGGTGGCGACACCATCGGCAACGAGGCCCTGCTCAGCAAGCGGTGCGCCGAGCACGGCGAAGGGAAGATTGCCGTTGAAGTGCATGTCGAGGGCGCGGTTGCCTGATATGACCACACTGCCGCCGCCCTTCAGCGACATGCCGGCGTCACCGGTCAGGCTGGTGTCTACCGTCAGCCTGTTTTCGGCAAGCTTGCCGGAAGCGCCGATGGTGAACGGTGAAAGGCCGGCGCCCTTCGTCTGGCTCGTGGCTGCGTTCTTCCAGTCGACCTTGAAATCGACCGAGGGCGCCGACGGCGTGCCGGTGGCCTTTACGGTCGCCGAAACCGCGCCCTCGGCGGCAAGACCGGGCACAAACCCGTTGGCGATGCCTGCCGGAAGGCCGTTGGCATTGGCTGTCACATCGACCGACCGGATCGATGTGCCCGCGAGGGCGAGATTGCCGGAGGCTTTCAGCGCAATGCCACCGCTGCCGCTGAGGTCGGCATCGAAATTGAGCCTGTCATCGGCATATTTTCCTGTCGCCGCCAGCGTGAGGTGCGAGATGCCGGCAGCCTTGGTATGGCTGGTCGCGGCGTCCTTCCAGCCGAGCTTGAAATCGACGATCGGATTGGCCGGCGTTCCCGAGGTCACGGCGTTTGCCGAAAGCGTGCCTTCCGCACCGAGACCGGGAACGAAGGCATTTGCGATATTTGCCGGCAGCGCCGGGATATCGGCATTGATCGAAAGGTCACGTATGGCCGTTCCCGCGATCGTCACGCCGCCCGTCGCTTTGGCCAGCACGCCATCCTTGTCGGCGAGGTTGGCGTCGAAATCGACCCTGTCATTGGCGAACTTGCCGGATGCCGTGGCGCTGAGGCCAGAGAGGCCGCTGCTTCTGGTCTGGGCGGTTGCGGCGTTCTTCCAGTCGAGCTTGAAATCGACGGCCGGTTTCGGAAGCGCTCCGGAGGCGGATGCCGTTCCCGACACTGCGCCCTCTGCGGCGAGGCCCGGCACAAAACCATTGGCAAGGCCCGCGGGCAGATTGGCAAGCTCGGCTTTGACGTCGAGATTACGGACTGACGTGCCCTCTATCGCGACATTGCCGGCGGCTTTCAGCGAGAGGCCGCCCTCACCGCCGAGATTGGCATCGAAATCGAGACGGTTGTCAGCGAAGCGCCCCGATGCGGCAAGCGCGAGGCCCGAGAGATGGGCGCTTCGGGTGTGGCTGGTTGCGACATCCGTCCAGTCGAGCTTGAAGTCGGCCTTCGGCGCGGCGGGTGTTCCGGCGGCCGACAGCGTGCCTGAGATCGTGCCGCCGGCGGCGAGGTCCGGAACGAAGGCGTTTGCGAGGCTCGCCGGAACATTGGCGATCTCCGCACCGACCTTGACGTTATCGATCGCCGTGCCGGCGAGGGCGACATTGCCCATGGCCTTCAACGACAGGCCTTTGTCGCCGCTGGCTGCGGCGTTGAAATCAAGTTTGTTTTCGGAAAATTTTCCCGACGCGGTGAGGCTGAGGGCGGCAAGGCCGGCGCGCTTCGTGTGGCTTGTCGCCGCCCCTTTCCAATCGAGATTGAAATTCGCGGACGGGGCGGAAAGCGAACCGGTGGCGGAGAGCTTTCCGGAGATCGCGCCTTCGGCGGCGAGATCGGCGACGAAGCTGTTTGCAATGCTTGCCGGGATATTGGCCAACGTGGCGTCGACCTTGACGTTGCCGATCGTCGTGCCCGTGATGGCGGCGTTGCCGTTTGCCTTCAGCGAGAGCTTGCCCGCGCCTGTGATCGCTGTTTCGAAATCGAGCTTGCTGTCGGCAAATTTTCCGGAAGCCTTCACGGCGAGATCGGCAAGGCCGGCGCGCTTCGTGTGGCTCGTCGCGGCACTTTTCCAATCGAGATCGAAATCGGCGGTGGGAGCGTCAAGCGAGCCCGAGGCCGTCACTCTTCCCGTTATCGTGCCTTCGGCAGCGAGATCTGGGACGAAACCATTGGCGATGCGGGCCGGCAGGTTGAGGATATCGGCTTTGACATCGAGGATCGGGGCTGCCGGGTCGGCGAGCGCCACGTTTCCGGCGGCCCGGAGCGACAGGCCGTCATTGCCGCTCACCATCGTATCGAAATCGAGTTTCTTGTCGGCGAATTTACCGCCTGCGATGATGCCGAGCGGCGCGAGACCCGCTCCCTTGGTCTGGCCCGTCGTCGCATCTTTCCAATCGAGCTTGAAGTCGGCCACGGGCGCGGCGGGCGTGCCCGTTACCGCAATCGTTCCCGAAATCGTGCCGCCTGCCGTAAGGTTCGGCACGAAACCGTTGGCGAGTGCTGGCGGCAGTTCCTTGATCTCGGCATCGAGCTTCAGCGTGTCGCCGGCCGAGCCGGTGACACTCACCGAGCCAGCGCCGGTTTTCAGCGTCAATCCATTCAGATTGGCGCTCCCGCCGCCGATCGTGATCAGCGTCGGTGCGGCAAGTTCGATCGGGATATTGCGGGGGCTTGCCGAGAAACGATCGAGGTTCAAGTCGACCGTGCCGCCCGCCGCCTCGACATTGCCGGCCGCCAGCACGGGGTTGCCGTCATAGGCGGCATCGAGATCGAAGCGGGTGTTGTTCTGCTCCTTGGCAACCCTGAGCGAAAGGCCGGCAAGCTTGTTCGTTCCGACGCTCACTTCCGCGGTCTTGACCGTGCCGTTCGCGGCAAGGGCATAGAGATCGCTGACCGTGACATCGATATCCGGCTTGACGATCGCAAGCGTATCACGGCGGATCGAGCCACCTTTTGCAAGCAGCTTGAGCGCAATTTTGCCGCCGTCGCTGCTGATGCCGAGCGAACCCTTGAGATCGCCTTCCGCTTTCTGTCCGCCGAGTGCCGCGAGCAGGCCGACATTGGGGAAATCGAAGGTCAATGCGCCGGTCGGTTGGAGCGAGGCCGAGAATTCGAGATTGCCGGTCAGCCGGTTGCCGCCGATGTCGGCGCTCAGCGCGGGAATGCTCATCTTGCCGTTTTCGGAGCGGATGTCGCCGTTGATGCCGATCGGTTGGCCGTCGATCGTGCCGGTGGCGGCGATCTTGCCCTGCGGCGCCTTGGGATCGGCGAGGCCCGACAGGTCGACATTGAGATTGGCGAGCACGCGGTCAGCCATCTCAAGGCTGGCTGCCTTGAGATTGGCCGTCACGGAAATTGCCGGGAGTTCTCCCCCGATCCTTAATGCGTAACCTACCCCGCCGCTGGTACCTGTCACGAGCTTGCCGATATCGGGCAGCCGGCCGGAGAGATCGGCATTCAACGCCGAGCCGTCGAGCGCGACATTGCCGGCGGCTTCGAGCGTGCCTGATTTCACGACGATATTGGAAAACGCGAACTTCGACGGGATGGTGCCGGCGACCTGGCTTTCGAGCGAGATCGGCCCGTCGAACTTGCCCGCCAAAGCGGCCGGCAGGGCTGCCGGCTCGATGGCGAGCTTGACGTTGCCGGTCAGCGCCGCATCCACCAGGCGATAGGAGCCGTTGAGACCACCGCTGATATTGGCGCTTTCGACGGTGGTACCGTTGAAGCCGATGCCGTCCTGCGAGATCTGCAGGGGCGCGGCGATGGTGACCGGCCCCTGGACCGCGCGGTTGAGGTTCGGGTCGGCAAAAGTCATATCGCCGGCCACGAGGCGCAGCTGGACACTGCCGGAACGGGCGGCGAGATTGAAGGCGTCGCTTTTTGCCGTCAGCTTGACGTTGCGGATATCGGCCTCCGGAAGGGTCGCAGTGTCGAGCGAGCCGCTGACGTTCAGCCGGGCCGCCCGCGCATCGCCCGTCAGGGCCAGGTTGAGCCCCGAGATCAGGAACCGTGCTTCGCCTTCGGGGAGGGGCCAGCGGAAATCGACAGGGCCTGACGTGCCGAGCAGATTGGCGTTCAGGCTGTTGTTGCCGGCCGGGTCGAGCGTGCCCGATGCGGCGATCACGACGCTGCCGGTGGCGAGATTGCCGGTCTGGATATCAATCTTGCCGCGGTTGTCGAAGGTGGCGGCGAGATCGATATTGGTCTGGCCGGCAAAAAGCGGCCGGAATGCCGATGGAAGCAGCGAGCTCAGGTCGCCGCCGCCCTTGAGGTCGAGATGGTGCAACCCGTCCGCGGTGATGGCATGTCGGGCTTCGATTGCGGCACGCTGCTGTCCGTCGAGGGCGGCCTGCAATTTGCCCTTCCAATCGGATATCGGCCCCTCTCCGTCGAGATCGATGTTGACGGCGGGACTATCGGGCAGGCCGAGAAAGCCTGCCAGCAGTCCGCCCTTCGGCTCGGAAAGCTCAGCCTTCAGCCGCAGCCGGTTTTCGGCCGGAGCAAAGGCGATGTCGGCGGCAAGCCGCGCATCCGGTACCTCGTGACGGCTGACATTGACGACGGCTTCGCCGCCGTCGCCATTCGCCGAAAGGCTCCCCTCGGCGGCGAGCGCAAAAGCGCGGCCGGCAAAAGGTTCTGCAAGCTTGATATCGGGCAGCGCGACGCGGTCGATGTCGACCTTGAGGGGAAGACTGAACCCGCCGGATTTTTCGGCTCCAGGCCGCGAGGGCAGCGTGCGCACCGGCTTGCGCAGCACGTTGATTGCATCGATCTCGAAGCGTTTGGCGTGGAAAGTTCCCGTCAGCAGCGCGAGCGGATTCCAATCGACCGCGATTCCATGGATTTCGGCAAAGACGCCCCTGGTATCGGAGATGGTGATCTCGGCGGCACGAAGCCCGCCCGTCAAAAGGCCTTCCGGTTCGCGAACCTCGATCGTCATGTCGCGGTTGGAAAGCGTGGACGCGATCTTCTCGGTGACGATGCGGGCGCCGAAGGCAGTAAAGCCGAAGATCGCAAGCGCTGCGACAGCGAGAATCAAAGTAACGCCCAGGGCATAGCCGGTGAGCCGCAGGATCCAGGTGACGATTTTTGCCAGCGTTTGCATCGGCGCGGACACTACTCCGTTTTCATGACGGCCCACAGATCGGAAAACAAAGCGGAATCGGCCACCCTAGAAGGACTGGCCTATGCCGGCGTAAATTCCGTAATCTGTGCCATTCTCGTACTTGTTCAGCGGCACGGCAAAATCAAGCCGCAGCGGGCCGAAAGGCGTCGCATATCGTATTCCCGCGCCGGCGCCGGCGCGGATATCGGAAAAACCAGGGAAGGTGCTGTCCGATACCGTGCCGACATCGATGAAGGGCACGATGCCGATCGTGTCGGTGATCTTGATGCGGGCCTCCAGCGAACCGGTCACATAGGAGCGGCCGCCGGTGGCATCGCCATTGTCGTTATAGGGCGAGATTTCCTGATAGCTGTATCCGCGCACGGAGCCGCCGCCGCCGGCAAAGAAGCGCTGGGTGGCGGGAATGTTCTCGATGCCGTCTCCGCCGACCAGGACACCGGCGGCGACCTTGCCGGCAAGCACCAAGCCATCCTCGGCGCCGAGCGGCAGATAGCCGGAGATCGAGCCTTCGAACGCCGCATAGGGCGTGGCGTTGAAGATCTCGTAGCCGGGCTTTGCCGAGAGTGTGGCGCGATAGCCCTGTGTCGGGTTGAACTTGTCGTCGCGCGCGTCGCGGTCATATTGGATCGGCAGGGTGACGGTGAGATAGTCGTTCTCGCCGAAGGCGTCGTCGTCGCGCTCCCAGCTGACTTCGCCGCTCGCAGAGATCGTGTCCTGGTCGGTCAGTTCGTAGGAAAGGCCGAGCGAGGCGGTGACGAGCGTCGCGTTATAGGCATCCGGATTGACCGTCTTGGCGACGATGCCGGCCTTCAGCGTGGCGGCGGGGAAGAAGGCGCCGGGCTTGGTGAAGAGGATACCGGCTGAATAGTCGAGGTTGCCGATGTCGGTCGTTTCGCCAAGCCGCGAAACCGATCCCTCGATCCTCAGCGTCTCGGCTTCGCCAAACAGATTGCGGTGGCCCCAATAGCCCTGGATGCCGAAGCCGTCGGTGGTGGAATATTGCGCGCCGACGCCGAAGTAGCGTCTCTTGCCTTCGGAAACCTCGATCGTCATCGGCAAGGTACCATCCGGCGCCAGCGCATCGCCCTGGTGAATGGTGACACTCGAAAAGACGCCGAGGGCGCGAAGCCGCTCGCCGGCTTTCTTCAGTGCTTCCGGAGAATAGGCCTCGCCCTTGTTCAGTCGCGAATAACGCTGGATAAAACCGGATTTGACGGTCTTTTCGCCGGTGACGCCGATATCGCCGATCGGGGCGACAGGGCCACCTTCGGCAGCAAGCACGATGTCGACGGTGTCGCTCTTGTGATCGGCGACGACCTTGCGCTCCGTCAGTTTGGCGAAGGGCCGGCCTTCGCTCTTCAATTGTTCGACTATTTTGTCGCCGGCCTTGATGATGGCGAGCGAACCGGCCTCGGCGCCCGGGGCGAGATCGTAATCGGCGGGATTGCGGTTTGCGGCGTCCCCGCCGAACTGCACCTCGTTGACCTTGAAGACGGGACCGGGCGCGACGGTCACGGTGACAGGAATCGGCCCGGACCGGTCGAATGTCGGATTGGGCGGCAGGTCGTCGATATCCCTGCCGTCGATGGTGATCGTGACCACGCCGCCATAGCGGGCCTTTTCGTACAAGGCGGCGATCAGCCGTTCGCGATCGTCGCGCGCCTTGACGACGATGCCGAGATCACCGGAAACCGGTTGCGCCTGGTCGCTGACCAGACGGGAACTGTTTTCCAGCGCTTCTTTCAGGTCGGGATCGGCGGTATCTGCTTTGAGATCGACTTGATAGCGCACAGGATCGGGCACCTGTTCGCCTTCGTCTTTATCTTTGCCGAAGATGGTGATGCCGAAAAGCTTGAAGGCGTAAGCATCGCCGATCAGGACCGGTGAGAATGCAGCCGCCGCTGCGACCACCATCATGGTGCCTGTTCGCCGATACGCAGTACCTGTTTTCGGGCTTGTCCCTCTGATCCGCATCCGCCGCTTTTGGTTTACGCCTACAATGAAGCTTCGTTGCCCAGCCGTGAACAGCTTAGCGGTAAAAACGCGTGGGGTGTACCATTTTAAATTGCCAACGCGCTAATTTAGCACAAAAAATCCCGGACAGGTGTCCGGGATTTCTCGATTTTGTCGGGTTGCAACCACCCTCAGCGCGGGCAGGTGTCGATGTAACGGCGGCCGTAGCGGTCGCGATAGTAGCACTGGCCGGGCTGTTCGGCGACGCTGCCGATGAGGGCGCCGGATACGCCGCCGATAGCAGCGCCGACCGCAGCGCCACGAACGTTGCCGGTCACGACGCCGCCGATCACGGCACCGGATGCAGCGCCGATGCCTGCGCCCTGCTGGGTCGGCGTGCAGCTTGCGATCGACAGGCCGATCAATGCGAGTATGACAGCTTTCTTCATCTTTTCTCTCCGAGGTTGTTGCCCAACGGGCAAAGGCCGTCCCTTGTATTTTTTGTCACGCTAGACCGAAAACTATGTCGAAAGAAAGGGTTGTCCATCCGTTATGCTGATTTTTTGCGATACTGATGTCGTCGCTTTCCGCATGCTTGGCAAATTCCGCCGCATTCTGCCGGATCAGTTTCATTGATCGCGGCGCGCATATTTTTTATCTGGAATCATTCAAAAATCTGGGCCTTTTGCCGCAGTTGATGTTAAAGCAAAGGGTAAGGATTGACGCGCGGACGTTCGGTCAGCAAGAACGGCCGCGTGATACTGGAGCATATGATGGATTTCGAAGCGTTTTTCAAAAACGAGCTGGACGGGCTTCATGCTGAGGGCCGTTACCGCGTTTTTGCCGATCTCGAACGTCACCGCGGCAACTTTCCGCGCGCGACGCGCCATACGGCCGATGGCGAAAAGGAAGTCACGGTCTGGTGCTCCAACGACTATCTCGGCATGGGTCAGCATCCGAAAGTGATCGAGGCGATGAAGAACGCCATCGACCACTGTGGCGCGGGTGCGGGAGGCACCCGGAATATTTCTGGCACCAACCACCATCATGTCATGCTCGAGCGTGAGCTTGCCGATCTGCACGGCAAGGAATCAGCGCTGATCTTCACATCGGGCTATGTGTCCAACTGGGCGGCACTCGGCACGCTTGGCGCGAAAATTCCCGGCCTCATCATCTTCTCCGACGCGCTGAACCATGCCTCGATGATCGAAGGCATCCGTTACGCCAAATGCGACAAGGTGATCTGGAAGCACAATGACGTCGCCGATCTCGAAGCCAAGCTGGCGGCCGCCGATCCGAAGGCGCCGAAGCTGATCGCCTTCGAGAGCGTCTATTCGATGGATGGCGATATCGCCCCGATCAAGGCGATCTGCGATCTCGCCGACAAATATGGGGCGATGACCTATCTCGACGAAGTACACGGCGTCGGCATGTACGGCCCGCGCGGCGGCGGCATTGCCGAGCGTGAGGGGCTGATGGACCGGCTGACGATCATCGAGGGCACGCTCGGCAAGGCCTTCGGGGTGATGGGCGGCTATATCGCGGCTTCATCGGCACTGTGCGATTTCATCCGCTCGTTCGCCTCCGGCTTCATCTTTACCACGGCGCTGCCGCCGGCGCTGGCCGCTGGTGCGGTCGCTTCGATCCAGCATCTGAAGGTCAGCCAGTTCGAGCGCGCGCGCCACCAGGACCGCGTGCGCAAGCTCCGGGCGCTGCTCGACCAACGCGGCATCCCGCATATGGCCAATCCGAGCCATATAGTGCCGGTGCTGGTCGGCGATGCGGCCAAGTGCAAGTGGATCTCCGACCTGCTGCTCGACAATTGCGGCGTCTACGTCCAGCCGATCAACTACCCCACCGTGCCGAAGAAGACTGAGCGCCTGCGCATCACGCCGACGCCGCTGCATTCCGATGCGGATATCGCCCATCTGGTCGAGGCCCTGCATTCGCTCTGGTCGCGCTGCGCGCTGGCAAGACACGTCGCCTGATATTTTCATGATCGCTTGGGTTCAAGCCGCGAATCAGGACCTCCGCAAAAGGTCCTGACAGTCATTGTTTGCTTCTGCAAACATCTCCGCTCGTATGATAAATCATCGTCTCGCCCAAAAAATTGATCAGCCAGCGTGCTTAGCTCAAGGCTGCATTCCCACCGTTGCCGCGTCCTTCGGTAAAAGGTTTGCGTGCCTTGGATGGCTATGACTGCAATGGTCCCTCGAATTGGGCTCTCGGGCGCTCGCTATGAGTGATCAAGGAGGAAACGTTCCACATATTCGATCATTTCTCGGACGTCATCAGCAGTGAATTTTTCTGGATGGCCGTGTGCCGCACTGTTCCGCACGTCTGCGATTGCTGTGACCCGCTTTTGGACTAGCAGGCTGTACTCGCCAGCTTTGGCTAGATCGGCATTCATTTTGTCGAGCTTTCCGGTGGAAAGGCCTTGGGCGGTACACATGTCGCGAAGTTTGGTTTCAAGCACAACGCCAGCGACGACAGCGGCCGGTGTAGCGTAAGATGCTGCAAGGAGCTGTCGCGCTTGATCCAACTCATCGCTGAATAGTTCCGCCTGAACGAGCGAACGAACCTTATCAAGATAACCGCCGTCGTAGTCCTCTTGGGCGGCCATCAGGATGGACTTTAACTGCTGAAGCTCCTGCCAGCTATCCCTATGGCTCTCCGGCTTTTCAGCCTCAACAAACGCTTGATAATGTTCTGAGTCCTTAGCACACGCGGATGCAAGGAGGTTTTTCACCTTTACTTTCCAGCCGATGAATTGATTTTTGTCCACGCTGTCATATTCACTGGAGTATTCCGAGCGATGATGTGTTTTGGTGGCCTCGATTGTCTTCGCTTGGATGATTAAGTCAGCAAAGCGTGCCGATAATTTCTGTGTGGGCATGTGCTCCGTTCCGCAGATCTTGTGGAAGCGCTTTCGTCAAGGAATCAGCGACGTTCTGAAGGTCACATACGTCTATTAAGAATTCAACCTCCAGTCGTGAGGCGAATGCGATGAGGCGTCGCGTACGGAAGAACCTCGCCGCGGTAAAAAATGAAAGGAAAGGACGCGTCTAAGAGCCGTCAGGCGTTAGCTCGCGTGGTCTTAGATTTTAAGGCCGAAGCAATCGAAGATTCAGCAAAGTCGGCGAGGCCTGCATGAAAGATAACTTTCGCTTGTCGATGTCGCCTGTCGCAAAGTTGGCAACTCTATGTCACGCCAATCATCCGCAAAATCGATAACGTACTGCAATCCGCTCCGATCAGATTGCATCGGTCTTCCCACTCTTCCTTGCTGTAGCCTGAGCCTTTTGATCCTCTCATGGAATTGCATGAGAAAACCTTTTCTCACTTGACACAAGAGTTGGTAAAAGCTTTTCTCAGGCCACTTCAGAAGGAGGAAGTTCTGAACATCTCGGGAGGAAAAAGAGGCAGGATCACCATCCATGAGGTGGCGTCGGCTGCCGGGGTGAGCATTTCGACGGCGTCGAAAGCTCTCAACGACACGGGCCGGATGGGAGCGGAAACGCGCGAGCGCGTGAAGCGGATCGCCGGCGAAATCGGGTATCGGCCGAATGCGCTGGCAAGAGGTCTTCTCAGCAAGCGCAGCTTCACCATCGGGCTGCTGACGAACGACACCTATGGCCGTTTCACGCTGCCTGTGATGGCGGGTATTTCGGACGCTCTCGTCGATCATGGGGTTTCGGTGTTCCTGTGCGCCATCGAAGACGATCCTGATCTCGCGCAGATCCATGTCGACGCGATGCTGGACAAGCAGGTCGATGGCATCATCGCGACGGGCAAACGCCTGGACAGGCGTCTACCCGTCGATCTGTCGAATTTGCATGTGCCCGTCGTTTACGCCTTCACGGAGGGAACGCAGAACAGCGTTACTTTCCGGTCTGACGACGAACAGGGTGCGAGACTGGCCGTCGAATGGCTCGTGAAGATCGGACGGCGGCGGATTGCGCATATCACCGGACCGGAAGAC
This sequence comes from Rhizobium fabae, assembly GCF_003985135.1. Lineage (NCBI taxonomy): Bacteria > Pseudomonadati > Pseudomonadota > Alphaproteobacteria > Hyphomicrobiales > Rhizobiaceae > Rhizobium > Rhizobium fabae. The sequence continues at coordinate 245,957 of NZ_ML133652.1, forward strand.
TTCTTTTCGGTGAGGGAGCGAGCCGGCGCCTATCATCAGGTGGCGGGTCACCGTGAGCCGGTGCTCTACGGCGTCTGGTCGGAGAGCTGGGGCCATGAAGCGATCGAAGAGCTTTGGAAGAGGCCCGGAGAAAAGCCGGACGCGCTTTTCTGCGGCAACGACCAGATCGCCCGCGGCGCGGTGGATGCGTTGCGCGAGCGCGGCATCAAGGTGCCGCAGGACGTCTCGGTGATCGGCTTCGACAATTGGGAGATTGTCGCGGCCCAGACGCGGCCGCCGCTGACGACGGTGGATATGGAACTGAAGGAGCTCGGGCGGCAAGCCGGACTGACGGTGCTTGCGCTCGCGGAAGGCCGGCCCGTCGAGCCGGGGGTGAGGAAATTGCCCTGCCGGCTGATCGTCCGGCAGTCATGCGGGGGTAAGCCCCCAAGGGAATGAGCATAAGGGAATGAGCAAAGGCGCAGGGAGATGCGCCATATCGGGAGGAGTGTCATGATCAAGCGTCTATTGGTGGCGACCAGCATCGCTACCTTGTGCCTGTTTTCGGCCGCGTCGGCCGCCGAGAATGTCGCAATGTGGGTTCGCACGGGGATCGGCGACTCCTTCAAGAAGGTGGTCGAGGCCTATAATTCCGGTCACGACAACAAGGTCGTGGTGACGGAGGTGCCGTACTCAGAGCTCGTGCAGAAATATGCGACGGCAATCGCCGGCGGACAGGCGCCGGACGCCCTGTCGATGGACCTGATCTACAACCCCGCCTTTGCCGCGGCCGGCCAGCTGGAAGACCTGACGGACTGGGCGAAGTCGCTGCCCTATTTCAACTCGCTTTCGCCGTCGCATGTTCGTCTCGGCACGTATCAGGACCGGATTTATGGACTGCCGCTCTCTGTGGAAACATCGGTCTTCGCCTGGAACAAGGATCTCTACAAGAAAGCCGGTCTCGATCCCGAGAAGGCGCCGGCGAGCTGGGATGAAATTACCGCCAATGCGCAGAAGATCCGGGCGCTGAGCGATGACACCTACGGCTTTTATTTCTCCGGCGGCGGCTGCGGCGGCTGCATGATCTTCACCTTCACGCCGCTCGTCTGGGGTGCGGGCGCCGATATCCTGTCGGCCGACAGCAAGACGGCGACGCTCGATACGCCCCAGATGCGCAAGGCCGTCGATATCTACCGCAACATGGTCAAGAAGGACCTCGTGCCGTCCGGCGCCGCCAGCGACAATGGTGCGAACTTCCTGAGCTTCACCAATGGCAAGATCGGCCAGCAAAGCCTTGGCGCCTTCGCCATCGGAACGTTGGTGACCCAGCATCCTGATATCAACTTCGGCGTGACGCTCATTCCCGGCGTCGACGGCAAGCCTTCGTCCTTTGCAGGCGGCGACAATTTCGTCATCACCAAGGGCTCGAAGAAGATCGACGCGGTGAAGGAGTTCCTCGAATATATCTATTCGATGGATGGCCAGAAGATCATGGCAAAATATGGCAGCCTGCCGACACGCGGCGATATCGCCGACAAGGTGCTGGAAGGCCTCGATCCGCGTATGCAGATCGGCCTCAAGGCGATCAGCGTTGCCAAGACGCCTTATACGCTACAGTTCAACGACTTGATCAACAGCGCCAACGGGCCGTGGGCAAGCTTCACCAACGCCGCGATCTTCGGCGATGATGTCGACGGTGCGTTTTCGAGCGCCCAGTCGGAAATGCAATCGATCATCGATAGCGGCCAATAACTCTCCCAAGGCCGCGGCCGGGGAGCGGTGGCAGCTTCCCGGCCAATTTCAAGTGACAGATGCGGAGCGTTTCGATGACCGGTTCCGGTTCGACGACCCTATTGCCTCGACGCAAGCGACGACGCAGATCGAATTGGCGCGGCCTTCTCTACATCGCGCCTGCTATGGCGCTGGTGATCGTCTTCTTCGTCATGCCGGTTCTGTTCACGGGATGGATGAGCCTTCACAACTGGCCGCTGATGGGGGCATCGCGTTGGATCGGTTTCAACAATTATTTTCGCATGTTCAACGACACCCGCTTCATGGCGGCGCTGAATTTCACGGCCTATTATACCGTGATCGTCACGATCGCGATCTTCGCCGTCGCCTTTCCGCTGGCGATCTTCGTCGAAAAGGAACGGCAGTTCGTCAGCGCCTACCGCACGATCATCTTCCTGCCCGTCGTCGTCGGCCTTGCCACAGCCTCGCTGCTCTGGGTCTGGCTCGCCAATGTCGATAGCGGCTTCATAGGCCCGGCCCTGAAGGCGCTCGGTCTTGTTGAAAAGAGCCCCAATCTGCTTGCGACCTTCGACACCGCTTTTCTGACGATCGTGGTGATGGTCGTCTGGAAGATTGCCGGCTTCACGATGATCATTCTCCTGACCGGGCTTCAGGCCATTCCGTCTGAATTGACGGAGGCAGCTCGCATCGACGGTGCCGGCCGCTGGCAGCGTTTCCGGCACCTGACGCTGCCGCTGATGCGCAAGACGATCGCGCTGGCGCTGATCGTCTCCGTCACCGGTTCGATCCTCGCCTTCGACCAGTTCTACATCATGACGTCAGGTGGCCCGCAGAACAAAATGATCTCGGTGGTCTACTACATCTTCAACCAGTCCTTCGTGTCCTTCAATCTCGGTTATGGCGCGGCGCTCTCGATTGCGCTTCTCGCCATCCTCGTCGCCATCAGCATCGTGCAGCTCTGGCTGCTTCGCGTCGGGGAGGAGCGTCCATGACCACCTCAAGGGAGCGGCGCGCGCGCAAGGCGATCCGCGTGAAGTCGGCCTATCATCTCACCGGCATCGCCATTTCGATCTTCTTCCTCGCCCCCTTCGCGATCACGCTGCTCGCCTCCTTCCGGCAGGGCACTGAAGCCAGCCTGCCGCCCCTGCCGCCATGGCCGACATCGGGCGTCAGCTTCGATGCCTATGCGCTGCTCGATACGTTCGGCGCAGGCATCTGGCGGCACATGATCAATTCGCTGTTCGTTTCCGCCGCTACGGTCGTGCTCACTGTCGTCGTCAGCCTGCTCGCCGGCTACGGTTTCTCGCGTTACCGGTTCCCGATGAAGAATGCGCTCTTCGTGCTGATCATCGCCACGCTGATGATCCCGTTCCAGTCGATCCTGACACCGCTCTTCATCATCCTTGCAAAGCTCGGCCTCAACAATTCGCTGCTCGGGCTGACGCTCGTCTATGTAACGCTGCAATTGCCCTTCTCGGTCTTCATGATGCGCAACGCCTTCGACGCCGTGCCGAAGGAAATCGAGGAGGCCGCACGCATCGACGGCGCGCGCGATCTGAGGCTCCTGGCGCGGGTTCTCCTGCCGCTGGTGCTTCCCGGCGTGGCGACGGTCGCAATCTTTGCCTTTCTCAATGCCTGGAACGAGTTCCTGGCCGCACTCGTGCTGCTCTCCAGCAATGAGAAATACACCCTGCCCGTGCTGATGACGGCGGTTCGCGCCGGACGGCTCGGCGCCATCAACTGGGGAGCGGTGCAGGCCGGCGTCGTCGTCATGACGATCCCCTGCCTGATCGTCTTCCTGCTCCTGCAACGCTATTACATGCGCGGGCTGATGGCCGGCGCGGTGAAATGATCTGAGAGAAAGCGAAGCCCCATGACCAAGCCAAGCAATGACCGCCAATTCCGCCCCGTCGCCGTTCCCGATGTGGAACTCGGCGGATTTTGGGGCAAATGGCAGGATGCCGTCTGCAATTCCACCGCCGAGACCCTGCTCGACCGCTGCGTCGAAGCCGGCATGCTGAAGGCGATCGACGTCAGCCAGCCGAGCCCCGGCGTCGTCATTCCCGTTCAGCCTTGGGGCGGGACGACGCAGATGTTCTGGGATTCCGATCTCGGCAAATCGATCGAGACGATCGCCTATTCGCTCTATCGCCGGCCCAATCCGAAGCTGGAGGCGCGCGCCGACGAGATCATCGACAGGTATGAGAGAATGCAGGACAAGGACGGCTATCTGAACGCCTGGTTCCAGCGCGTGGAGCCGAGCCGCCGCTGGACCAACCTGCGCGACCATCACGAGCTCTACTGCGCCGGCCATTTGATGGAGGCCGCCGTCGCCTACTACCAGGCGACCGGCAAGCGCAAGCTGCTCGACATCATGTGCCGCTATGCCGATTACATGATCAGGATTTTCGGCCATGGCGAAGGCCAGATCCCGGGCTATTGCGGCCATGAGGAAGTTGAACTCGCGCTGGTCAAGCTCGCCCGCGTCACCGGCGAGAAGAAATATCTCGAACTGTCGAAATTCTTCATCGATGAACGCGGCACCGAGCCGCATTTCTTCACGGCGGAGGCCGCGCGCGATGGCCGCGCGCTTTCCGAGTACCATCAGAAGACCTACGAATATTCGCAGGCGCACCAGCCTGTGCGCGAGCAGACAAAGGTCGTCGGTCATGCGGTGCGCGCCATGTATCTCTATTCCGGCATGGCCGATATCGCCACCGAATATAAGGACGACAGCCTAACGGCGGCGCTGGAAACGCTCTGGGACGATCTGACGACCAAGCAGATGTACATAACCGGCGGCATCGGTCCGGCGGCCTCCAATGAGGGCTTCACCGATTATTATGACCTGCCCAACGCCACAGCCTATGCGGAAACCTGCGCTTCCGTCGGCCTGGTTTTCTGGGCAAGCCGCATGCTCGGGCGCGGGCCGGACCGGCGCTATGCCGATATCATGGAGCAGGCGCTCTACAACGGCGCGCTGCCGGGCCTTTCCACCGACGGCAAGACCTTCTTCTACGACAATCCGCTCGAAAGCGCCGGCAAGCACCACAGGTGGAAATGGCACCATTGCCCCTGCTGCCCGCCCAACATTGCCCGCCTGGTGACGTCGATCGGCTCATACATGTACGCCGTTGCCGACGATGAGATCGCCGTGCATCTCTATGGCGAAAGCACCGCCCGGCTGAAGCTTGCCAACGGCGCTGAGGTGGAGCTGGAGCAGACCACCAACTATCCTTGGGATGGTGCCATCGCATTCACGACCAAACTGGAAAAGCCGGCGAAATTCGCACTGTCGCTGCGCATTCCGGACTGGGCGGAGGGCGTAACCCTCAGCGTCAACGGGGAAATGCTCGATCTCAGCGCTCATGTCCGTGACGGATATGCGAGGATCGATCGTGCGTGGGCGGACGGCGACCGTGTCGCCCTCTATTTGCCGCTGGCGCTTCGCCCGCAATATGCCAATCCGAAAGTGCGCCAGGATGCCGGCCGCGTCGCGTTGATGCGCGGCCCGCTCGTCTATTGTCTGGAAACGACGGACAATGGCGAAGACCTCAATGCCATCATTTTGCCCCGCGAGCTGCCGACGGCCGAAACCACCGTGCTGAAGGACCTCAACGATGCCGTCGCACTCGATCTCAAGGTCGAGCGCGAGGAAACGTCGAACTGGGGCACATCGCTCTACCGCAAGGCACCGGCCGAAAGGCAGGTCGCCACGGCGCGTTTCGTACCCTATCATCTTTGGGACAACCGCGCGCCCGGAGAGATGCTCGTCTGGGTCCAGTCGGACAGATAGGCCGTTTGGGGATGACGAACGATATGGTCAACAAGAGCGTCGTGCTCCAGGACGTGCGAAAAAGCTATGGCAGTCTGCCGGTGGTCCACGGGATCGACCTGACGATTGCGGAAGGTGAATTCGTCGTCTTCGTCGGCCCGTCCGGCTGCGGAAAGTCGACGCTGCTTCGCATGATCGCTGGCCTCGAGGACGTGACCGACGGAGAGATCGAGATCAAGGGACGCCTCGTCACCGATCTCGATCCGTCCGAGCGTGGCATCGCCATGGTCTTCCAGTCCTACGCGCTCTACCCGCATATGAGCGTGCGTGACAACCTGGCCTTCGGATTGAAGATGGCGCGTACGAGTGCGGCTGACATCGAGGCGCGGGTCAAGGCCGCTTCGGCGATCCTGAAGATCGATCATCTTCTCGACCGGCGGCCGGGCCAGCTCTCGGGCGGTCAGCGTCAGCGTGTGGCAATCGGCCGGGCGATCGTGCGCAAGCCTGACGTGTTCCTGTTCGACGAGCCGCTGTCCAATCTCGATGCGGAACTGCGTGTTTCCATGCGCATCGAGATCGCCCGCCTTCACCGCGAACTCGGCAACACGATGATCTATGTCACCCACGACCAGACGGAGGCGATGACGCTCGCCGACAAGATTGTCGTGCTGCGCGACGGACGTGTCGAGCAGGCAGGAACGCCGCGGGAAATCTACGAGGATCCCGCCAATACTTTCGTGGCGGGCTTCATCGGCTCGCCCCGGATGAACCTGCTCAACGCCTGCTGGGGCGAGAGAGGCCTGGTCGAGGTCGCCGGCGCCCGGATCGCAAGCGGCCTGTCGCCGGCAGACAGGCCGGCCGGAGCGGCGGTGACGCTTGGGTTGCGGCCGGAGCATCTGAAGGTGGCAGCCGGCCAGTCGGGCGGCCTGACGGCGACCGTAGATTTCTCCGAGTATCTCGGGGGAACGCAATATCTCTATTGCCAGCTTGCCGACGGTCAGTCGCTCACGGTCGAGCATCGTTCGCCGGTCAGCATCACGGCAGGCGAAGAGGTCAGCCTGTTGTTCGATCCATCGGATTGCAGATTGTTCGATGAAGGCGGCAAGCGGTTGCGGTAATCGCCGCACGCCATGGACCTTCAGCCGGCGGCATCCAGCCTCATCAGCTCGGCAGCCCTTTGCCGGGCCTGCCTGTCGGCGGCGAAGACATCGTCCATGCCTTCAGCCGGCGGCAGGCCGGCCAGATCGTCCATGACCCTTTCGGTGATGTCGGCCATGGCGAGGAAGGATAGCCGCCTCTCGATGAAGGCTTCGAGCGCCACTTCCTTGGCGCCGTTCAGAACCGCGCCCTGAACGCCGCCGCGCGTCATTGCAAGCCGTGCGAGCCGCAATGCCGGAAACCGCCGCTCGTCCGGCGCCTCGAAATCCAGCCGCGCGAGCTTGGCGAAATCCAGTCGTTCGACCGGCAGGTTCGGCCGGCGCGGAAAGGAGAGCGCATAACCGATGGCGGTGCGCATATCGGGCGCGCCGAGCTGCGCCAGCACCGAACCGTCTGTATAGCCGACCATGGAATGGATGATCGACTGCGGATGGAAGATGACCTCGATCTGTTCGGGTTTCAGCCCGAAGAGGTGCCGCGCTTCGATCATCTCGAGCGCCTTGTTGAACATCGAGGCGCTGTCGATCGAGATCTTCAATCCCATCGACCAGTTCGGATGGGCGCGCGCGGTTTCCACCGTCACGCCAGCCATTTCCTCCAGAGAGGCGGTGCGGAAGGGACCGCCTGATGCCGTCAGAATGACACGCTCGATGGCGTGACGCTGGTTTTCCTCCAGCACCTGGAAAATCGCGTTGTGCTCGCTGTCGACGGGAAGCAGCTTGCCGCCGCCTTTGTGGATCGCTTTGATGAAGAGATCGCCTGCCGAGACCAAGCATTCCTTGTTGGCAAGGGCGATATCGGCGCCGCGGCGGGCGGCGGCAAGCGTCGGCGCAAGACCGGCGGTGCCGACGATTGCCGCCATCACCCAGTCGGCTTCGCGCTCAGCCGCTTCCATGAGGCCGGACTTTCCCGATGCGACGGCGATGCCGCTGCCGGAAAGTTCGCTCTTCAGCGCTTCGTAATGCCGGTCGCTCGCCGTCACCGCCATCCCAGCGCCAAAGGATTTGGCCTGACGGGCGAGCAGCTCGACGTTGCCGTTGCCTGTCAGTACGGAGATTTCGAAGCTCTCCCGTCCGCCCAGATGTTCGACGACATTGAGTGTATTGCGGCCGATCGAGCCGGTCGAACCGAAGATGCTGAGGCGCCGCGGCGCGGTGTTGCCGGTCATCATATGGAATTTCGCGAAATATTTCTCTCGTCGGCTCAGGCTCTACAAGGGTTTGGAGGGGGCGGCAAGTGTGCGGTGCAGCAGATTTCAACCCCTAAGGGGTTTACAGAGCGCGGGCTGGATGTGATCCTAATGACATTCCTGAAGGATTCGAGATCCTGTCGCGGCCATTCGCGGCCGTAGGGATATTCGCCGGCGCTGCGGCGTCCGTTGAAGAACAGGCACGTCAGTGCCGCAGGCCTTCGGCCAAACATTACATCGAGGATGAAACCGGGATCGACGGCTTGGCCGCTATCCCGCCCGTCTGCGCTGCGAGCGCTTTCCCATTGGCCGTCGCGCCGGTTTCGGCCGCTGCTCGTGTCAGGTCAGAACGATCGGATCTCATGACGATATTCAAAACAGCATGCATTGTACTTGCCATCCTGCCTTCGGTTGCGGCAGCCGCAAAGGCGGACGACCTGTTGATCTGGTCGCCGGCCAAGCTTTCCGAGCGATCCTACAAGGCGACGATGGGATTTCGCCTGCCGGCGGAATGGGAAACGAGCGCCGGCGCCGATATCGGCCTTGCCTCGACCAAAGGCGGCGCGCTGCTGCCCGATTCCGGACAGATGATGCTCTGGGGCAGGATCAGCAAGACGACCGTCACCCCGGCTGGCCAATCACAGCTGGGGGCGAGGGTCAGCGTCGATACGCTGCGCGGCAGCAGTGCGCTGACGCTCAGCCGCTCGCGCAGCTGGATCCTGTCGGACTCGCTCGACATGCAATCGAGCCGGTCCATCAGTGTCCAATATGACGCGGTGGAGGCGCGGCAGGCTTCGGTGACCGCGTCGCAGGCGCTGAAACTCATCCATCCCTGGACGGGAACTTCGCTTTCGGCGGGGACAGGCATCAGCAATGCCGGCGGCGACTTCTCGAGCACGGTGGCGGTCAGCCAGGCCATCCTGCCGAACCTCAATCTCGATGCGTCGGTGAACAATCCGTTTTCGGGAGGCGAGGCCGGCAGCGTCAATCTCCGCTATCGCGTGCAGTGGTAGCGGCGCTGAAACCAAATCCCTGCTGGCGGCGTTCCCTTCCCGAGCACATCGCGGTCTTTCAGATCGCTGCACAGTTTTGCACGACTTGCAGGTTTCACGGAGGAATGGACCATGGTTTTCAAAGAGCAGACATTTCATGGGCTCGAGCCTGAAATAGACGCGGAAATCGCCAATCGCGCATCGGTCGAGGCTGCCGTTGCCAATGCGCTGGCGATTGCCGGCGGGATCGATGCGTCGGATGTCGAGGTGACGATGGACGAGGGCCGGATCGTGCTGACCGGCACCGTCGGCACGGTCGGCGAAATCGAACGGGCAACCGTGGTCGCCAGGGCCGTCGAAGGCGTGCAATCGGTGCAGAACCGGATTCTGCTTGGCGGACCCGGGGTTGGCGACATGCATTGACCGCTGGAGCGCGGGTCCGGAAAATGCGAACGGAATGCGCGCTCATCAACCGGCGAAGCGCTCGACCAGGAAGGACGAGCCCGCCAGGCGATCCGTCTTCCCCGTGGCAACCGGCCCCTGCGGGTGATACGCGATGACAAGCAGCAGGGCGCTGACGGCAACATAGGCGATCGCCAAAAGAGTCATCTTGGTGCGCATGATGAATACTCCTGTTTCGCGATAAACGCGGCTGATACTGCGAAGTTCCTCATGGCGAAATCAGACGGAAAGCCCGGCCGGGAAGAACCGGTCGAGCCTTTCATACATGGGCTGCCTTATCGGCAGATCCGGGTTTCCTTGATGATCGTATGGCCGTGTCGGTAGATCCTTTCCGTCTTGGTGAAGCAATCCTCGGAGACGCGGCGGGTCATCATATGATGACGGTAATAAGGGCGGTGGCGATAATAGGGACGTTCCGAATCGCCGTAGTCGCCGTAGTAGGGACGCGCGTTATCCGTGGTGATGGTCAGGCTTGCCGCCTGGGACGGCATTGCGGAAAAGACGGACGCGGCTGCGAGCGTGCAGGCAAGGATGATCTGTTTCATGACGAACCTCTCTTTCCGAGTTGATCATAGTTTTAACCCGCCGGAAGCGTTGTCGGTTCAATCACATAGCGTTACCGATTGTATCGAAGGGGAAACCTTTGCCACGCCGGCTCGTTAGCGCAGATGGACAGCCGGAGGCATCGATCATGGGACCGATTGCAAGAATAGTCGCCATCGTCGCCGGGCTTGCCGGCGGCACGGTCTTTTCGCAGGCGCCGGAATTTGCGCAGCAATACCGCCAGCGGATCGGCGGCGCGATCGACGAGCTGCGGGTCATCGTCGAGGATTTCAGCGAGCAGGCCGCCGCGCACCATCTCGACCGCCATCAGGCGCTGAACGCCTATGCGCTATCATCCGACGATTTCCTGCGCGACCGTGGCGTCTCTATGCGGAGTACGATTAAGCGCTATGAAACGCTGCTGTCGCAGCAACTGAACCTCGGCACCGCTGCACCCGTCGCCAAACCCTTCGTGCTGCTGCGGGACGCGGATCAGGGCGTTCTCGCCAACACCTGGCGTGATTTTGTGCCCGGCGTTCCGGTAAGCTTTGCGGGTCTTGTCTGGGGAGCGATTGGTTTTATCGGTGGCTGGGTTATCGCGGCGCTGCTGGGATTGGGGGTGCGGCGGACCGTGAGGACACAGAGGGTCCACCGTCAGCCGTGAGCCAAGCTGCGAACGCAGGCCTGGCCGGGCGGGGGCGCATAAATGATTGCGGGTATTCGATGGAGAATGCAAACCCGGTGGCGGCCGAGCGTCTAACTCTCGGATCTGAGGGGACGCCAGCGGCCCGTACCTGAAGGTAACGAGTGCTGCCGCAGATGAGCAAAAGCCGTCAGTGGAGAACAGTGATAGCCGTAACGCCAGCCTCGTCTGCAGCGCGAATAATCGCTGCTCTGAGTTGCTCTGGGTCGGTGTTGCCCTTCACTACATCAAGACAGATTTCGATCGCTGCAAGAAACTCCTCTCCGTCATCGGAGGGGAACTCCTTTATGAGCATGTTGGCAGCCCCAATGGCCGTCCTGACGGAAAATAGCCTGTCTGGATCCTTAAACAGAAGGATCACAGGAGCAAATTCGATCGAGGTGTCCCATTCCATTACACAATACTCCAGATGGGATAGTGTAATCTTAACGGTGCAAGAGACGTGCCAATGCACGCGATGGTTCGCATTTGCCGCAATGCTTGGCGGTTTGGCTTATCTCTCTATCTGTGAAGCGCCAGCGACCTGAAGCAGTCCGTCGGCATCCTGGCTGACGCTACCCCGTTGAAACGTTTGGAAATCAAGGGAAGCATCGGCAACATATTTGCGACATGGAACGCGAATTTAAATCAACTAACTTATTGAAAAAATGGTGATCCCGACGCGATTCGAACGCGTGACCCCCAGATTAGGAATCTGGTGCTCTATCCTGCTGAGCTACGGGACCACTTGCATGCCATGCATACAAAAGGCTTGGCGCGAAGCCAAGCCTTAATTGTTGTCAGAGGCCGAGGCGCTGTTCGGCGAGGCGGACCCAGTAGGAGATGCCGTGGGCGATGGCGTCGTCGTTGAAGTCGTAGGCCGGGTTGTGGAGGCCGGCGCTGTCGCCGTTGCCGATGAAGATGAAGGCGCCGGGGCGGGCGTTCAGCATATAGGAGAAATCCTCGCCGCCCATCATCGGATCGATCTCGGGATTGACGTTGCCTTCGCCGGCAATGGCGCTGGCAACGGCGACCGCATGCTCGGTCTCATCGGGGTGATTGACGGTGACGGGATAATTGCGGTGGAAGCTGATCTCGGCCTCGGCGCCGTGGGCGGCGACCAGTCCTTCGACGATCTGCCGGAACCGGGTTTCGGCCATCGTGCGTATCTCGGGGTCGAGGGTGCGGACCGTGCCGGCGAAGGTCGCATCGTTCGGAATGACGTTATGGGCGAAACCGGCATTGAACTTGGTCACGGAGACAACGACCGAGCGCAGAGGATCGGTTGTGCGCGAAGCGATCATCTGCAGGTTCGCAACGATCTGCGCGCCGATGGCGATCGGGTCGATCGTCCGGTGCGGCTGGGCGGCGTGGCCGCCGCGGCCCTTGATGGTGACGGTGAATTCGTCGGTCGCCGCCATGATCGCACCCTTGCGGATGGCGAACTGTCCCACAGGCAGGCCCGGCAGGTTGTGCATGCCGTAGACCTCTTCGATGCCGAAGCGCTCCATCATGCCGTCCATGACCATCAGGTTACCGCCGCCGCCGCCTTCTTCGGCGGGCTGGAAGATGACGGCGACATTGCCGTTGAAATTGCGGGTTTCGGCGAGGTATTTCGCAGCACCGAGCAGCATGGCGGTGTGGCCGTCATGGCCGCAGGCATGCATCTTGCCGGGCGTCTTCGACGCCCAGGGTTTGCCGGTGATCTCCGTCAGCGGCAGGGCGTCCATGTCGGCGCGCAGGCCGATCGTGCGGCCGCCTTCGCCCTTGCCCTTGATCAGGCCGACGACGCCGGTGCGGCCGATGCCGGTGACGATGTCGTCGACGCCGAATTCCTTGAGTTTTTCAGCGACGAAAGCGGCCGTGTTTTCCACAGCGAAGAGGAGTTCGGGCCGCGCGTGAATATGGCGGCGCCATTCGGCGACTTCGTCCTGCAGTTCGGCGGCTCTGTTCAAAATCGGCATATTGGCGTTCCTGTTATGAAATCCCGGCAATCGTTCATCGCTTCACAAGGGTGTGAAGCTGTGCAAATTACTTCGTCAATGACCTTTGCCATGTCATAGCCATATAGGCTAGATAGATGAAGCTTTCGAGATTTCCTGATATCTGAAGGATGAGCCGTGTCGACGAGCCACTTTGGTTTATTTGCCGCCTCCTTGCGGCAGCTTAGCTTCATAGTTGCCGCGACTGCCGGTTTTCTTGCCTCCGTCCCGCTCGCCCAGGCCAATCCGCATATTCTCGTCGACGTGCAGAGCGGCCGGGTGCTGGAGCATGAAGAGGCCTTCCGCAAATGGTATCCGGCCTCGCTCACCAAGCTGATGACCGTCTATACGGTGTTCGATGCGATCCGCGCCGGTCAGATCAGCCTCGACACGCCCATCGTCATGAGCAAGCGCGCCGCCGCGCAGCCGCCCGCCAAGATGTATTTCAAGCCGGGCCAGAAGCTGACGCTCGACAGCGCGCTGAAGATCCTGATGGTAAAATCGGCCAACGACATTGCGGTCGCCGTCGCCGAAGCCGTCGGGGGCACGCAGGAAGCCTTCGTGACGCGGATGAACGGCGAGGCGCTGAAGCTCGGCATGACGGATTCGCATTTCATCAATCCGAACGGCCTGCCCGGCAAGGGACAGTATACCACGGCACGCGACCTTGCGGTGCTGACGGTGGCGCTGCGCCGCGATTTTCCGCAATATGCCGGCTATTTCTCGCTGGAGGGCTTCACGACTGGCCAGCAGAACGTGCCGAGCCTCAATATGCTGATCGGCCGGTTCGCCGGTGCCGACGGCATGAAGACCGGTTTCATCTGCGCCTCGGGTTTCAACCAGATCGGCTCGGCAACGCGCAACGGGCGAACGCTCGTCTCCGTCGTGCTCGGCACGGATAGCCTTGCGGCGCGCGCCGATGCGACGGCGAACCTTTTGCAGAAAGGCTTCACCGCCCAACTTCCCGCCAGCGATACGCTGGGTTCGCTGAAACCTTACGGGCAGGGTCGAGACCAGGTCGCCGACATTACCGCCGATATCTGCAGCGCCAAGGGCGCCAAGATACGCAGCGAAACGCGCGACGAGGTCGGCCGCATGAAGGTGCAGTCGCCCTACATCCAGGAAATGGACCACGAGCCGCAATTCGTCTTTGCCGGCCTCATTCCGGGCCAGGATCAACAGCCGGCTCCGCAGCCGGAAAAAGTGGCGGGCGGCGATGCGGCGGGAACGATCGCCAACGTGCCGGTGCCGCTGCCGCGCCCGACAACTTTCTAAGGTAAATCGACATGAGCGCGCTCAACGACAGGATTCCGGTCACCATCCTGACCGGCTTTCTCGGCGCCGGAAAATCGACGCTGCTCAACCGTATCCTTAGAGATGCCGTCATGAAGGATGCGGCCGTCATCATCAACGAGTTCGGCGATGTCGGCATCGACCATCTCCTGGTCGAAAGCTCCGGCGATTCGATCATCGAGCTGTCGGATGGATGCCTCTGCTGCACCGTGCGCGGCGAACTTGTGGATACGTTGGCGAACCTGATGGATGCCGTGCAGACGGGCCGCGTCAAGCCGGTGAAGCGCGTCGTCATCGAGACGACGGGCCTTGCCGATCCCGCGCCCGTGATGCAGGCGATCATGGGAAATCCTGTTATCGCCCAGAATTTCGAGCTCGACGGTGTCGTGACCGTCGTCGATGCGGTGAACGGGCTGCAAACGCTCGACAATCACGAGGAAGCGCGCAAGCAGGCGGCGGTCGCCGACCGGCTGATCATCTCCAAAAAGTCGATGACCGAGCAAGCGGATGCCTTAGAAAAGCGCCTCAGGGCGCTCAATCCGCGCGCCGCGATGATGGATGCCGACAGCGCCGAGGCGGGGAGTGCCGCGGTGCTGGTGAACGGGCTCTACGATCCCACGACGAAGATCGCCGATGTCGGCCGCTGGCTCCAGGACGAGGATGCACACGAGGCGCATCATCACCACGATCACAATCACAATCATGATCACCATGGCCATCATCACGGTCACGCGGATCAGGACCCGCACGACGTCAACCGTCACGATGCCTCGATCCGGTCCTTCTCCATCGTCGAGGAGAAGCCAATTGATCCGATGGCGCTCGACATGTTCATCGATCTCCTGCGTTCGGCCCATGGCGAGAAGCTGCTGAGGATGAAGGCGATCGTTTCCGTCTCCGACCGGCTGGATCGGCCGCTGGTGCTGCACGGCGTCCAGAGCATCTTCCATCCGCCGGTGCGGCTTCCCGCCTGGCCGGGGGAAGACCGGCGCACGCGCATGGTGCTGATCACCCGGGATCTGCCCGAGGCTTTCGTCAAGGATCTCTTCGACGCCTTTCTCGGCAAACCGCGCATCGACATGCCGGACCGTGCGGCACTGTCCGACAATCCGCTCGCCATTCCCGGACTACGAATTTAGCCTTTGCGGATCAGGAAGCGGTGGCCGGTTTCGGTCTTTTCGGTTTCGATCAATTCGTGGCCGTCCTCATTGCAGAAGTGCGGCATGTCGATCACGGCAAGCGGGTCTGTCGTGTCGACCTGAATGAGCGCACCGCTCGGCATGGCGGCGAGCTTTTTGCGTGTCTTGATCACGGGGAACGGGCATTTCAGGCCGCGAAGATCGTAAAGAACGGGGTTCAAGCCGTTCAGTTCCTCGCCCAGAATTTCCAGAACGGCTTCTTTGCCGCCACTTCCGCCGTCTCCTGCGGTTCGGGCGCGGTAAAGGCCAGCGGGTTCTGCATCGGCACCGGTACGACCGCAGGTACTGCTTCGGCGACCGCCGTTGGCTGCAATGGGGCAGGTGTCGCAGGCGTGGCGCCGGCTGCGGTCTTGGCGGTGAGGCTCTGGGCGGTGCGCTTGGCCATCATGTCTTCGAGTTCTGCGACCTTGACCATGCGTCCCGCTTCGAGCGATGTGCCGGTCGGTGCAAAAGCGAGCTCGCGGCCTTTGCGCAGCTTGGCGACCACGGCCTTGCGCTCGGCTTCTGTGGGATCATACCAGGCCATGCCGTCAAATTTGCTCATCGCCTTGGCATAGTCGGCGTCATAGGTCTTGCCGTAGGAGGCAAGGGCAGCCGTCAGCGCCGGCGGTGTCGACATGGCGGGGCATTTGCCGCCAGCATTAAAGGCGCCGCCATCGGTCGCCTGCTGGTTGAAGACATATTTTTTCTCGCAGACGTTCACCTCGGGCGGGCGCTTCGTCACTTCGAAATTGTCGTAGCCGACCTTCAGCATCTTCCAGAAGTCGTAGTTCTGGTCGAGGCGATGCTTGACCATGTTTTCCGCCGTCATGCGGAAGGGGAAGGCCTGCAACTGCACCGTCGACTGGCCGCCCTTGAAGGCGTCGCGGGCGAAGGCATAGATCTCGAGCACCTGCTGGTCGGTCATCGAATAGCAGCCCGACGACGAGCAGGCGCCATGGATCATCAGATCGGAGCCGGTGCGCCCGTTCACAGCGTCGTAGCGGTTCGGGAAGCCGGTGTTGATCGCCAGATAATATTTCGAGTTGGGGTTCAAGTTGGCGCGCGTCAGTTCGTAGAAGCCTTCCGGCGCCTGCCGGTCGCCGGTCTTGACCTTCGGACCGAGACGGCCGGACCAGGCGCAGATCTTGTAGTCGGCAATCTTGTCGAAACGGTTGTCGGTCTTCGCCTTCCAGATCTCGAGCGCGCCTTCTTCCTTGAAGATGCGGATCATGATCGGCGAATTGCGGTCCATGCCCTTGGCGCTTATGTCGGCGAGGATATGGGCGGGAAGCGGCTGCTCGACCTTGTTCTTGACCGTGGAAAGATCGACCTGCGCGGTTTCCAACGCATCATTGCAGCCGGCCAGAGCCAGCGCCATGAGGGAAACATAGGCAAAATGACGTATGCGCATCCAAACTAGCCCGTAAAGATTATGCTACCCCGGTCCGCCTATCGAGTCAGGGCACGAAGCGGAATCATAAGCGGCTTATACTTCACAAATCCTTACCAGCCTATGACGTGTCAGGAACGCCCCCGCAAGCGCAAATGTCAGAGATAACATCAATGTGGCCAAGGTTTGGCCTTAATCCCCAAGGGCGCCGGTTCTTAACCTAGAGATTGCGGCCCATGTTGAGGAATTTCTGGCGCCGCTCGTTGCGCAACTGCTCGCCCGAGCGCGATGCCATTTCGCCCAGCGCATTGGCGATCACATCGCCGGTTGCCGCTATCACGCTGTCGGGATCGCGATGCGCGCCGCCGAGCGGCTCGGAAATGATGCCGTCGATGACGCCGAGCGATTTCAGGTCCTCGGCAGTGATCTTCATGTTGGTCGCCGCTTCCCGGGCGCGGGTGGAATCGCGCCAGAGGATGGAGGCTGCCCCTTCCGGCGAGATGACGCTGTAGATCGAATGCTCGAGCATATAGACCCGGTTGCCGGTAGCGATCGCAATCGCGCCGCCCGAGCCGCCTTCGCCGATGACGACGGAAACGAGGGGAACCTTGACCCCGAGACACATTTCCGTCGAACGGGCGATCGCCTCGGCCTGGCCGCGCTCTTCGGCGCCGACGCCGGGATAGGCGCCTGCTGTATCCACCAGCGAAATGACGGGCAGGCCGAAACGATCGGCCATTTCAAGGATGCGGATCGCCTTGCGATAACCTTCCGGCCGCGGGCTGCCGAAATTGTGCTTCAGTCTGCTTTTGGTGTCGTTGCCCTTTTCCTGGCCGATGACGGCGACGGGCTGGCCGCGGAAGCGGGCAAGACCCGCCTGGATCGCGGCGTCCTCGGAAAACTTGCGGTCGCCGGCGAGCGGCGTGAATTCCTGAAACAGCGTCTTGGCGTAGTCGACGAAATGCGGGCGCTGCGGATGGCGGGCGACCTGCGTCTTCTGCCAGGGGTTCAGCTTGGAATAGATTTCAACGATCGCCTCACGGACGCGAACCTCCAGCCTGCCGATCTCATCGGTGGTGTCGATACTCTCGTCTTCCGTTGCGAGCTTCTTCAGCTCGATGATCTTGCCTTCGAGGTCGGAGATCGGCTTTTCGAAGTCGAGATAGTTGTGCATGAGGTGCGTTTCCGTTCCTTGTGCCTCGGGGCGTTTTCCTGGCTCCGCCCCTTGTCGCCGGTCCTATTCGTGCTTTTTCGCCTGTTTGGCAAGGGGGTGATGCGTCTGGACAAGCTGCTGCAGCCTCTCTTCGAGGACATGGGTGTAGATCTGCGTGGTCGAAATGTCCGAATGGCCGAGGAGTTCCTGCACGACGCGCAGATCCGCGCCATTGGCAAGCAGGTGGCTCGCAAAGGCGTGGCGCATGACGTGCGGCGAAATTAGCGACGGCGTCAGCCCGGCGCGGATCGCCAGGTTCTTCAGGTCGCGGGCGAAAACTTGGCGCGGCAGGTAGCCTTCCCTGGAGGCGGCGGGAAACAGCCAAGGGCTTTCCTGCGGCTCCTTGGCGGCAGCATTTTCCGCCGCCAGTAGGCGCCCGTAGGATTTGAGCGCTGTTATCGCCGAATGCGAGAGCGGCACCAGCCGCTCCTTGTTGCCCTTGCCGCGGATCATCAGGAAGCGGCCTTCCTGGTCGAGCACGCGGGCGGGAAGCGAAACGAGCTCGCTGACGCGCATACCGGTGGCATAGAGCAGTTCCAGAAGCGCCAGCATGCGCAGGCGCTGCAACTGGCCGGGCGCCGGATCGTCGGCCTCGGCCTGCGCCTGGGAAAGCAGCTGGCTCACCTGCTCGACGCCCATCGTCTTCGGCAGGGGGCGTCCCTTCTTCGGCGCGTCGAGGATACCCGTGGGGTCGTCGGTGCGAATGCCTTCGGCGTAGAGGAACTTGTAGAACTGGCGCATGGCCGCAAGCCGGCGCGCCTGCGAGGAGGGCTTGAAGCCCTGGCCGGCGAGCGAGGAGAGATAGGCGGCAAGATCGGCGGAGGCGGCTTCGATGAGCCGTATGCCGCGGCCGTTCAGGAAGGAGAGGACGTCTTCGAGGTCGCGCTCGTAGGATTGCAGCGTGTTGGCGGCAGCACCCCGTTCGGCGCTCATCATTTCCAGGAAGGATTCCACATGGACGCGGCCGAGATCCCTCATGTCCTTACTTCCTGGTCGCGTCGATCGTGCCCGTCGCAGGCGGGTTGACCCGCTCGGACGGAATGCGGATCGTTACGTCGCGCTGCTGCGGCTCCACGAAGGTCACAAGCGCCCACATCGCTCCGTAGACCGTCCCGGCGAGGATCGCGCAGAAGAACAGGAAACGGAACAGGGTCGGCATATCCGGCAACTCCTTCATGCTCTGCTTCTGTTATAAGAAGCATATTCGCAAGTGCAAGAAGCGGTATTCAAGCCACGATTCCCTTGTCCGCGACTTGACGCTCCACCTGCATTTGTCGATACGGTTTGCAAACAAAGTGTGAATGGACCGATGAGTGACCCACTGCTGACCGTTGCTGACAGCCTGAAAGACAGAGCTCGCGCCGCGCTCGGTTCACGCAATCTGATCCTCGTCGGCCTGATGGGTGCTGGAAAATCCTCCGTCGGGCGCATCCTCGCCAGCCAGCTCGGCATTCCCTTCATCGACAGCGATCACGAAATCGAGCGCGTTTCGCGCATGACGATCGCCGAACTTTTTGCAGCCTATGGCGAAGAAGAATTCCGGGCGCTGGAAACGCGGGTCATGAAGCGGCTCCTGAAAAACGGGCCGCGCGTGGTCTCCACCGGCGGCGGCGCCTTCGTCAACGAACGGACGCGCAGGCATATCAAGAAGGGCGGCCTTTCCGTCTGGCTGAAGGCGGATCTCGATGTGCTCTGGGAGCGGGTTAACAAGCGTGACACGCGGCCGCTGCTCAAGACCGAAAATCCGAAGCAGACGCTCGAAAACCTGATGAACGCGCGTTATCCGATCTATGCGCAGGCTGATGTCACAGTGCTCTCGCGCGACGTGCGCAAGGAAGTCATGGCCGACGAGGTGCTGAAGGCCGTGGTCGAAGCTCAAAAAGAAAGTGCAGCGTCATGAATGCGATAACCTCCACCCCTGCCGTCCAGACGGTGCATGTGCCGCTCGGCGAGCGCGCCTATGATATCCTGATCGGGCCGGGGCTGATCGCACGGGCCGGCGCCGAGATTTCTTCCCGCCTCAAGGGCCGCAAGGCGGCCGTTGTCACCGACGAGCATGTGGCGCCGCTCTATCTCGAAGCGCTCGTGGCAAGCCTCGATGCGGCGGGTATCGTCGCGGCCAAGGTCGTCCTGCCGGCCGGCGAGAAGACGAAGAGCTTCGAACATCTGATCACGGTCTGCGACAAGGTGCTCGAGGCCCGTGTCGAACGCAACGACTGCGTCATCGCGCTCGGCGGCGGCGTCATCGGCGACCTCTCGGGATTTGCGGCCGGCATCGTGCGCCGCGGCGTGCGCTTCGTGCAGGTGCCGACTTCGCTGCTGGCGCAGGTCGATTCCTCCGTCGGCGGCAAGACCGGCATCAATTCCCGCCACGGCAAAAATCTGATCGGCGTTTTCCATCAGCCGGATCTGGTTCTGGCCGATACGGATGTGCTGAACACGCTGAGCGAGCGTGAATTCCGCGCCGGTTACGCCGAGGTCGCAAAATACGGGCTGATCGACAAGCCTGACTTTTTCGCCTGGCTGGAAGCCAACTGGAAGGCGGTTTTTGCAGGCGGCTCAGCGCGCATCGAGGCGATTGCCACCAGTTGCCAGGCCAAGGCCGACGTCGTCGTCGCCGACGAGCGGGAAAACGGGCAGCGGGCGCTGCTCAATCTCGGCCACACTTTCGGCCATGCGCTGGAAGCGGCAACGGGTTATGACAGCCGTCGCCTCGTGCATGGCGAGGGCGTTTCGATCGGCATGGTGCTGGCCCATGAATTCTCCGCGCGGATGAACCTTGCAAGCCCCGACGATGCGCGCCGTGTCGAGCGACACCTGAAGGAGGTTGGCCTGCCGACCCGCATGTCCGAGATTCCTGGCGAACTGCCGCCGGCTGAAACGCTGATGGACGCGATTGCCCAGGACAAGAAGGTCAAGAGCGGCAAGCTCACCTTCATCCTGACACGCGGCATCGGCCAGTCCTTCGTCGCCGACGACGTTCCCGCCTCCGAAGTGATCAGCTTTCTCAGGGAAAAACACCCTTGACCGCGGTCGAAGGCGCTCTTGCATTTCTCGTGGCGTATTGGCCGGAAATCCTTTCGATTGCGGCGCTCGTGCTCATGTCCGCCTTCTTTTCCGGCTCGGAGACTGCGCTGACGGCCGTTTCGCGCAGCCGCATCCATACGCTGGAGGCAAACGGCGACGAGCGCGCCGGCCTCGTTAGGCAACTGATCGAGCGGCGCGACCGGCTGATCGGCGCGCTGCTCATCGGCAACAATCTCGCCAACATCCTGTCCTCCTCGATTGCCACCAGCCTTTTTCTCGGACTGTTCGGCAATTCCGGCGTGGCGCTGGCGACGCTGGCGATGACCGTCATCCTGGTCATCTTTGCGGAGGTGCTGCCGAAGAGCTGGGCGATTTCGACGCCTGACCGCTTCGCGCTTGCCGTGGCATTTCCAGCCAAGCTCTTTGTTGCCGTCGTCGGCCCGGTTTCCTCCTTCGTCAACGCCATCGTGCGGTGGATTCTTTCGCTGTTCGGCATCAATCTCTCGCGAGAGGTCTCGATGTTGACGGCGCATGAGGAACTGCGCGGCGCCGTCGATCTCCTGCACCGTGAGGGATCGGTCGTAAAGGCCGACCGGGATCGCCTTGGCGGCGTGCTCGACCTCAGCGAGCTCGAACTCTCCGACATCATGGTCCATCGCACCGCGATGCGGGCGATCAATGCCGACGATTCGCCGGAAGCGGTGGTGCGCGCCATTCTTGAAAGCCCTTATACGCGCATGCCGCTATGGCGCGGCACGATCGACAACATCATCGGCGTCGTTCACGCCAAGGATCTCTTGCGGGCACTTGCCGAGCCCAACATGGAGCCGCAAAACCTCGATATCGTGAAGATCGCGCAGAAGCCGTGGTTCGTGCCTGACAGCACCAACCTCGAAGACCAGCTTAACGCTTTCTTGCGCCGCAAGCAGCATTTCGCCGTCGTCGTCGACGAATATGGCGAGGTGCAGGGCATCGTCACGCTGGAGGATATTCTCGAGGAAATCGTCGGCGACATTTCCGACGAACACGATATCGAGATGCAGGGCGTGCGCCAGGAGGCGGACGGTTCCGTGGTCGTCGACGGCGGCGTGCCGATCCGCGACCTGAACCGCGCGCTCGACTGGAACCTGCCGGACGAGGAGGCAACGACGATCGCCGGCCTGGTCATTCACGAATCCATGACCATCCCGGAAGAGCGCCAGGCTTTCACGTTCCACGGCAAGCGTTTCATCGTCATGAAGCGGGAGAAGAACCGCATCACCAAGCTGCGCATCCGTCCCGCGCAGGAAGAGGACACGAAACCCGGCTGATCCCGCTTGGATTGCCGGCGGCTGATATCCATATAGGCTGTGCCGCTACCAGCGGGTCGGTTCACCGGGTGCTGCCGGTTCGACGGCGAGCGCGTGCAATCCGGCATCGAGTTCCGGTTTCAACAGGTCGGTGATCGCCCGGTGGCGCGCCAGCCGCGACATGCCGGCGAATTGTGCCGAAACGATCCTCACCCGCATGTGGGTTTCGCCGGTGCCTGTGATGCCGGGCTGATGGCCGGCATGCAGATGGCTCTCGTCGATGACGCTCACGCGTTCGGGCGCGAAGGCTTCGACAAGTTTTTCTTCGATGCGGGTTCGCAGGGTCATCATCCGGTCTTGCTGCTTCGCGAAAAGGGTTCCCACCAAGCCAGCAACATTCCCATTTGTCAATTCTTGTTGTCGCCTCGCGGCAGCCCCATAATTAGCGCCGTCATGAGACTTGATTCCAAATATTTCGACCGCATCCGAACACGTCGCAAACGCGAGCAGGAGGCAGAGCAGGCGCCGCCTACCTGTCAGTGGGACGGCTGCGACAAAAAGGGCTCGCACCGCGCTCCCGTGGGACGCAATGCGGAAGGCCAGTTCTTTTTGTTCTGCTTCGAGCACGTCAAGGAATACAACAAGGGCTACAATTATTTCTCCGGCCTCTCGGACGGCGAGATCGCGCGCTATCAGAAAGAGGCGATCACCGGCCACCGGCCGACATGGACCGTCGGCGTCAACAAGGCGGCGAAAGACAGCCCGTTGCATTCGGAGGTCCGCTCCGGCGCCTACACCCGCGTTCGCGATCCATTCGGCTTCGTCAAGGAAGGCGGCGGTAAGGGCAGCGGGCCGCGTTTTCCCCAGGCGCGCAAGTTGAAATCGCTGGAAAGCAAAGCTTTCGACACGATGGGCCTTCACGCCAACGCGACGTCGGCTGAAATCAAGAGCCGCTACAAGGAACTGGTCAAGAAGCACCATCCGGATGCCAATGGCGGCGATCGTGGCTCGGAGGAGCGTTTCCGCGCCGTCATCCAGGCCTATCAATTGTTGAAGCAGAACGGTTTTTGTTAATTCCCGTCCTTGCTCTTGGGCTTCAATCGGGTATGGTCCAAATCGGCTGAGGCCGCAGGCAAACGCGGCATATATTTGCGCGTTTTCCTGACATCGCCTCCGCCGACCTTCCGGACGCGGCGTTTCTTGTCCGGGACTCTTTCAAGAATGCTCGCAAGCGGTCATTATCCCGCCGAGGTTTCGTTTCAGTCCCGGAGAAGTATCGCCGACGTTCCGACCTGGACGGGCGCGGACAAAATCGCGGCGTCACGGTTGCGACATGGCCTGAGACAGTATGGCCGGGTGGCTTCACCCGCCTTGGAGACATGATGAGCAAGATCGACCTCGATATATCAGAACTGCCCGACACCACCGTTTCGGTCCGCGAGACCTTCGGTATCGATTCCGACATCCGCGTTCCCGCCTACAGCAAGGGCGACGCCTATGTGCCTGATCTCGACCCCGATTACCTGTTCGACCGTGACACGACGCTCGCCATTCTCGCAGGCTTCGCGCATAACCGCCGCGTGATGATCTCCGGCTATCACGGCACGGGCAAGTCCTCGCATATCGAGCAGGTGGCGGCGCGGCTCAACTGGCCCTGCGTGCGCATCAACCTCGACAGCCATGTCAGCCGTATCGATCTCGTCGGCAAGGATGCGATCGTCGTCAAGGACGGGCTGCAGGTGACCGAATTCAAGGACGGCATTCTGCCCTGGGCCTATCAGCACAATGTCGCGCTCGTCTTCGACGAATACGATGCCGGCCGCCCCGACGTGATGTTCGTCATCCAGCGCGTGCTGGAATCCTCCGGTCGCCTGACCTTGCTCGATCAGAGCCGCGTCATTCGGCCGCATCCGGCTTTCCGCCTGTTTGCAACCGCCAATACGATCGGCCTCGGCGACACGACCGGCCTCTATCACGGCACGCAGCAGATCAACCAGGCGCAGATGGACCGCTGGTCGATCGTGACGACGCTGAACTACCTGCCGCATGATCACGAAGTGAATATCGTCGCCGCCAAGGTGAAGAGCTTCGGCAAGGACAAGAACGGCCGCGAGACCGTATCGAAGATGGTTCGCGTTGCCGACCTGACGCGCGCTGCCTTCATGAACGGCGATCTCTCCACCGTCATGAGCCCGCGCACGGTCATCACTTGGGCTGAAAACGCCGAGATCTTCGGTGATCTCGCCTTCGCCTTCCGCGTCACCTTCCTCAACAAGTGCGACGAACTGGAACGTCCGCTGGTTGCCGAGCACTATCAGCGCGCCTTCGGCGTCGAGCTGAAGGAAAGTGCCGCCAACATCGTTCTCGGAGCCTGAGACCGACCGATCATGGCAGCTCGCGGTGACAATTCGAAAGTAAAGCCCGGCGCTCCTGTCGACGTCGAGCCATTGCGCCGGGCGATATCAGGTTGCGTGCGCTCGATCGCCGGCGACGCCGATATCGAAGTGACCTTCGCCAATGAACGGCCGGGTATGACCGGCGAGCGCATTCGGCTGCCGGAGCTTTCCAAGCGGCCGACGGCGCACGAGCTGGCGGTGACCCGCGGGCTCGGCGATTCCATGGCGCTGCGTCTTGCCTGCCATGACGAGAAGCTGCATGCGACGATGGCGCCGCAGGGCTCGGACGCCCGGGTGATCTTCGATGCCGTCGAGCAGGCGCGCGTCGAGTCGATCGGTGCGCTGCGCATGGAGGGCATGGCTGCGAATCTGCGCTCCATGACGGAGGAGAAATATTCCAAGGCCAATTTCACCGGCATAGAGCGTCAGGAAGACGCGCCGATCGGTGAAGCAGTCGCGATGATGGTGCGCGAGAAGCTGACCGGTCACCGCCCGCCGGCCTCTGCTGGCAAGGTGCTCGATCTCTGGCGCGGCTTCATTGAGGACAAGGCGGGGTCGGAACTCGACAACCTCTCGAACGCGATCAACGACCAGCAGGCCTTCGCCAAGGTGATCCGCAACATGCTATCGGCCATGGAAATGGCCGAGGAATATGGTGACGACGACAGCAAGGCCGATGATAACGACCAGTCGGACCAGGAAGACCAGCCGAGCGGCGACGAGCAGGACCAGGACGAAGTCGACGAGGATGCCGGCACCGATGCCGCGCCTGTCGAGGACAGCGAGGTCGCCGACGAGCAGATGGAGGACGGCGAGACCGAAGGCGCCGAAATCTCCGACGACGATATGATGGAAGAGGGCGAGGACGATTCGGAAACACCAGGCGAGACCCGCCGCCCGAACACGCCTTTCGCCGATTTCAACGAGAAGGTCGATTATCACGTCTTTACCGAAGAGTTCGACGAGATCATCACCGCCGAGGAACTCTGCGATGCCACCGAGCTGGAGCGCCTGCGCGCCTTCCTCGACAAGCAGCTGGCGCATCTGCAAGGCGCGGTCGGGCGGCTCGCCAACCGGCTGCAGCGCCGCCTGATGGCGCAACAGAATCGCGCCTGGGATTTTGATCTGGAAGAGGGCTATCTCGATTCGGCCCGGCTGCAGCGCATCATCATCGATCCGATGCAGGCGCTCTCCTTCAAGATGGAGCGCGACACGCAGTTCCGCGACACTGTTGTCACGCTGCTCATCGACAATTCCGGCTCGATGCGCGGCCGGCCGATCACGGTTGCCGCCACCTGCGCCGACATTCTCGCCCGCACGCTGGAGCGCTGCGGCGTCAAGGTCGAAATCCTCGGCTTCACGACGAAGGCCTGGAAGGGCGGGCAGGCGCGCGAAAGCTGGCTTGCCGGTGGCAAGCCGCAGACGCCGGGCCGCCTCAACGACCTGCGCCACATCATCTACAAATCCGCCGATGCGCCGTGGCGCCGGGCACGCTCCAATCTCGGGCTGATGATGCGCGAGGGCCTGCTCAAGGAAAATATCGATGGCGAGGCGCTAATCTGGGCACACAATCGCCTGCTCGCACGCCGCGAGCAGCGCCGTATCCTGATGATGATCTCGGACGGCGCGCCGGTCGACGATTCGACGCTGTCGGTCAATCCGGGCAATTATCTGGAGCGGCACCTTCGCGCCGTCATCGAGCAGATCGAGACGCGCTCGCCGGTGGAACTGCTGGCGATCGGCATCGGTCATGACGTGACGCGCTACTATCGCCGCGCCGTGACGATCGTCGATGCGGACGAGCTTGCCGGCGCGATGACGGAGCAGCTTGCCTCGCTCTTCGAGGATCAATCCGCCCAGCCGCGCGGCGGCCGGCTACGCCGTGCCGGCTGACGCCGTTCCAGGGAACCGCCCGGCATGACGCTCAAGCGCCTTTGCCGCGCGACGGCGACCGCCCTCTGCATTGCAGCCGGCGCTTCGCCGGCATGGGCGGGCGCCGAGGTGCCGGTCATTAGCCGGCAAATTTCGGATTTCAGGATCGGCTCGTCGGAGACGAAATTCGGCTCGCTGGAATTTCTCGGTGGGCTGGAAATGGTTTCCAGTAGGGCGCTGTTCGGCTCGCTCTCCTCCATTCGCTTCCGGGCGGACCAAAAGCATTTCGTCGTCGTACTTGACACTGGCCAGTGGTTGACCGGCAGCATCGAACGCGATGCCAAGGGCAGGCTTTCGGGTCTTTCGGATGTCGAGATCACGCCGATGAAGAACCGCTCGGGCCGCAGCTTCGAGGGCAAGGGGCATATGGATGCCGAGGGCCTGGCGTTGGATGGTGATCGGGTGCTGGTCTCCTTCGAGCAGGATCATCGTGTCGATGTCTATCCCGATCCCGGTTTTGCCGAGTCGGGTGCGATCGCCTCTCTGCCGATCCTCATTCCGCGCAAGATGCTGAGCGACAATCGCGGCATCGAGACCATTACCGTGGCGCCCGCATCCAGCCAGTTGCAAGGGGGCGTGGTCGTCGTCTCCGAGCGCGGTCTCGACAGCGAGGGCAATCGGATGGCGGCCATTCTCAGCGGGCCGCTGAAAGGGCGTTTCTCGGTCGAGCGCGATGGTGCCTTCGATGTCACTGACGGCGCCTTCCTGCCGGGTGGCGACCTGCTGCTGCTGGAGCGCCGCTTCAACATGGCCGAAGGCATCGGCATGCGCCTTCGGCGTATCAAGGGCGCCGACATTCGACCGGGCGCCGTCGTTGACGGCGAACTTCTGCTTGAAGGCAATTTCAACTCGCAGATCGACAACATGGAAGGCCTCGACGCCTTCCAGGCGGCCGACGGCACGACCCATATCATTCTGGTGTCGGACGACAATCATTCGATCCTGCAGCGCAATCTGATGCTGGAATTCCGCCTCTCCGATTAGGCTTCAGACGGCTGTCATATGCCTTGGCTATCGGAATGAGCCGCAATCGGCCGATCTGCGGCATCAGGAAGCAACATTCGGAGGGAAGTCATGGTGCATGTCCATGTCATGGGCGCGTCCGGTTCCGGCACGACATCGCTCGGCCGTGCGCTCGCCGAAAAGCTCGATATCGCCCATCTCGACACCGACGACTTTTTCTGGCTGCCGACCGATCCGCCGTTCACGAGGCCGAGGGATGCCGACGAGCGCATCCGGCTGCTGCTCGACGAGGCGGCGCGCCATGACGGCTGGGTCCTTTCCGGCTCGGCGCTGAAATGGGGGAGGCCGATCGAACCGCTCTATGATCTGATCGTGTTTCTCAGGATCGAGCCGGAGCTTAGAATGGCGCGGATCCGTGCGCGGGAGGTCGCCCGATACGGAAACAGGATCGGTCCTGGTGGCGATATGGAAGTCAAAAGCGGGGAATTCATGGAATGGGCGGCCAGCTACGACACGGCCGGTCCCGAACGCCGCAGTCTTGCTGCGCACGAGCAATGGCTGGAAACGCAGACAGCGCCGGTGTTACGGCTTGATTCATCGAGGGAGATCGATGGTCTTGTCGCAGAAGTTCTCCTGCATCCGGCCATCGCCGCCGGTGCGGTCCGGCGGCGGCGTTAATTCAAGGCGCGCTGGCTTCAGCCGGCGCGCGCCGGCTGCATCGGCCGCAGCACGTTCATCAGCGCGCCATAGGGCAGCAGCATGACGAGGCCGACGATCATTTTCACTGCGAAATCGCCGAGCGCCCAGGAAATCCAGCGCGGGGCTTCGGCGGCCAACACGCCGAGGATCGGAGCCGATTCGAGCGCGAAAGGCTCGTTCGGGCCGAGGAAGACGAAAAATGCGGCAAAGGAAAGCGAGAAGAACATCACCGTATCGAGCGCTGAGCCGATCAGCGAGCCGACGAGCGGCGCGCGCCACCAGGCCTGGCGGCGAAGGCGGTTGAAGACGGCGATATCGAGCAGCTGTCCGGCGAGGTAGGCCGAGCCGGAGGCGATCGCTATGCGCGGCACCGAGGTGAAGAAGGAGAGGCTAACGCCGACGACGAAACCGGCAAAGACGACCTTGCGGGCGGCCTGTGGACCGAACTGGCGGTTGGTCAGATCGGTGATCAGGAAGGCGACCGGATAGGAGAAGGCGCCCCAGGTCAGGATATCGGCAAGGTTGATGCCGGCGACTTCGGCGTTCAGCGGAAACTGGACGAGGAAGTTGGACGCGACGACGACGAGCGTCATCAGGGCGACATAGGCAAGGGTATAGCGTGTCTTCAGCATTTTTTTATCCTGGGTGATGCCACCAGTTGAAGAGACAGGCCGGCAAAGCAAAAGGCTTGTCCGGTATTATCCGTTCAAGCCTTTTGAAGCCGTATGAAAGAAGGGCAGAAGCTTACGCTGCAACAGCGGCTTCGGCGGTCTTCTTGACGATCTGACGGCGCAGCAGGCGCGCGCGCATCGACAGCTCGTTTTCGCTGGCCTTCAGCAGGAAGGCATCGAGACCGCCACGGTGCTCGACGGAGCGAAGAGCGGCAGCCGAAACGCGAAGACGGTAACGCTGGTTGAGAGCGTCTGAGATCAGCGTGACCTGGCACAGGTTCGGCAGGAACCGGCGCTTGGTCTTGTTGTTGGCATGGCTGACATTGTTACCAGTCAGGACGGCCTTGCCGGTCAATTCGCACACGCGGGACATGGAACACCTATTCTTGTTTTTCTCGGGCCATCGAATTGCCATTCCCGGCAAAACCAGGCGCGCAATCCAACAGGCATGATTGGAAAGTTGCGGTTCTATAGTCAGACAGGCCGCGCCCGTCAAGCCAAACCTTGGCCTTTCCCGCAATTCTGTCAAAAAGCTGCTGTTTTCTTCCCTTCACGGCGGGAGTATAGAGCGCTCAGCAAGGGCTGCCTGCGCCCGGCAAAACAAGGCTTCACTCATGGCTCATTCGGGCAGACGGATTTTCATTTCGGCCATCACAGCGCTTCTTGCCATACCGGCATCGGCGGCCGAAATCCAGCATCGGACGGAATATCGGGTGGCACTCGCCGGCCTGCCGATCGCGCGTGCCGCGTTCCTGACGCAGATCGAGGACGATCACAGCTACAAGATCGCCGGCGACATCAATTCCGCCGGCCTTGCCGATCTCGTCACGACAATCCAGGCAAAGACCAGCGTTACAGGCGTCGTGCGGAATGACAGGCTGCAGGCGCTGAAATATTCGCTTTATTACAAGAGCGGCAAGAAGGCCCGCGTCTACGAGGTCAGCTACCGCAACGGCGACATTATCTCGGCAACGACGACACCGCCGCCGAAGCGCCCGAAGAACTGGATCGACGTCACGCCGCGCGACATGCGCTCGGTGCTCGATCCGATTTCCGGCCTGGTCTTCACTGGGGATACCAAGGTCTGCTCGCAGACGCTGCCGATCTTTGACGGCGAGACGCGCATGGATCTGGTGCTTTCGCCGAAGGGCGACGAGGATTTTTCGACCGACGGCTTCAAGGGCAAGGCGGTGGTCTGCAGCGTGCGCTTCGTGCCGCGGTCCGGCTACAAGAAGGGCCGCAAGGACATCGACTATCTCAGCAAGAGCAACCGTATGGAAATCTGGTTTGCCAAGTCGGACGCGGCAAATGTATATGCTCCTGTCTATGTGCGTATTCCGACCGAATATGGAATGGTGACGATCACTGCCGTCAAATACGGCAGTGTCGGCTGACGGAGCTTTCGCCTCCGTGAATTGGGGGGACAGATGAAGCTTCGCGCGACGGCGATCGGTTTTACGGCCATTCTGATGTGGTCGTTCCTGGCACTCCTGACGGCCGCTTCCGGCAAGGTGCCGCCATTCCAGCTTTCGGCCATCTGCTTTGCGATCGGCAGCATTCCGGGCCTCGCCGTGCTTGTCCTCAACCCTGCGCGGCTGGCACTGCTGAAGCAGCCTGCCCGGGTTTGGGTCACTGGCATTGCCGGTCTCTTCGGCTATCACTTCCTCTATTTCACCGCGCTTCGCAACGCGCCGGCGGTGGAGGCCGGGCTGATCTCCTATCTCTGGCCGCTGCTGATCGTGGTCGGCTCGGCGCTGCTGCCGGGAGAGCGGCTGCGCTGGTATCACGTGACCGGCGCGCTTGCCGGACTTTGCGGCACCTTCCTGATCGTCGGCCGCAACGGCATCGATTTCGACGGAGCCTATGCGATCGGTTATGGCGCCGCCTTCCTCTGTGCCTTCACATGGTCGGGCTATTCGCTGGTGACGCGGCGTTTCGACGCCGTCTCCACTGATGTCGTCACCGGCTTCTGCCTTGCGACCTCCATCCTGTCCTTCTTCAGCCATCTCGGCCTGGAGGCGACCGTCTGGCCGGAAACCAGCTTCGAATGGGGCGCTGTCATCGGGCTCGGCCTCTTTCCTGTCGGGGCGGCCTTCTATGCCTGGGATTACGGCGTCAAGAACGGCGATATCCAGATCCTCGGCGCGGCAAGTTATGCCGCGCCGCTGCTTTCGACGCTGATCCTGACGCTGTGCGGGTTTGCCGAGCCGAGCTGGCGAATTGCCCTTGCCTGCCTGTTCGTTACCGGCGGAGCGGTGCTGGCCGCCCAGGAAATGTTCCGCCGCAAAATTCCGGCGCAGTCTGCGGCAGCAGAGTAGGCCTTCAGCCGCCGGGCTTCCAATCCGGCGGGGCCATCTCGAAGCTCGAAAATTCGAAGCCGGGCGAAACGGTGCAGCCGACCAGGGTGAAATCCCCGAGGGTTTCTGCCGATTGCCACCAATTGGCGGGAATGACCGCCTGCGGCCGCTCGCCGGCAGCAAGGTTCGTTCCGAGCGTCAGGGTCTCACTCGCTCTTCCGTCTTCCGAACGGTGCAGCGCCAGCGGCGCGCCGGCGTAATGATGCCAGACCTCGGCCGCGTCATGGACGCGGTGCCAGTGCGAGCGTTGCCCCCTGGTCAGGAGATAATAGATCGCCGTCGAGTGGCCGCGTTCTCCGCCTGCCGTGTCGCGGAAGGTCTGGATGTACCAGCCGCCTTCCGGATGCGGCTGCATGCCGAGTTCGCGGATGATCTCCTCCGGCGACATCAGAAATTGTCCTTGCGCTTGCGGATCTCGGCAAAGACCTCCTCGTTCGTCTTGCCTTCCATGACCAGATTGCGGCGGATCACCGGATCGGCGGCGCGTAGGAACGGATTGGTTTCCTTTTCCAAGCCCAGTGTCGTCGGAATGGTGAATTTGCCTTCGGCGCGCAGGGCTTCGATCTCGGCGGCGCGGCTCTTCAGGCGCTCATTGTCGGGATCGACCGTCAGCGCGAAACGGGCGTTGGACAGCGTATATTCGTGGCCGAAATAGACGGCCGTCTCATCCGGCAGCACGGCGAGCTTCTGTAGCGAATGCCACATATCGGCGGCGGGGCGCTCGAACAGGCGGCCGCAGCCGAGCGCAAACAGGGTGTCGGCGGCAAAGAGCAGCTTGTCGTCGACGAAGTGATAGCAGATGTGGCCGGCGGTGTGGCCTGGTGTTTCGATGACGTTGACCGTGTGATCGCCGAACAGGAAGCTGTCGCCGCCGGCCATCGCCCGGTCAAGGCCGGGAATGGCGACCGCCTCGTTGATCGGACCGATGATTTCGCAGCCGAACCGCTCCTTCAGCGCCAGATTGGCGGCGACATGATCGGTGTGGTGATGGGTGGTGAAGATATGGGTGATCTTCCAGCCGCGGCGCGTCGCCGCTTCCAGAATCGGCGCTTCCTCCGGCGCGTCGATTGCCGCGGTAAAGCCTGTCTCCACGTCGTGCACCAGAACGCCGAAATTGTCGGTGCGGCAGAGAAAAACGTCTAATTCCAAAGGTTTCATCTTCAAATAATCCCTTGTCCCACGACTCTCGCGGGAATGTAGAGAGTCCGGCCTTGAAGTCCAACCGCCCACTGATAACATTTATCGCAATGCACGCCGATATTGTCGACCTACGTCAGTTCTATCACTCCGAGCTCGGGCGCCTTGCCGAGCAGTCGATCGCTATGGCGCTGTCGTCGCTCTGGGTGCGGCTGCCGCAGGAGCGTCTGGTCGGCCTCGGCTATGCCGTGCCTTTCCTCGACCGCTTCCAGGCCGATACCGAGCGGACCTTCGCCTTCATGCCGGCCGGGCAGGGCGCGGTGAACTGGCCGATGGGCTCGCTTTCGTCAACGACGCTGGTGTTCGATGAGGAACTGCCGCTGCCGGACTCCTCGATCGACCGGGTGCTGATGGTGCATTCACTGGAATTTGCCGAGAGCCCGCGCGAGACGCTCAAGGAACTCTGGCGGGTGCTGGCGCCAGGCGGACGGCTTGTTATCGTCGTGCCGAACCGGCGTGGGGTCTGGGCACGCATGGAGCATACGCCGTTCGGCTCCGGCCGGCCCTATTCGCGTGGCCAGCTGACGCATCTGCTGCGCGAGACGAATTTCACGCCGGGGGCGACGGCCGAGGCGCTGTTCTTCCCGCCTTCCAAGCTGAGAGCCATCCTGCGTCTTCGCCGCGCCTTCGAGCGGATCGGCCGGACGCTGTGGCCCGCATTCTCGGGCGTCATCATCGTCGAGGCGCAGAAGCGGCTCTATCAGGGGCTGCCGGTCGCCGCGCGCGCCTCCCGCCGTGTCTTCGTGCCGGTTCTCGCACCCCACGGCGTGCCGACGACGCGCAGCCGGTGAGCGCGGTCCCGGCTCTCGACAAGAACCGCATTCCGCTTTAATGGCACTTGGTCATTTTCCGGAAAATCCAAGGTCGACCCATGAGCGTTGAGATGAGCAAGCCCGTTCCGCGTCCCGGTATTCTCGATATCGCAGCCTATGTGCCGGGCAAGGAACATGCGCCGGGCGTTGCCCGCGTCTACAAGCTTTCGTCCAACGAAACGCCGCTCGGCGCGAGCCCGAAAGCGGTCGAAGCCTTCAAGGCGGCTGCCGACAATCTCGGGCGTTATCCCGACGGGCAGGCGATCGAACTGCGCGAGGCGATCGCCGCCGTGCACGGCCTCAATCCGGCAAACATCCTCTGCGGCAATGGTTCCGACGAACTGCTCGGCCTGCTTTGCCATGTCTATCTCGGCGCCGGCGACGAGGGCATCATCACCGAGCACGGTTTCCTCGTCTACAAGATCCAGATCCTGGGCGCGGGCGCGACCCCCGTCGTCGTTAGGGAAAAGAACCACACCGTCGATGTCGACGCGATTCTTGCCGCGGTGACCGAAAAGACAAAGATCGTCTTCATCGCCAATCCCGGCAATCCCACTGGCACCTATGTCCCCGTCAGCGAAATCCGCCGCCTGCAGGCCGGGCTGCCGAAACATGTCGTGCTTGTGCTCGATGCGGCCTACGCCGAATATGTGCGCCGCAACGATTACGAAGCCGGGATCGAGGTCGTGTCCTCCAACGCCAATGTGGTGATGACCCGCACCTTTTCGAAGGCCTACGGTCTTGCGGCGCTGCGTGTCGGCTGGATGTACGCGCCCGTCGACATTGTCGATGCGGTGAACCGCGTGCGCGCGCCGTTCAACCTGAATGCGGCGGCGATCGCCGCCGGCGCCGCGGCGATCCGCGACCAGGCCTTCGTCCAGCAGGCCGTCTCTTTCAACCAGATGTGGGTGGAGACGCTGACAGAGGCCCTCGAAGCGATCGGGCTGAAAGTGACGCCCTCCGTCGCCAATTTCGTCCTCATCCATTTCCCCGATATCGACGGCAAGCGAGCACCGGATGCCGACAAGTTCCTGATGAGCCGCGGTTACATCCTGCGCGCCATGCGCGGCTACGGTTTCGCCAACGCGCTGCGCTTGAGCGTCGGCCCTGAAGAGGCCAATCGCGGCGTCATCGCCGCGCTCGGCGAATTCATGGGGCGTCGGGCATGAGCGTGCAGTTCGATCGCATCGCGCTGATCGGCATCGGCCTGATCGGCTCTTCGCTGGCCTACGACATTCGGCGGCTCGGTCTTGCGAAAGAGATCGTCGTCGCGACACGCAGCGCCGATACGCTGAAGCGGGCCGAAGAGCTCGGCCTCGGTGACCGCTACACGACGTCTTCGGCGGAGGCGGCCAGGGATGCCGATCTTATCATCGTTTCTGTGCCGGTCGGTGCATCGGAAGGCGTTGCCAGGGAGATCGCGGGAAGCCTGAAGCCGGGGGCTATTGTCACCGATGTCGGCTCCACCAAGGCCTCGGTGATCGCGCAGATGCAGCCGCATATGCCTGACAATGTGCATTTCATCCCCGGCCATCCGCTGGCCGGCACGGAAAAATCCGGCCCGGATGCCGGCTTTCCCGGTCTCTTCGAAGGCCGCTGGTGTATCTTCACGCCGGTTGCGGGCACTGACGAAACGGCGCTGAAGCGGCTGCGCGGCTTCTGGGAGGCGCTCGGCTCGAAGGTCGACGAGATGGATGCCGAGCATCATGACAAGGTGCTCGCGATCGTCTCGCACCTGCCCCATATCATCGCCTATAACATCGTCGGCACCGCCGACGATCTGGAAACGGTGACGGAGTCCGAGGTCATCAAATATTCGGCCTCCGGCTTTCGCGATTTCACCCGTCTCGCCGCTTCCGACCCGACGATGTGGCGCGACGTCTGCCTGCACAACCGCGATGCGATCCTCGAAATGCTGGCGCGCTTCTCCGAAGATCTCGCCTATCTGCAGCGGGCGATCCGCTGGGGCGAAGGCGATAAGATTTTCGAACTCTTCACCCGCACCCGCGCCATCCGCCGCTCGATCGTTCAGGCCGGCCAGGATGTCGACGCCCCCGATTTCGGCCGCCCTCACGCGCTTGAGAAGAAGTAGCCGCCAAAGCCTGAGAGGCGGGACCGGTTAGATCGGCGGAATCCGGCCGAGTGGGATAAAGCCGCTAACGGTGGCGTGGCCGCGATCGACGACGAGATCGACCGACACCTTGTTGCCGCCTCCGGCGAGCGACTTCAACAGCTTCGTCGCCGTGTTGACGGTCGAGGCGATATTCGGAAAGGCCTGTTTCAGGCTGTCGCCCCAGGGGCCGAGCTGTTCGATCTCCAGCTTGAATTTTCCGGAGAGAAAACCCTGCTCGTCGAAGGAGAAGGGACCTGTCAGCGTCATCACCTTGCCGTCGCCGATATCGGCGACGACGCGGCGCAACTCGCCGGCGGCGCCGTTGAGGCCGTTCCGGTCGCTGCCGTCGATCAAGCCGGCCTTGCCGGCGAGGGTGAGATCGATGCTGGCGGAGAGTTTCGGGAAGATTTGCGGCCAGTCCTTGATCGCCGTATTGGCATCCTGCACGGAGATCGCGCCGTCGAGATCTGCTCCATTCTGGCGGAGATGAATTTCGGTGTGGGCGGCATCGAAGCTGATGGTCTGTCCGGTGAAGGAGGAGACCGCCGTGGCTTTCAGGCCCTCGATGACGGTCGAGCTGCGGTCGATGCCTTGCAGCCTGGTCGCGAGGCTCGATTGCAGGTTCGCCCATTGGGCCGAGATCGAGAGACCGTTGCTGGTGCGGATTTCCGCCGGCGAATCGAGCTCCCAGACGATATGGCCGGGGGCATAGACCTGCGCCGCCGAGCGTAGCGCACCGAAGGTGGCCGAGACGCCGTTGACATTGTCGTCGACATCGATCTTGGAGCAGAACAACCCGATGCGGAAGGGATAGCCGCGGAATTCGATATCGGAGCATTCACCGCTGACGCCGGCCTGATCGCGCGGGGCGATTGCTTTCAGTACCGTGGTCTTCAATGCGGAGGCCGCATAGAACCAGCCGCCGGTGTAGAGCGCGATTACCAGGAGGATGCCGCCACCCAGCAACCAGAATTTCTTGCCGCTGCTGGATTCGCCGCTGCCGGATCGGCTTGACGCTGCCATGATGTTCTCCAATGGTGAGTCGCAAATGTGATTCCGGTCTGGCGTGCGATATGGACGAATTTTGGGTATTTGGCTACGGCTCACTGATGTGGAATCCGGGCTTCGAGTTCTTGGAGCGGGCAGAAGCTCGGGTGCATGGCTACAGGCGTTCGCTCTGCGTTCGCTCCTTCGTCCACCGCGGCACCCGCGACAATCCCGGCCTCGTTCTCGGCCTCGACAGGGGCGGGGCCTGCCGCGGCATGGCGTTCCGCATTTCGCCGGAAAAATGGGATGAGGTGATCGACTATCTCCGCGCCCGCGAGCTTGTCACCAACGTCTACCTGGAGCGCCGGGTGCGGCTGCAATTTGCCGGCGGCCGCAAGGTCGAAGCGGTCTCCTACATCGTCGATCGCGATCATGAGCAATATGCAGGAAGCCTCGATGCGGTTGAGGCGGCACAGGTGGTGAACGTCGCCAAGGGCCAGTCCGGCCCGAACGATGCCTATGTCTTCAACACGCTCGCGCATCTGAGGCAGATGGGCATTCGCGACCATTGGCTGGAGCAGGTCGCCGGCGAAGTGGAGCGGCTGCGGGCTGCCTGACCGGGAAGGCGCTAATTTCAGGCCGTCGCGGCCTTCAGCCTGCGCAGCTCCCTCAGCCTTTCGACCGCTGTCGGCGGCAATGGCAGATGCGGATTGCGCTCGACCGTATCGATGAGCAGCTCGTCGCTTGCCCGCTCCGTCACCTCGATCAGATGGGCGAAGAAGGCGTCCGGATCCATTCCCGGCATGATCGGCGGCAGGATCTTCACCTTGAAATGACCGGGATAGCGCCGGAAACTCCGCCGCGGCCAGAAAAGACCGGGATGCATGGCGACCGGCACGACGGGAATGCCGAGATCGCGGTACATGCGGGCAATGCCGAATTTATAGACCGGCTCGGCGCCCGGCGGGCGGCGGGTGCCCTCGGGATAGATGATGAGCTGGCGGCCGGTCGAAAGCTCTTCCTTCGTGCGTTTCAGCACTTCCACCATCACCTTGCCGCGGGCGCCGCGGTCGACCGGAATCATGCGCTGCTTCTTCGCGTACCAGCCGAAGAGCGGAATCCACATCAGCTCGCGCTTCAGGATGTAGACCGGGTCCTTGAGCCTGGGCAGCAGCGCATAGGTATCCCAGAAGGATTGGTGCTTCGGCGCCAGGATGTAGCTACCATCAGGCAAGTTTTCCAGACCTTCGATCTCGAAGGTCGTGCCGACGATGATGCGCATCAGCCAGTGGTTGGAGCGTGCCCAGTTCTTCGGGATCGCATAGGCCGTCAGGCGCGGCACCACGAAATAATAGGGCGAGAGCACGATCATCCGTGTGATGAGATTGGCATAGAAGATCGTGTTGAAGAGAATGGAACGCAGGGCGATCATGAAACTTTCCCGAGGCATGCTCACGCGACCGGCCTACACGATATTGCCCGCCAGAAAAAGCGTTTGATGACGCCCTGGTGCAAAAGCCTCAGTCCGAGGCGGAAACGCTTGCCGAGCGCAGCCCGGTGTGGCGCCCGAAGCCGGTGACGTTGCGGGCGCCGGCCAGCAGCACCTTCACATATTCGGCGAGCATGACGCGCATCGCGTTCGGGTCGGTGAACCAGTTTCGGGTCTTCAAATCGGAATTGACCACCGGATAGGGGATGAACTCGATGTCGGGATCGACGTAGGAGAGTTCGGCGAGGCTCCGCGGCATATGATAGTTGTTAGTGACGACGATGACGCTCCTGTATCCGTTGGCATGGATCCAGTTGGAGGTCTCTTCGGCGTTGCCGATCGTGTCTATGGCGTCGTGGCCGATATCGACGCAGCAGGAAAAGAGATCGGCCGAACCCTGCGTCATCTTGCGGATCTGCCTCGGCGTTGTCGTCGGGTGGACACCGGAGATCAGGAGCCGCTTGCCGGCGCCCTTCTGCAGCAGCTCCACGGCCTGGTCGATGCGCTGGTAGCCGCCGGTCAGCACCACGATCGCATCCGCCTTCGGTTCGGCCGGGGGCTTCAGCGTCGTCACGGAATCGGCGAAACGCAGGAAGCCGCCGAACACCAGGGCAATCGCCAGCACGCAGGCAAAGCCGCCCCAGCGCAGCAGGCGGCGGACCGGTCCACGCCGCGGCGGCAGACCCGCCGGGCGATGAAGCTCCGGGTCCTGCCGAGTCGAATTGTGTGTCGTATGGCCCATGGTCATGAATCGTGATTATACGCTGATTGCGGCGCGGAACAGACGCTTTTCATGACAATGCGGCATGGTTGCGATCAACTTGCGATGCCGTCGGTGCGCGTCGGATCCGACCGCAGCGTATCGATTTCGTAGATCGTCCGCATGACAGTCAGCCGCGCTGTGAAGGTTGTCAGCAGTGCGATGACGATCATCGTCGCGAAGATGCCGGCATAACCGAGCACGCCGACGGAAAAGGTGCCGAAGAGCGCGGTCGCCTGGTCCGTTTCCGGGGTTGCGAGGGTGCGGCTCTGCCAGAAGCCGGCCGTGGCGAAGAAAAGTGCGGCAAGCGCGCTGCCGATCGCCGATCCCTTGAGGCTGATTTTCAGGAAATGTTTTTGGAATTCGGTGGCGACGAAGGAGCTCTCGGCG
Organism: Rhizobium fabae; assembly: GCF_003985135.1. Taxonomy (NCBI): domain Bacteria; kingdom Pseudomonadati; phylum Pseudomonadota; class Alphaproteobacteria; order Hyphomicrobiales; family Rhizobiaceae; genus Rhizobium; species Rhizobium fabae. The sequence goes on from NZ_ML133652.1 coordinate 284,630, forward strand.
CCGACGAAATGCAGCACTTCGACGACGTGCCGGTTGCCCGACAGCGCGCCGCGCGTGGCGAAAACGACGGTGAGCACCATTGCCGTGAAGACCAGGAGCAGGATGCCGGTGCCGATCATGACAGTCGTGTGCGCCATGGACACCAGCCGATCGACCCAGGTGCGGTGATCGTCGAGGCTCGCCTGCGGGATGCTGTCCTTGAGGAGCGACCGCATCGCGTCGAAATCCGGCGGATTGCTTTCGTCGATGGTGACGACGATGAGGCGGGGAACGGGCAGGTCCTTGAGATCGAGGCCGGGGCCGAGCCAGGGTTCGAGCAGGCGGGCGGTCGCAGCCTCGTCGACGATCTGGCCGCTCTTGGTGCCGACGAAGGTCATGGCCAGGTCGCGCGCCTGCGTCAGCGCCTTTTCCATGTCGAGATTGTCGTCCGGCTTGATCTGGATGGTGATCTCGCGGGAGATCTGGCTCTCCCAGCTTGCTGCCGTCGAGCGCACCATGCTGACGCCGCCGAGCGTCAGGCAGGCGAGAAAGGCCATGATCGCGATGACCACCATCAGGGCATTGCCCTGGATGTTGGAGGGCGGCAGGATCGGCGCGGTCGGACGCACGCGCATTTCGGGCCGCTTCTGCTCCGCCTTGTCAGGCGCCTTCTCCCGGCTTCTGGATGGGGGCTCAGTCATAGATATCGAGATGCCCCCCCGAAAGGATCATGCGGCGGGCTTCCACTTGCTCCATCAGCGCCAGGTCGTGCGTCGCGATTACGACGGCGGTGCCGAGCCGGTTCAGCTCGAGGAAGAGATTGAGCAGGCGCCTCGCCATCGGCGGGTCGACATTGCCCGTCGGCTCGTCGGCCAGCAGCACTTCAGGCCGGTCCATCAGAGCCCGGGCAATCGCGGCGCGCTGTTTCTCACCGCCTGAAAGCACGGGCGGCAGCACGTTGATGCGCTCGCCGAGGCCGACCCATTTCAAAAGCTCCAGGACATCGGTCTTGTAGGAACTCTCATCCTTGCCGCGTACCCGCAGCGGCAGGGCGACATTCTCATAGGTGGTCAAATGGTCGAGGAGACGGAAATCCTGGAAAACGATGCCGACGCGGCGGCGCAGCAGCGGCAGTTCGGGGCGGGGAATTTCGGAAATATCGCGCCCGAACATGCGGATCAGGCCGCGCGTCGGCTGCAGCGACATGAAGAGCAGCCGCAGCAGCGAGGTCTTGCCGGCGCCCGAGGGGCCTGTCAGGAACTGAAAGGATTTCTTCGGAATGTCGAAGGTCAGGTCTCGGAGGATTTCCGGGCCCATGCCATAGCGCAAACCGACATTCTCGAAGTGGATCAACGGGCAGCTCAGTCTGTTGTGGGTTTCACCGCGTGACTTGTTAACCAACACCGTTAACAGCCGGTAAATTTTGCCGGAAAGACGCCCGTTTGATGGCAATCTTTGCGAAGCATTAACCATTAAAATTTACGACTGAGCGGGATTCGTTTCAATGCCAAGATTTCCCTTGGCATCGAAACCATGTGGACATCTGCGAGGCAGCCACCATGGAAGCATCCTCCTTCAGCCGCCGGACGCCGGGCCAGGCCTATGATTTCCTGCCGCCGGAACCCGCACGCCACCAATACCGCAGGGCGCGGCCTGCCGATATTTCCGACGCCGAATTCGTGACGGTCGGCAAAGTCCGGCCGCAGGAATTCAATGCCAGAACCCACAACGACAATCGCAGGCGCATGGCCGCCGCAAGCGTCGCGCAGCCGCCGTTCATGCAGGCGGCGTCTTCCGCCCTGCGGACGGCGGAATCCTGGCTGCAGCGCGCCTCTCTGCGCAGTTTTGCGGCGCTGGTGCTGGCGCTCGCCGTACTCGTCTTCGGGCTTGCCGGCGGTTTTTCCGGTCTTTCCGGCGAGCGGGCCTCTTCGGGAGCGCCGCTGCACTTCACCCATGTGACGGTGACGCCGCGCGATGCGAACGGCATGCGCGTGCTTGTCATCAATGGCATCGTCGAAAACGAGAGCGGCACGACGCAGACGGTGCATCCGATCCGCGCCGATTTCGTGACCGATGAACGGCTCACCGCAAGCATCGTCATCGATCCGCCTGTCGATGTCATCTACAGCGGCCAGAGCCGGGGCTTTTCGGCGCGTGTCCAGCATGCTGGTGGTAAGATGCCGGAGGTTCGGCTTTCCTTCCTGCCGTAGAGCTTTGAGATGTAAAATGGTCGACTTCCCGCCAGAGGTAGCGCCAATCGCGTTAATTTCATGGTCGGCGAGGCTGTTTCAGATCCGCATTTGTGCTAACGGCTTACCCTTCTTTTCATGGAGCAAGCCCTTATGCCTGTCGTGCGCGGAAAAAACATCGAGCCGCTCTTCACCGCCGAGCAGATCGCCGAGCGCAATCATTCGATGGCGCGGGAGATCGCCAGCGGCCCGACCAAGGACCTGCTCGTCATTGCCGTGCTCAAGGGGTCGTTCATTTTCGCCGCCGACCTGATTCGTGCCCTGCATGACAGCGGCCTTGCCCCGGAGGTCGAATTCATCACGCTGTCGAGCTATGGCAGCGGCACGGTTTCGCAGGGCGTGCGCATCGTCAAGGATATCGACAGCGACGTGCACGGCCGCGATGTGCTGCTGATCGACGATATTCTCGAATCCGGCCGCACATTGCTCTTTGCCAAGGAGCTGCTTTTCGAGCGTGGCGCGCGCAATGTCACGATCGCCGTGCTGCTCGACAAGCGCGTCAAGCGCAAGGAAAAGCTGGAGGCCGACTATGTCGGCTTCGAATGCCCTGACTACTTCGTCGTCGGCTACGGTATGGATGTTGCCTATGCCTTTCGCGAATTGCCTTTCGTCGGCGTCGTTACCGGGGATGCCTGAGCATCATCCGGTTTGGTGATCAAGACGGGTTGTTAACCATTCCGCTCATCGCTTCGTCATCTTTACCGATCGAAAAGGAAAGTCTGGTGATTTCCGTCGCGGGGCTGAAGACGGAGCAATGCACATATGGCAAGAATTCTGATTACGGAAGACGAGGACTCCCTGCGGTCTTTCGTAGCCCGGGCCTTGCGGCTCGACGGTCATGAGACCGATGAGGCGGCCGACGGCGCCGAGGGGCTGGAGAAGCTGAAGGACGGGGTCTACGATCTGCTGCTTTCGGATATCCGCATGCCCGTGATGGACGGTATCGAACTCGCCCATCAAGCAAAAGACGCCTTTCCAGGCCTGAAGATCCTGCTGATGACCGGCTATGCCGAGCAGCGCGAACGGGCTGACGACCTTGCCGAAAAGATCATCGACGTCGTTGCCAAGCCATTCGCGCTTCCCGATATCCGCAAGGCAGTTGCCCGGGCGCTCGTCGCTTAGCGAGCGCTCCTGATCATTGCACGGCGGTGTGAGGCTTACTGGATGTCCAGAAGACGTTCGAGATACCGCCGTTCCATCTCCTGCGGCGGATTATTGCTGAGCTTCTCGCGGATCGCATCGAGGATTTCGCGGGCGCGCTGAACGTCGATTTCGTCGGGAACCTTCACCTTGTTGTCGCCGAAATCCGGGCCTTCGGCACGCCGCAACCGTCCGAGTGGGTCGCGGCCGTTCTGGTCGCCCTGGCCAACCTGACCGTCCGGGCCCTGGCCCTGCTGGCCTCGTTGTGCCTGCATCATCTGGTTCATCATGTCGCGGGCGCCCTGGCGAAGCGCTTCCAGCGCGCGGCCCTGGTTCTCGACAGCCGTGTCGCCGCGGCCCTGGCCGAGTTCGCGGCCGGCGCCGTCCATCTCGCGTTGGGCCTGGCCGAAGCCCGGGCCGGGCTTCATGCCCATATCGCCCAGGTTTTTCTGCAGTTCACCGAGCTGCTTGCCGAGCGCATCCTGCTGGGCGCGCAACTGTTTCAGCGCTTCCTTGAGCTGCTCAGCCGTCATCTGGTCGGAGGGGTTCTGGCCCTGCTGGCCTTGCTGCTTATCCTGCGGCTCGCCATTTTCTCCCGGATTCATTTCGTCGAGCAGCGGGTCGTTCTCGCCCATATCCGGGTCGCCGCGCTGCATGCGGTCCTTGAGCTGCTGATCGAGGCGGAAGGTCTGTTCCATCAGTTTCTGCTGGTCGCGCAAGATCTCGCCGAGCTTATCGATCTGCTTGCGCGCCTCGCTGTTTTCCTGGCCCTGCTGGCCCCGCTGCGGGCGGCCCGCCTGCAGGTTGTTCATCATGCGCTGCAAGTCCGACAGCATCTGCTGGGCCGCATCACGATTGCCCGAGCGGGCGAGATTCTCGATCTGGTCCATCATCCGTTCCAGATCCTGCTGGCGCAGGATGTTCTGCGCATTCTGGTTCGGCTGCATCGGCGCGTTCTGCATGCGCTCCGCAAGCTCCGTCAGGTAATCCTGCATCGCTTTGCGCAGCTCATCCATCAGCTTCTTGATCTCCTCGTCGGATGCGTTGCGGTTCAACGCATCGGCAAGCTTCTGCTGGGCTTCGCGCAGCTTGCGTTCGGCAAGCGAAAGATCGCCGTCCTCCATGCCGAGCGCGATCTCCCAGAGATACTGGGCCGTATCCTTCAGCGCATCCTCGCCCCTTGCGAGCTTCATCCGCGCCAGGGCGGATTCGAGGAGCAGGTAGTTGGTGAGCTTGGGGATCGTCTCCTCCGGACGAATGGTCAGCGCCTCGTTCAGCGCGATCGCTTGCGGCATCTTGCGCGTGTCGAGCGCGAAAACCTGCCGCTCCTCGGCGACGGCGGCGGCAAGCGGCTCATTGAAGGGCCGCGACGGCAACGTCATCTCATAGGGCGGACTGCGGCCGGTCTGGCCGGCGGCATCCTTGGCGACGAGGGTGATGCGCACGCGTTTGCCGGAAAGCGGATGTTCGGTCAGGTTCCGGCTGGTGACGCCCTTGGTGTCGCGGGCGTTGCGGCGGGGAATATCCAGCCGGTATTCCGGCAGCGGATAGAGCGGTGTTGCGGCCGGATCGGTTTCAACGGGAACGATCTCGGCATGGCCCTCCTGGACCCCGTAATCATCCTTGACGGTGAAGCCGATTTCGAGGGCTCCGTTGACGCTGTGCTTCGGCAAACCGTCGAAGGCGATCTCCGGCGCCTTGTCGGGGAGAACGTTGAAACCCCAGCGGCGGCCGTTGACTTCAAGCGCGCCGTTTTCCTCGAGCTTCATCACATGCGTCTGGGCGATAAGAGCCTGGTTGGCGGGCGTGCCATCCGGCTGCTCTCCGGCTGTTGCCGGCGGTTGTTGCGGCTTTGTGTCCGCCTGCACCGCAATATCCTGGGCCTCGCCATTCGCCTTGCGAAACACGACTTTCTCGGCCGTTTTCCCACCGCTGACGCGCACGGTGAGGCCCGAAAACTGCGGAATGCCGATCGGCGCCTGCTCGCTGCCGTCTGTAGTCAGATAGACCGGCGCTCGGCCGGTATAGGATGGCGGCGTCACCCAGGCGTCGATGCGTACCGCCGGATCGACCGTTACCTGCTCGGGCGCCGCCTGCAACGCGTCACCGATCGAGCCGCCGTTGATCGACAGCGAATAGCCGAAGGCGGTGACGAGCAGCAGCGCCGGGATGGCGCGAAGGGCGAAGCGGTCATGCGCGGCGATATCAGGCCTCGGCATGCCGGCATCGAGGGCTGCGATCTTTTCGGCCATGCGCGCCTGGTGCTCGCGCCAAAGCACGTGCGCGAAGCGCGAGTCGAAGGCCGGCTCGTCTTCCTGGACTGTCACCGGCTGATGCGGCAGGCCGTTACGCTCTTCCAGCATGCGGTCGGCGTCAGCGACATCAGGCCAGCGCAGATTGCGGAAGGGGAGGAGCGAGACAAGGAAGGCAGCGGCGAAGGCCAACAGCAGCAGGATGCGCAGCCAGTCAGGCACGCTGCGGAAGAGCCCAAACCAGGAAACGCAGAGATAGAAGGCAATGACCGACAGGACGGGCATCAGAGGCGGCAGCAACTGCTCGAAGAAGAGCACCATGCGCGCCAGCATGCGTTTCGTCGTCACCAGCCGGGCGAGCGAAGGGCGGAGCGCAAATGCACCTTTCTTCTGCCTTGAGGGGCTGGTCATCAGTCCGGTCTCCGCGATCTGGCGTTCTGGTACAGAGGGCGCTTCCGGCGATTGCGGGGCAATACGCTCATGAACGAAAGGATAACACTCTTTGTGGCGAAGGCGAGGGCGAGCGGCCGGTAATGCCGGCTTTTCACGTTTATTCGCCAAAAAGTGATGGGCGGTTCAGTCGAGCCAGGTTGGAACCGAGTCGAGGCTGATCAGCTCGGCATAGGTTCTGCGCGGGCGAATCACATGGAAATCACCGCCCTTGACGAGAACCTCGGGCACCAGCAGGCGGCTGTTATAGGTGCCTGCCTGAACCGCGCCATAGGCGCCGGCGGTGCTGACCGCCATGAGGTCGCCGGGCTTCGGCATCGCCATTTCGCGGTCGAGCGCCAGATAATCGCCGGTCTCGCAGACGGGGCCGACCACATCGGCGCGGATGCGCGGGGCGTTCGCCGCTGAAATCGTTACCGGGCGGATCTCATGATAGGCCTCGTACAGCGTCGGGCGAATGAGATCGTTCATCGCGCCATCAACGATGACGAAGGTCTTTTCGCCGCCGTCCTTCACATAGAGGACTTCGGTCACGAGGATGCCGGCATTGCCGACGATCAGGCGGCCGGGCTCGGTGATGATCTTACAGTCCAGCCCGCGCAGCTGGTTCTTGACGATTGCGGCATAGGCATCGGGCAGCGGCGGCGGATTGTTATCGTCCTTGTAGGGAACGCCAAGGCCGCCGCCGATATCGACGTGATGGATGGTGTGGCCGTCGGCGCGCAACGTCGCGACTAGGTCGCGCAGCAGCTTGAAGGCGTCGTCAAAGGGCTGCAGCTCGGTGATCTGGCTGCCGATATGCATGTCGATGCCGGTGACTTCGATGCCCGGGAGCTTGGCGGCATGGGTATAGATGGCGCGGGCGCGCTCCCAGGATATGCCGAACTTGTTTTCCTTCTTGCCGGTCGAGATCTTCGCATGCGTCTTCGCATCGACATCCGGGTTTATGCGGAAGGAAACCGGCGCCTTCTTGCCCGCCTTGACTGCGCGCTGGTTGAGGATTTCAAGTTCCGGCTCGGATTCGACGTTGAAGCAGTAGATGCCGGCCTCAAGGGCGAAATCCATCTCCTGCGGCGTCTTGCCGACGCCCGAAAACATGATGCGGCTCGCCGGAATGCCGGCCGCAAGCGCGCGGCGCAACTCGCCTTCCGAGACGACGTCGATGCCGGCGCCGAGGCGCCCCAGCGTCTTCAGCACCGCCTGGTTCGAATTCGCCTTCATCGCGTAGCAGACCATGGAGTCGACATCGGCGAAGGCTTCGGAGAAGACGCGGTAGTGGCGCTCCAGCGTCGCGGTGGAGTAGACGTAGAAGGGCGTGCCGACCGCCTTGGCGATCTCGGGAACGGGAACGTTCTCAGCGTGGAGGATGCCGTCGCGGTATTCAAAGTGGTTCACGAGTGCGCGCCTTAAAGAAGGGGATCGAGAAGGAAGGGCTTGTCGACGGTGCCGGGCTGCTTCGTCGGCTTGGAAGAGTCGCCTTCCTTGGTTGCCGCTGCGCTCGGCGGATCGAGATCGCCTTTGCGCCCGCATCCGGCAACGGCAAGGCCGATGACGGCGAGCACCGCCGTCAGGCGGATGAGGTGCGGCAAGCTCTTCTGCATGGATATCCTCTTGTGCGGCATATGACGGACATCATTCCTATGGGACGATGGACATCTTCATAGCGAAGTTTAACCGCCTTGTGCACCCTGATTGTTGGGCGGTTTTCCCGCGCTGGCGGGAAGGGCGGGGCGAATTTTCGCCCACCCGATATCTCTCAGTTGCGGCCGCGCCAGAAGGCGATCTGCTTGCGCACCTCGGAGGGCGCCGTGCCGCCGAAGCTCTTGCGGCTGGCGACGGAAGCCTCCACCGTCAAGACGTCGTAGACCTTGTCGGTGATATCGGGATGGATCGCCTGCAGGTCGGCGAGCGGCAGTTCGGCAAGATCGCAGCCCTTGCTTTCGGCCAGCGCCACGGCGCGGCCGGTGACGTGATGGGCATCGCGGAAGGGGAGGCCCGCTTCGCGCACCAGCCAGTCGGCAAGGTCGGTCGCCGTCGAAAAACCGGAGCCGGCCGCCGCCTTCATGCGCGCGGTGTTGACGGTCATGTCGCGCACCATGCCTGTCATGGCGGCGATTGCCAGTTCCAGGCTCTCGGCGGCGTCGAAGACCTGTTCCTTGTCTTCCTGCATGTCCTTGGAATAGGCGAGCGGCAGGCCCTTCATGATCGTCAGCAGCGCGATCAGCGAGCCGTTGATGCGACCGGTCTTGGCGCGCACCAGCTCGGCCGCGTCAGGGTTTTTCTTCTGCGGCATGATCGAGGAGCCGGTCGAGAAAGCGTCGGAGAGGCGTACGAAGCCGAATTGCGGGGTCGACCAGATGACGATCTCCTCGGCAAGGCGCGACAGATGCATGGCTGAGATCGCGGCAATTGCGAGGAATTCGATGGCGAAGTCGCGGTCGGAAACCGTATCGATCGAATTGCGGGTCGGCTCACGGAAGCCGAGCGCCTTGGCCGTCATGTGGCGGTCGATCGGATAGCCGGTGCCGGCAAGGGCGGCAGCGCCGATCGGGCTTTCGTCCAGATGCTCGATGGCGTGGCGCACGCGCGAGCGGTCGCGGCCGAACATTTCGACATAGGCCATGCAATGATGGCCGAAGGTGACGGGCTGGGCGGTCTGCAGATGGGTAAAGCCCGGCATGACACTTTCGGCGTGCTCTTCGGCGCGGTCGAGGAAGGCGGCGATCAGGCCGGTCAGCATCCGTTCGGTCTTTTGCAGCTCTTCTTTCACCCAGAGGCGGAAGTCGAGCGCCACCTGGTCGTTGCGCGAGCGGGCGGTATGCAGCCGGCCGGCCGCCGGTCCGATCAGCGTCGCCAGCCGCGCCTCGACATTCATGTGGATGTCTTCGAGCCGGCGCGAAAATTCGAAATTGCCGCTTTCGATTTCTGACAGGATCGTGTTTAGCCCGTGAACGATCTTGTCCTTATCCTCGGCGGAAATGATCCCCCGATGGGCGAGCATCGTCGCATGGGCGACCGAACCACGGATATCCTGCGCGAATAGCTTCTTGTCGAAACCGATCGAGGCATTTATCTCCTCCATGATCGCGTCCGGGCCGGAGGCGAAGCGCCCACCCCACATCTGGTTGGAGGATTTGGTGTCCGTGTTGTTCTCGGCCATGGAAAATGCCCGTCCTGGAGAATGAAATGACGACAAAAAAACCCTTCGGCCTGCCGTCCGTAAAACTGATCGCAATCGCCGCCGTTGCAGGCGTCGTTGCCGGTGCGGCAGCGGTATACGTGAAGGAGACGGGGATTGGCAATGGTATCGGCGATAGCGCTTCGGCCGAATGCCCGCTGACGAAGGAGCGTGCTGCCAGTCTGACGCCGCTCATGAAGGGTCAGGTTGCCGCCATGGTTGCCGCCAACGAGCCGCGCAAGCTGACCGCGGTTTCCTTCAATGGCCCGGACGGCAAGCCGATGACGCTCGATCATTTCGCCGGCAAGACCGTGCTTCTCAATCTCTGGGCAACCTGGTGCGTGCCGTGCCGCGAGGAGATGCCGGCCCTGAACGCGCTGGAAAAGAATATGGGAAGCGACAAGTTTCAGGTCGTGCCGGTCAATATCGATACCGGCGACGATGAGAAGCCGAAGGCTTTCTTGAGCGAAATCGGCGTCGATGCGCTGCAGCTTTACCGCGACAATACGATCGGCGTCTTCAACAGCCTGAAGAAGGAAGGTCTCGCATTCGGTCTTCCAGTCACGCTGCTGCTCGACGACAAGGGCTGCCTGATCTCCGCGATGAACGGTCCAGCCGCCTGGGACAGCGAGGATGCCAAGGCGCTGATCAAGGGGGCGATCGGGTCGTAAGGACGCCGGTCAGGAATCTCCGTCCCCTTTGATGAGGAACACACCCGCAAGTCCGATAAGGACGAAGCATTGCAGCAGGAACATGGGTGTTTCGGTCGACATGATATTTCCTCCCCTTCACGGCAAGGAAAGCATTTCGCCGGCGTTTGTTCCATTCGCCCTTTGTGACGATAATCCGCTTTAGCGGGTGGGGACCGGCACTTCGCCGCGATAGTCGTAGAAGCCGCGGCCGGATTTGCGTCCGAGCCAGCCGGCTTCGACATATTTCACCAGCAGCGGGCAAGGACGGTATTTCGAGTCGGCCAGGCCGTCATGCAGCACCTGCATGATCGACAGGCAGGTGTCGAGGCCGATGAAATCGGCAAGCTGCAGCGGCCCCATCGGATGGTTGGCGCCAAGCTTCATCGCCGTATCGATGGCGTCGACGGTACCGACGCCTTCATAAAGCGTGTAGATCGCCTCGTTGATCATCGGCAGCAGGATGCGGTTGACGATGAAGGCCGGGAAGTCCTCGGCAACGGTGATGGTCTTCTCCAGCGTGCCGACGAATTCCTTGGCCGCGGAGAAGGTTTTCTCGTCGGTCGCGATGCCGCGCACCAGTTCGACCAGCTTCATCACCGGCACCGGGTTCATGAAATGTATGCCCATGAAGCGTTCGGGGCGGTCGGTGGCGGCGGCCAGCCTGGTGATGGAAAGGGAAGACGTGTTGGTGGCGAGCAGCGCCTCCGGCTTCAGCACCGGGCAGACCTGCGTGTAAATCTTGCGCTTGACGCTTTCGTCCTCGGTCGCGGCCTCGATGACGAGATCGGACGGAGCGAGATCGTTGACGTCGGCGGAGCCTGATATGCGCGACAAGGTCGATTTACGTTCCTCATCGGTCATCTTGCCATTCGTCACCAGCCGCGCGAGGTTGCCGTTGATGGTGGCAAGGCCGGATTCGATGCGGTCCTGCGAGAGATCGTAGATGTGAACCCTGTAACCTGCGGCGGCCGAAACATGCGCGATGCCGCAGCCCATCTGGCCGGCACCGATAATCCCAATATTCTTCAACACCGCATTCATCTCCAAACCCCCGCTCGGCACTCGCCCCCGCGTTGCCGCATTATTGTAGCAATACTGCCGGGCGAAGGATCGCCCGGCAGCAGTAGTAGCCCGATAAAAGACAAATTTCCAGTCATTCGCACGTGCGAAAGAAAAGCATTTGGCCCGGTCAGAGCGCCTTCTCGAGTTCCGGCAGGATGTCGAAGAGATCGCCGACGAGGCCGTAGTCGGCGACCTGGAAGATCGGCGCCTCCTCGTCCTTGTTGATGGCGACGATCACCTTCGAATCCTTCATGCCGGCCAGATGCTGGATGGCGCCCGAGATGCCGCAGGCGATATAGAGCTGCGGCGCCACCACCTTGCCGGTCTGGCCGACCTGCCAGTCGTTCGGCGCATAACCGGCATCGACGGCCGCACGGCTGGCGCCGACGGCAGCCCCGAGCTTATCGGCGAGCGGCAGGATGACTTCCTTGAACTTCTCGGCAGAGCCGAGCGCCCGGCCGCCGGAGATGATGATCTTCGCCGACGTCAGTTCCGGACGGTCGGAAGCCGACAGCGCATCGGAGACAAAGCGCGACAGACCCGGATCTGAAATCGCCGGGATCGCCTCGACGGTCGCCGAACCGCCTTCCGCTGCGGAGGCGAAGGAGGCGGTGCGCACGGTGATCACTTTCTTTGCATCCGTCGACTGCACCGTCTGGATGGCATTGCCGGCATAGATCGGCCGCTTGAAGGTATCGGCGGAGATCACCTCTGTGATCTCCGAGACCTGGGCGACATCGAGAAGGGCGGCCACCCGCGGCAGCACGTTCTTGCCGACCGAGGTCGCCGCCGAGAGGATCGTGTCATAGCCGCCGGCCAGCGAGACGATCAGGTCGGAGAGCGGTTCGGCGAGATTGTTGGCAAGCTCGTCGCTTTCGGCGAGCAGCACCTTGGAGACGCCGGACAGTTTTGCCGCCGCATCGGCGGCAGCCTTGGTGCCCTTGCCGGCGACGAGAATATGGATATCGCTTGCCTGTTCCTTGGCAATCTGGGTTGCCGCCGTCAGCGCCTTGGCGGTCTGATCGGAGAGGGTGACATTGTCGTGGTCGGCCAGAAGAAGAATGGTCATGATAATTTACTCCTGTTCCTGCCCGATCAGAGCACGCCGGCTTCGTTCTTGAGCTTGTCGACCAGTTCGGCGACCGACTTGACCTTGACGCCGGCCTTGCGGCCCGACGGCTCCTCGGTCTTCAGCACCTTCAGCCGCGGCGTCGTGTCGACGCCGAAATCGGCCGGAGCCTTCTTGTCGAGCGGCTTCTTCTTCGCCTTCATGATGTTCGGCAGCGAGGCGTAGCGCGGCTCGTTCAGGCGCAGGTCCGATGTGACCACCGCCGGCAGCTTGATCTCGATCGTCTGCAGGCCGCCATCGACCTCGCGGGTCACGGTCGCCTTGCCGTCACCGATCTCGATCTTCGAGGCAAAGGTCGCCTGGGCCGCGCCCATCAGTGCCGCCAGCATCTGGCCGGTCTGGTTCGAGTCGTCGTCGATCGCCTGCTTGCCGACGATAACAAGCCCCGGCTGCTCGGCCTCGGCCACGCCCTTCAGGATCTTGGCAACCGCCAGCGGCTCGACCGCATCGTCGGTCTCAACGAGGATAGCGCGATCGGCTCCCATGGCGAGCGCCGTCCTCAGCGTCTCCTCGGCCTTGGCAGGACCGATCGATACAACGATCACCTCTTCAGCCTTGCCGGCTTCCTTCAGCCGCAGCGCCTCTTCCACCGAGATCTCGTCGAACGGGTTCATCGACATCTTCACATTGGCAAGCTCAACACCCGTGCCATCCGGGCGAACCCGGATCTTCACGTTGTAGTCGACAACCCGTTTGACTGGGACGAGAATCTTCATGGGGTCCTTCCTTCGAGAGAAACTGGCTTCAGCGTTTTTAGGAAAATGCGCGCTTAGGCGCCGCTCCGATTGTCGAATGGCGACATGGATACGCGTTTTTCCTCCAAAGACAACGCTTCCATGACGCTGACAGGCGATTTGCCTCGGCAATATATAACGTTGACGTTCACGTCAATATCACTGCCGGCCTCGACCCCAAGGAAGGCGCGGCGCCGTTCGTCCGTCCGTGCCGGCCGCAACGGCTGGGCCGCTGCCGGTTTCATTTCTCACCGCGCGAGGTGTCACGATTTCCCGATCGAAGAGCGGCACGTCGGACCGGCGCAAGACTAGGATCAGAAGAGCGCCGGCAAGGATGCCGCCGACATGGGCGCCCCAGGAAACGTCGCCATCGGGAGCAATCGCCAGCATGAGGAATTGTTGGCCGATCCACAAAAGCAGCGGCACGAAGGCCGGCAGCGGCAAGGGTACACGGAAGAACACCAGCACCCAGACCCTGACGCGCGGATGCAGCATGACATAGGCGGCAATGACGCCGGAGATCGCCCCCGACGCGCCGACCAGCGGCGCTTCCGAGGTCGTGCCCAGCAGGCCATGGCAAAGCGCGCCGGCCGCCGCGCAGGCAATGTAGAAAACCAGGAATCGCAGATGCCCCATCGCATCCTCGACATTGTCTCCGAAGACCCAAAGGAAGATCATGTTGGAAGCCAGGTGCCAGAAGCCCGTATGGACGAAGGCATAGGTGAGGTAGGTCAGCGGCTCGGGCACGATTTCGAGGCCCTGCGCCAGCACAGCGTGGCCGAAAGCAATCGCCGGGATATAGCCGAGAGCGACCGTCGTCGCCTGGGCGGCCTGTTCGCTTTCCAGGCTGGTCAGAAGCCATATCGCTACATTCAGGGTGATCAGGGCGAGCGTCACCCACTGAACCTTGATATGTTTCAGCGTATTGGCATCATGGAGTGGTATGAACATTAAGGCCCCCCGGCGTGATGGCGGCAAGCCTATCTGTTTTTTCCCGGAACCCAAAGTACATCCGCCTGGCCCCCGTCATTTGCGTGACGCGCCGCGACGAAGAGGAAATCGGAAAGGCGATTGACATATTTCATCGCCGCCTCGCTGACGATCTCGCCGTCCGCGCGGCCAAGCGCCACCATCAGGCGTTCGGCGCGGCGCGCAATCGTGCGGGCAAGATGCAGATGCGCGGCCGCGGGGCTGCCGCCGGGCAGGATGAAGGATTTCAAGGGCTCCAGGCCGGCGTTCAACTGATCGATATCGCGCTCGATGCGGTCGACCTGCGTCTCGACGATCCGCAGCGGCTCGTAGGCAGGCGGCTCGCCGGTATCGGGCGTGGCGAGATCGGCGCCGAGATCGAAGAGGTCGTTCTGGATCAGCATCAGCATGGCGTCGAGCTCCGGCAAGCCTGTTGTGTGCAGGCGCGCCAGGCCGATCGCCGAATTGGCCTCGTCGATCGTGCCATAGGCCTCGACGCGCAGGTCGTCCTTTGTCCGGCGCGGGCCGGAGACCAGCCCGGTCGTGCCGTCATCGCCGGTTTTCGTGTAGATCTTGTTGAGTTTGACCACGATCTCCCCCTACGAACCCGGTCAGGTCGGCCGGCCGCCGCCGGTCAGCCAGAGCGTCAGCATGATCAGAATGACCGCGATCGCCTGCAACAGGACGCGAAGCTGCATCAGCTTGTTGGAAAGATTGGCATCGCCGCCCTTCATCATGTTGAAGAGGCCGCGGATCAGGACGAGGGCGACGACGCCCATGACGATGATCGCAAGGATATAGGTGACGGTGGACATGGCATTCAGCTTTCTCAGTCCGTCCAGCGCATCAGGCGGTAGAAGAGATCTGCCGGAAGCAGCCGCTTCAGGACCATGCCCTGTTTAGCCGGAGTCGTTACAGGATAATGTGGCCTCGGTTTTTTCGAGTTCAATGCGTGCTTCAACACCGAATAGACCGCCTCGGGGCCAAGTTTGTGGCGATTGACCGGCCCCGAACCGTCGAGCCTTGCCAACTGTCTGATATAGTCGACCGCGTGCGGCGAATTCTCGAGGTCGATATTCTCTTTGATCTTAGCGAGCGCATTGGCGGTGAAACGTGTCGCGATCGGACCGGGCTCGATCAGGCTCACATGAATGCCGCTGCCCTGCAGCTCCATGCGGAGCGTGACACTGAGGCCTTCGAGCGCGAATTTGGAGGCGGTGTAGGCGCCGCGATAGCGATAGGGCAGGACGCCGAGGATCGACGAGCACTGCACAATCCGTCCCTGGCCTCGTTTGCGCATCGGCGGAATGACCTGACGGGTCAATTCGTGCCAGCCAAAGAAGTTCGCCTCGAACTGCGCCCGCAACGCCGCCGTCGAAAGGTCCTCGACGGCGCCGGGCTGGCCGTAGGCGCCGTTATTGAAGAGCGCGTCGATGCGGCCGCCGCTGCGCTCCAGAACCGCTCCGACCAGCGTGGAAATCGTCTCGGCCCTGGTGTAGTCCATCAGGAAGGCTTCGATGCCGTCCGCTTCCAGTCCGGCTAGATCTTCCGCCTTGCGCACCGTCGCAAAGACACGCCAGCCGTCGGCTTTCAGCGCTCGCGCGCAATGCGCGCCAATACCGGACGAGCATCCGGTCACGACGATGGTGCGCTGCTCCGCCATGGAATGATTCCTGTACAAAATGGGACTCGTTTCCCATATTCGGCCAGAGGATACAATCTGGAAAGCCGGAGACGGAATGCCGAAGGTGCTGCGCACGATCTACGACGTGGTTTATGATGCGATCTGTCACCTGATCGAGGACGACGGCTTCGCCATGGCAAGCCATGTGGCACTGTCGAGCCTGCTTGCGGTTTTCCCCTTCCTGATCTTCGGCACGGCGCTCGCAAGCTTCCTCGGCGCCAATCAGTTTTCGTCGACCGCCATCCACCTGATCTTCGATACCTGGCCGGAGGCGATCGCCAAGCCGGTCGCCGACCAAGTGCTGCAGGTTCTGACCATTCCGCGCGGCGGGCTGCTGACGATATCGGTGCTGGCGGCGGCCTATTTCGCCTCGAACGGCGTCGAGGCACTGCGCATCTCGCTCAACCGCGCCTATCGGGTGCAGGAAACGCGGCCATGGTATCTCACGCGTCTCGCCAGCCTTGGCTACGTACTGATCGCGGTCGTCATCTTTGCGGCGATCAGCATACTGCTGGTCGCGCTGCCGCTCGCCCTCGATTATGCGCGCGGCTGGTTTCCGCTGTTTGCCGATACGCTCGACATCGTCTTCAGCTGGCGCATCTACGGCACGCTGGTGGTGCTGACGATCGCCCTGCTCGTCGTGCATCTCTGGCTGCCGGCCGGCAAACGGCGGGTCTTTGACGTCATTCCCGGCGTGCTGCTGACCCTGCTTCTCTGGCTCGCCGGCGCGCTAATCTTCGCCTACTATCTCGCGACCTTCGCCAATTATACGGCAACCTATGCCGGTCTCGCATCCGTCATGATCGTGCTGATCTTCCTTTATATGGTCAGCGTCATTTTCATCATCGGAGCGGAGATCAATGCGGCGCTGATCAAGTTCCGCGTCTTCCGGATGTTCTCCCATACGCTTTCGATCGTCGGCCGGCAGCGCGTGGCGAGGAAATCAGAGCCCGACAAGGCGGCGAACATCGGACCCTGACATGCCCCGGGCGCGCAATTCGCCAAGTCCGCTGTCGCCTTCGCTTTTCGAGAGCTTGCGGCCGTCTGCGTCGAGAATGAGCCGATGATGGTGGTAGATCGGTTGCGGCAGATCGAGCAGAACCTGCAGCAGCCGGTGCACCGACGTTGCGTGGAAAAGATCGAGCCCGCGCACGACATGGGTGACGCCCTGCAGAGCATCGTCGACGACCACCGAGAGATGATAGCTCGACGGGGCGTCCGAGCGCGACAGGATGACGTCGCCCCAGACTTCAGGCTCGGCGGCGATCTCGCCTGTCCTGCCGTCGCCGGTTTCCGTCCAGAACAAAAGCTCGCCGGTCAGATCCAGCGCCTTGCGCATATCGAGCCGCCAGGCATGCCTCTTCCCCGAGGCGAGCATTTGCCGCGATTCTGCCTCGGGGCGTTCGCGATCGGTTGCGGGATAATGCGGGGTACCATCGGGATCGCGCGGCCAGGCTTCGCCCGCCGCCTCGTAGGCGGCGACCCGCGTCTTCACCTCGCCCCGGGTGAGAAAAGCCGGATAGACGAGGCCGCGCTCGATCAGCGCATGCAGCGCCGCCTGATATTCGGGGAAATGTTCCGACTGGCGCCGCACCGGGCTTTCCCAGCTGAAATCAAGCCAGTCGAGATCGCTCAGGATGCTGGCCTCGAATTCCGGCGTGCAGCGCGTCAGGTCGATATCCTCGATGCGCAGCAGAAGGCGGCCATGGTTGGCCTCCGCCATATCGCGGTTCAGGAAGGCGGAGAGGGCATGGCCGAGATGCAGCGGCCCGTTGGGGCTCGGCGCAAAACGAAAGACAGGTTTTTGACGCTCGCTCGTGGTCATGCTTTCTTCTGCCATGGATTCAGGTTTCGAACCACTGCGAGGCAATGTGCAGATCATCCGCAATGAAGACGACGTCACGCAGGGGCTGGAAGCGCTGCTTCGCCTCGATCCGCGCCTTGCGCCGATTGCGGCGGATGCCGGGCCTATTCCGCTCAGGCTGCGTGAACCCGGCTTTGCAGGTCTTGCCCATATCATTGTCTCGCAGATGGTGTCGCGCGCCAGCGCCGAGGCGATCTGGCGTCGCATGCTGCCGGCGGACGGTCTGCTGACTGCGGAAGGTTATGCGCTGCTACACCCTGAGGCATGGCGGGAATTCGGCCTGTCGCGCGCCAAGGCCGAGACGCTCACACGGATCGCCGAAGCGGTGGCCTCCGGCCGCCTCGATCTCTCCGGCCTTTGCCTGAAGCCGCCGGGCGAAGCGCTCGGCGAACTCACCGCGCTGAAGGGCGTCGGCCCTTGGACGGCCGAGGTCTATCTGATGTTCTGCGGCGGCCATGCCGATGTCTTCCCGGCCGGCGACGTCGCGCTGCAGAATGCCGTCGGTGTGGCCTTCGGCCTTGAGGCTCGGCCACAGGCAAAAGCGCTTGCTCTCCTGGCAGAAATCTGGTCGCCGTGGCGTTCGGTCGCGGCCCGGCTTTTCTGGGCTTATTACGCCACGAAAATGCGCCGCGACATGGTGCCGATCGGCTGATCGGCAACACTCTTCAAATTGCCTTTATCCTCTGAATTTATTGGACTTCACAATCCTGTAACAACCGGCCTAATATACAGGTGCAGATGCCGAATCGATCAGGAGAGTCCCTTGACGATTGCAGTCTCCCCACAGGCCCTGCCGGCGCTCGTCCTGAACGCTGACTACCGGCCGCTGAGTTATTACCCCTTGTCGCTATGGTCCTGGCAGGACGCGATCAAGGCGGTGTTTCTCGACCGTGTGAACATCATCGCAGAGTATGAACATTCGGTTTCCTCGCCGAGCTTTTCGATGCGGCTTCCGAGTGTCGTGTGCCTCAAGACCTATGTTCAGCCGTCCCGCAATCCCGCGTTCACTCGGTTCAACGTCTTCCTGCGCGACCGGTTCGAATGCCAGTATTGCGGCACCCATGACGACCTGACCTTCGACCATGTCATCCCCCGCGCCCATGGCGGCGAGACGACCTGGGAGAATGTCGTGGCAGCCTGTTCGCCCTGCAATCTGCGCAAGGGCAGCAAGCTCCCGAAGCAGGCAGGCATGTTCCCGGCGCAAAAGCCCTATCAGCCGACGGTGCAGGATCTGCACAATAACGGCCGGCTGTTTCCGCCGAACTACCTGCATGACAGCTGGCTCGACTATCTCTACTGGGATACCGAACTGCAGCCCTGATCAACCTGCTTACGCCGCCTTGCGAACGCCGAGAAAGGCGAAGGCGGCGAGCAGGAGCCCTGCGATCACATTCCAGCCCGCGAAAGACAGGCCGAGCACGCGCAGCGCCGCGTCCGTGCAGGACGGGCCCTTGATCGTGTTGAGTTCGCCGAGCAGATCACCGGCATTGGTCGTCATGCTGCTTGCCGTGGTCGAGCAGGTGGCCGGGCCTGGCCAGAAATGCCATTCGACGCCGGCGTGATAGACGCCCATGCCCGCCGTGACCAGCATCAGTATGCCGGCCGCCAGAATCAGCGCGCGGGTGATCCAGTTCGGCACGCCGACGAGCGCCGAAATCGCACCGATGATGGCGATCGGAATGGCGTAGTAATAGGGCTGGCGCTGCAGCAGGCAGAGCGCGCAGGGAATATAGCCGCCGATATATTGGAAGCCGAGCGCCGTTCCGACCACCGCCGCCATGCCGATGGCAAGCAACAGGGAATAGGCAAAGCCGGGACGGGCGAGCGGCGAGGAAGTGGCAGTCATGGCGGAACTCCGCGGCCTGAAATCTGACCTTGAATCTAGTGAGCGAGATAGCGGTAGGCGAGGTATAACACGATCACGGCGGCGGCACCGATGCCGACGATCTGACCGAGGCGCTTTTCGATGAAGTGGCGGATCGGCTCGCCGTATCGGCGCAGCAGCCAGCCGAGGAAGAGGAAACGCGCGCCGCGGGCGACGATCGCCGAGACGATGAAGAGACCCAGATTGACGTGGATGACGCCGGACAGAATGGTGACCACCTTGATCGGCGGCAGATGCGCGAGACCGGAGGTCACGAGCAGCAGCAGGATCGTCTCGTAGGTGACGTAGGCCTTCATCTGCTCGAAGGCATCGAGCTTGCCGTAGAATTCGAGAATGGGCCGCGCCACCGTCTCATAGGCGTAATAGCCGAGCGTCCAGCCGGCGATGCCGCCGAGCACCGAGGCGACGGTTGCAATCAGCGCGTAGCGATAGGAGCGTTCCGGCTTGGCAAGCGCCATCGGCAGGAAAAGCACATCGGCGGGAACGAGAAAGATGGAGCTTTCGACGAAGGCGATGACGGCGAGCCAGACTTCGGCCGATTTGCGCGAGGCCAGAGACATGGTCCAGTCGTAAAGTCTGCGGAGCATTCCGTTCCCTTCCTGTTGCGGCGCAAAAAGCTTTAGGGGCCGTGCGCGGTGCTGTAAATGCTCGCCGTGGCCTTCTCGCCACCACCGTTTAAAAATTTTCGTGATCCGATGCATCCGGGTCTCTCACAAGATTTCATGGGATTGCGAATCTGCCATTCTGCGGCAAGCTTTTTTCGGATCGGCATGCAGGGTGGCGTGAGATGATATTCAAGGTGATCGAGGGCGGGCGCGGGCAGGCGGCGTTGGCGGACGAGTGGCCCGAGGCGGGTCACGGACCAAGCCCGGACGACGTGCGGTGGGAGGCCGCCCGGCGGCTCAACGAAAGCGGCTACCATCTCTCCCGCGTCCGGGAATTTGCGACCGGCGCGCCGATGCCGGCAGCACTCAGATATTTGTCGCTGCAGATCGATTTCGCTGCCGAGGCGCTGTCGCGGCTCGATCCTATCCCGGTGGACTTTCGTTCCGATGCCTACTGGCCGACATCTTCCTGAGGCAACCAGGACGGTGCGATCGCCGTTTCAGGACAAGTCCATCGACTTTTCCCATTGCTGGCGCAGCACGTTCATTTCCGTGCGCTTCTCGGCCATTTCGCTGACGATGGCGCGCAGATTGGGATGGCGCGACATGAACATGTTGAAGTCGCGCCGCTCGAGCACCTCGAACTGACAGAAGTCGACGGCGATGACGTCGGCGCTGCGCCGTCCGCCGGTCAGAAGCGCCATCTCGCCGAAGAAGGAGCCTGGCTCCAGGCGGATTGCGCCGCTGGCAAGCCGCACTTCCACGGCGCCGGAAGAGATGAAAAACATGCCGTCGCCGCGGTCGCCGCGGCGGATGACGCGTTCGCCGGGCGGGGCGGATTTCGCCTTGAAGAGCAGCAGTAGCTCCTCCTGCGCGTCCTCGTCGACCTGGGCAAACAGCGGGAAGGTTTCGATCAGCTGCTGCATCTTCAGCTGGTGCTGGCGTTCGCGCTCCTCGCCGAGTGCCCTGATTTTTTCCAGTTCCTTGCCGAGCGTCTTCTGCTTCTTCCTGCCGTAGCTTTCCCAGAGAGCAGGCCATTTCGAATGGACATATTTCTTCAGGCTGTCGGTCGAAAAGATCACCAGCGGGTTGAGGGTGATCGACAGGATCGCGGCGGCAAGGATCAGATCCTGACCCTCATGGGGCAGGAGCCCGAGCGAGACGCCGAGTCCGGCGAGGATGAAGGAAAACTCGCCAATCTGAGCAAGGCCGCCGGCCAGCGTCAGCCCCAGGCCGATCGGGTATCGCAGCAGCAGGACGATGAGGAAGGTGATGATGGCCTTGCCGAGGATGATGAGCGCCAGCGCGCTTATCACGGCCAGCGGCTGGCGCACCAGGATCGAAGGGTCGAAGAGCATGCCGACCGAGACGAAGAACAGCACGGAGAAGGCGTTCTGCAACGGCAGCGAGTCAGCCGCCGCCCTATGGCTGAGCTGGGATTCGCTCATGACGACGCCGGCGAAAAACGCGCCGAGCGCGAAGGAGACGCCGAAGATCGCCGCCGAGCCGAAGGCGATGCCGAGTGCGATCGCCAGCACCGTTAGTGTGAAAAGCTCGCGCGAGCCTGTGCGGGCGATCATGGTCAGCAGCCACGGCACGATGCGAGGGCCGAGGAAGATCGCCATTGCGGCAAAGGCCACCACCTTCAGCAGGGTCAGGGCGATCGCCAGCGCCAGCGGCAGGTCGCCGAGGCCATGGTTCGTCGTCGCGACCGCGTTGCCACCCAGAAGTTCCGCAAGCGCCGGCAGTAGCACCAACGCGAGCACCATCGCCAGATCCTCGACGATCAGCCAGCCGACGGCGACGCGCCCGCTCGGCGCATTGACGAGATTGCGCTCCTCCAATGCCTTCAGGAGAACCACGGTGCTCGCCACCGAGAGGCTGAGGCCGACGACGATGCCGGCGCCGAGGCTCCATCCCCAGAGCTTGCAGAGGCCGATGCCCAACAAGGTGGCAAGGATAATCCGCCCGATCGCGCCCGGCACGGCTATCCCTCGCACGGCGAGCAGGTCGGAGGCGGAAAAATGCAGCCCGACGCCGAACATCAGGAGGATAACGCCCATTTCGGCGAGCTGACCGGCAAGAGCGGTATCGGCGACAAAGCCCGGCGTGAACGGGCCCATCATGATGCCGGCCATCAGATAGCCGACCAGCGGCGGCAGCCGAAGCCTGTCGGCGCCGTAACCGAGGATCGCCGCGAAAACGAAACTGACGGCGACCGTTGCGATGAGTCCGACTTCCTGATGCACGTCTGCCTCTTCCTGTGATGACGGCGGCCACTCTGTACGAAGCGCAAGCAAAATTAAACAGTTGATTTGGGTGATGGGAACGCTGTTTTCGAGGTTCGATCGGTCGCGAACAGATTGTGGCCTCGCTCCGCCCGGCGCGACCGGCCCCTCGCCGATGTTGGAACCACTTTTGTCCTGTCTCGTTGCCTCTTCATCAGGAGAAGGAGAAATAAAATGCGAAAGATCATCCTGAACTGTACCGTGGTGGCCCTTGCCGCCTGTTCGTTTGCCGCACCGGCTCTCGCCGACAGCGTCTATGAGAGGGAGCGTTCCTATGACGACGGCTATCGCGATGAGCGGGTACGGCCCGGCATCACCATCAGCGAGCGCGGCATCACCTTCGGCGCCGTGCGCGAACGCGATCACCGCCGCTATCGCGATAGTGGCTGCGAAACCAGAAGCGTCACCCGCCAGACGGACGAAGGCGAGGTGACCAAGACGGTCCGCCGCTGCTACTGACGGATATATGCTACAATGACGAAGCCCGGTTCTTGTGCGAGCTGGGTTTTCGCCTTTCAGGCGCTCACATATCGATGCGGTGGTGGAAATCGATTTTCGATGTTATGAGCACGCCTTTGGTAAAAGCGCGTTCCCAGCGCAAAGACCTCCCGCACAGGATTTTTCAGCATGATTGAGCTTACCCCGTCCCAGATCGCCGCACTCAAACTCGCCCGGGATGGAGATCTTTATCCCCAGCCGGCCAACAAGTGGACGCACCAGAATGCGACGGTGACCTACGCAAAAACCGACCGGTGGAAAGAGCGGCCCCAGAAAATCAAATCGGTCACCGCTAAGACGTTGGGCGAGTTGAAGGAGCCGGGTTTCCTTGAGAGGCGTCATCTGGATGACGACGGATCAAAAGACGTCTACGGCATCACGATGGCCGGCAAGATGTGGCTGTTGAAGAATAAGTAGTTTTAGCTGGACGTGATGGCGCAGCTAACCGGCGCACCATCCGACCAGTCCGCCTTCGTTTCCGGCGGTACTACGGCGCGATGGTTTTCCGCTTAGCTGCTCTCGTCTGCCTGCCGAGCCAAAGCTCGCAGAGCGAAGGCTGGTGCCCCATGCCGGGGTCGAACCAGCACTTCTTTCGAAACTCGATTTTGAGTCGAGCGCGTCTACCAATTCCGCCAATGGGGCAACGGATACAGACCGGGCGGCTGTCTAACATGCGAGCGCCCGCGCGCGCAAGACGGTTGGGCGAAGTTATCGGGCTGATCCGATTGAAGAGATCCGGCTTCGTTTCGAGGCCGGATCTCTTTTGATCTCAATGGGCGGCGGCCGGCACGGGATTGGTCAGGCCGGACTTCTTCAGCGTGATTGCCAGGATCGAAGCCAGCAGGCAGAAGGCGCCGGCGACGAAGAAGGCGGGCAGATAGCTCGAAAGCTCCGTTCGCGAGAGGCCTGCGCCATAGGCGGCGGTGGCGGCTCCCAGCTGATGGCCGGCAAAGACCCAGCCGAAGACGAGGCCGACCTTTTCACGGCCGAAGCGGTCGGCAGCGATCTTGACGGTCGGCGGCACGGTGGCGATCCAGTCGAGGCCATAGAAGACGGCGAAGATGGAGAGGCCGTAAAAGTTGAAATTGCTGAAGGGCAGATAGAGCAGGGAGAGGCCGCGCAGGCCGTAGTACCAGAACAACAGCCAGCGATTGTCGAACCGGTCGGACAGCCAGCCGGAGCCGATCGTGCCGAAGAAATCGAAAATGCCCATGACGGCGAGAACGCTGGCGGCCGCCACCGGGACAATGCCGAAATCGCCGCAGAGGGTGACGAAGTGGGTCTGGATCAGGCCGTTGGTGCTGAGGCCGCAGATGAAGAAGGTGGCGAAGAGGATCCAGAAGGTCGAGGTCTTCGAGATTTCCCGGAGGACGGTGATCGGCGTCATCAGCGCGACACCGAGCGAGGTGCTTGCCGGCGGCGGCGTCACATGTGTTTCGCCGAGAGCCGGCAAGTTGAGGTCGGCCGGGCGGTCGCGCATGAAAGCCAGCACGGCAAGGGCTGCGACCATGATCATGGCGCATACGAAAAACACCGTCGAGCGCCAGCCGTAGCGTTCCGTCAGCTCGGCCATCAGCGGCAGAAAGACGAGCTGGCCGGTGGCCGAGCTTGCCGAAAGCATGCCGACGACGAGGCCGCGATGCCTGGTGAACCAGCGGGAGGAGACCGTCGCGGCGAGCACCATGGCCGTCAGGCCCGTGCCGAAGCCGACGACGATGCCCCAGAGCAGCAGCAACTGCCACAGCGTGGTCATGAACAGTGAACCGATGAAGCCGGCGCCGATCAGCGCAAGCGCGAAGACGATGACCTTGCGGACGCCGAAATAATTCATGAAGGCGGCGGCGAACGGTCCCATGAAACCGAAAAGAAGCAGACGGATCGCCAGCGCGGAGGAAATCTGTGACGTCTCCCAGCCGAACTCGTCCTGCAGCGGCTTGATGAGAACGCCGGGGGCGCCCATGGCGCCCGCCGTCACCAGCATGGTGAGGAAGGTGGCGGCAACGACGACCCAGCCGTAATGGATGTTGCGCCGGGCGAGGGAGGAGGCGAGGGCTGTGGAAACCATGAGCACAATCCGTTGAAATTCAGCTTCGGGAAGATACGGGAGCGATTTACATGATGATCATCATATTTCTTGCCTATTGATGATGGACGTCATATATTTTGTCAAGCGACTATTTCTGGAGACGACAATGCGGGTCAGCCGCGAGAAATTTGCCGAAAACCGCGAGAAGATCCTGAGCGTTGCCGGCGTGCTTTTCCGCGAGAACGGTTTCGACGGTGTCGGCGTTGCTGACATCATGAAGGCGGCGGGACTGACGCATGGCGGCTTTTACGGCCACTTCAACTCGAAGGACGACCTGGCGCTCGAGGTCAGCCGCAAGCTGATCGACAGGGTGGAAGAGCGCTGGAAGGAGCATATCGCCGAATCGCCGGAGCGGCCGTTGCAGGCGCTTCTCGACCATTACATCCACTGGCGCACCGTCGATGACCCGGGCGGCAGCTGCGTTTTCGCAACGCTGATCCAGGAGGTGAGCCGCAGCCGCGGCGCGGTGCGGGAGGTTTTCAGCGACGGGCTATCGGTGTTGGTCGACACGCTCGCCGACATCGTTCCGGGCGAGAGTGAAGAAGAGCGCCGCGCCAATGCCGCCACAACGCTTTCATCGATGATGGGCGCCGTCATTCTTGCCCGCGCGGTCGAGGACAGGGCGCTTGCCGAGCAGTTTCTGGTGACGATGCGCCGGCAACTTGATCCCGGCACCCGGACATAAACTTAGTCGCAGAAGGCGATGTTCGATCTCCTCTGCGCGTAGTCTCGGCCGATCACCGAGAAATCGACCGGCAAATTATTTGAAGCCGGCGACGGCGTGCGGGATGTAGGGTGCTTCCAGTGCCGCGACTTCCTCGGCCGTCAGCTTGACAGACAGCGAGGCGACGGCGTCCTTGAGATGGTTCGGTTTGGAGGCGCCGATGATCGGGGCCGTGACCGCACTCTTCTGCAGGATCCAGGCGGTCGCGACCTGGGCGCGGGAGATGTCGCGGGCCCTGGCGATTTGCGCCACCGCTTCGACGATCCTGCGGTCGGCGTCGATGGATTGCGTGTAGAGCGTCTTGCCGAATTCGTCGGTTTCGCTGCGCGCTGTCGTCTCGTCCCAGTCGCGGGTCAGGCGGCCGCGGGCGAGCGGACTCCAGGGAATGACGGCGATCTTCTGGTCTTCGCAGAGCGGCAGCATTTCACGCTCTTCCTCGCGGTAGAGCAGGTTCAGGTGGTCCTGCATGCTGACGAATTCAGTCCAGCCGTTCAGCCTGGAAACGTAAAGCGCCTTGGTGAACTGCCAAGCATACATGGAGGAGGCGCCGATATACCGCGCCTTGCCTGCTTTGACCAGGTCGTGCAGCGCTTCCAGTGTTTCCTCGATCGGCGTCGTATAGTCGAAACGGTGAATCTGGTAGAGATCCACATAATCTGTGCCGAGCCGCCGCAGGCTGTTGTCGATCTCGTCGAAGATTGCCTTGCGCGACAGGCCTGCGCCATTTGGCCCCGGCCGCATGCGGTTGAACACTTTGGTCGCCAGCACGATGTCCTCGCGCTTAGCGAAGTCCCGGATGGCGCGACCGACGATCTCCTCGGAGGAGCCGTTGGAATAGGTGTTGGCCGTGTCGAGGAAATTGATGCCGAGGTCGATCGCCTGTTTGATGATCGTCCGGCTTTCCTCCTCCCTGAGGCTCCAGGCGTGGTTGCCGCGGCCGGGATCGCCGAAGGTCATGCAGCCCAGGCAGATTTTCGAGACTTCGAGCCCGGTCTTGCCGAATTTTGCGTATTCCATGAAACGTCTCCGTGATGAATTTGACGACACCCCCTGCGGCTTTGCATGATCTAGTGCGGAACCGACAAAGTCGCAGGGAGCAGAACGAAGAATTTGCGCTGCTATGAGCGCACTGATGCGTGATCGCTTTGAAGCGGAGCTCATGTTTGCCGCTTCCGCCCTCGGCTTGCGCATCCGGGCCGCAAGGTGTTAGCTGGTGCAGCATTTTTACCGGAACCCGACCATGCAACTGCCGTCCCATGATCGCTATGACGATCTCTACCGCGATTTCTCCTGGCGGATTCCGGCGGAATTCAATATCGGCCGCGCCGTCAGCGACGACTGGGCGCACCGGGCGCCGGAGCGCGTCTGTCTCGAACATTTCAGCCCGAACGGCCATCACCGTACGATGAGCTATCGCGCGCTCGCAGACCGCTCCTCGGCCTTCGCAAATGCACTCGTCTCGCTCGGGGTCGAGCGCGGCGATCGTGTCGCGCTGCTCCTGCCGCAATCCTTCGAGACGGTGATCGCACATGTCGCGATCTATAAGATGGGCGCGATCGCGCTACCGCTGGCGCTGCTCTTTGGCGTCGAGGCGCTGGAATACCGGCTGAAGGCGGCAGGTACGGCGGCCATCATCACCAATAGCTTCGGCCTAGAGCGCATCCGGCAGATCCGCGATCGCCTGCCGATGCTGAAACATGTCGTCAGCATCGACGGGAAAAATAAGGACGCACTGGCTTTTTCCGAGCTGGTGGATGCCCATCCCTCCGTCTTCGAGGTCGCCAAGACTGGCCCGGACGATCCGGCGCTGATGATCTTCACATCGGGAACGACGGGGCCGCCCAAGGGCGCGCTGCATGGCCACCGTGTTCTGCCCGGCCATATTCCGGGTATGCAGTTTGCCCATGAGGGCTTTCCGAAAGAAGGCGACAAGGTCTGGACGCCGTCCGACTGGGCCTGGGCGGGCGGGCTGCTCAACGCGCTGCTGCCGAGCCTTCTGCTCGGTGTTCCCGTGGTCTCGTCGCCGGCGCAGAAATTCGATGCCGACATGGCCTACAGGATCATGGCCGAGATGAAGGTGCGCAACGCCTTCATTCCGCCGACGGCGCTGCGGCTGATGCGATCCGTTGCCGATCCGCGTTCGAAATATGACCTGGTGTTGCGCACCATCGGCTCGGCGGGCGAGGCGCTTGGCCGCGAGACCTATGAATGGGCGCGGCGCGCGCTCGGCATCACCGTCAACGAGTTCTACGGCCAGACGGAATGCAACTTCGTGCTCTCGTCGAGCGCTGCCTATGGCGTGACCAGGGCCGGCGCCATCGGCCGGACGGTGCCAGGACACCGCGTTGCGATCGTCGATGAAGCGGGCGAGGAATTGCCGGTAGGGGAACCCGGCCAGATCGCCATCGCCAGTCCCGATCCTGTCATGTTCCTCGGCTATTGGAACGATGTGGCGGCGACCGAGCGGAAGTTCGTCAAAGGCTGGCTGCTCACCGGCGATATCGGCCGGCAGGACGCGGACGGCTACGTCACCTTCGAGGGCCGCGACGACGACGTCATCACCTCGTCGGGATATCGTATCGGCCCGGCCGAAATCGAGGATTGCCTGATCGGCCATCCGGCCGTGCAGCTTGCCGCCGCTGTCGGCAAACCTGACGCCGTGCGCACCGAGATCGTCAAGGCCTATATCGTGCTGTCACCGGGCCATTCCCCAAGCGAGACGCTGGCCACCGATATCAGGGAATGGGTGAAAATGCGGCTTTCGATGCATGAATATCCGCGCGAGGTGGAGTTCATCGACTCCCTGCCATTGACGACCACCGGCAAGGTGATCCGCCGGCTGCTGCGCGAAAGGGCGGCGGCCGAAGGTTAGCCCCGGCCTGCCAGCGACATGATCTTCTCGCGCAGCATCTTCGCCATGTTGCGGGTACTGCGATACATATGGAGCTGGGCGGCGACCTGGCGCATGTCGCGGTCGCCGTTCTGCGTCAGGCCGATCACCAAGGTTCCCATTTCCTCGCGTTCCTGCCAGAAGCGGCTCATGATCGGATGGTCTGAGACGGCGCAGGAATCGGAGCGCACGATGTTAGCGTCGTCGAGATGCCACTCGGTGAGTTCGCTCATCAAGAGCTTGCCCGGCGAATAACGGGCATAGTTCTCGTCATAAGCAGTCTTCCAGGTGTAGGCCTCGCCGCCCATCATCAGAACCACGATGGCGGCGATCGCCTTGCCGTTGAGGTCGATCGTGTGGATGCGCACGGCATCGACGGCGGCAAGGTTCGATACGGCCTCGCGGGCAAAGGCGGTGTGATAGCGATCGGTCACGAGCGCGCTGCGGCGCTTGCCCTTCCAGCCGCCGGCCTCCATCGCCAGGAATTCCTCGAAGCGGACGTGGATTTCGCGAGGCTGGCGCGCGACGGCATAGACCGCCGTTCCCTGTTCCTCCAGCAGGCGCCACTGGCGGCGCATCTCGCGCATATGCGAGGAGGAGACGGTCTTGCCGAGATAGACAGGCGCCTCATCCTCGCTCTGCAGCATCGGGCGCAGGTAGGGATTGGTCACGGTGAGCGGCAGGTTGCGGCTGAGCGCCACGGCCTTGGCCATGCGCACGAAGATGCCGTTCAGCCTCAAATCCGGCAGAACCAGCGTGCTGGGCAGGTTGAGATCCGGGGTGGTCAGTCCCTCGAAGAAATTGTCGAGGGTCTCGGCGGCATCCTCGCCATCGACGAGAGGCGTGCCGAGCGGGCCGAAGCTGTTCGACCAGCCGCGGATGATCGAGGGGCCAACGGCAAAGCCCGGCTTGTCGATCGAAAACGGCATGAGGAAGCGCATGCGGCTGCGGCCGGCGCCGTGGTCACGGATGAGGGCGAAGTTCACCTGCCGATCTTCGAGCCGCGGCATGGCGGGCGCGAGGAAGCGGCCGGAGAAGAAGACGTTCGGTTCCATCGCCCGGTTGGAGAGGAAGTCGAG
This sequence comes from Rhizobium fabae, assembly GCF_003985135.1. Lineage (NCBI taxonomy): Bacteria > Pseudomonadati > Pseudomonadota > Alphaproteobacteria > Hyphomicrobiales > Rhizobiaceae > Rhizobium > Rhizobium fabae. Next base: position 314,067 of record NZ_ML133652.1, read on the forward strand.
TTCTTCCTGCAGCTCGTAGCCGAGCTTGCCGGGATAGAGGCAGAGTTCGCGCCCCGGACGGCCGATCTCGGCGCGGGCCTCGGCCTGCGGCGCTTCGAAATTCAATGCGGCAAGGTCATGCACCATCCGATTGGCGATGCTGTCCGTGCTTTCGGTGACGGGGGGAAGGCGCACCATCTATCGAACTCTCATTTCTGGCGTTGCGGCGGAGGGGCTGGCGAAGGCGAAGAGCACGATGCCGAGCGTGCGGCGCACTGCGATATGCAGAAGGATCGCCTCGACCGCCATGGCTGAGGCCGTGGCGACCGCGGTGCCTTCGATGCCGTAATGCGGGATCAAAGCGAGGTTGAGGCCGATATTGGCGGTCAACGCGCCGGCGTAGAGCGCAACGCAGAGGTTCTGCCTGCCGGCCATCATCAGCAATGTTTCGGCCGGTCCGACCAGCGACTTGGCAAGGATGCCGGCAAGCAGGATCGCCATCAGCAGGTAACCCGCGGTGAAGGCGCCGCCGAAGAGCGAAAGCAGCAGGTGACCGGCTGCAAGCACTGCAAGGCCAACCCCGAGTGCCGGCCAGAAGGTCCAGCGGGCGGCGTCGGTGGCGGCAACCGCCAGCTGGGCGTGGTCGCCCTCGGCGATGATCGAGGAAAAGCGCGGGCCGGCGGCGGCCTTGACGGAGAAATTGATGAAATGCACCAGAGCCATCGTCTTGGCAGCGGCGAAATAAATCGCGACATCGTGCGGCTCGAGGAAAATGCCGACGACGACGACATCGGAATTGGTGAGCAGAAAGCTCACGCCCTCGATCAGGAAGATCGGGAAGGCGACGCTGAACCAGGCGAGGAAATCGACTTTGCGTGGGCCTTCGTCGTAATGCCGGCGAAGACGGTAGAGCGTGGCGCAGTATTGGCCGACGGCGGTGACGAAGGTGGCGGCGAGCGCTGCCTGCATGGCGGTGACCGCCGTATGCGGGGCTCCGATCGCGATCGCGATCAGCATGAAGGCGATGATGAGGATCGGGCGGACGATATAGACCGGGCTCAGCGCCATGACAGGCCAGTGGTTTGCCCGCGACGTGCCCTCCAGAATGTCGCCAAGCGCGATCATCGGCATGGCGAGCAGGCCGAGGAAAATCGGGACGAGGTAGTAGGTCTCGATCATATCGCCGAAGAAATGCAGCCCGAGCATGCCGGCGGCGAGCACCACCGTGCCGGAAAGCAGTGCGAAGATGCGTGCCGTGCCGGTGAGGCCGCGGATTTCCTCGAAAGCGCCTGCCGCCCTGTATTGGGGCAGGAAGCGGATGATCGCGGTGTGGAAGCCGAGGCAGGAGAGATCGCCGAAGACGACGACCAGCACCCAGACGAAGACGAAGATGCCGTATTCATATTCGCCCATCAGCCGGGCGAGCACGATCTGGGACAAGAAGGCGAGAGCGGCGCTGAGGATACGGATCGAAAAGGCCGTCAACGCCATGCGCTGAGCCGCCGCCTTCTCGCCGCGTTCGGTGAGCACGGCTGCAAGCATGCGCAGCGTACGGCCGCCGATCGGGCGCAAGCCCGCGGGCAGCATCTTTTCCGCTGTTTCTATGACCGCCATGATGAACACGCAAAACTCTGAAGGTCAGGCAAATCGTCCGCGAAGTCTTGACAGGTCAGGGTTAAGAAACGGTTCCAGGGCAGTCTCGCCACGAAGCCAAAATGCCGGTTTTCCGGTCTTGCCGCAGAAAAGAAAATGCCGCCCGGAGGCGGCATTTCAGGATCGTTGCGATTTGCCTCAGACCTGTTCGAAGGCGCCGTGGCAATGCTTGTATTTCTTGCCGGAGCCGCACGGGCAGGCCTCGTTGCGGCCGACCTTGCCCCAGCTGGCGGGGTCATCAGGATTGCGGTTCTCAGGCGAGACGATGACTTCCGATGCCTGGTAGATCGGAGCGTAATCATCCTCGCCGGTCGTCGGATCCAGGTGATGGGCCTGCATCAGCGGCGGCTCGGGCTCGGCCGGCGCCTGCTGCACCAGTTCGACGCGCATCAGCTGGGCGGTGACCGCCTCGCGCAGATTGTTGAGCAGCGCGGTGAAGAGTTCGAAGGCTTCGGATTTGTATTCCTGCAGCGGATCGCGCTGGGCATAACCGCGGAAGCCGATGACGGAGCGCAGATGGTCGAGGTTGACGATGTGCTCGCGCCAGAGATGGTCGAGCGTCTGCATGACGATCGAGCGCTCGACATAATGCATGATGTCGTCGCCGAAACGCTCGGCCTTTTCCGTGAAGGCGGCATTGGAGGCCTGCGTCAGGCGCTCGCGGATATCGTCCTCGCCGATACCTTCCTCCTTGACCCAGTCCTCGATCGGCAGGTCGAGGTTCAGGGTGTTGGCGGCGGCGGTCTTCAGGCCGACGGCATCCCATTGCTCGGCATAGGCGCGCTCGGGGATATGCTTGTCGACCAGATCCTCGATCACTTCGCGGCGCATGTCGGAGACGGTCTCGGAAATATTGGTCGATTCCATCAGCTCGAGACGCTGTTCGAAGATCACCTTGCGCTGATCGTTGAGAACGTCGTCATACTTCAGAAGGTTCTTGCGGATATCGAAGTTGCGGGCTTCGACCTTCTTCTGCGCGCGCTCGAGCGCCTTGTTGATCCAGGGATGGACGATCGCCTCGCCTTCCTTGAGTCCGAGCTTGGTCAGCATGCTGTCCATGCGTTCGGAACCGAAGATGCGCATCAGGTCGTCCTGAAGCGAGAGATAGAATTTCGAGCGGCCGGGATCGCCCTGACGGCCGGAGCGGCCGCGCAGCTGGTTGTCGATGCGCCGGCTCTCGTGGCGTTCGGTGGCGATGACGTAGAGACCGCCGGCGGCGAGCGCCTTCTGCTTGAGTTCCTTGATCTCCTCGACGATCGCCTGGACCCTGGCGTCGCGCTCCGGACCCGCTTCGACTTCGCCCAATTCGCTCTCGATACGCATGTCGAGGTTGCCGCCGAGCTGGATGTCGGTACCGCGGCCGGCCATGTTGGTGGCGATCGTGACGGCACCCGGCACGCCGGCCTGGGCGACGATATAGGCTTCCTGCTCGTGGTAGCGGGCGTTCAGTACCTTGAAGTTGTCGAAGCCCTGCTTGCGCAGGCGCTCAGCGAGCAACTCCGACTTCTCGATCGAGGTGGTGCCGACGAGCACCGGCTGGCCGCGCTTGTGGGCGTCGAGGATCTCTTCGATGATCGCCTTGAACTTCTCGTCGAAGGTCCGGTAGACCTCGTCGTCCTCGTCAAGGCGCTTGATCGGCAGGTTGGTCGGGACTTCGATGACGTCGAGATTGTAGATGTTGGCGAATTCTTCCGCTTCCGTCTGCGCCGTGCCGGTCATGCCGGCGAGCTTGTCGTACATGCGGAAATAATTCTGGAAGGTGATCGAGGCGAGCGTCTGGTTTTCCGGCTGGATCTGCACCTTTTCCTTGGCTTCAAGCGCCTGGTGCTGACCTTCCGAATAACGCCGGCCCGGCATCATGCGGCCGGTGAACTCGTCGATGATGACGACTTCGTCGTTGCGGACGATATAGTCCTTGTCGCGCTGGAAGAGCTTGTGGGCCTTCAGCGCGTTGTTGATGTGGTGGACGATCGCGACGTTCTCAATGTCGTAGAGCGCGTTGCCCTTCAAAAGGCCGGCCTGGCGGAGCAGGTTTTCGAGCTTTTCGGTGCCTTCTTCGGAGAAGTTGGCGGAGCGCTGCTTTTCGTCGATCTCGTAATCACTAGGCGCCAGCAGCGGGATGAAGGCATCGATCGTGTTGTAGAGTTCGGAGCGGTCATCGAGCGGGCCGGAGATGATTAGCGGCGTGCGCGCCTCGTCGACGAGGATCGAGTCCACTTCGTCGACGATCGCGAAATTGTGGCCGCGCTGGACCATCTGGTTCTTCTCGTACTTCATGTTATCGCGCAGATAATCGAAGCCGAGTTCGTTGTTGGTGGCGTAGGTGATGTCGCAGGCATAGGCCGCGCGGCGCTCCTCGTCGGAAAGGCCGTGAACGATGACGCCCGTGGTCATGCCGAGGAAGCCATAGACGCGGCCCATGGTCGCGGCATCGCGCTGGGCGAGGTAATCGTTGACGGTGACGACGTGCACGCCCTTGCCGGAAAGCGCGTTCAGATAGACCGGCAGGGTGGCGACGAGGGTTTTGCCTTCGCCGGTCTTCATCTCGGAGATCGCATTCGAATGCAGGATCATGCCGCCGACGAGCTGTACGTCAAAAGGTCGCAGGCCGAGAACGCGGCGCGAGGCCTCGCGCACCACGGCAAAGGCGGGAATCAGGATGTCGTCCAGCGTCTTGCCCTCGGCAAGCAGCGCGCGGAATTCCACCGTCTTCGCTGCGAGCTGCTCGTCCGTCAGAGCCTTCGTCTTCTCTTCGATAGAGTTGATGGCAGTGACGTTCGGCTGATACGACCGCACGCGGCGATCATTGGACGATCCAAATAACTTGCGGGCTATGCCGCCAAAGCTGACCATGTGACTGGCCCTTTCTCAATATTTCATCCCCGGCGTTTCTTGTTGGCGACCCAGCCGAAAATCAGGCGCGCAGCTTAAAACGCCCGGAAACTGTTCTGGACGCGAGGTTGCGTGACAGATAAGAGGGGGGTCGAATGATGTCAACGGATTTGGCGGATACAGAAAGGCCACAATCCGATGTTGATGGCTATTTTGGGCTGGATTCAGGGGATACTGAAGCCGGCGATGTAACTGTGAAGGGTATTTCATGTTGAGCACCAACAAATTCGCCGCGCTGGCGTTTGTAACTTTTGTTGCGCTCCAGGCGCCCGCCTTTGCTGACGATGCAATCGTCGCCAAGGTCGGTAAACTGGAGATCCATCAGTCGGAACTCGATCTCGCCGTCGCCAATCTCGATCCGCAGCTGGCGCAGCTGCCCGATGAGCAGAAGAAGGTCGCAGCCCTGTCGGCCGCCATCGATGTGAAGCTGCTCGCAGCCGACGCCATCGCCGAGAAGCTCGATCAGACCGACGAATTCAAGAAGCGCATGCAGTATCTCGCCGACCGCGAGCTGCACAATGCCTATTTCAAGAAGCATGTCGTCGACACCGTGACGCCCGACGAAGTCAAGGCGCGCTACGACAAGGAAGTCGCAGCCCTGCCGAAGCAGGAGGAAGTCCACGCCCGCCACATCCTCGTCAAGACCGAGGACGAAGCCAAGGACATCATCAAGCAGCTCGACGCCGGCAAGGATTTCGCCGAACTCGCCAAGGAAAAGTCCACCGATCCGAACAAGTCGGAAGGCGGCGATCTCGGCTATTTCACCCGCGGCCGCATGGTCAAGGAATTCGAGGACGCAGCCTTCGCGCTCGAAAAGGGCACCTATTCCAAGACTCCCGTCAAGACCGACTTCGGCTATCACGTCATCAAGGTCGAGGATAAGCGCGACGCTGCTCCGCCGCCCTTCGAGCAGGTGCAGGATCAGGTTCGTCAGCTTGTCATGCGCGACAAGTATCTTGCGCTCCTCGCCCAGGCGAAGACGTCCGCCAAGGTCGAGATCATGGATGAGACGCTGCGCAAGGGCTACGACGAGGCCAACAAGCAGCCGGAGCCGGGCAGCGAGCCCGTAGCGCCCGCGCCGCAGAAGTAATATTCGCATCAAGGGCCCGGTTCTTCCGGGCCCTTCGTTAGATCCGGGGCCGGAAATCCGAATCCGGATCTAAATCAAAAGCAGAGCGTGATGCCGAAAACCGCTCGCACTTTTCGGCATCATGCTCGATCATCGTTTATGGTCGCATTTCCGGACGGCGAACCGGTTCCCATTTCGCCTGGAAATGCTCTTTGGCAGGTGTCGCATCATGTCCGGTTCCGTCTCCCCGCTCGCTCCGAAATCTTTCGTCGCCATGCCCTCGCTGCGCGGCGTGCGCATGGCGACGGCTTCTGCCGGCATTAAATACAAGAACCGCACCGACGTGCTGCTGATGGTCTTCGACAAGCCGGCAGCGGTCGCAGGCGTCTTCACCCGCTCCAAGTGCCCGTCGGCGCCGGTCGATTTCTGCCGCGCGAACCTTCCTCATGGCAGTGCGCGGGCCGTCGTCGTCAACTCAGGCAACGCCAACGCCTTCACCGGCCTGAAGGGTCGCCAGGCGACCGCGCTGACGGCGAAGTCGGCTGCAGCAGCCGTCGGCTGCGGCGAAAACGAGGTCTATCTGGCCTCGACCGGCGTCATCGGCGAGCCGCTGGATGCCACCAAATTCTCAGGCGTCCTGGAGCGGATGCAGGCCGAGGCCACCAGCGATTTCTGGTTCGAGGCCGCAAAAGCGATCATGACGACCGACACCTATCCGAAGGTCTCGACCCGCAGCGCTGAGATCGGCGGCGTCACTGTCACGATCAACGGCATTGCCAAGGGTGCCGGCATGATTGCGCCCGATATGGCGACGATGCTTTCCTTCGTCGTCACCGATGCCGATATCGCGCCCGCGGCTTTGCAGGCGCTTCTGTCCGACGGCGTCGGTCCGACTTTCAATTCCATGACCGTCGACAGCGACACGTCCACCTCCGACACGCTGATGCTGTTTGCGACGGGTGCCGCGGCCGAGGACGGTCAGGCCCGCATCGAACGTGCCGACGACCCGCGCCTTGCCGCCTTCCGGGCCGCTCTCAACGACGTGCTGAAGGATCTGTCGCTGCAGGTGGTGCGCGACGGCGAAGGAGCGACGAAGATGCTGCAAATCACGGTGACGGGCGCCGAGAGCGACGCCGCCGCCAAGCGCATTGCGTTGTCGATCGCCAATTCGCCGCTGGTCAAGACGGCGGCCGCCGGCGAAGACGCCAATTGGGGCCGTATCGTCATGGCCGTCGGCAAATCGGGCGAGATGGCAGACCGCGACCGGCTCGCCATCTGGTTCGGCGACGTCAGGGTCGCCGTCAATGGCGAGCGCGATCCCGATTATTCCGAGGAGGCCGCCTCGAATGTCATGAAGGCGCAGGATATCCCCGTCAAAGTCGATATCGGCCTCGGCACTGGTTCGGCAACCGTCTGGACCTGCGACCTCACCAAGGAATATGTTGCGATCAATGGCGACTATCGGAGCTGATCGTTCATTGGCGCAGGCATCCACTTCCCCGCAAAATCTGCCGCTGGTCCGCAGGCTGGAGGCCGTCGGCTTTCGTGCCTGGCCGGCGGCTTCCGTGCAATATGACGGCAGCTGGCAGGTACGGCTGACAGCCGGCCACCCGTCCAACCGGCTGAATTCCATCGTGCCGCTCGATCCCTCGGATCATCGCGACGTCGAAATCCGCCTGGAAAAGGCGCGCCGGAAATTCGAGGCCTATGGCCGCGCCGCCGTGGTCCGCCAGACGCCGCTTGCCTCGCCGGTGCTGATCGATCTTCTGCGCGCGCAGAACTGGACGCAGTTCGACGAGACAGTTGTGATGACCTGCGATCTCGCCGAGGCGGAACTGCCGGATACGCTTGATCACCTGCCGACCCACGATGTCGGCCGTTTCGTCGACGCCAACCTTGCCGTCGACCGGGCGCCACCGACGCTGAAGCCGGCGCTTGCCGAAATCATTTCGGCGATCAAGCCGCCGTCGGGCCTGTTCTTGATCGAGAATGCGATGGAAGGCCCGCTTGCGACCGTGCTCTGCGTCCAGGACAACGACCTTGCCGGCATCATGTCGCTTTCGGTTTCCGAGACGCGGCGGCGCGAGGGGCTCGGCACCGAAATTCTGACTTCGGCTCTACGCTGGGCGCGCATGCGCAGCGCCCGCTCGGCCTGGCTGCAGGTGAAGCTTTCCAATCGCCCGGCCATCGCCCTCTATGAGCGCCTCGGCTTTCGCGACGCCTATCATTATTGCTATTGGCAGCAGGAGCCACGATGAGCGATGCAGGTCGGAAGATATTGCTGGTCGCGGCCTGTGCGCTGATCGATGCCGACGGGCGTATTCTATTGGCACAGCGGCCAGAGGGAAAGTCGCTTGCTGGGCTCTGGGAATTTCCGGGCGGCAAGGTTGAGCCCGGCGAGACGCCGGAGGAAACGCTGGTGCGCGAACTCGAGGAAGAGCTCGGCATCAGGACCAAGATCGCCTGTCTGGCGCCGCTCACCTTTGCCAGCCATTCCTACGAGACCTTCCACCTGCTGATGCCGCTTTATATCTGCCGGCGCTATGAGGGCATTGCCGAAGGTCGCGAGGGTCAGGCTCTGAAATGGGTGCGTCCGCAGGCGCTGCGCGACTACCCGATGCCGCCGGCCGACGAGCCGCTCATCCCGATGCTGCAGGATTTACTTTAGCGTTACCTGATTATTATCACCCAACGCCATTTTCGGCTGTGGATATTAATAGATCGTTTAACACCTTCTGCCAAAGATCGGCCTCAATCAAGCATCTGGCGTGCGTGTATAAAAAGGCTTGACGTCATGGACGATGATTTCTGGAAAGCTGTCCGGGAAAAGGAACGGGCTTCGTCTGCCTCGCGCAGGACGGGTGCGCTCAATATCGCCCTTCTGTTCGGCACGGCGGTGGTGGCCCTGACGCTCATCCTGACGCCCATGCTTGCGGATTCCTCGAAGAAGAGTGTCTTTGCCAGCGCTCCGGTGGATTTCGACACGATCACGACGGGATCGATTCCGAAGGATGAAGGCGGCAAGCGTTATACGATCCGCCGCAGCGTCCTTCAGGAGACGCCCGGTTCGGTCTGCGTCGTCCAGGGATACGGGGTCGGCTCCGGTTGCTGAAAATGCCGGCCGTCGCCCGATGGCCGTGGAATTTGTTGAAGCATTCGGTTCACGCAGAGGGATGGGGTAATGCGTCTTTTGAAAGCATTTTTTGCAGATGACAGAGGTGCGACGGCGGTCGAATACGGCCTGATCGCCGCCCTCATTTGTACCGCGCTCATTTCCGGTCTCGGTTTTTTCACCAATGCCCTGCAGAACGTCTTCGGCGTGATCAGTAACAATCTGCCCGCAAATTGAATAGGCCGCCTGCGGCTACTGTCTGAGCTTGTGCTCGTCCACCTTCAGCGCATCGGCAAGGCGTGCCTTGGCGGAGCCCGGTTGGAGCGGCTTTTGCTGGCTCTCGTGCGGAGCCCATCCCGAGACATAGATGATCGAAAAGGTCGCGCGGATGCGCCCGTCGGGATCGGAATAACGTTCGGCATAGATCTCCGCCGCGCGCAGGAAAAAGGCGCGCGTCAGCGGCATGCGGCCGCGGGCTGCGAGCGGATTGCTCATGCCCATCGCTCTGAGGTCCCGCATCAGGGGGAAAAGCGAGTCGTACCGTACCATGTAGTTCTCCGCGTCGATCACTGGCAGCGTGAAGCCGGCGCGTTGCATGAGGCTGCCGACATCGCGCACATCAGCGAAGGGAATGACGCGTGGGCTTGCGCCGCCCGTCATCTCGGCCTCGGCGGCCAGCAGCACCTCGCGCAATTCCTGCAGCGTGCCGGCGCCGGGGATCGCGGCCAGGAACAGGCCGTCCGGCTTCAAGGCGCGCCGGATCTGGATGAAAACACCCGGCGTATCATTGGTCAGATGCAGGCTGAGCGGCGCAAGGACGAGGTTGGCCGATTGCGGCTCGAGCGGCACCTCTTCGAGCGGCGCCTCGATCAAGGTTTCGCCTGGGGCCGCATAGGCTGTCTCGCTTTCGACGCGGATCATCCTGCCGATCTTGCCGGTCGCCATTGCCGCCCGGGCGGCCGCACCTGTCGCGCCGTGCAACTCGACAGCTGTTTCGAAGCGGCGCTCGACGACGGCAAGCCTTTCGGCCATTTCTTCGGCGGCGATGTCGAGCAGGAAGGCGGCTTTCGGATCGTTGCCGACAAGCGCGCGATGGCGATGTGCGGCAATCAGGGCTCTGTCGAAGATCGTTTCCATGGCGATGTCCATAGTCCCGCCTCGCTGAAGCGGCAAGGCGATTTTCCTTTTCGAGGCTATGCGGTAGTCTGAGCCGCATGGAGCCGATCGATTTCGAAACTCCGTCAAAATTCTTGCGGGCGCATCTCTTGCGGCCGCTTTCGGCGCTGGCCGATTTCCTCTATCCGCCCGCCTGTTCCGTCTGCGGTATTTCCACAGGCGGCCATCGCGGGCTCTGCGCGAAATGCTGGTCCGGCATCCGCTTCATCGAACGGCCCTATTGCGAGGTGCTCGGCATTCCTTTCTCGCATGATCTCGGCACGGGCATCCTCAGCGCCGAGGCGATCGCCAATCCGCCGCCCTTCGACCGGCTGCGGTCGGCAGCGACCCACGACCATGCGGTCCGCGATCTCGTTCACGGGCTCAAATATCGCGATCGCACCGATCTGGCGCCGATGATGGCGGCCTGGATGCTGCGCGCCTCCGACGGCACGGTCGAAAGTTGCGATGCGCTGATCCCGGTGCCGCTGCATCGCACCCGCATGCTGGCACGCAAGTTCAACCAGGCGGCCGAGCTTGCCCGCCATATGGCTGGGCTTTCGGGCAAGCCGCTGCTTGCCGCCACCCTTGTCCGCGTCAAGCGCACCAGTCAGCAGGTCGGTCTTGGGGCGAAGGCGCGCGAAGACAATGTCAGGGGTGCTTTCGCGATTGCCAAGGATTGCGAAAACGATGTCTCCGGCAAGCGCATCGTGCTTATCGACGATGTCTATACGACGGGGGCGACGGTCGCCGCCGCAAGCCGGACGCTACGCAAGGCGGGGGCTGCGGATATCACGGTTTTGACCTTTGCAAGGGCTCTCGCCGAGCCTATATGACAGAAAATACCCGGCATCCGTCTGGAGATATCATGGTACCCGTCACGATCTATACACGGCAGTTTTGCGGCTATTGCACCCGCGCCAAGTCCCTTCTCGAAGAAAAGGGCGTCGAATATGTCGAGCACGATGCGACTTTCTCGCCTGATCTTCGCCAGGAAATGATCGGTAAGTCGAACGGGCGCACCACCTTTCCGCAGATCTTCATCGGTGTCGATCATGTCGGCGGTTGCGACGATCTTTTTGCGCTCGATCGGGCCGGCAAGCTCGATCCGATGCTGGCGGCCTGAGGAAGAACCGATGAGCTTCAAGGCTGCTGCTGTTCAGATGTGCTCCGGGGTCGATCCGGTGAGGAACGCCGCCGCCATGGCGCGGCTCGTCCGTGAAGCCGCTGCCCAGGGCGCGACCTATGTGCAGACGCCCGAAATGACCGGAATGCTGCAGCGCGACCGCGCAGCGGCGCGCGCCGTGCTTGCCGACGAGACTGATGACATCATCGTCAAGACCGGCTCCGAGCTCGCCGGGGAACTCGGCATCTACATGCATGTCGGCTCGACGGCCATCGCGCTTGCCGACGGCAAGATCGCCAATCGCGGCTTTCTGTTCGGTCCCGATGGCCGGATCCTCAATCGCTACGACAAGATCCATATGTTCGACGTCGACCTCGACAATGGCGAGAGCTGGCGCGAAAGTGCGGCCTATACGGCCGGCTCGGAAGCGCGCGTCGTGTCGCTGCCCTTTGCGGAAATGGGCTTTGCCATTTGCTACGACGTTCGGTTCCCGGCGCTCTTTCGCGCCCAGGCCGTTGCGGGCGCCGAGGTCATGACGGTTCCTGCCGCCTTCACCAGGCAGACTGGTGAGGCGCATTGGGAGATCCTGCTCAGGGCGCGGGCGATCGAAAATGGCGTCTTCGTCATTGCCGCCGCGCAGGCCGGCCGGCACGAGGACGGGCGCGAAACCTTTGGCCATTCGATGATCATCGATCCGTGGGGTACGGTGCTGGCCTCGGCTGGCGCCACCGGTGAGGCGGTCATTGTCGCCGAAATCGATCCCGGCGCGGTCAAGGCTGCGCATGACAAGATTCCGAACCTCAGGAACGGTCGGGAATTCTCGGTCGAGAAGATCGCGGGAGCAGTCGCTGGAGGCGTCGCCGCTTGATCCGTTATTCCCTCACCTGTGACAATGCCCATGAATTCGAAGGCTGGTTTTCGGAAAGCGCCGATTTCGACCATCAGGTGGAAACCGGTTTGCTGACCTGTCCCGTCTGCCATTCCGCCGTCATCTCCAAACTCCTGATGGCGCCTTCGGTATCGACGGCGCGCAAGAAGGACGAGCGGCAGACACTGGCGATGGATGCTATGCGCCGGGAGGCCCTGCAAAAGCTGAAAGAAGCGGTCGCGGCCGTCAAAGCCAATTCCGAGGATGTCGGCGCGAAGTTTCCGGAGGAAGCGCGCAAGATCCACTATGGCGAGGCGGACGCCCGCGGCATCATCGGCCAGGCAACGGTCGACGAGGCCCAGGCGCTCGTGGAAGAGGGCATCGAGATCGCTGCTATCCCCGTTTTGCCGGAAGACGTGAACTGAAATGCAGCCGGCGCGTCTGGCCTTTTACAATTTCGGCCTGCATGTCGCTTCTGCCGAAAGTGAAGAGGTCAAGGGCTTCGTTCTCCGCGAGCCCGCGAATTTCGAAGCCGCGGCTCGCGCCTGCGGTTTCATCGGACGCTCTGGCTATGTTGTTTATCCCGGCGCCAGGAGCTGGGGGATTCAAGTATTTCCTCGCTACATCAAGGGCAGCGGCTTTGAGTCCGCGCCTTCGTCCCTTTCGCTCTGGGCCGATATTGAGTCCCTGATGGCCTTCACCTATAACGGTGTGCACGCCGAGGCCCTGAAAAATGCCCGCAATTGGAATGTGAAGCAGACATGGCCGCCGCTGGTTTTGTGGTGGGTGTCAGCCCATCATCGACCGGAGTGGCAAGACGGCGTCGAGCGTCTTGAATACCTTGCCGATCACGGCTCAAGCCCTTACGCCTTTACCTTCAAACAGCCCTACGGACCTGACGGTACCGAGACGGCAATCGATCGCGACCGGGTCAAGGAACTTGCGGCACGCAATGCGGAAGCCCAGAAAGATCTGCTTGCCTACGTCCAAGCCCTAAAAGCGTAGCCAGCTAATTGACGGCGGGATTACGCCGGTCGCTTTGCCAGCAGCATATAATTCACGTCCATATCTCTGGACAGGCTCCACTGGTTGGACAGTGGATTGAAGAAGACGCCCGTGCGGTCGGTGACCTCGAGGCCGTCTGCGGCTAGCGGCTTTTCCAGTTCTTCCGGACGCACCAGCTTTTCATACTGATGGGTGCCGCGCGGCAGCCAGCGTAAAATGTTTTCGGCAGCGAAGATGGCAAGGGCTGCCGCCTTCATCGTGCGGTTGATGGTGGCGACGAAGATCAGGCCGCCGGGGCGGACCATTTTTGCGCAGGTCGCCATGAAAAATTCGACGTCGGCGACATGTTCGACCACTTCCATGTTCAAGACGATATCGAAGGTCTCGCCGGCCTCGGCAAGCTGCTCGGCGGTGACAGCGCGATAATCGACCGACACGCCGGACGATTTCGCATGGGTCGAGGCTATGCCGATATTCTTCTCGGAAGGATCGGCGCCGACGACAGCGGCGCCCATGCGCGCGACAGGCTCGGACAGGAGGCCGCCGCCGCAACCGATATCGAGCACGCGCAGGCCTTCAAGCGGGCGGGCGCCTTTCGGATCACGGCCGAAATTCTCGCAGGCCTTGTCTCTTATATAAGTGAGACGGACAGGATTGAACTTGTGCAGCGGCCTGAACTTGCCGGTCGGGCTCCACCATTCCGCCGCCATCGCCGAGAAGCGGTCCACTTCGCCCTGGTCGATCGTGCTTCTGGCGGTTTCCGTCATCGTCCACTCCTTGCGTTCGTGACAAGTGAAGTCGGACGATCGGGGGCATAAGTCAAGGGGCGTGGGTATCGGCGGATTGGCCAAGGTGCAGAAGCCCGGCGATTGCTTTTATCGCGCGCTTGCCTCCCCCTGCCAAACTCGCTAAGAGACGCCGCAACTTGGGGCCTTCAGGGCCTGGGCTTTTAGAGTGGTTCCAGAAAATGGGAATCCGGCTCTTTCGCCAAGCGGTCCGCCCCAGAGCTTTCGTGATGCCGGGTCCGGGTTTCCGTTTTCCGGCGCCAGTCGTGGTAGAGGCATATGGCACGCATCGTAATGAAATTCGGCGGCACGTCCGTCGCTGACCTGGACCGCATCAAGAACGTTGCCCGCCATGTGAAACGCGAAGTCGACGCTGGCCACGAGGTGGCGGTGGTGGTCTCGGCCATGTCCGGCAAAACCAATGAGCTGGTCGGCTGGGTGCAGGGCATGCCGAAGGTGATCGGCGCCAATTCTCCCTTTTATGATGCGCGCGAATATGATGCGGTGGTCGCCTCCGGCGAACAGGTGACCTCGGGGTTGCTTGCGATCGCATTGCAGGCGATGGATATCAATGCGCGCTCCTGGCAGGGCTGGCAGATCCCGATCCGGACCGACAACGCCCATGGCGCGGCGCGCATCCTGGAGATCGACGGTTCCGACATCATCAAGCGGATGGGCGAGGGCCAGGTCGCTGTCATCGCTGGCTTCCAGGGATTGGGACCTGACAACCGCCTCGCGACGCTCGGGCGTGGCGGATCGGATACGTCGGCTGTCGCCATCGCGGCAGCTGTCAAAGCGGATCGCTGCGATATCTATACCGATGTCGACGGCGTCTATACGACCGATCCGCGCATTGTGCCGCAGGCGCGCAGGCTGAAGAAGATCGCCTTCGAGGAAATGCTGGAAATGGCCTCGCTCGGCGCCAAGGTGCTGCAGGTGCGTTCGGTCGAGCTTGCCATGGTGCACAAGGTGCGTACCTTCGTGCGCTCGTCTTTCGAAGATCCCGATGCTCCGGGCATGGGCGATCTGTTGAACCCGCCCGGAACGCTGATTTGTGACGAGGATGAAATCGTGGAACAGGAAGTAGTCACCGGCATCGCCTATGCCAAGGATGAGGCTCAGATCTCGCTTCGCCGTCTTGCCGACCGGCCGGGCGTCTCCGCCGCAATCTTCGGGCCGCTTGCCGAATCCCATATCAATGTCGACATGATCGTCCAGAATATTTCCGAGGATGGATCGAAGACCGACATGACCTTCACCGTGCCGTCAGGCGACGTCGAGAAGGCCATCAAAGTGCTTGGCGACCATAAGGAGAAGATCGGTTACGATGTCGTGCAGAACGAATCGGGGCTGGTGAAAGTATCGGTGATCGGCATCGGCATGCGCAGCCATGCGGGCGTTGCTGCGACTGCGTTTCGTGCACTTGCCGAAAAAGGCATCAACATCAAGGCGATCACGACCTCCGAGATCAAGATTTCCATCCTGATCGACGGTCCCTATGCAGAACTCGCTGTCAGGACTTTGCATTCCTGCTACGGTCTGGATAAGAATTGATTCCCAGCGGGCGGCCTGCCCCTTCAGGTTGAGGAGACGAGGCGGGCCCGCCGGGACATAGAGTGTTGTTTCGGGAGCTTGAGACGTCATGAGAGACCTTTCCGGCGGTCCGCGCGTGTTGCTCAGGCGGCTGCGCGAGTTGATGGCAGAGCCGCTGGAGCCGCAGGATCGTCTCGACCGGATCGTCCGACAGATCGCCAGCAACATGGTGGCCGAGGTCTGCTCGGTCTATGTGCTGCGCGCCGACGGCGTGCTCGAACTCTACGCGACCGAAGGCCTCAACCGCGAGGCCGTGCATCTTGCGCAGCTGAAGATGGGGCAGGGCCTCGTCGGCACGATCGCCGCTTCGGCCCAGCCGCTGAACCTTTCCGATGCGCAGTCGCATCCGGCCTTCCGCTACCTGCCGGAGACCGGCGAAGAAATCTACCATTCCTTCCTCGGCGTGCCGATCCTCCGAACCGGGCGCTCGCTCGGCGTTCTCGTCGTGCAGAACAAGGCAAGCCGCAACTATCGCGAAGAAGAGCTGGAAGCGCTCGAAACGACGGCGATGGTGCTTGCCGAGATGATCGCCACCGGCGAGCTCAAGAAGATCACCAAGCCCGGCCTCGAACTCGACCTGACACGCTCGGTGACGATCGACGGCGATACCTACAATGACGGCATCGGCCTCGGTTACGTCGTGCTGCACGAGCCGCGCATCGTCGTCACCAACCTGCTGAACGAGGATACCGACAAGGAGATCCGGCGGTTGGCGGAGGCCATGGGTTCGCTCCGGATTTCGATCGACGACATGCTGTCGCGCCGCGACGTCTCGATGGAGGGCGAGCATCGCGAGGTGCTCGAAACCTATCGCATGTTCGCGCATGACCAGGGCTGGGTGCGCAAGCTCGAGGAGGCGATCCGCAACGGCCTGACGGCGGAAGCGGCGGTCGAGAAGGTGCAGAGCGACACCAAGGCGCGGATGATGCGGTTGACCGATCCTTATCTGCGCGAACGCATGCATGATTTCGAGGATCTGGCAAACCGGCTGCTCAGGCAGCTGACGGGTTATACCGGGCGGACGACTGGTGAAGGTTTCCCCAACGACGCGATCATCCTGGCGCGCGCCATGGGGGCGGCCGAGTTGCTCGATTATCCCCGCGCCAATGTGCGCGGGCTGGTGCTGGAGGAAGGGGCGGTGACGAGCCACGTGGTGATCGTCGCCCGCGCCATGGGCATTCCCGTCATCGGCCAGGCGGCGGGCGTGGTGGCGCTCGCCGAAAACGGCGATGCTGTCATCATCGACGCCGACGAGGGGCATGTGCATCTCCGGCCGATGGCCGATCACCGGCGATCCTACGAGGAAAAGGTCCGCTTCCGCGCCAGGCGGCAGGAGCAGTTCCGGGCGCTGCGCGCCATCGAGCCGGTCACCAAGGATGGACAGCGCATCTCGCTCATGATGAATGCCGGCCTGCTGGTCGATCTGCCGCAGCTTTCGGAATCGGGCGCGGAGGGCATCGGCCTCTTTCGCACCGAGCTGCAATTCATGATCGCCTCCACCATGCCGAAGGCGGAGGAGCAGGAGCAGTTCTACCGCAATGTGATCAAACAGGCGGCCGGCCGTGTTGTCACCTTCCGGACGCTCGATATTGGCGGCGACAAGGTGGTGCCCTATTTCCGTGGCCACGAGGAAGAAAACCCCGCGCTCGGCTGGCGCGCCATTCGGCTGTCGCTCGACCGGCCGGGACTGCTGCGAACCCAGCTGCGCGCCATGCTGAAGGCATCCGCTGATACCGAGCTGAAACTGATGGTGCCGATGGTGACCGAGGTTTCCGAGCTGAAGATGGTGCGCGAGCTCTTGCAGAAGGAAGTGCAGCATCTCTCGCGTTTCGGCCACGGGCTGCCGCGCAAGCTGCAATTCGGAGCAATGCTTGAGGTGCCTGCACTGCTGTGGCAACTCGACGAGCTTATGGAAGCGGTCGATTTTGTCTCGGTCGGTTCGAACGACCTCTTCCAGTTCTCGATGGCCGTCGATCGCGGCAATGCGCGTGTTTCGGATCGTTTCGATCCGCTCGGCAAGCCGTTTCTGCGGATCCTGCGCGATATCGTGCGCGGGGCGGACCGCAACAAGACGCCAGTGACGCTCTGCGGCGAGCTTGCCGGCAAGCCGATCTCGGCGATGGCGCTGCTCGGCATCGGCTTCCGCTCGATTTCGATGTCGCCGGCTTCGATCGGACCCGTCAAGGCGATGCTGCTCGGGCTCGATGTCGGCGCACTGACGAAGGCGATGGAAGAGGTACTGGACGATAGCCACTCGACGGTGCCGATGCGCGAAGTGCTTGCCCGCTTCGCCGAGAGCCACAATATTCCCCTTTAGACATATACAAGAAGAATCGGAGTGAAGGGTGGCGAAGCTTCCCGTTGAAAAAATGCGCGAGCTGGAACGCCGTTTCGGCGAGATCGAGGCGCGCATGTCGGCAGGCCCCGCCGCCGACGTCTATGTGAAGCTGGCATCCGAATATTCCGAGCTGCAGCCTGTCGTCACGAAGATCCGCGCCTATGAGAGGGCGGTCGCTGAGCTTGCCGATCTCGAGGCGCTGCTCGAGGACAAATCGGTTGACCGCGAAATGCGCGATCTCGCCGAACTCGAACTGCCTGAGGTGAAGGAACAGATCGAAGCGCTGGAGCAGGATATGCAGATCCTGCTTCTGCCGAAGGATGCGGCGGACGAGAAAAGCGCGATCCTGGAAATCCGCGCCGGTACGGGCGGCTCGGAAGCGGCACTTTTTGCCGGCGATCTCTTTCGCATGTACGAGCGTTTCGCAGCGGAAAAGGGCTGGAAGGTGGAGGTGCTCTCGGCAAGTGAAGGCGAAGCCGGCGGCTACAAGGAAATCATCGCGACGATCACGGGCCGGGGCGTCTTCGCCAAGCTGAAATTCGAATCCGGCGTGCACCGCGTGCAACGCGTGCCGGAAACGGAGGCTGGCGGGCGCATCCATACGTCGGCTGCGACGGTGGCGGTGCTGCCGGAGGCCGAGGAGATCGACATCGAGATCCGGCAGGAAGATATCCGCATCGACACGATGCGATCTTCGGGCGCGGGTGGCCAGCACGTCAATACGACGGATTCGGCGGTGCGCATTACCCACCTGCCGACCGGCATCGTCGTCACCAGCTCGGAAAAATCGCAGCATCAGAATCGCGCCAAAGCGATGCAGGTGCTGCGCTCCAGGCTTTACGACGCCGAGCGGCAGCGGGCCGACAGCGAGCGTTCGGCCGATCGCAAGAGCCAGGTCGGCTCCGGCGACCGTTCCGAGCGTATCCGCACCTATAATTTTCCGCAGGGACGCGTGACGGACCATCGCATCAATCTGACGCTCTACAAGCTGGACCGGATGATGGAAGGCGAGATCGAGGAGGTCGTCGACGCGCTGATGGCGGACTACCAGGCAAGCCAGTTGGCGCAACTCGGCGAACAGCAGTGAGCTCGACGGTCGCCGAGACGCTTGCCGAAGTACGACGCCGCTTCACGGAAGGTGGTATCGCCGATCCGGCGACCGACGCGCGGCTGCTTGTCGCAGGCCTTTTGAAACTGTCCTCGACGGAGCTCTTGACGCGATCGGCCGAGAAGCTTTCGCGCGAGCAGGCAGGCGAGATTTTGAAGGCGCTGGAGCGGCGGCTTGCCCATGAGCCGGTGCACCGCATTCTCGGCGAGCGGGAATTTTACGGCCTGCCGCTCGGGCTCTCGGCGGAAACGCTGGAACCGCGGCCGGATACGGAAATCCTGGTCGATACGGTGCTTGTCTATCTCAAGGACCTTGCAAAGGCCGAGGGCCATCTCCATATCCTTGATGTGGGAACCGGGACTGGGGCGATATGCCTTGCGCTTTTGAGCGAATGTCCCGAGGCGTCGGGTATCGGCAGCGACATATCGTCGGATGCACTTCGGACGGCAAAATCAAACGCGGAAAGAAACGGGTTGCAGGATCGCTTTCAGGCCGTGCAGTCGAAATGGTTCGGGAACATTCAGGGCTCGTTTCACGCGATTGTCTCAAATCCGCCCTATATTGCTTCCAATGTCATTCACGATCTCGCTCCCGAAGTGACCAAATTTGATCCCGTTGCAGCACTGGATGGCGGCCCGGATGGGCTTGACGCCTATAGGGCCATAGCCAAGGATGCGGCAAGCTTCATGAGACCCAATGGGGTCGTGGGACTGGAAATCGGCTACGATCAGCGAGATGATGTGACGGCGATCTTCGAAGCGAAAGGCTTCAGATGCCTCAAATCCGTTAAAGATTATGGTCAGAACGACAGGGTGCTCGTGTTCGCGCTCGCGTGACGGGCGGTAATTGCCAGCATCGAACAGAACATTGTTGCTATTGCGAAGAAAAGGCTTGGATTTCCGGGGGAAGCAATATAGGTTGCGGTCACGTGTTGGGCAGATAGGAATGAACGAGATTCGTTCGGTACTTGGTTTGCCTCGGGGGTCCGCTCTTTTAAACGAGAGTTTCAACGGTTGAACACGACCCAACGCGTGAATCAGTCAAACTGACTTGAGAACCAAGCGGCAGGTCGGCGCAAAGGCGCAGTATGCTCGCGGCACAAAGGTCCTGACCCGGTTTTCCGGTCATGGCGGTTGGTGCCATGTATCCATCACAAACAGAGAATTCAGGTGAACGATCTATGAGGCCAGGACAGCAGAACAAGCGCGGTCGAGGGCGTGGTAACAACAATAACAATGGCGGCGGTGGAAATAATAATAACAACAATTTCAACCGCAAAGGCGGCAACCCGCTGACCCGGACCTATGACAGTTCCGGCCCCGATGTGAAGATCCGCGGTACTGCGCAGCATATCGCAGAAAAATATGCGCAACTTGCCCGTGATGCTCAGAGTTCCGGCGACCGCGTGATGGCCGAGAACTATCTTCAGCACGCCGAGCATTACAATCGCATCATCGCAAGCGCCCAGGCGCAGATGCAGGAACGCTTCCAGCGCGACGACCGCGGCGAATACAATGATCGCGAAGGTGCGGACCGCGACGGCGACGACATCGATGGAAACGACAATGACGGCGACGATGTCGTTGTCGTCCAGCCGCCGCAAAACAGGCAGCATCAGCCGCAGGCACAGCCGAAGCCGGCAGCCGCTGCGGCGCCTGCCCCGGCGCCCCAGCCCGAAGTCATCGACGGAACCGGCCCGCAGCCGGAGATCGAAGGCATTCCCGCCGAGGTCGCCATGGACGAGGAAGGTTCCGCCGGTCAGCCGCGCGAACGCCAGCCCCGCCGCCGCACCGCCGGCAACCGTCCCCGTCGCCCGCGTCGTGGTGCGGAAGGCAACGCGGCCGCTGAAGGCGAGGACGCCTCTGCCGAGGCGCCGGTGCTGGCGGATGTCGCATCGGAATGAAGGATTTCGCGTCTCCCTTCGGGCAGACGCGGATGGCTCATTCGATCTGCTCGAATTTCCTTGAGAATCCCCGGCCCTGTGCCGGGGATTTTCATTTTGCGGGCTCTTTAAACTCTTAAAACAGCGTACCATATTCTCCTCGAACTGCTTCGCCCAAATCCCAGACGGGCCAAGCGCGGCCTGCCTTTTAAGGGGGCCGATCTCAATCATCGGTCTGCGCCTCGTCAGGGCAGGGCGATCCATGGAGGTAGAATATGAATATCGAGAAATATTCCGAGCGGGTGCGCGGTTTCATCCAGTCGGCGCAGACCTATGCGCTGGCGCAGGGTCACCAGCAATTCACGCCCGAGCATGTGCTGAAAGTCCTGCTCGACGACGATCAGGGCATGGCTGCGTCGCTGATCGAGCGCGCCGGCGGCGATGCCAAGGCTGCCCGTCTTGCCAATGACGCGGCGCTTGCCAAGCTGCCCAAAATCTCAGGCGGCAATGGCAATATTTATCTGGCACAGCCGCTCGCCAAGGTGCTTTCCACCGCCGAAGAGGCCGCGAAGAAGGCCGGCGACAGCTTCGTCACCGTCGAGCGGCTGCTGCAGGCGCTGGCGATCGAATCCTCGGCCTCGACCTTTTCGACGCTGAAGAATGCCGGTGTGACGGCTCAGGGCCTCAACCAGGTCATCAACGACATCCGTAAGGGGCGGACGGCGGATTCCTCCAATGCCGAACAAGGGTTCGATTCGCTGAAGAAGTTCGCCCGCGATCTCACCGCCGAGGCCCGCGAGGGCAAGCTCGACCCCGTGATCGGCCGCGATGACGAAATCCGCCGCACCATCCAGGTTCTGTCCCGCCGCACCAAGAACAATCCGGTACTGATCGGTGAACCCGGTGTCGGCAAGACGGCGATCGTCGAGGGCCTGGCGCTGCGCATCGTCAACGGCGACGTGCCGGAATCGCTCAAGGACAAGAGGCTGATGGCGCTCGACATGGGCGCGCTGATTGCCGGTGCGAAATACCGCGGCGAGTTCGAGGAGCGGCTGAAGGCCGTGCTCAACGAGGTGCAGGCCGAGAACGGCGAGATCATCCTGTTCATCGACGAAATGCACACGCTGGTCGGCGCCGGCAAGGCGGATGGAGCAATGGATGCCTCCAACCTCCTGAAGCCTGCCCTTGCACGCGGCGAGCTGCATTGCGTCGGCGCGACCACGCTCGACGAATATCGCAAACACGTCGAGAAGGATCCGGCGCTTGCCCGCCGCTTCCAGCCCGTCGTCGTCGATGAGCCGACGGTCGAGGATACGATCTCGATCCTGCGCGGCCTGAAGGAAAAATACGAGCAGCATCACAAGGTGCGTATCGCCGATGCCGCGCTGGTGGCGGCGGCGACGCTTTCCAACCGCTACATCACCGACCGCTTCCTGCCCGATAAGGCGATCGACCTGATGGACGAGGCGGCCGCACGCCTGCGCATGCAGGTGGATTCCAAGCCGGAAGAGCTCGATGAGCTCGACCGCCGCATCATCCAGCTGAAGATCGAGCGCGAGGCGCTGAAAAAGGAAACCGACGTTGCCTCCGCTGACCGGCTGAAGCGGCTCGAGACCGAACTTGCCGACCTCGAAGAGGAAGCCGATGCGCTGACGGCCCGTTGGCAGTCGGAAAAGCAGAAGCTCGGCCTTGCAGCCGATCTCAAGAAGCAGCTCGACGATGCCCGCAACGAACTGGCGATCGCCCAGCGCAAGGGTGAGTTCCAGCGCGCCGGCGAGCTGACTTACGGCGTCATTCCGGATCTCGAAAAGCAGCTCGTCGAAGCCGAGAAGCAGGACGGCGAGCGCGGTGCGATGGTGCAGGAGGTGGTGACCCCCGACAATATCGCCCATATCGTTTCCCGCTGGACCGGCATTCCCGTCGACAAGATGCTGGAAGGCGAACGCGACAAGCTGCTGCGGATGGAAGACGAGCTGGCGAAGTCGGTGATCGGCCAGGGCGATGCGGTTCAGGCCGTATCGCGCGCCGTTCGCCGCGCGCGTGCAGGACTGCAGGATCCGAACCGGCCGATCGGCTCGTTCATCTTCTTGGGTCCCACCGGCGTCGGCAAGACGGAACTCACCAAGGCGCTCGCCCGCTTCCTCTTCGACGACGAGACGGCGATGGTGCGCATGGACATGTCCGAGTACATGGAGAAACACTCCGTTGCCCGGCTGATCGGCGCGCCTCCCGGCTATGTCGGCTATGACGAAGGCGGGGCGCTGACGGAAGCCGTGCGCCGCAGGCCCTATCAGGTCGTGCTGTTCGACGAGATCGAAAAAGCTCATCCCGACGTCTTCAACATCCTGCTGCAGGTGCTGGACGACGGACGCCTGACGGACGGCCAAGGCCGGACGGTTGATTTCCGCAATACGATGATCATCATGACCTCGAACCTCGGCGCCGAATATCTGACGCAGCTTAGGGACGGCGACGACAGCGACACGGTTCGCGAGCAGGTGATGGATGTCGTGCGCGGGCATTTCCGACCGGAATTCCTGAACCGCATCGACGAGATCATCCTCTTCCATCGCTTGAAGCGCGAGGAAATGGGCGCGATCGTCGATATCCAGCTGAAGCGGCTGGTGGCTCTCTTGTCCGAGCGCAAGATCGTCATCGATCTCGACGAGGAAGCCCGCCATTGGCTGGCGAACAAGGGTTACGATCCGATCTATGGCGCAAGGCCACTGAAGCGGGTGATCCAGAAGTTCGTGCAGGATCCGCTGGCCGAGCAGATCCTCTCCGGCCAGGTGCCGGATGGATCGACGGTGAAGGTGACGAGCGGTTCGGACCGGCTGCAGTTCAGGTCACGGCAGACGGTAAGCGAAGCGGCATAAATCGTTTTGTCAAAGAATTGGGAATGGCGGCTTCGGCCGCCATTTTCGTTCGGCGGGTGAAGAGCGACGTGCGGCGCTTGTCAGCCACTGTGAAGATTATTTGCTCGCCACCTGATCCGGCGTCTGGTTGTTCAGCAGCGTATCGATGCGTTTGCGCTCGTCTTCGAATTTCGCCAGCGCTTCGCCTTGCAATGATTTACCGCCCGGCAGACGAATGCGCAGCGGGTCGACCTTGGTGCCGTTGACGATCAGCTCGTAATGCAGGTGCGGGCCGGTGGATTCGCCCGTTGTGCCAACCCAGCCGATGACCTGGCCCTGGCGGATCTTGGCGCCGGGCAAGACGCCCTTGGCGATGGCGCTCTGGTGATTGTAGGAGGATTCATAGCCGTTGGCATGGCGGATGATCGTCTGGTTGCCATAGCCGCCGGAATCCCAGCCGGCCTTTTCCACCGTGCCGTTGCCGGCGGCGATGATCGCCGTGCCGCGCGGTGCTGCCCAATCAACGCCGGTATGCATGCGGGCGAAGCCAAGGATCGGGTGACGGCGCATGCCGAAGCCTGATTTGAAGATGCCGTTCGGAACCGGATTGCGCAGCAGGAACTGGCGGATGCTCTTGCCGCTTTCGTCGAAATAATCGACCGTGCCGTCCTCGGGATCCTGGAAGCGGTAGAAGCGCGTCTGGGTATCGCCGAAACGGGCGTTGACATAGAGCAGCTCGGAATCCTCGGTTGCCTGGCCGGCGCTGTCGGCGACGGAGAAGAAGGCCTCGAGACTATCGCTCGGCCGCAGCTGCGCCTGGAAATCGACATTGCTGGCAAGCAGCTTGATGATCAGCGCAGTCATATCCTTGGTCATGCCGTAGGAAAGAGCGGCGCGGTAGATGCCATCGTAGACGCGCGGCAGGTTCTGGCCTGGCGGCGGAGCGAAGGAATTGTCGTCGAAGGCTGTGGCGATTGCATCCAGCATCGGCGGCTCGCTGCCGGGCACGTATTTGCCTTTGTCGTCGACGGCCACGGTCACGAGATGGCGCGTGCCGCGATAGACGCTGGCCCGGATGATCTTTGCCTGCTCGCCCTTCTGGATAATGCCGATACGCAGCACCTCGCCCTTCTCAAGCTCACCCGTGCCGAGTTGCTGCGAGATATAGCCGGCGATGCCATCGGCATATTGCTGCGGATAGCCTGAATCCGTCAGTGCCTTGGCGATCGTCGTGTCCACGCGCACGGGCAGGATGTCGTCGGCGAATTCTTCGGTCTGCGGCGTGATCGATTCCGGCGCGGAGACCGTCATGTTCTGTTCGAGCACGCGGGCGGAGAGACCCGCGGTCAGATCGACATCGGCATCCTCGTTGGAGAAACGGCGCGGGTCGACGTAATAAAGGGCCGCGAGCTGGGTGTTGCCGTCAGTCAGCACAGAACCGTTGGAGCGTACGTTTTCTTCGACTTCCTCGAACGACAGGCCGGACGCCATCTGCAGGTTGGACTTGCCGGTCGGGAAGGGAATGGTCTTCAGGCTGACTTCGGATTCGACGTCGGAGCCGTAGATCGCACCTGTGCGGCTTTGCGGCGCGGGCTGCGGCTCGTCGGCGGAAAAGATCGCCAGGGGATCGAAGTCGGGATAATCCTCGGTCGCCACATGGTTGGCGGCCAGCGTCATCTTCACATGTGCGAAAGGCTGGCGGCGTACGACCTCCTTCTCACCGTCGTGGACGACGGTCGAAACTTCCATGATGGCGCGGTCGGAAGGTTTGGCGGCGATGGCGGGTGCAATCAGCCGGCCGCCACGGACTACCGTCGTATCCTCATGTGCTTCTGCCGTGGCGCTCGCATAGGCTTCGGCGGGGATCGCCAGCTGCTGGCGGCCGTCAAGGGCGGCAAAAAGGGCGACGCCCATCAGGACGGACGATGTAATGCCGGTGAGGAACGTGCCCGAGAGCCAGCGCAGGGAAACCTCGCGCCGGTCGGGCGCGCGCCTGCCGTCTGCCAGAAGCGGAGGCTCGTTGCCCAACGAGCGGATCATCATTTTCTCCGTCATCATGGCAGTCTGGTCCGCGTCCTTACATTCGACGTCTCTGGAGGCATTGTTTGGCCATCCTGGCTGGGGCGAAAGATGTGCATATTTTGGGCATGGAAGTCAAATCACTCAGGAAAAGGCAGTCTGCCTGCGTTTGCCTGTGTGAATCATGCGTCTCTTAAGACCAGCAGATTGTGATGATGTCGGGGCGCGGAAGACGAAAGAAGCGCTCTTTCCACAAAAAGCCGAGAGATGATCGCTTTTCGTGTCCTGTCAGCCGTTCGGAATCCGGAAAAAGACCGCGTTTTGGCGTGACCAAGAATTTTCTATGTAAAAACAATAACTTGAAAGAAATATCACTTTTTTCAAAAAGCGCTGTTGACTGTTTGGGAGGGTTAGTTCTATAAGCCCACTCACTGAACGAGGGCGGCGGCGCTGCTGGCGACGAAGTCTTTCGTTCTAAAGAAACTCAAGCGGATTGGCGATTGCTGGTTT
>NZ_ML133653.1:0-336204 GCF_003985135.1 Rhizobium fabae
CATATTCAGGGCCATTATCAACCCTGATTGCCAGCGGCTTGCCCCGCCATTCGATGATCTGGTTGAGGCTGCGCACGACCCGCTCGGCAGGAAGTGAGAAGTCAACCTCGATCCCCAGTCCCTCTCGCTACATACCTTGTCAAAGCTGATTAGTGCTGCGACTTCGCCAGCCAGTTAGAAACGCGACACTGGTTCTGATGGTCAGCCCCCGATCCGGCCGGCTGGGCCGGGTTGAAAGGGCGGAGCGGGGGCGGGTGAGAGGCACCCCTTCGGCTTTAGCTTTCTCAGTAGCAATTGTTCCGTCGCCGGCTGATACTCCTTTACACCGCATGGGGCGGATAGGGATCAAAGCCGCACGATGCTTCCGGAAATAAAGCTGCAGGGTGACGTCGATGTCGCCGCGCTGTCACCTCTTCTTCGCGGCATGCTTCTGTCCGTTGCCTATGCTGACGGCGAGGGTGGCATAGGATTGACGGCGACCGGCGCCATGAACCGCAAGTTCGTGCATTGGGCCGCTGTGAACTTCCTCTGGCCCGACTTCACAGCCGAAGACCTCTACAGCGTGAACAAAGTGCTGAACGAAAGCGACATGCCGCCGCTCTGGGTCGTGCGGGACATGACCCGCCATCTGAAGCTTCTCCGCCGGAAAAAGGATGTGCTGCTGCCAACCAGACGCGGCCGCGAGTTTCTGGTGAACCCGCAAGCCTTCTTCGATCTGGTCGCCACGGATTATCTCTATTCGTATGTCCACGCCACCGAGCGCCAAGAAGAGATACAAGCTCGGTTACGTTGGTGGCGCATGTTCCTCAATCTTCTCAATATCAAGGCGAGAGAGGGCTGCACGCCATTGGACGTTGTAAAGATCCTCTATCCAGACATGGCACCTCTGTCCGACACCGAAATGACCCTGGAAGCCTGGGAGCTGAAATCCGATCTCCAATATGGTGTCCTGCGGCGCCTGTGCTGGCTGGGCCTGCTTTATGAGGCACGAGAGGGGCTCACGCTTCTTCAAGACGGAGCCTTCCACAAGACGCCGCTTTGGTCCGCCTGCCTGCAGCTGGAATCAGATACGCAAAGCGACATTGGCGTGCATTGACGATCTTTATTCCGCCGCTGGCTGCCTCAATAGCGCTTTCTCTCGCCGCGCAATCACCTCAGGATCATTCATGAAATCCGTCCGCCGCCCCGGCTTGCGACCACGCTTCTGATAGCCGTTGGCTGTGCTACCGTCCCGAATGCCAAACATATGATCCTTCTGCCCGGTGCGGCGCGGACCGCTCTTGCTGCGCTGCTGTTCGCGGTCGGCCTGCATCTCGGCGACGATCGACAGCATGTCGTCCAGCCGCTTGTTGTCGACGACCTCCGCACGATGCACCGAGCGCAACGTGTCGAACGTTCGGTAGGGCAGGGTGAAGCTCTCGTGCATGATCTCGAGGCGTCCGTCTGGATAGTCGCAGACCACGACCTTCTGACCTGCCAATGGCCTGGAAATCTCGGTCGGATCGAGAATGAACAGCACCTTGTCGTAGCGTAGCGTCAGCGATTGCGACAGGGTGCGCACTTCCTTGCGGCACATGGCGCCATCGAGGTTCTCATGATCGGCCAGCGGTCGGTGCATGTCTTTCGGATTGCGTGGCGGCTTGCCAAAGCGCGCGTTGAAATCCGCCATGAACTCAGGCGCATAGGCATTGGCCGCCTCGATCGTATCGATGCCGCGAAGCCGCATCTCCTTGACCAGCCGATCCTGCAATGTCTGGTTGGCACGTTCCACCCGACCCTTGGCCTGCGGAGTGTTGGCGCAGATGATATCGATGTTGAGCTCATCGAGCGCCCGGCCGAACTGCGTCAGACCGCTTGTCCTGTCCTTCTTCGACGGATGCGTCGATCGAAAGACACCATGTTTGTCGCTGTAGAAAGCCAGCGGCTTGCCCCATTGCTGCAGATAAGCCTTCGTCGCATGCAGATAGTCGAACGTGTTCTCCGATCCGGCAAAGCGAAGATGCAAGAGCTTGCCGGTGGCGTAATCGATATAGACAAGCAGGGCGCATTTGGGGCCGCGGTTCTCGAACCGCCAGTGATGCGAGCCATCGATCTGCACCAGTTCGCCAAAGCAATCGCGCCGGCCGCGTGGTTGGAAAACCCGCTTCTTGCGTTCGCGACGCGAGACCCAGATGCCAGCCTCGGTCATCCATTGCCGCAGCGTCTCCTTGGCGACAGAGATCCGGTGCAACTCGATCAGCTTCTCCCGCGCCAGCGTCGGACCGAAATCCAGATAGCGCTCGCGGATCAGATCCAGCGCCGCATTGCGAAACTCCTCGCTGTGGCGCCGGTTGCTCGGCTGCGATCGCTTCTTCGAAACGAGGCCAGCTGGACCATCCCGGTCATAGGCTCGTAGCAACCGATGGACCTGACTTCGACTAAGCGCGAGCAGCTCGGCAGCCTGGACGACGCTCAGGCGTTCGTCACGAATCTTCTGGATGACTTCGAGGCGATGCAATTCTTTCTGCGACATGGTGATCAAACAGGACATGACGACTCCGACCGCACATGGTCTCGACCAGGTTGAAGGTCGTCATCCTTGCTCCCAACGTTGGCATTGACCAGAACATCGAGAGGCGAGACTGTCGCATCTCTAACTGGCCCAACTGTCGCATTACTAAATAGCCGCTACACATCTTGATCGCATAAGATAGCTTATGGAACTTGACGGCAGCCCTAATTCTCCGCCGCAAACTACGAGTTTCTGTGCGCAGCCTGTGGCAAATTGAAGCCAAAAAGAGATTTTACGCTGTGGCATATTGTGTCCGGCATTGCGTTTTCCAGCATAACAATGCTCCAAACCGGAATTCACATCCGTGCGCTTGCGTGTATCGAGGATGAAGTGAACATGCGCATATTGCTTGTTGAAGACGACAGCATTCTCGGCTCATCGCTGAAAAAGGCGCTCGAGAAGCACGCCTATGGCGTTGACTGGATGCGCGATGGCCAGTCGGGTCTGGAAGCGGCGGAGCATTCCGATTTTGCGGCCGTTATACTCGACATCAACCTTCCGATCCTGAGTGGCATCGACGTTTTGAAAGGAATGCGACGGGCCGGAAATTCCGTTCCGATCCTGCTGCTGACAGCCCTCGATGCGATAAGGCGCAAGGTTGAAGGCCTTGATGAGGGAGCGGACGATTATATGGTCAAGCCCTTCGACCTCGATGAACTGCTTGCCCGCCTGCGGGCGCTCATCCGGCGCCGCGACGGGCGCACGGAAAGCCTGCTGCGGTGCGGCGACGTCGAGGTGGATCCGTCGGCGATGGTCGCACGAAAAGCCAATATGCAGCTGCATATTACGGCCAAGGAATTTCACCTCCTCAAGGTGCTGATGGAGCGTAGCGGCCGATACGTGACGAAGAACGACATAGAATATGCGCTCTACGATGCCTACAGCACGGTCGAAAGCAATGCCATCGAGGTTACGATCTACAATCTGCGCAAGAAGCTCGGCACCGACTTCATCAAGTCCATCCGCGGCGTCGGGTACATGATCGACCGATGAGGAAATCCACCCTTACCCGCAAGCTCTTCCTCAGGATCGCGCCAGTCGTGGTGGTGGCGATCATGGTGATTGGCGCTTTCGCCTTCAACAGCGCCACGCGCGAGATCAACAATATCTACGACGCGCAGCTCATAAACGACGCGAACGTGTTGTGGAGATTGCTGCATTATCGGCTGAAGCATTCGTTGGATCGAACGCCCCAGCAGGTCGACGACATCGACTTCAGCATGGATAACCAGCTTGCCTTCAATGAAGACGCCGACGATTACGCCGATGCGCATATGTTCCGCGCCTGGGTGAACGACAAGATCATGTATTACAGCAGCACGGCCTTCCCGCCCGAAGTGCCCTACCAGAAGGTCGGCTTCACCGACCTGGCCTATAAGGGAGAGAATTGGCGCGTTTATTCGCTGCCGATCCCCGATTCCGGTATTATCATGGAAGTCGGCGAGAAGATTTCGCTGCGCCAGACGCTGGTCTCCAACATCCTCTTGAACCTCTTCTTTCCGCTGCTCATTCTGGTGCCGGTCATCGGTTTCCTGATCTGGCTTGGCATCCGCAGCGGCCTGCGCGGCATTTACGGGTTGGTCTATCAGATCCGCACGCGCTCGCCAGACGACCTTTCGGCCATCCTCGTCGAGGATCTGCCGCGGGATCTCCTGCCGCTTGGCCGTTCGATCAACCACCTGCTCGAAAAGCTCGGCCGTTCCCTGACGCTGGAGCGTCGGTTTTCGGATCTTGCCGCCCATCAACTGCGCACGCCCCAGGCAAGCGTCAAGCTGCTCCTGCAGATGCTGGACAAGAGCGACAGCGAACAGGAACGCAAGCCGATCATCGCGGATCTGGTGGCCAGCAACAACAGGGCAATGCACCTGATCGAACAGTTGCTGCGCCTGGCACGCGTGAGCCACCATCCGCTGAATCTGATGCCGGTTTCACTTTATGGGTTGATCGCGTCGACGCTCGCGGATTTCGGCAAGATCATCTCCAGCCGAGGTCTCGACGTTTCCCTGGAGGGTGCGGAAGCGGCTCAGGTTCGGACAGACGAATCCTTGCTGCAGGTGATGATCAGCAACCTGCTGGATAACGCCATCAAATATACCCCCGTCGGCGGCAGGATCGAAGTCATGGTCTCCCCGGAGCCGGGTTACTGGCTGATCTCGATCAGCGACAGTGGACCTGGAATCCCCGAGGAGGAGCGTGAGGCCGTCTTCAAGCGGTTCTATCGCCTAGACACGCTGCATGCCGAGGGCGCCGGCCTTGGGCTTGCGATCGTCGCCGATACCGCCGAACGCCTTTCCGTGTCGGTTGCGCTTTCGACACCTACCTGGGGTAACGGCCTGCGGGTCGAATTGCGCCTGCCCAGAGACTGAGGCGCTGCCGCCAGCGTCCGTTCATTTTTCATTTTCGCATCATTTTGCCCTCAGGCTTGCCTCATCGACCTTCGGTAAACACAGCCGCGGATCAAGTCGAAGGGCCATTGGATGCAAGTATTTTCCGATTTTGACGGTACGATTTCCATTCAGGATGTGACGGATATCGTCCTGTCCTGCTTTGCGGATTCGCAATGGGAAGACATCGAGCAGGAATGGAAGGACGGTCGGATCGGCTCGGCCGAGTGCATGCGCCGCCAGGTCCCCCTCATCCGGGCAACCCGGCACGAGCTCGATGCCCTCCTCGACACCGTGGCAATCGATCCCGGCTTCGTGGCCTTCCGTGATTACTGCAGCGATAACGGTCTGCCGATCACCGTCGTCAGCGACGGCGTCGATTACTTCATTCGCCATGTCCTGGCGCTGAACGGCATCAGGGATCTGCCCGTCATCGCCAATATCCTGACCCATCGGGTCGTCGAGGGTCACGACACCTATGCGCTTGCACCTTCGGCGGCGACAGCCGGCTGTTCGGCAGGCTCAGGCGTGTGCAAATGCAAAGTCATCGGCGGCATCGAGCGGCAGATCTACATCGGCGATGGACGGAGCGATTTCTGCGTCTCCGGCCGAGCCGGTCTCGTCTTCGCCAAGGGCAAGCTCGCCGAATACTGCAGCGACCAGGGCATTTCCTACATCGCCTTCGACGATTTCACCGACTTGATCCCCAAGATGCAAGCCGCCCTTCCCGGCATCGCGCGGGCCCCCCGCGCACTGCTCCAATCTTCAATCGCATAACCAGACCGAGAGGTTCACTATGAACATTGTCAACGCCGACGCCTTCAAGGAAAACACCGCGCTCACCGAAAAGTCGGAAGCCGAGCTGCGGGTTCTGGAGGAGACCTATTGCTCGCATGGCGATACGGTCCACTACGCGGCGGAACCGAAATTCTTCGAGGAATGCGAAGGCTCCTACGTCTATGACGCAAAGGGGACACCGTTTCTCGATCTGCAGATGTGGTATTCCGCCGTCAATTTCGGCTATCGCAACGAAAGGCTGAATGCCGCCGTCCATCGGCAGCTCGACCGGCTGCCGCAGGTCGCCTCGCAATATCTGCATCGCGAGAAGGTCGAGCTTGCGGCGATGATCGCGCAAGATGCCGAGCGCAAGTTCGGCCGCAAGGGGCGCGTTCATTTCAATGTCGGCGGCTCGCAGGCGGTCGAAGATTCGCTGAAGCTGGTGCGCAATTATACAGGCGGCAAAAGCCTGATGTTCGCCTTCGAAGGCGGCTATCACGGCCGCACCCTCGGTGCCTCGGCCATCACCTCCAGCTACCGCTATCGCCGCCGCTTCGGCCATTTCGGCGAACGGGCGCAATTCATCGAGTTTCCCTATCACTTCCGCGGCCCGAAGGGCATGTCGAAGGAAGAATACGGAGAGCACTGCGTGCGCAAGTTCGCCCGCCTCTTTGAAAGCGAATATAACGGCGTCTGGGATCCCAAGGTCGGCAGTGCCGAATATGCGGCCTTTTATATCGAACCGATCCAGGGCACCGGCGGCTACGTCATTCCGCCGATGAACTTCTTCACCGAACTCAAGAAGGTCCTGGACCAGCACGGCATCCTGCTTGTCGTCGACGAGATCCAGATGGGCGTCTACCGGACCGGAAAACTCTGGTCGATCGAGCATTTCGGCGTCTCGCCCGACGTTCTCGTGTTCGGCAAGGCGATCACCAATGGGCTTAACCCGCTCTCGGGTGTCTGGGCCAGGGAGGAAATGATCAATCCGACCGTCTTCCCGCCCGGCTCCACCCATTCCACCTTCGCCAGCAATCCGATGGGAACGGCCGTTGCGCTCGAAACCATGAAGATGCTGGAAGAGGAGGATTTCGGCGCGGCGATCATGGCCAAGGGCGCCTATTTCCTCGATGGCCTGAAGCAGCTTCAGAAGCGCCATCCGATCGTCGGCGACGTCGACGGGCTCGGATTGGCGCTGAGATGCGAAATCTGCAAGGAAGACGGTTTCACGCCCGACAAGGCGACGATGGACTGGCTTTGCGACGAAGGCATGAAGGGCGATCTCCAGGTCGGTAATAAGGTCTACGGCCTCGTTCTCGATGTCGGCGGCTACCACAAAAACGTCATCACCCTGGCGCCGAACCTGCTGATCTCACAAGAAGAGATCGATCTGGCGCTGACGCTGCTCGACCAGCTCTTCACGCGCGCGGCCCGGAGGTAGCACGGTGCAGCTTCTCCTCCTTCATCTCGACGATGCTTTGGAGTTGCAGCCTGATTTCGTGCGCGCCTGCACGCTTGCAGGCGCGTGCCACCATGTCGACAAGCGGGGCGGCAGTGCAATCAGATTGTGGGGCAGGCAGAAGATGCTTTCCGACCTTGGCCGGGATATCTCCCGGTCACTGCCCTCTCGAGGCAGGGGTCCGCAGCTTGCCTTCATGGGCTCGGGCGATTTCCACCATGTGACCGCACTGCTTCTCGATACGGCCCTCGAACGGCGGCCGGTTTCGACCACTCTCGTTCATTTCGACAATCACCCGGACTGGGTGAATTTCGAAGGCGGCATGCATTGCGGCTCGTGGATCAACAGCGCCCTGTCGAACCCCAGGATAGACAAGGTCGTCACGGTCGGCGTCTGCAGCAGCGATCTGCGCAACCCCGAACGCAAGGGCGCCAATCTACGCTGGCTGAGGGAAGGCAAGCTGGAGCTTTACCCTTACGAGCATCCGCCAAGCCGCGTCTCTGCCGAATACGGCAGCGGCGCCAGCTACCGGCAGGACGGGCGCGCCCTCTACTGGAATTCGATCTCCGAGATCGGCGAAGAGAATTTCATCGACCTGATCCTCAGCCGCATCGGCACCGAGGCGGTCTATTTCACGATCGACAAGGATGTGCTTGCCGCCGATGACGCCGTGACCAACTGGGATCAGGGCCGCATGCGCCTGCCCTATCTGATGGCGCTGATCAGCGAGATCGGCAGCCGCCATCGCGTCGTCGGCGCCGATGTCATCGGCGATTATTCGGCGCCGAGCTACGCCGGCGGCCTCAAGACCCGGCTGCTGAAGCAGGCGGAAATCTTTATCGATCAGCCGCGGCTGCGGCAGGCGGCGGACGCCGTGCGCAACATCAACAGCGCCGCAAATCACGCGTTGCTGGAAGTCCTGGCGGAATCGATGGAATGACCGGCGGCCTCACCTTGCCGATGTTCGGCCTGATCTTGTTCTGCGTGGTCGCCGAAACCGCCCGCGAGGTCTGCTTCAAGCAGGCGGCCAGCGACAGCGCCGTTCTAGCAACCCTGGCCAAGCCGCTGACCTGGCTCGGCATCGCCTTCTGGGCGATCGAACTGCTTGCCTGGGCGGCCGTGCTCGCCCGCGTGCCACTGACCATCGCCTTTCCGCTGATGGCGCTGAGCTACGTCGGGACCGTCGTCGCCGGTGCCGCCGTCTTTAAAGAAAATATCAACCTTCGCCACGCGGCGGGCGTGTTTCTCATTACCGCCGGCGTGGCCTGCGTGGGAGCAACCGGACTATGAAAATCTTTGCTCATACCAGATGGGATGCCGCCCCCGTGCTTGCGGCCTTCGCGCATCTCGTCTTTGACGTCTACCTGATCGTCGGCTTCGAAAGCCGGCCGCTCTGGGTCTCCGCGATCCTGGGTTGCCTCTATGCCGTATCGATATCCTGGAACATCAACAGCATCTCGCACAATTTCATCCACACGCCCTATTTCAAGCCGCGCTGGATGAATTACGGCTTCAGCCTGCTGGAGTCGGTGGCGATCGGTTTTTCTCAGACCTATTACCACTGGGTGCACATGCGCCATCACTCCGGCAACAGCGACCGGCCGGACGAAAACGGGGGCACGATCGATCTCCTGTCGATCTACCGCTACGGCCGGAACGGCGAGCCGGAGAATGTCTGGTCCTACACGCTGAAGAGCTTCTTCCGCGACAGTCTCGGCGATATTCACAAGGCCATCGCCAAGAACCGTCCTTTCGACGCCGCATGGGGTCGTTTCGAACTTCTGGCCTTCCTCGGCCTGGCGGCGATCGCGCTGATCTACGATTGGAAGGCGGTGCTGTTTTTCGTGCCGTTTTACTACGCCGGCAACTGCCTGTCGTCGCTCAACGGCTATTACGAACACCTGCATGGCGATCCGGACGAACCGATTGCCTGGGGCGTCAGCAGCCACAAGCCGTTCTACAACTGGCTTTGGTTCGGCAATGGTTACCATGCCGAACATCATTACCGGCCGCGCACCCACTGGACGAAGCTTGCAGCACTGCACGAACAGATCAGGGAAGACCAGGAAAAGGCCGGCACGCATGTGATCAGCACCTGCCATGCCCTGGGCTTCATGGCTCCGGAAAACCGCGAGCTGGAGCTTCGGCATGAGGTCTGAGCAGTTGAGCTTCTTCCTGCCGGGAACGAACGGCAAAGGTGTGTTGCTGATCCACGGCTTGACGGGCGCGCCGGCCGAAATGAAGCTCGTGGCGCGCCAGCTCAACCGGCGCGGCTACAGCGTTCACGCGCCGTTGCTGGCCGGTCATGGCGAAGACATCAGGACGCTGCGCCGCACGCACTGGGAAGACTGGCTGGCAAGCGTCGTGCGCGGATCCGAATTCCTGGCTGAGCGCACGCAAGCGGTTTTTGCCGCCGGCATCTGCGTCGGCGGCAAGCTGTCATTGCTGGCCGCCAAGCACCGGCCGGACCTGATCAAGGCGGTGGCGATCTACTCGCCCTGCTTCCACTATGACGGCTGGGACGTTCCGCGACATTATACGATGCTGTCGCCGCATATCGGCTGGCTGTCGCGGGTGCCGTTTCTCGACCGTCTCAACTTCAGGGAAAACCAATCGCTCGGCATCAAGGATGATCGCATGCGCCGCCTGGTCGAGGACATGGCGGGCGAAGGCATGCTCGACAAGTTCCCCGGCCGCGGCATCGTCGAGATGTATCGATTGGGCAAGGCGCTTCGCGGAACCCTGCCTGAGATCCAGACGCCAACCCTGATCCTCCACGCCGAAGAGGACGATCTCAGCAACCCCCGGCATGCGCTTTATATATCCGATCACATCGGCGGGCCGCATGAACTGAAGTGGATCAAGGACAGCTACCACATGATCCATCTCGACCGTCAGCATCGACAGGTCGCGGAATTCACGGCCAATTTCTTTGAGGCAGGCCATGCTGAAGCTCGCATATAGACAATTTCCCGCCGAAGACGGCGAGCCGGTCGCACAGGTCTACGACACGATCCGCGCCATCGGCCGCGAAGCGTGGAATGCCTGCTACCGCGGCCAGGTCGAAGATTATGATTGCCTGCTTGCGATCGAAGACGCCGGCATCGGTGACTTCGATTGGCGCTACATTGCGATCGTCGAGAAGGGAAGGATCAGCGCTGCCATGCCGGCGTTTCTCTGCCCCTATCCGCTGGACACGACACTGGAAGAGGGGTTGCCGCGCCGGTTGATCCGCCGCGTGCGACAACACGTTTCAGGCTTCCTGGTGCTGCGGCTTGCCTGCCTCGGTTCACCGTGCACCGAAAACGGCGTCATAGGCTTTCATGCCGAAGTGCCGGAGGACCGTCGTGAAGCACTGCTCGGCGAACTGCTCGACGCCTTCGAAAGTCTCGCGGCTCGGGAAGGCTGCGCGCTGATGGGGATCAAGGATATTCCCGCGCCGGTCGCCCTGGAATTCGGCGCCGTGTTTTCAAAACGGCGCTATGCCGCAATCGGCGGCCTGCCATCCGCCTGGCTCGATGTCGATTTTCGGACGATCGACGAATACATGGCCCGGCTGTCTGCGGGCACGCGCAAGGACATGCGGCGCAAGATGAAGTCCTTCGACGCCGTCCGCGTCGAAATTAGAACGGATGTGGGTGACGTGCTGTCGCGGATCATGGCGCTCTACCACGATACGCGCAATCGCAGCGAATGGCAGTTCGAAGAGCTGACGCCTGCCTATTTCGAGGGGATCCTGACCCATATGCGCGGCCGTTCATTCTGCGTCCTCTATTTCGTCGAAGACGAGCTGCTGGCTGCCAATCTTATCGTTCATGATGATCGGGTCGCGATCGACAAGTTCTTCTGCATGGATGGCGAACAGGGACGGCCGTACAATCTCTAT
Source organism: Rhizobium fabae (assembly GCF_003985135.1). Lineage (NCBI taxonomy): Bacteria > Pseudomonadati > Pseudomonadota > Alphaproteobacteria > Hyphomicrobiales > Rhizobiaceae > Rhizobium > Rhizobium fabae. The sequence goes on from NZ_ML133653.1 coordinate 11,058, forward strand.
TTCCTGAGCTGGTTCACCAATCTGCGTTATTGCCTCGATAGCGGTCTCAGCCGTTACCAGAGCGGCCAGGCATATTATGAAAACAAGGTGCGGCTCGGCAGCCAGCTGACGGCCAACACCATGTTTTTTCGTCACCGAAATCCCGTGCTGCAGGCACTGCTGCGGCTGGTCTCCCCGCTTTTTTCCGCAGAGCAGGCCAAGTGATGACGTCGATGCGCCTGACATGGCTTGCCGTGCCTGTTCTCAATACGCTGTTTCAGATTTTTATGAAGCTCGGCGCGACGCAGTTGAACGGTACCGAGGCGGCGACCTTGTTGCACGATGCGCTCGCCTCGCACTGGATCCTGGCGGCCCTCGTCGTCGAGATCGTCTGCTTCTTCGTCTGGATGACCATTCTGGCCGAACTCGACCTCAGCCGGGCCTTCCCGCTCTCGGGTATCAGCTATGTCCTGATCATTGCGAGCGGCTGGTTGATGTTCGGCGAGCCGGTCGTCGCACTCCAGATCGTCGGCAGCGGCCTGATCCTTGCCGGCGTTTGGCTGATCGCCGGCGCATCGGAGGCGACACGCGCGGTCAGTGACCCCCGTAGCGGGCACGCCCTGCCCCGCCCCCATCTTGGCAAGGATCGGTGATGGCACAGACACAAGGCTTCCTCTTCGAGAGGATCGGCGCGGCGGCTGCGGCCTTCACCAACTGGATCATGGCACGGGCGCTTTCTCGCATCGTCACCCACGGCTCCCTCGACATTACCACGTCCAATGGCCGCCTGCTCTCCTTCGGTGACGCATCCGGTGAGCGGGTGCATGTGCGCTTTGCCGATCTTGCTGCGCAATGGGCTTTCCTGATCGATGCCGATATGCGGCTCGGCGAACTCTACATGGACCGCCGCTTTCTCATCGAACATGGTTCACTTTACGACTTCCTGGCAATGATGTTGCGTGAGGCGCAAAACGCCAGGCATCCCCTCGTCGCCCGGCTTATCGATGGTGCCCGCACCCGGTTGCGCACCTTCCGCCATCGCAATCTGCCGACGCGCTCGAAAGCCAATGTCGCGCATCACTACGATCTCGACGGCCGGCTCTACGAGCTCTTCCTCGACACGGACCGGCAATATTCCTGCGCCTATTTTGAAAGCCCCGACCAGTCGCTCGATGGCGCGCAGCTTGCCAAAAAACGGCATCTCGCCGCCAAACTGCAGGTCGCCCCCGGCAACAGCGTGCTCGATATCGGCTGCGGCTGGGGCGGGCTGGCCCTGCATATGGCGGGTCATGCACGCGGTGGCCATGTGCTTGGTATCACGCTGTCGGAAGAGCAGCATGCATACGCGATGAAACGGACCGCTGAACGCGGGGAAAGCTCAGCGGCGGTCGAGTTTGCGCTGCAAGACTACCGCAGCCTGACAGGACGCTTCGACCGGATTGTCTCGGTCGGCATGTTCGAGCATGTCGGGCTGGCATCCTATCGCGCCTTCTTCGAAAAATGCGCGGAACTGCTGGAAGACAATGGCGTGATGGTCTTGCATACGATCGGCTGTTCGGCGACGCCAGGCTTCACTACGCCGTGGCTCGACAAATATATCTTTCCCGGCGGCTATATTCCCGCCTTGTCCGAAATCATCCCGGAAATCGAGAAGGCCGGGCTCTTCGTCACCGATATCGAGGTGCTGCGCCTCCATTATGCATGGACGCTGGCAGAGTGGCGAAGACGCTTCATGGCAAGATGGGACGAGGCGGCAGCGCTTTACGATGAGCGCTTCTGCCTGATGTGGGAATATTACCTTGCCAGCGCGGAAGCCGCATTCCGCTACGAGGACCTGGTGGTTTTCCAGATCCAGTTGACCAAGCGCAATGACACCCTTCCGGTGACACGCGACTATATCGGGGCACATGAGAAGGCGGCGGCGCGGCGCTTAGAAGCCGATCTGGAAGGAACGGTTGAGGGCAAAGCCGATCACGTTTTGATCGGCTGAGCCGATCTTCGAGGTGATCGGACTGTCGGCAGCATCGCCGACCAGGCGGCTGTATTTGTCATAGACCTGCACGCTCCAGGCCGGCGACAGCGCATAGGTCGCTGCGGCGGTGAAGCCGATCGATTTCACACCGCCGCTGGCGCCGAACGCATCGACGCGCCCGTTGCTGGCGGCTTCGGTGGCCGAGACCCCGAAATTATTGCGCATATAGGTGGAGTTCGCCAGAGACAGGCGCGGGCCGGCAGACAGAAGCCAGCGATCCCCAAGCGGCTGAAACCAGTCGAGATAGAGATCGGCAAGCAGACCGTCGCCACCCCAGAGCGCCTGGCGCGTTTCGGCCCGCGCGCGCAGGCGATCCTCTATCGGCCAATATTGCATGTAGACACCGGCATCGAAATTCCAGTGTACTCGGCGTAGGCCTTGCAAGTCGGAATCTTCGAGCGGCGACCGCCCGTCTCTCAGGCCGACAACCGGGCCGATCTCGACACCGCCGATGTCAAACAGACCATAGTCGATATTGTCGTCGGGAGCGCTGTATTCCGCCGCATCTCCCAGGCGCCTGACATCAAAGGAGGGCATGCCGCTGACGGAAAGATGCTTCGACCCTTCATAGGACGGACCGTATTCGACGGAACCGCCGAGGGTGACGATCCATTGGCTCTTCGCCGACGTCGCATCCTGGCTCATTGCCGGGTGAGCATCGATCAATGTCAGTCCCAGGGAAACGGCTGCAATCGCAGGTGACGCCTTCCAAAAAGAGACCATATACGCTCAACTCCGCGGCACCCAGGCAGACGATTATGCAGGCGCAAAACTCTTCTACAATTTAAGCCGCGGCTCGGCCAGAGCCGGATCGTCCCGCGGTTCCAAAAAGATGGGACGCTCCGTCGGCCAAGGATATCTGCCTGGCAGACCCGCAACGACTGGGCAGCTTGCCGCAGACCACGCAAGCGCCGAAATTTCCGGGCTCTTTACCTCAGCGACAGAATGCTCTCAGCGGCCTTCTCGGCAATCATGATGACAGGCGAGTTGGTGTTGCCCGAGACGATCGTCGGCATGATCGAGGCATCGACCACCCGCAGTTTCGCCAGCCCATGCACCCGCAATTGCGGATCGACAACCGCCATCGTGTCACTGCCCATCTTGCAGGTGCCGACCGGATGGAAGATCGTCGTGGCGATATCGCCGACGCGACGGATCAGCTCTTCGTCACTCTGATATTCCCTGCCGGGCAACATCTCCTGCGGCCGGTACTTGGCGATGGCGCCGGCCTCCATGAGCCGGCGGGCATGCCGGACCGATTTCGTCGCAACGATCCGGTCGCCGGCGGTTGAAAGATAATTCGGACGGATTTCCGGCGCCATGGAAAGCTCCGGGCCACCGATATGCACGGTGCCTCGGCTTTCCGGCCGCAGATTGCAGACGGAGACGGTGACGGCCGGATATTTGTGCAGCGGCTCGCCGAGCCGGTCGGTGCTCAAGGGCTGCACGTGATATTCCAGATCGGCGGTCGCAACTGCCGGATCGCTCCTGGCAAAGATACCGAGTTGGCTCGGCGCCATCGACAGCGGCCCCGACCGGCGCAGTATATATTCAAGCCCCATGCCCGCCCGGGTGAACAGGTTGTGATAGAGCTGGTTCAGCGTCTTTGCGCCGTCGATGCGGAAAACCGTACGGATTTGCAGGTGATCCTGCAGGTTTTCGCCGACCCCCGGAAGTTCATGGGCGACATCAAGTCCGGCGGCGGACAGCACATCCGGGCGGCCGATCCCTGAAAGCTCCAGGATCTTAGGCGAATTGATCGCGCCGGCGGACAGAATGACCTCGCGACCGGCGCGCGCCAGATGGCCCTGCCCGTTCAGCCGGAACCGCACGCCGGTCACCATCCTACCGTCGAATTCCAGCCGCTCGGTTTCGGCGCCAGTCAGAACACGCAGATTGGCCCGCTTCATCGCCGGGCGCAGAAAGGCCTTTGTCGTGTTCCAACGCAGGCCGCCGCGCTGATTGACTTCGAAATAGCCTGAGCCCTCATTGTCGCCTTGGTTGAAATCGTCGGTTTTTGGAATGCCGAGCTCCTCGGCCGCTTCGCGAAAGGCATCGAGGATCGGCCAGGTAAGCCGCTGCTTGTCCACCCGCCACTCGCCGCCTGCCCCGTGCATCCGCGACTTGCCGCGGTAGTTGTCCTCGGATTTCAGGAAATAGGGCAGCACGTCGTCCCAGCCCCAGCCCGAATTGCCTGCCTGCCGCCAGCCGTCGTAATCGGCCGCCTGGCCGCGCATGTAGATCATGCCGTTGATCGACGAGCAGCCGCCCAGCACCTTTCCGCGTGGATAGGGCAGCGACCGGCCGTTCAGTCCGGCTTCCGCCGCCGTCTTCATCATCCAGTCGGTACGCGGATTGCCCATGCAGTAGAGATAGCCGATCGGCACATGCACCCAGTGATATCGGTCGCTGCCGCCGGCTTCGAGCAATAGGATGCGGTTTTTCGGATTGGCCGACAACCGGTTGGCCAGAACGCATCCCGCCGATCCCGCGCCGACGATGATGTAGTCGTAGCTGCCCGCGTCAATCGCCGCGTCATTCGCGCGCATGTTCATGCCGCCTCTCCCGCTGCAGCCGGCGGGACCGCCGTCAGGCGCCGCCAGAGCGGCGCCATTACCTCGGCGATATCCTGATAGAGAGCGTAGCGCCGCGCATAATGCGCCTCAAGCGAGGCATCCGGACGATAATGCCGCTCGGTGCGCACCATGGCCGCAGCGCCAGCGCCGAAGTCCGCGAAGATGCCGATGCCGGTTCCGGCCGCAATCGCCGCTCCGAGCGCACCGGTTTCGCGCGAGCGGGCAACGGAGACGGGAACGCCGAGCACATCGGCAAAGATCTGCGGCCAGATCAGGCTGCGCGAGCCCCCGCCGGCCAGCACGGCTTCGTTGAAGACCGCGCCCGCCTTTCGGATCGTCTCGATGTGCTGACGATGACCGAAGGCGACGCCTTCGAGAAGCGCGCGAACGAGGTGCCCCTTGGCGTGCCAGCCGGCAAGGCCGTAGAAGCCGGCGCGGGCGTGGCCGTCCTGCTGGGCGCCGTAGAGATAGGGATGGTAGAGCGGGTCGTCTGCCGCGGGTTTGATCGCCCCGGCCAGCGCGCAGCAGGCATCGAAGGGCGAAACGCCTTCCGCATGTTCACCTTCGAAGAACTCTCGTACCAGCCATTCGAGATTGGCAGCCGAGGTGGCGCTGTTTTCCATCGCCATGTAGCGGGTGCGATCGAAGGTCGACGACATGAAGACCGGCCCGTCGAGGCTGGGGCCATCGATGATGATCTGGTTGATGCTCCAGGTGCCGGCAATGATCGAGGCGCTGCCGGTGCGCACGACGCCCGAGCCGAGCGCCGAGGCGACGACGTCGAACAGCCCGCCGACCACAGACGTACCGGCGGCGAGCCCGGTTTGCGCCGCCACCTCTTCCGTTACCCTGCCGGCAATATCGGCGCTTTCGATCAGCGGCGGCAAGAGCTCCATGCAATCGCCCAGTCCATAGGCCTCCATCAACGCCTTGTCGTAGCGGCGTGCGGCAAGATCCAGCAGGCCGGCCCCCGACATATCGGACACCTCGCTGACGCGGCGGCCGGTCAGGCGGTTGACGACAAAATCCTTGGAGAAGAACACCGTACCGATGCGGTTGAACAGTTCCGGCCGGTGACGCTTAAGCCAGGCAAGCAATGTCGGCGTCTGCGACGGCCACGGTCGCTGGCGGGAAATCGGATAGGTCCGATCTCCGACGCCGGCCTCCCACCATTCTTCGACCAGCCCGGCCGCCCGCGTGTCGAGCGACTGGATGCCGAGCAGCGGAGCGCCGTCGCGATCAAGCGCATAGAGACCGTTGCCGTGTCCGGCGCAGCCGATCGCGGCAATTTCCTCCGGCGCAATCCCTGCTTTTTCGATGCAGGCGCGGATGACCTGCCGTGCATTCGCCCAGAGTTCGTCCAGCCCCCGTTCGACATGCCCCGGGCTCGGCATGCGGCTGTGCCCCTCTTCGGACGCAGCCGCGATCTCGTTGCCGCGCCGGTCGAAAATCACCGCCTTGATAACGGTGTTCCCGGCGTCGAGCCCCAAAAGATAGTCTCCCATGCAGAACCCCTCCCAAGGTTCGAGTCGCACTTCAGCCCTGCTGATAGAGCGCGAAGGCCTGTTCGCCGCTCGCGTCCTCATGCACGATCGCCATCAGCCCGCGCACCACGGCGCTTGGATTGGCGTGCTGATAGATGTTGCGGCCATAGACCATGCCCATGGCGCCCTGTCGCATCAAGGCCGCCGATTTGTCGAAGACGGCACGAAGATCTTCCTTGCCGCCGCCGCGCACAAGCACCGGGCAGCGAGCTGCCTCCACCACTCTGTGAAAATCCTCGGCATTGGTGGTCGGGTCCGCCTTGACGATATCCGCACCCATCTCACGCGCGAGCCGCGTCAAGGTAACGATCTTGTCCGCGTCGCCATCGACCATGTAACCGCCCTTTTCGGTGACCGGCTGCATCACTAGCGGCTCGATCATCAGCGGCATGCCATACCTGTCGCAATCGGCCCGCACGCGGGAAATATTCAGGACGCACTGGCGGAACAGGTCCGGCTCATCAGGCAGCATGAACAGGTTGACGACGACGCAGGCCGCATCCATCTCGATCGCGCCGATCAACGGCTCAGCCTCGTTCTGCAGCACCGCCCACATGTCGCGGTGGCGGATTCGGTTATAGGGGTTGCCCATGTCGATGCGCATGACCAGAGCCGGCTTGTCCTTGCCGGGCACCTCCTGCAGCAGGTCCGCCTGGCCGGAGTTCATCTGGATCGCATCCGGCCCGGCAGAGACCAGCGCCTTGACGACGGCCTGGATGTCCTCCAGCCCTTCGAGGAAGGACGGTTCGTTGCAGACGCCGTGATCGATCGCCACGTCGAGGCAACGGCCGCTGCCGAACAGCCGGTTCATCCGGACTTTGCTGTTGTGTCGCATTCTATGCTCCTTGGTTCGTTCCTTGCGAAAAGCATGTCTTCGTCGACGCCGTGGCGTTCGTTGAGAAGGGTGAGAAAACGGTCGCGCTCACCGGCGCGATGCGCGGGCGTCCAGTACTTTTCCTGCGCCAGCAGGTCGAGCGTGGCATCCATCATGTCGAGCGAAAGCTCGCCCGAAACGGCAAGCGTCGTGCGCCGCAACAGCAGGTCGTCGAGATGTTCCACCGCTTCCTCGCGGATCAGGAACTCCAGTTCGCGCATGGAGTAGCCGGCGTGCGGCAGCGCGGCATCGGCGCCATCAGCGATGAAGCCGGCAATCGCCTCGGCATCCGTGCCGTATCGGGCAAACAGTTCGGCCATGCGGCTTTCGGACAAACCTTTGCTGGCCGCTGTCTGCTTGAGCCAGGCGGGCGCGTTGGCGGGAAATGCCCGACCGCCGCCGATCGGCCGATCGCGTGTCGCAACACGCCGCCGCCTGCCCTGCCTTTCCAGAACCATGTCGGCCGCGAGTTCCCCGAAGGACCGGAATGTCGTCCACTTGCCGCCGATCATGCAGAGCACTGGCGGACCGCCTTCGGGCGGCTCGAGCACGGTGCAGAAATGATCACGCGGGATGCGGCCGGTAAAACTGTCGGTGCTGGCCGGCAGCGGCCGCACGCCGGAAAACTGGAAGACGATCTGCTCCGGCCGGATGGCGATGCCAGGCAGCACGAAGGCGAGCGATTGCAGGATATAATCCCGCTCGTCCGCTTCGCAGCGCACCGTTTCCGGATCATCGACGCGGATATCGGTGGAACCGACGAGAACCTTGCCGAGATAGGGAAACAGGATGCAGATCCGCCCGTCCTCATTCTCATAATAGATCATGTGATCGGCAAGCGCGTTGCACAGGTCCGCATTGTCGATGATCAGATGCGAGCCCTTGGTGCCGCCGATCAGCGGTGACGGCCGTGCTTCCGGCGAAAACAGGGCTTGATTGGCCGCATCGATCCAGCCGCCAGTGGCGTTGATGATCAGCGCCGGTTCGACAGCAACGGAGGCACCGCCTATCCGGTCCTCGACGCGATACTGGCCATTTCCCGTTCGCCGCAGTTCGGCATAGTTCAGCGCCCTCGCGCCGGAATTGGCCAGAAGACCATCCTGCAGAAGCTCGATGCCCAGCCGCTCGGGATGACTGACCCAGGCGTCGAAATAGGTGGCGGAACTCTTGATGTCAGGATTGAGCGCCGGCCACTTCTCGAGCGTCGTACGCCGGCCGCGAAACTGGTGGCGCGGCATCAGTGCGCGCTTCCGGGTCAGGAAATCATAGATGCTGAGGCCGGCCTTGATAGCGACGGCGCCGCGGCGGCTCGGGCGGCGGCTGAGACCGAGGAAGCGCACGATGCCGTTGCCGAGGCCGGAAAAGTTATCGAACACCGGCACCGTCGTCGGCAGCGGCGCGACGTAATGCGGCGCGTTGCGCAGCAGCCGGTCGCGCTCGACCAAGGATTCCTGCACCAGCTTGAATTCGCCGTTTTCAAGATAGCGAAGCCCGCCATGCACCATGCGCGACAGCGCCGAACTGGCGCCGGAGCAATAATCGTGCTTCTCGACGAGCAGCACATTCAGCCCCTGCAGCGCCAGCTCCCGAAAGACGCTGATGCCGTTGATGCCGCCGCCGATGACGCACACGTCCACCTTCGGGCTTTGGCGGAGCCCGTCCAATATTTCTTCCCGCTTCATGATGGCGATCCGCTACTTGTCCATGTCAGTCAGTTTCGCCGCTATGGCCGTATCGATGGCGGCAAGATCGGCCGCATCCAGCCGGATAGTTCCGGCCCGAGCATTGTCGATTGCCTGTGCCGGATTGCGCGCGCCGCAAAGTGCAAAGGTGACGCCAGGCTGCGCCAGCGTCCAGGCAATCACGGTCTGGGCGATGCTGGCGCCGTGTCTTTCGGCGACCGGCCGGATGGCGTCGGAGAGTGCGGCTGCCTTCTGGCGGTTGCCAACCGAAAAGCGCGGATTGTCCTTGCGCTGGTCGTCGCCTGAGAACACACGGTCCGGACCGATGGCGCCGGACAGCAACCCCAGCGCCAGCGACGAATAGCTCAGCGTCGCAATGCCATTGGCCCTGGTCAGCGGCAGAAGCTCGGCCTCGATCTCGCGGTCGATCATGCTGAACCGCTCCTGGATCGCGTCGAGACCACCGGCGGAGATATAGGCGTTGAGGTCGTCTGGGCTGACATTGCTTGCCCCGATCGCCCGGATCTTGCCCGATGCGCGCAGGTCCTCCAGCGCCCGCATCGTTTCCTCGATCGGTGTCGTCGGGTCCTGCCAATGGGTGATGTAGAGGTCGATATAGTCAGTTCCAAGCCGCGTCAGGCTTTCCTCGACCTCATGCAGGATCGCATCGCGGCCGAGATAGCGGTGGACCGGCTTGCCGTCCTGATCGAAGAAATGGCGGCCTTTCCTTGTATGCCAGACAAGGCCGCATTTGGTGGCGATGACTGCCTTGTCGCGGCGTCCGGCCAGCGCCTTGCCGACGATCTCTTCGGAACGTCCAAGACCATAGGCCGGCGCAGTGTCGATCAGCGTCACCCCGGCATCAAGCGATGCCTGGATCGCGGCGATGGATTCCGCCTCGTCGGCCCCGCCCCACATCCAGCCGCCGATTGCCCAGGTGCCTAGTCCGACCGCCGAGGCGAAAACGCCGGATTTGCCGATCTCACGTGTCAATTGCCGTCCGCTCATGCCCATTTTCCCTTGCCATTCGCCAGTGCCAGCACCCGGGCACCCGTCGCCTCATCGGTCACCAGCGTATCGAGGTGATTGCCCCTGAGAACGCTGAGGATCGGGCCTGCCTTGTTCGGTCCGCTCGCCACGCCGATCTTCGTGGGGATCGAAGCGAATTCCGGCAGCGTCAGCGATACCAGCGAACGATTGAGGCTGTAGTCGCAGACCTGGCCATGATCATCGAGCAGATGCGCCAGTAATTCGCAGGACGCGCCGGACCGCTCGATCGCGACGCGGTCGGTGCTCGAGGAGGGATGCAGGTCGTAATAGCTCGAATCGTCCGACAGGATCGAGCCGATGCCGACCACCGCCACCTTCGCCTCACGCGCCCGTTTGAAAACGTCTGCGACGGAACGCATGTTGATCAGCATCGCCCGCTGCTCGGCATCGTCGGCAAAGAGCGGCGCGTGGATCTGGTAGGAGCGCCCCCCAAGCCTGTCGGCCATCAAGGTCGAGACATGGTTAACGTCGGTATAGTGCTTGCCCTGCACGCATCCGGTTGCCGGAATGACCTCGACATCGAAACGACGCGGCGGATGCAGACCGGCGACGACGGCGCTCACGCCTTTGCCGCCGGTGATGCAGATCGTATCGCCGTCGACGATCTCTTCCAGCAGCAACCGCGCTGCCGCTTCGCCGACGGCCTGAAGTGCTGTCTGCGGATTGTCGGATACGGTCGGCACCACCACGGCGCGGCCGATGCCGCCAAGCGCGCGCAGCTGTTCTTCCATATCGACCAGCGGCTCGACCGGCGACTTGATCTTGATTTCGACCAGACCGAGCTGGCGGCCGCGCTTGATCAGCCGGTTGACGGTGGCGTGCGAGATGCCGAGCTGATCGGCAATCTGCGCCTGTGTCAGTCCTTCGAGGAAATGCAGGACCAGGGCCTGGTGCATCTGCCGGGCGATGACGATTTCCTCGCGCGGCGCGTTGGCGGGTTTGAGTTTGGCTATCGGCATGTCAGGCAGCCTTCCGCTTGTGCAGGAAATGATCGATCGAGACGGCGGCAAGCAGAATGCAGCCTTTGATCATGTCTTGCCAATAGACGGACACGTCGAGCAGGATCAACGAGCTTGTGACGACCGACAGCAGGGCAATGCCGAGAATGGCCCCCAGGATCGTGCCGGAGCCGCCATTGAGCGACGCACCGCCGATCACGGCAGCCGCGATGATGTTGAGCTCCATGCCGACGCCGAAGGTCGGGGTAGCGGCACCGAAGCGGGACATGTAGATCACCCCGGCAACACCGGACAACGTCGCGCAAAGCACCGTCACCCAGAACTTCACCTGGTTCGTCTTGATGCCGGAATAGAGCGCCGCCTTCTCGTTGCTGCCGGTGTAGAACACCTTGCGGAAGGCGGTTGCTCGCCGCAGCAGGAAATCGAACAGCACTACGACGGCGACGAAGATCAGGATCACGTAGGGGACGCCATAGAACGTGCCCTGCCCGACCGCCTTGAACGAAGGCGGCAAGGTGAACAGCGACAAGGGCGTGCCCTTGGTGATGATCAGGCAGATGCCCCGCACGATCACCATCGCCGCAAGCGAGGTGATGAAGTGGTTGAGGCCGACGACGGTCACGAAAAAGCCCATGACGCAGCCGATCAGGCCGCTGGCAATGATCCCGATCAGGGACGCGCTCCACGGATCGAGCCCCATCAGGAACAGCGAGCCGGACAGCACCATCGAGAAGCAGACGACCGAGCCGACCGACAGGTCGATGCCGCCGACGATCAGCAGGATGGTCATGCCGACGACGACGATGCCTTCCACCGAGAATGACATCAGCATGGCCCGGAAGTTGCCGAGCGTCAGAAAATGCGGCGAGGCAAAGCTCATGACGATGCAGAGCGCCAGGATGATCGCGATCAGTCCCGCTTCGCGCATCCTCCCCAGCCGTTTCCAGCCGGGCGCGCGTGGTTGATGTGCCGCTGCCAATGTCGCGTCCGCCATGACCTTGTCTCCTGCCCGTGCTTTTTCTCTATGCGGCATGCACCGATGCCTTTGAATTGTTGTGACCGCCGATACCCGAGGCGAGCCGCATGATCGCTTCCTCAGTCATCGTCTCGCCCTCGACCTCGCCTGCAATCGTGCCCTCGTGGATAACAAGCACCCGGTCGCACAGGCCGAGAAGCTCCGGCAGTTCCGACGAGATGACGACGATGCCGATGCCGGAGCGGGCGAGATCGCGCAGCAGCCGATGGATTTCCGATTTGGCGCCGACATCGATGCCGCGGGTCGGTTCGTCCATCAGGATGACCTTGGGATTGACCGCCAGCTGCTTGGCAATCGCCACCTTCTGCTGGTTGCCGCCCGACAGCGACGAGACAGGCATGTCGATGCCGCCCATCCGCACGCCGAGCCGCCGGACCAGGTCGTGGGCACGTTCCGCCTCGGCCTTGGAATTCAGAAGTCCGAGCGGTCCGGTCAGCGACTTCAAATCGAGAACGGCAATGTTCTGGGCGATGGAGAGATCGAGGAAAATGCCGGAGCCTTTCCGGTCTTCGGAGAGATAGACGACGCCCGCCTGCGCGGCCCGCGCATAGGACCGCGTCCGCAGCCGCTGTCCATGCAGTTGCACCTCGCCTGTGATTACCGGTCGCAACCCACAAATGCCTTCAGCGATCTCGGTGCGACCCGAGCCGATCAGCCCGCCGACGCCGAGAATTTCGCCCTTGCGCAGGTCGAAGCTCACATCCCTGAAGCGGCTGCCGTCGCCGAGGTGGCGGACGCTCAGAATGATCTCGCCGGTCCGTTCCGCCGGCGCCTGCTTTTCCGGATAGAGCTGGGTGATCTCGCGTCCGACCATGCGGCGCACCACATCATCCGGCGTCACATCCGCCACCTTCTCCGTCGAGATGTAGCGGCCATCGCGAAAGACGGTGACCCGGTCGCACAGGCTGAAGATTTCGGCCATGCGGTGGCTGATATAGATGATCGAAATACCCTGCGCCTTGAGGTCGCGGATGATTCCGAACAGGATCTGCGCCTCCGATTCCGTCAGTGCTGCCGTCGGTTCGTCGAAGATCAGCACCCGGCAATCGAGCGTCAGTGCCTTGGCGATCTCGACAAGCTGCTGGCTGGATATCGACAAGTCGCCGACTTTGCGGCGCACATCGATCGGCGCCAGGCGATTCATGACGACCTGCGCATCCCGCTCCAGCCTGCCATAGTTCATGAAAGGTGAGCGGCGGCGGTTGGTCGCGGCCATGAACATGTTCTCGGCCACCGTCGCATCGGGGCAGAGCGCGATTTCCTGGTGCACGAGGCCAAGCCCGAGCGATTGCGCCACGGCTGGCGACGTCACCTTGACCGGTGCGCCATCGACGAGAACGTCCCCCTCGCTTGGCTGCAGAACGCCGGCAATGATGTTCATCAGCGTCGACTTGCCCGCGCCGTTTTCACCGCAGAGCGCGTGAACCTCGCCTCTTTCCAGGCTGAAGCTCACATCCGTCAACGCCTTCACCGCACCGAAGTGCTTGCTGACATTGCGGATTTCCAGAACCGGCACCGACGCCATCATCGTCTTCTCCTCACGCTCTCGGGGGGCTGTCCGAAGCTTCGGGCCCCGGACAGCCGACACGAAGGCTTACTCCTCGATGCCCTTGGTGCCCCGCCGCTTCAGGTACTTGTCCCAGTAGAAGTCGTCGGCATTGTCGGCGGTCACGATCGACAGGCCGTTGTCGACGAAGGGAATGCTCATCGGGTTGAAGCCAACGCGCTTGGCGTCGTTCATCGGGTCGATGAGTTCCGGATGCTTGGCAAGCCACAGGAGCATGAAGCCCATGTAACCCTGCATGCCCTGGTTCGGGTTGATCGAGCCGAACACTTCGCCGGCCTTGATCATGTCGAGGATGTTGGCGTTGACGTCGGCGCACATCACGAGGATCTTGCCGCCGCTTTCCTTGTTGGCCTGCGAAGCGCCGATCGCCGAATTCGCTTCCGGCATGAAGACTGCGCCAAGATTCGGATGTGCCTGCACCAGGCTCATCAGCCCCTGATAGGCCTTGTTCGGATCCTGGTTGGACGCGGCGCGGCCGACCAGCTTCATGTCAGGATATTTTTCCTCCATGCGGGCGATGAAGGCGGCAATACGCTTGTCGTGATTGTCCTGGCCCGGATTTTCCAGAACGGCATATTCGCCCTTGCCGCCCATTTTTCCGGCAATCGCGTCGGCCGCATAGGTGCCCTCGCGGGTATTGTCCGAGGTGATGAACGAGATGCGCTTGGAGAGCGGCGCATCGGCTGCGAAGGTGACGACCGCCGTGCCCTGGTCGATCGCCCGGTTGATCGGCTCGATGAACGGGTCGGAGTTCATCGGATGAACGAGGATGCCGGCCGGATTCTGGGCCAAGGCCTGGTCGAACGTGGCGATCTGCTTGTTGACGTCATATTCCGGCGTGCCGGTGTAAGCGGTCTCGCAACCGAGCTGCTGACCGGCCTGCTTGAACATCTCATAGACCGGGAACCAGTATTCGACGCCCGATACCATGACGTTCATGACGTATTTTTCGCCCGGCTTGCAGCGGAACGGATTGTCCGTGTCCGCGCTGGCGAGGCCGGCGAAAAGCGTCGATGCAAGGACCGCCAATGCGGTCGTGCTTAGAAATTTGCGCAAGTTTCCTCCTCGAGGCCGAAGCCCCTCCCAAATATCCGGCGGCGCCTGAGCGGCTGCCGATGATCCAATGAAGACCGGAGTTCCTCCTCGAAGTCCGGTATGGGCAGGTAATCGCAATGGCGGCGCGCTGTCAATATAATTCAATCAATGAAATATATTTCACATGGTGCCCGTGGAAACGCGAGATGTCGGTCGAGCCGGCCTCTCGACCTCGATCTGCCTGAATATCTGCTGGCGGGGCACGCGGAATTTGGGGATTTGCCGGACGATCAAAATATTGGCACGGCCCGGGCGGCCAGAGAGAGGAATCTTTGATTCCTATGATAGGTCAAACCGTGCTTGGCAATTCGACCAAGACGTTGCGACTCCGCCTAACCCGGCGAGACGTCCTGCCCGCCGGCGGCTCTTTGAATTAAGCGGGCAACCACTTCAGTACGGTTCTGCGCCTGCAATTTGCGCATGATATGTTGCAGATGCATCTTCACCGTATGCCCCGACAAATTGAGTTTTCCTGCAATGACCTTATTTGAGCAGCCGGATTGCAGCTCTGCGAGGATATCCGCTTCCCGCGGGGTGAAATCAGCAATCGCCAGGTATTGCGTCCTGTCATCCAAGCGTTTTTCGGCCTCATTTCTGGCCGGACGATGCCCGTTTGAGCCGGTTGTATCGGCGCCCAACAGCTGCGGGAAAAATGTTCCTCCTGCCAGAACAAGACGAAGACCGGCAAGGGCGATGTCAACGGCGAGCGACGTCGAGAATAGGCCGCGAATGCCCATCTTGAGCGCCTGACGGGCCACGACCACATCATCCGCACCTGAGAGCAACGTGATAGGTGCCTCAGGAAAACGTGCAGCAATGGCCGCGAGGTCATCACGCAGGCTAATGCTCTCGATACCTCTGCCGACCAAATCCAATACAATCAAACGCACCTCAGCTCCGAGAGCCCGGTCGAGACTCTCGGTCGAGATCAAATCGATCACATTCCACCCGGCGAGTTCACGCTCAAGAAGCTTCACCACGGTGGTGCGCGCGAGTGTAGAATGCTCGATAATGATCACAGTTGGTGCGTTGCGCCCCGTACGGCGCTTAGTTTTAGCACTGTCGGACACTTGCGTGCTCCCCAGAAGGTTTGCAACCCAACAGCCGCTGACATTATTCCTGTTCTCGCTTCATGTCATGATAAAAAACGCGTGTTTTCTCGATGAAAATAGTCTGATCTCTCATGATAATTCTTATAGTCTATAAGACATAGGCGAGATACAACTGAGCTCGCAGAGCATTTTGGAAAGCGTATCTATAAGGTTGTAATGGATCGACTTGCCGCTACGGAGTTTCCAGTCTTCGCCAAGTTCACGTATGGAAAGCGGCTCAACAAAACTTTCAAAGGCACTGAAAAGGCACCCGATCTGCTACAAATCCATTCAGAAAATAGCTGTTGAATATTACGAGCTGCCGATCGATTGGGCTTTGTGTCCCTACCTCAATTCAAATCCGTCGCAGACCTCGACAGCAAGGCGACGAACACGAAAAGCGACAAAAAGTCTGAGATCGCCGGTAACTCATTATGATTACTGAATAACTCCGCCCTGTCGACGCATTAATGCCGGCTGCCACCTCAATCCAAAGTAATCGGTCCCGAGCTTAGCCGAAATAGACATGAATCAATACTTCCCGGTGGTTTTGGCAATGCGTTGTCGGACCGGACGGGTTTCAATCGTCCCTGGGTTAGCACGCCAAAGAGAGACGACCATGACCAACAGGATTACCCCACCATAACAGTCTTTGAACGGTCGCCCGATGGCGGCCGGGGACTGGCGCGTGACATGCCCGTTCGCTGGGCGCTCGAAGAAGTGGAACAGTCTTACGAGGTTCGCCTTGTTTCGTTCAAAGCGATGAAGGAGCCGGCGCACCGCGCGCTTCAGCCTTTCGGGCAAATCCCGACCTATGAGGAAGGCGATCTTACTCTGTTCGAGTCAGGGGCGATCGTGTTCCATATCGCAGAGCACCATACAGGCCTCCTGCCACACGATGCGAATGCCCGAGCACGCGCGATCACCTGGATGTTCGCTGCGCTCAACACGATGGAGCCGCCGATCATCAACCGCGGCTCCGACGAGCCTTGGTACGAGCAGCGCCGGCCTCTCGTCGAGGTAAGGATCCGTGATCGACTGGGTGACCTTTCCAGTCGGCTTGGTGATTGCCGACTGGCTCGACGGTGCCTTCACCGCCGGCGACTTGATGATGGTGTCGGTGCTGCGCAGGTTGAAAAGATCGGGCATGCTGGATGAATATCCGACCCTCTTTGCCTATGTCGCCCGCGGCGAAGCGCGGCCAGCCTTCGAGCGTGCTTTCGATGCTCAGTTGGCGGTTTTCACCGCCGCATCGACCGGCTGAGATCCATCGGAGGCTCGCCGTCGTTTTTGCGAGATTTTGTTCGGTTGATGGGTCGTGATCCCTAGCTGTGCATGAAGCCCAGAATGTCGTCGACGAGAGCCGAATGGGCGTCAGTGAGGTTGCCCTCTCCGCTATGCCCCCCGATGCCGGCCAACTGGAGCGCATGCTGGTCATAGAGAACATGATCGATCTGCTGAGCGTCCGCCGTCCCACCGGCGGGAACGGCAAGGTTGATGGGATGGAAATAGGCGAAATTGATGTCGACCATGCTGCCGGTCGACGATCCGACCCCGCCGCCTCCGCCCGCATGGTTGCCGGTAAAAATCGTGTCCGACGACAGGTTGAAGCCACCGCCATTGCCGCCGATGCCTGCGATCTGCACCGCACCCTGATCGAAAATGACATTGTTTGTCTGATGGGCCTCCGCCGAGCCGCCCGCGGCGCCGATGGCGATGTTGATCGGTGAGAAGATGGCGATACTCACGTCGACCATAGCGCCGACGAAATACCCATCGCCGCCGTGGCCCGCATAGTAGTCACCGGTCAATGTAAGCGACGTTCCCGGGCTCATCGGCGTGCCATGGCCCGCGACGTTATGGTCTCCGCCCGAGCCGCCCATGCCGCCCATCTGGGTTGCGCCCTGCAGGAACAGGGCGTTGTTCGATTGGTCGGCGTGAGCCTCCGAGCCAGGGCCTGCAGCCACGGCCGTATTGACGGGGGCAAACAGCGCGACTTCGGTGCTGACGAGCCCACCGTAGAAGAGGCCATTGCCGCCGGAGCCGGCATGGCTGCCGCCATCGCCGCTGCCGATGGCAACATTGCCGCTTCCACCATTCCCGCCTATCCCGGCCATTTCGGTGGGATGCTGATTGATGAGCGCATCGTTGCCCTGGAGTGCTTCGGCACTGGAATGAGATCCTGCCATGGCGGCATTGGACGGCATGAAGACGGCCAACGCGTTGCTGCTGATCACGCCTTCGCTTATTCCATCGCCACCGCTGCCGGCGGAAATATAGTTTGGACCGGAAGCGACATCCAATGGAAGCCAGGTCGGCACCAATGCCAGATGCCCCGCGGCCAGGTTGGAGGCGAGGTGTTGATCGGTGCCTGCCTTGGGCAGGTCTTCCAATGAGGGACGAGTTTCCGCCATTACTGTCTCCATTTCGCGGTCAACCGAACGTCCACCGAGCGTGTGGCGCGATGCAGCCTGAATTGCTCGGGCATTGTGCATCTGAACGCAGGAAAAGCAGAGCCTGCAATTCGTCTACATCTGGTCGGTTAGTGCTGTAGCCATTTGGCTGTCATGGCCGCAGCGACCGTCGTGCAAGTTTGCGAGCATGACATCCGTCTGCGGGTTAGAGGCCCCTGCATCTTGCACCCTCGTTGTCGCCGCCAGTGATGAAAGTTTTCGGCCCCAGGCAGGGTCTCCCTCGCCAGGCGCAGCCCGATCAGAATCCCGGAAAACGGCGCTGCTTCAACGAAGTAGCAGGCATGATCATGCTATCCGGCGCTAAATCACTTCGTGCTAATCCAAAATAATTCTCTGTCACCTCCAAGTATACATCCGAAAGAGCGTCGCCGAATATCTAGATGGTTCATAGATTAAATCGCAGGCAATATTCAACTGCGGTTGTATTGGCTGGCGGTGACATCTGAATACCCACGCCGTAAGGGGACGCCGTAAAAAAGAACACGGACGAAACGAAGTAGAAGGAGCGACATCAATGCCTATTCCACAAATGTCTGACACGATCCATCTCCACAACCCGGATGCAGGCGACGCGAATGCCGGCAACGGCGGCGATGGCATCAATCATGGTAACATTGACTACAACCCGGTTGCCTATGTGGACCCCGTGCAAACGGTCGACGGGGCATCTACCCATCTGCACAACGGCGATCACGTTTGGCAGACGGCAGATTGGGACGCCGGCGGTGGCGGAGCCGGTGGCTACAGCCAGGCCCAGAATGGCTTCCTGGCATCGCTCACCAGCGGCGCCGGCGGCGCGGGCGGAAGCGCTCACTCCAACGGTGATCAAGAAAACACGAGCGGCGGCGACACGGCTACGGTGAATGCGGCTACATCCGCAACACAGTATACGCAACTCGTGGCTGACCAGCATGCCACCATCCTCGCAGGCGTCGGCGGCAACGGCGGCAACGGCAACATGGCTCGGGGCGGAGATATCGCGTCAGCGTTGGTTCACACGGATCCCGAAACGACGACGGTGAACAATTCTCTCGATCATTTCATAAATGCCTTCGGTCATATCGACGTCAGCCATCTTGGCTGATGAACTCAGACCCTGAGGGTCGCCGGTTTCGGCTGGCGGCCCTCCTGAATTGCTGACCCAGCACGCAGTCTTTTCTCGTCAGTCTCAAATGCAGCGAGATCTGATAATGACAACGATTTCCATAAAGCCATTGCGCCCGCAGACACAGCTCGTTGTCGCGCTCCGAGCCTGTGCCGGAGCCTTCGGGTTGGTCTTTCTCTATAGCTGCGGCTATAATCTCTTTCTTCTGGCGCCGTCCATCTATCTCCTGCAGATCTATGACAGGGTTCTATCGAGCAGAAGCGCGGACACGCTCCTGATGCTGACGATGATCATCGCCGTCGCCGTGGTGGTCGGGTCCTTGCTGGACATCGTGCGCAGGGCAGCTCTTTCGCGCATCGGCAGTTGGCTGGACCACAGGCTGCGCCCTATGGTGCTCACCGCATCATTCGAATATGCCACGCGCGCCGATACGGGAGCCGCTACGGAGTGCTACAGGGACCTGGCTACATTGCGCCAGTTTCTCGATTCACCGGCAAGCTCGCTTTTTTTTGACGTTCCCTGGGCGCCGGTCTTCCTGCTCCTGCTGTTTCTCGTTCACCCGCTGCTTGGGACCATCGGTCTTCTGAGCGCAGTTGCACTTCTGCTGTTTGCGTTCCTGACGGAACTGGCGACGCGGGAACCGCTTGCCCATGCCAATCTTGCCCTTTCGATGAGCTATCTCAGGTTTGCGACCGCCCTCAAAAACATCGAGGTCATCCGGGCAATGGGCATGCAGGATGGCGCAGCGCAGATCGTCTATCGCGATGCGGAAATGGCAAGAAGGGCGCAGGACATTGCGATGCGTCGCACGGAGATCATTATTGGTTTCTCCAAATCGATCCGCACGCTTGCGCAGATCCTCATGATGGGATCGGCGACATGGCTGGTGCTCATAAACAGCGGCAGTCCCGGGATCATCTTCGTTGCGAGCCTGCTGCTCGGGCGCGGGCTTGCGCCCATCGAGGGCGCGATAGGTGCATGGCGCTCCTTTACCTTCGCGCGCAACGCCTTCCGTCGCTTGAACAGAATGCTGATAGCAGTTGCATCGGAACGCGACAGCCGAATGGTGCCGATACCGGAACCCAGTGGCCTCGTTCTCGACAACGTCAGCTATGTCAGGCCATTCGCCAATCGGCCGATATTGACAGGCATCACCTTGCGCCTCGCGCCAGGCGATTGCGTGGCAGTCATCGGCCCATCGGGATCGGGAAAATCGACGCTCGGTCGCGTCATCGCAGGCGTTGTGCAGGTAACGAGCGGATGCGCTCTTCTTGGTGGGGTGGATATCTCGGCTCTGCGCCTTTGCGGGGGGACCCGCCACGTCGGATACCTGCCGCAGGACATCGAACTCTTCGGCGGAGCAATCAAGGATGTGATCGGCCGGCTGGACGGAGGAGATCCCGGCAAGGCGATCGACGCCGCGAAGCTGGTGGGATTGCACGAAGCGATCATGCGGCTGCCCCAGGGCTATGAGACCGATATCGGTGAAGGTGGAAACCTGCTCCTTCGAGCACAGCGCCAACAGCTGGGACTGGCACGGGCAGCCTACGGAAATCCATCTCTTGTCGTTCTCGACGATCCGAATTCGAGCCTGGATTATGATGGCGAACGCATGCTGTTCAGGGCGATCGAGCGCATGAAATCCAGGGGGATGATCGTCGTTATCATAACGCACCGGATGGGGATCCTGCCTGTTACCAACAAGATTGCCATCATGCGTGACGGGACGGTGGCCGCCTTCGGCGACAGCGAGCGGATTTATGAAACCTATCTTCAACCGCCGGCTCGAACAGGAACATAGGGAAGGACGTTGCCGTGACCGTTGTTCAATTGAACCCAACGCCGGCGAGAATTTCAGATTCGTCAGGGGGGCAGCGGTTGGCTCAACAACCGACGGCGACATCCAGGCGACAGACGGTATATTTACCGGTGATCGAGTCAAAACAGCGCGGCCCCGCCGCCCCTTCGCCCATGCCGGGACTCAGAGGCGTTGTCTGGATGGGCAACCTGTTGATCCTGGTCTTCATCGTCGGATTGGGGATCTGGTCGGTTCTGGCGCCGCTGAAAAGCGCTGCGATCGCATCGGGCATCATTGAACCGGAAACCAGCCGCAAGACCATTCAGCATCTGGAAGGCGGGATCGTGCGACGGATCCTCGTCAAAAACGGCGATGCCGTCATGGCCGGGCAAATCGTCATCGAGCTCGACGATACGAAGTCTCGCTCAGAGCGCGACAGCATTCAAGGGCAACTTTGGGAGGCCGAAGGAAGCCGCGCTCGCCTGGCTGCGGAGCAGACGGGCGGCGACCATGTCGCCTATCCCGGCAATCTCAGGGCAGCCATGGCCAAATACCCCTTGGTCGGCGCGATTCTGATCGGGCAACAGAAAATTTTCGAAGCCCGTCGCCAGGTCATGCAGGCGGAAATTCAGATCGCCAATGAAAAAATCGCGCAGGTGCGGCAGGAAATCGTCGGACTTGGCGCGCAGAAGGCGGCACTGGCCGACAGGGCCGCGATCTCGCGGCAGGAACTGGATCAGGTTACGGCCCTTACCGCCAAAGGACTGGAAACAAGAAGCAGGCTTCTCAACCTCCAGCGGGAAAAGGCAGACTTGGATGGCCAGCAGGGTGAAGTGGACGCGCAGATCTCCCGCGCCTACCAGGTGATCAGCGGGTCACAGGCCGATCTCGCAAAGCTTGAGAGCGACCGGTTGAGCGAAGTCGCCCAGGGCATGCGCGAGACGGAAAGCCGGATCATGCAACTGCGCGAGCGCTTGCGGGCGATCGACGACCAGCTTTCAAGGACCTATATCCGCGCTCCCGACGATGGAACGATCATGAACCTGCGCATCCACACGTCAGGTGGGGTGATCGGCGCGGGCGAACCGCTCGTCGATCTCTTGCCACGCACCGATCGCCTTATCGTGTCTGCCCACGTCAGGCCTGAGGACATCAATCTCGTCCGTGCGGGGCTCGAGGCGCAGGTTCACCTCCTTCCATACAATCAGCGGCGCGTTCCTCTCCTGAAGGGCCGGGTCGAGTATGTTTCGGCGGACCGTCTCATCGATCCGCAGAGCGGCCAACCCTATTTTGCCGCGACGATCCGTGTCACGGACGAGCGGCTGGCGAAAATGAAGGATGTCGAACTGGTTGCGGGCATGCCCGCGCAGACACTGATCGAAACGGGCCAAAGCAGCGTGGCGCTCTATGCCATCAGACCACTCCTCGACAGTTTCAACAGAGCATTTCGCGAGGACTGAGACGGTGATGGGCAAGAGAAAATTCGACGACGACCAGATTACGGGCATTCTGAAAGAGCACCAGGCCGGGGTGACGGTGGCGGACGTTTGCCACAGGTACGGCATCAGCGAGCCGACTTTCTATCGGTGGCAATCGCTGAAGTACGGAAATGTCGGCCTCTATGCCAGAAGGGTGAAAGCGCTGGAGGAAGAGAACCAGAAGCTCAAGAAGCTTTTGGCCGAAGCCATGCTCTCAGCGGCGACGCTGAGCGAGATGCTGGCGAAGACTTCCAAAGGGTGAAACCAGCCTTCCGGCTCTGTATATCAGGAGCGCGGCTCGAAAAGTCGCACCGTGCCGGGGTCAGCCGAGCGCGTGTCCGGCCAATGCGTATATTTTCGGCGTGCCGGCGGTGTGGCGATCTCGGACTGCCAGCCACGGGCGGCCGCGCGACATGGTGGTGACGGTATCGAAAACGGAAAGGCCGCAACGGGAGAGGAAGTCGGAAAAGGCTCCGCTTTTTTCGCGCGTGTCGAGCCGCAGGAACTTGCCCGCGTGCTCGACGACGTGCGGACGGATGACGGCGATGGCGTCAGCGTCGCTGGCTGCCGCAACCGGGCCGATGACCTGCCCGCGGCCGAACCGTCGACAGAAGGAGAAGGCTTCGATTTTTCCGTTGCGGACTAACCCGAAGCCGCTGGACGAGGGAAGGATTCGGCTGAGAAGTGCGGTGCGATCGGCACCGAAGGCCTCTTTGTCCAAGGCGGCAATGGCCGCGAGATCGGAGATATCGAGCGCCCGAAGTTCGGCGTCGGGCGGTGTTTCCGCGGGAGGGGCAGAGAAAGCTTCGCCCTGACATTGGGAGACGACGGCCTCGGTGGTGAAGTCGAGCGACCGATAAAGGCGCCGCGCTGCCCGCGTGGCATTGAGACCCAGATTGCATTGGGGAACCTGGGTAAGAACGTGGTCCATCAGCCATTGGCCGGCGCCCTGGGCCTGCAGGCGCGGTGAGGTGATGACGAGCCCGATTGTGGCGAAATCCTCGCCATAGGGAAACCACATGGCCGATCCCAAAACGCGCCCGACCTCGTCAAGCGCCACGACACCCTTGCCGAGTTCGCGCGCAAATTGCCAGTCGTCGGCGCGGTGCGGCCAGCCGACGCCGATCGACAGGGCATGCAACTGTTCGAGATCGACCGTATTGATGTCGGCGATGCGCATCTCGAAGCTGTCGACCAGTCTCGATTTCCCAGCGACCACGCGATTCCTCCAAAATTGATCCCCATGGCAACGCCGGCTAGGATAACATCCCGACGCCCCCTCCAACCAGATTAGGGGAAAGCGGTCAGCAGAAATTGCTGGTCAAACCCATTCCGGCGCAACAATCAACCAAATCGCCCTGGCTTTCGGCATCTAAAGCCTCGCGTCTTGGAAAAGATTCCAGTCGGCGGTGTCGCCATTCACTCAAGAGGTTGGGAATGTCTTCTCCCGTCAGCGTTGCACGCCGTTTCAGGACCGCGCCGGATGCTTCCGGTGTCGGTGGCCGGGTCGAGGTTACCGGGCCGGACATGCCAGGGGGATACACATGCACGTAGTCGAGATCCTCCGGAAGCTGGTCGGCTTTCCCTCCGTCGTCGGCACCTCCAATGACGCCATCGTCGGCTGGATCGATGCCCATCTCCGCGCCTTCGGCGTCGAAGCCCATATTCTTCCCGGTCCCGAGGGCGACCGGGCCAATCTCTTTGCCACCATCGGCCCCTCCGATAGGCCGGGCTACATTCTCTCCGGCCATATGGATGTCGTTCCCGCCCATGAAGCGGGCTGGCGCACCGATCCCTTCGAGCTCAGAGCCGAAGATGAGCGGCTCTATGGCCGCGGCACCTCCGATATGAAAGGTTTCCTCGCCGCGGTCCTTGCCGCCGTTCCGGCGTTGACGGCGAGGCCGCTTGCCCGCCCGGTCCATCTCGCCTTTTCCTATGACGAGGAAGCCGGCTGCCGCGGTGTGCCCCACCTGCTTGCCCGGCTCCCCGATCTCTGCGCGCCACCGCTCGGCGCGGTGATCGGCGAACCGAGCGGCATGCGGGCCATTCTCGCCCACAAAGGCAAGGCTGCTGCCCGCATCAACGTCAAGGGCCGCTCGGGCCATTCCTCCCGGCCCGATCTCGGGCGCAACGCCGTGCATGCCATGGCCGACGTGCTGAACGCGGCGATTGCAACGGCCGAGAATCTGGCTGAAGGCCCCTTCGACGACGCATTCGAACCGCCCTACTCATCTCTGCAGGCCGGAACCATCGTCGGCGGTCAGGCCGTCAACATCATTCCCGATCTCTGCACTCTGGAGGTCGAGGCGCGGGCGATATCCAGCATCGATCCCATCTCCCTGCTTGCCCCCTTGCGCGAGGCCGCGGAAGCACTGAGAGCGCGGGGTTTTGCCGTCGAATGGGAAATTCTCAGCGCCTATCCCGCTCTCTCGCTGCCGCCGACCGCAGCGCTCGCCGGCCTCCTGCGGGAGTTGACCGGCAAGGCGCCGCTTGCGGCCGTCAGCTACGGCACGGAGGCTGGCCTCTATCAGCGCGCGGGCGTGGATGCGATCATCTGCGGTCCGGGTGACATAGCGCGCGCCCACAAGCCCGACGAGTTCATTCTGGCGAGCGAGCTTGCCGCCTGCCAGGCGATGGTAGAGGCGCTCGCCGCCCGCTGCCGCGCCTGAGTTGCCGAGATCAAGGATTCCGGACGATGACCTTTCTCTTCAATTCCGACGCTCGCCGCGGCGCCGTCTTCCAGGAGATTTTCGCGCGCGAGCTGCCGGATCTGCCTTTCTCGATGGAGCCGGCGACCGTCGATCCCAATGCGGTGCGCTACCTGATCAGCTGGACGGTCCCTGCCGACCTCTCGCGCTACCGCAATCTCGAAGTGCTGTTTTCCATCGGCGCAGGCGTCGATCAGTTCCAGATTGCCGACGTGCCGGATCATGTGAAGGTGGTGCGCATGGTCGAGGAAGGCATCGTGCGCATGATGCAGGAATATGTGACGCTCGCGGTGCTGGCACTTCACCGCAACCTGCCCGCCTATCTCGGCCAGCAGCGCGAGCGGGTCTGGAAGGCTCTCCCCCAGCTTCAGGCTCCAGAGCGTCGCATCGGCGTTCTCGGCCTCGGCGTGCTTGGCCGTGCCGTGCTCGAGCGGTTGAAGCCTTTCGGGTTTCCGCTGTCGGGGTGGAGCCGCTCAATGCATGAGATCGAGGGAGTGATCTGCCATGCCGGAGATGCCGGGCTCGAAGCCATGCTTGCCGAGACCGACATTTTGGTCTGCCTTCTGCCGCTGACCGATGAAACCCGCGGCTTTCTCAACGCCGATCTGTTCGCCCGCCTGCCGCAGGGGGCGGCGATCGTTCATGCCGGCCGTGGGCCGCAGCTCGACCACGAGGCCCTGATTGCCGCTTTGGACGATGGGCATCTCTCCGGCGCGGTGATCGACGTCACCGATCCGGAACCGCTGCCGGCGGGCCACGCCTTCTGGAGCCACCCGCGCCTGTTTCTCACGCCCCACGTCGCAAGCGTCACCCAGCCTCATAGCGCTGCCCGCGCCGTCACCGAGAACATCAAGCGAATGCGCGCCGGCCTGGAGCCGATCGGATTGATCGACCGCCGTCGCGGTTACTGACCATTCAACCTCCAAAGGAAAAACCATGCCGCTTCTCAAGACCATCGACCCGAATCCCACCTCCGCGCCGCGCGAAAACCTGCCGCTGCCGGAGCGGCTGATCTCAGGCAATCCCGAGTTCAAGACCTGGGCGCAGGACGTTGCCCGCGGCGAGATGATCCATACCGGCATCTGGGAAGCCACTCCGGGCGTCACCCGCTCGATCAAGGGAGAGACCTTCGAATTCTGCCACATCCTGTCGGGCGTCGTCGAAATCACGCCGGAGGGCGGCGATCCCGTCGTCTACAAGGCGGGCGACAGCTTCGTCATGAAGCCCGGTTTCATCGGTGTCTGGAAGACCATCGAGACGGTCCGCAAGATCTACGTCACCGTCATGGCCTGACGGCGCCAAACAATAAGCTGTCGGGCGGCGGCAGAACGGGTTTTTCCGCTGTCGCCCCCACTGCCATCGGATCAAGCTACTTCGACCGATCGGCTAGCCTTGCTCTCAGTGATGCGAGGTATTGCCATGACGCTGAGTTTCGATCCCGATAGCCTTTCCCTTCCCATCGGGCATCTCGTTGGAGATCGCCTCATGCCGGCGGAGGGCGTCATTCCCATGCATCGCCCGTCCGACGGCAATGCCTATGCCGATTGCCCTGTTGCTGGGGCAGATCTGGTCGACCAGGCCGTTCAATCGGCGAAATCAGCGCTCAAAGCCAGCAACTGGGGCGGCGTTCGCCCGCGGGAGCGCTTGAAGGTGCTGCACCGATGGGCCGACCTGATCGAGCAGGAGGCGCCTGATCTCGCAAGGCTGGAGGCGCTGTCGTCGACTCGTCCCGTCGGCCATCTGGTGGAAGGCGATATTGCGGTTTCGGCCGAGCAGATCCGCTTCTTCGCCGAGTTCGCCGACAAGGAAGGCAGCGATCTCGTACCGACCGACGACGGCAATCTCGGCATGATCATGACGGAACCCTATGGCGTGGTCGGCGCGATCACGCCATGGAATTTTCCGGTATCGATGGCGGCATGGAAGCTCGGCCCGGCGCTCGCCGCCGGCAATGCCGTGGTTCTGAAGCCGTCCGAGATGACGCCCTTCTCGACCATACGCATGGCCGAACTCGCGCTTCGCGCAGGCCTGCCGGCCGGGCTGATCAATATCGTGCTGGGGGACGGCCCGGTCACTGGCACGGCAATAACCGGGCATCCCGACATCGCCAAGGTCAGCTTCACCGGCTCCACGCGGGCGGGATCGGCGATCATGGAAAACATCGCGCGGACCGGCATCAAGCCGATGACGCTGGAGCTTGGCGGCAAGAGCCCGCAGCTCGTCTTTGCCGATGCTGACATCGGCAAGGCGGCCGCCGCGATTGCCGCCGGCATCATGAGCAATGCCGGCCAGGCCTGTGTCGCCGGCTCCCGTCTCATCGTTGAGGAGGCCGCTGCCGGCCCGCTCGTCGAGGCGATCGTTGCCCGGATGAAGACCGCTATTGCCGCGCCCACCTGGGATGGGGCTGCGCAATACTCCCCGATCATTTCCGAAAGGCAGCAGCATCGCATCCATGCGATCGTTTCGGCGGCGGTCGAGGCCGGCGGCGAATGCCTGACCGGCGGCACGCCGATGGATGCTCGGGGGTTTTTCTACAGCCCAACCCTCATCGCCGGGATCGACAGGAATTCGCCTGCTATCACCGAAGAGATTTTCGGCCCCGTGCTTACGCTGCAGACATTCCGGGACGAGGAAGAGGCGCTCCTGCTGGCCGACCATCCGACCTACGGTCTGGCGGCGGGCCTCTTCACCCGAGACCTGTCGCGGGCGATCCGGCTCACCCGGCGCCTGCAGGCCGGAACGGTCTGGGTCAATCGCTACAACCGCTCGCGCGATCACATCCTTCCCACCGGCGGCTACAAGCAGTCGGGCATCGGCAAGGATCTCGGCCGCGAGGCCTATCATGCCAACCGCAAGAGCAAGAGCGTCTTGATCAGCCTTTGAGGAGGATATCGCCATGACAACCTACCGGATCGCTCTCATCCCCGGCGACGGCATCGGGCGCGATGTCACCGCCGCCGCCTGGTCGGTGCTTGAGAAGGCGGCCGATAAGGCCGGCTTTACGCTCGACGGCCAGGAGTTCCCCTGGTCCTGCGCCTTCTACAAGCAAACCGGCACGATGATGCCGGCCGACGGCATCGAGACGCTGCGCGGCTTCGACGCCATCCTGCTCGGCGCTGTGGGATGGCCGGCGGAGGTGCCGGATTCGGTCTCGCTGCATGGCCTGCTGCTGCCGATCCGCAAGAGCTTCGTGCAATATGCCAATATCCGGCCTCACCGCCTGCTTCCGGGCGTCAAGGGACCGCTAAGGTCCGAAGGCTTCGACATTCTCTGCATCCGCGAAAACACCGAGGGCGAATATTCCGGCGCCGGCGGCCGTGTCCATCAGGGCACGGCGGACGAGGTCGCTGTGGAGACGTCGATCTTCACCCGCACCGGCGTCGAGCGTATCCTGCGCTTTGCTTTCGAACAGGCGCGCGCCCGCCGCGGCAAGCTCGCCTCGGTGACGAAATCGAACGCGCAGAAATTTTCGATGGTCTTCTGGGACGAGGTCACCCGCAAGCTTGCCGGCGAATATGCCGATGTCGAGGTGACGAGCTACCACATCGATGCCATGGCGGCCCGCATGGTGATGGCGCCGGAAAGCCTCGACGTGGTCGTCGCCTCCAATCTCTTCGGCGATATCCTCACCGATCTCGGCGCCGCCATTCAGGGCGGGCTGGGCTTTGCCGCCTCGGCCAACATCAATCCGGATCGCAGCACGCCGTCGATGTTCGAACCCGTGCACGGATCGGCCCCGGACATTGCCCATCTCGGCATTGCCAATCCCATCGCCGCCATCTGGTCCGGCGCCATGATGCTCGAACATCTCGGCGAGAAGGCCGCGGCCGGCGCCATCATGGCCGCGATCGAACGAACGACCGCCGGCGGCATCGGCACGATCCAGGGCAAGGACAGGACCGAGGCGATCACCGCCGCCATTCTCGCTCAGCTTTGATTTTCTTCACCAGGGGATAGATAGATGCAGAACTTGAAGGAAGCCGGCCTCTTCCGGCAACAGGCACTTGTTGGCGGAAAGTGGATTCCGGCCTCTTCCGGCAACAGCGTCGACGTCATCGATCCGGCTACCCAAACGGTCATCGGGACGGTGCCCGACATGGGCGCGGCCGAAACGCGCGCCGCTATCGAGGCCGCGCAAGCAGCCTATGGCCCGTGGAAGAAGAGGACGCATGCCGAGCGCGCCGCGCTCCTGGAGGCCTGGCACGCCCTGATGATCGAACATATCGAGGATCTCTCGCTGATCCTGACCACCGAACAGGGCAAGCCGCTCGATGAAGCGCGCGGTGAAATCCGCTACGGCGCTTCCTTCGTGAAATGGTTTGCCGAGGAAGCCCGCCGCATCGGCGGCCACACCATCCCCTCGCCGACGCCTGATCGTCGCATCGTCGTCCTGAAGGAGCCGGTCGGAGTCTGCGGCATCATCACGCCGTGGAACTTCCCCAATGCGATGATTACCCGCAAGGTGGCGCCGGCTCTTGCCGCCGGCTGCACCGTCGTCATCAAGCCCTCCGAGTTCACGCCCTATTCGGCGCTCGCCATCGGCTGGCTTGCCGAAAAGGCCGGCATTCCGGCCGGTGTGATCAACATCGTCACCGGCTTGCCCGACGGGATCGGCGACGAAATCATGGCCAACGAGACGGTTCGCAAGATTTCCTTCACCGGCTCAACCCGCGTCGGCTCGCTGCTAATGCGCGGTGCGGCCGACAGCGTGAAGCGGCTTTCCCTGGAACTTGGCGGCAATGCTCCTTTCATCGTCTTCGACGATGCTGACATAGACGCCGCCGTCGAGGGCGCGATCGCCTCGAAATTCCGCAACGGCGGCCAGACCTGCGTCTGCGCCAACCGCATTCTCGTCCAAACAGGCGTCTATGACGCCTTCGCCGAAAAGCTCGCGGCCCGCGTCGACAGGATGAAGGTCGGCCCGGGCACGGAAGCAGGCGTTGCGATCGGCCCGATGATCAACGAAGCGGCGATCGCCAAGATCGATCGCCATGTCGAGGATGCGCTCGCCAAGGGTGCTGCGATCGTCACCAGAAGGGCGGAGCTGCCGCCGGGCCGACAATATACCGCGCCCTTGGTGCTCACCGGCGCCACCACCGAAATGCAACTCGCCAGCGAAGAGACGTTCGGCCCGGTCGCACCACTCTTCCGCTTCGAGCGCGAGGAAGAGGCGCTGGCGATCGCCAACGGCACGCCCTACGGCCTTGCCGCCTATTTCTATACCGAGAGCCTGAAGCGCGCATGGCGGGTCGGCGAAGCGCTTGAGTTCGGCATGATCGGCCTCAATACCGGGGCCATCTCGACCGAGGTCGCCCCTTTCGGCGGCGTCAAGCAGTCGGGGCTTGGCCGCGAAGGCGCACAGGCGGGCATCGAGGAATATCTGGAAATAAAGTCCTTCCATATCGGCGGGCTCGCCTGAACAGGAAAAGTCGAGGGGTTGCTTTTCGCAACCCCTCGATCCCCAGATGGAGAAAGACGCAGCCGGCTTACCGGATCTTGTCGAGCATCTTGTAATAGAGCCCGACGAGCGGCAGGAACCAGGGCTTGCCGAAGTGGCCGGGAACCGCGGGCCATTCCAGTCCCTTGAGCGGATTATGGTCCGGGCGGCCGAGGATCGCGTCGGCGATCGTCATTCCGAGATGGGTGGAGAGCTGCGCCCCATGGCCGGAATAGCCCATCGCATACCAGGCGCCGTCCTGGTATCCGGCGCGGGGGTATCGGTCCTTGGTCATGTCGACCAGCCCGCCCCAGCAATAGTCGATCCCGACATCGGCAAGCTGCGGAAAGATCCGGCTGAGGCTGTCATGCAGGATCGCGCCGCTTTTGGCATCGGAGCGCTGATCCGAGGTGGCCGAGAAGCGCGCCCTCCCCCCGAAGATCAGCCGGTTATCAGGCGCCAGGCGCCAGTAGTTGCCGATGTTCATCGAGTTGACGCAGGTGCGGTTACCGGGCATCGTTGCCGCGATTTCCGTTTCCGTCAGCGGCCGCGTGGCGATGATGAAGCTGCCGACCGCGATGATGCGGCGGCGGAAATAACCGAAATTGGGTGTCGTATAGGCTCCCGTGGCGATCAGCACCTGATCCGCCGTCACGACGCCTTTTGCCGTCTTCAGCACATGTTTGCCGTCCACCTGGCGATGGTCGGTGACGCCAGCCTTTTCGACGATCGTTGCACCATGGCGCCTGGCGGCCTCCGCCAGTCCGACGACATAGCGCCCCATGTGCATCATGGCGCTCTTTTTCGACAGCATCGCCCCATGAAAGGCCGAGCCGACCTCGCTTTTCAGATCGCTCGCCGACAGCAGGGCCGTCTCGGCATCCACTTCCGCGTGGACCGCTTCGAAATTGCGGGCGATCGCATCGTAATGCTGCGGCTTGGATGCGAGCTTCAGCTTTCCGGCGCGGCGGAAATTGCAGTCGATCCCCTCCTCGGCGATGATCGCCTCGATGGTGTCGATCGAGGCATCGAACGCCTTGTAGAGCGCGATGGCGCGCTCCCTGCCGAGCTCGGCCTTGGCGGTAAGGAAGCTGTGGGCAAGGCCGTTGTTGAGATGGCCGCCGTTACGCCCCGAGGCTCCCCAGCCGACCGTTTCGGCTTCCAGCACGATGACGCGGACACCCGCCTTGGCGAGCTGGCGTGCCGCGGCAAGCCCGGTAAAGCCCGCGCCGACGACCGCAACGTCATAGTGACCTTCCACAGGGCCTTGCGTGGCGTTGGCGAAGGCCGGGGCAGTATCGTGCCAGTAGGATTGGAGCTTCATCGCCGCGGCTCTCCCTCAAAGCCCGACGACGCCGGGCAAGCCCGAAATATCGGCGATTTCGACATAGCCGTAATAGGGGTTGGCAGGCTCGTGGCCGCGATTGACCCACACCTTGTTCTTGATCCCGAGGTCATGGGCCGACATCAGGTCGTAGCGGAAGGACGACGAGCAATGCAGAATGTCCTCAGGGCCACAGCCCAGCATGTCGAACATGTATTCGAAGGCTTGGAAGCGCGGTTTGTAGGCATTGGCCTGCTCAGCGGTATAGACCGCATGGAAGGGCGCCCCGAGCTTTTCGACGTTCGACATGATCTGCGCGTTCATGGCGTTGGAAAGGATCACCAGCGGGATTTCCTTGGCGACTTTTGCAAGGCCCGCGGGAACGTCGGCATGCGGTCCCCAGCTCGGCACGCGCTCATAGACCATCCGTGCGGCTTCCTCGCGGAATATTATGCCGTTGCGCTTGCAGGCCCGCTCGAGGGAATTGTGCACCACCTCGTTATAGGGCTTCCAGTCGCCCAGGATCTCGTCGAGACGATAGGCGGCGAAGTTCCTGATGAACTCCACCATATGAGGTTCGCTCAGCTGCTCGCCATAGAGATCGCGGGCGGCTTCGGCCATTTGGAAGTTCGTCAGCGTGCCGTAGCAGTCAAAGGTGATGTATTTCGGACGGAAGTGAGCCATGAGGGTGTCCTGAATGTTCCAGCTGTTGCGCCTGCCTTCATCATAGGCCGCGGTCCAGCGGTCCGCTCGACTGAAATCCGGACCGCCGAAGCAGAATGTTTCGTATCCTGAGCCGGCTTTGGCAGAAGGTTGCGTGCGGCCGATGCCGCCATGGCTCGTTTTGGCGGAGAGGTTTGTGAAGTCACAGCGCCTGCCAGCATAAGATGCGGCGGGCCATCCGGGCAACGCTATAAGATACTGCCGGGAGCGGCGCCTTCAGACGATCTGCCGGTCGATCCTGCACCACACTTGCCGGCAAGAGATGAAGGACATCGCAATGCAGACAAGTCAGATCGATCTCGTGGCATTCGGCTCCGAACACCTGGAGGCCGCAGTGCAGCTCTCCCGGCAGGCGGGCTGGCCGCACCGGCTGGAGGATTGGCAGATGGCCTTTATCCTGAGCAAAGGCGCCGTTGCGATCGAAGGGGGCCGCGTCGTCGGAACCGTGCTGACGACGAGCTACGAGGCCGACTGCGCCGCCATCAACATGGTGATCGTCGACGAATCCATGCGTGGGCGCGGCCTTGGCCGCAAGCTGATGGATGCCGCATTGGAGATCGCGGGCAGCCGCCCCCTCCGGCTGGTCGCGACCGAGCAAGGTTTGCCGCTCTATGAAAAACTCGGCTTCCAGAAGACGGGCGCCATCCGGCAGCACCAGGGCGTGGCGGGAGAGATTGCCGCTTCGCCGGGGACGGAAGCGGCGACCGAAGGCGACATGGATGCAATCGTCGAACTGGACCGCAGCGCCTTCGGCGCCGATCGCAGGCGGCTGCTCTCCTACCTCGCGGCATCAGGCGAATTTGCGGTGATGCGCCGGAACGGCCGCGTTTGCGGCTTCGCCGCGCTTCGGGCTTTCGGCCGCGGCGAGGTCATCGGTCCCGTCGTCGCCGCCGGCCTCGACGATGCCAAAGCCCTTGTCGCCCACTTCATCGCCCGGCGCCCCGGGCAATTTTTGCGGGTCGATACAACAGTCGATACCGGGCTTGCGCCCTGGCTTGCCGCACAGGGTCTTGCCCATGTCGGAGGCGGGATCGCCATGGCAAAGCCGCCAATCCCTCGCGGCGCCGATCCGGCGGCCACGACTTTCGCCCTCGTCAATCAGGCCCTCGGCTGAGGCAGGAGACATCAATGTACAGCAATTCTCTCATCGAGCTCGACCGCGCCCATCTCATTCATCCCGTTGCCTCCTATCGCGGTCATGAAGCGCAGGGCGTGCGGGT
This sequence comes from Rhizobium fabae, assembly GCF_003985135.1. NCBI lineage: Bacteria > Pseudomonadati > Pseudomonadota > Alphaproteobacteria > Hyphomicrobiales > Rhizobiaceae > Rhizobium > Rhizobium fabae. The sequence goes on from NZ_ML133653.1 coordinate 44,810, forward strand.
TCTCGCCTCGGCCAAGGGGGCGACGGTGACCGACGCTTATGGCCGCCAGCTGATCGACGGCTTCGCCGGCCTCTGGTGCGTCAATGCCGGCTATGGTCACGAATCGATCGTCGAGGCCGCAACGCGCCAGATGCGTGAGCTGCCTTATGCGACAGCCTATTTTGGCCTGGGTTCCGAACCCGCCATCCGCCTTGCCGCCGAGCTCGCCGAGCGCGCGCCCGGAGATCTGAACCATATCTATTTCACGCTCGGCGGTTCCGACGCCGTCGACAGCACGATCCGCTTCATCCGCTATTACTGGATCGCCCGCGGAAAGCCGCGGCGCGACCAGTTCATTTCGCTGGAGCAGGGCTATCACGGTTCCTCGACGGTCGGAGCGGGATTGACCGCGCTGCCGAACTTCCACGCCGGCTTCGGCATTCCTTTCGACTGGCAGCACAAGATTCCGTCTCCCTACCCTTATCGCAATCCCGCCGGCGACGATCCGAAATGGATCATCGCGGCATCGCTTGCCGCGCTCCGCGCCAAGGTCGAGGCGATCGGCGCCGACCGCGTCGCCGCCTTCTATGTCGAGCCGATCCAGGGGTCGGGCGGCGTCATCGTGCCGCCCAAGGGCTGGCTGAAGGCCATGCGCGACCTATGCCGCGAGCTCGACATTCTGTTCGTCGCCGACGAGGTGATCACCGGCTTCGGCCGTACCGGCCCGCTGTTTGCCTGCTCGGAGGAGGATATCGTTCCCGACTTCATGACGACAGCCAAGGGGTTGACCTCGGGCTATGTGCCGATGGGCGCGGTCTTCATGGCCGACCACGTCTACCAGACGATCGCCGAGGGCGCGGGCGCTTCTGCGGTCGGTCACGGCTATACCTATTCCGCCCATCCGGTCAGCGCCGCCGTCGCCCTCGAAGTGCTGAAGCTTTATGAGGGCGGCCTGCTGGAGAATGGCGTCAAGGCAGGCGCCCGATTGATGGCGGGCCTCGAGGCGATGCGGGATCACCCCCTGGTCGGCGACGTGCGCGGACGCGGCATGCTGGCCGCCATCGAACTCGTGACCGACAAGACGGCCCGCACGCCGCTTCCCGCCGAGACGCAGCCCGCCCGGCGCATTTTCGACCGCGCCTGGGAGAACGGCCTGGTGATCCGCGCCTTCGCCAACGGCGTTCTCGGCTATGCGCCGCCGCTCTGCTGCACCGATGCCGACATCGACGCGATCCTCGAGAAAACCGCCAAGACGCTCGACCAGACATTGGAGGACCCCGACGTCAGGCGGGCGTTGAGGGATTGAACCGCAGCCGGCGAAATACCGCCGGATGCCGATATTCGGAATTTTGTGCCGCATCACGGCGTCTATTCGGCGCAAACGATGCGGAGAAGGTGCCAAACTCCAAGTGAAGAGAAGCCACGGACCCACAGAAATTGGGGGCTTCATCATAAGGACCCGGGCCAAGCCGGGCCGGGAACGACATAAATTTTGCGAAGCGCAGCAGTCCATGCCGCTTCGCCTGACACTGGGGACACGAAATGACGAAGTCTCTGCCTGAATTCAAATATATGAGTTTCGACGTCGTCGGAACGCTGATCGATTTCGAGAGCGGCCTCACGTCCTGCCTTCAGGAGATCGCGGCCGAAGCCGGCGTGACGATCGACGGCGAAGAAGCGCTGACGCTTTATCGCGCCGCCCGCTACAGCGAAGATGCCTCTCTCTTCCCCGACGATCTCGTGCGCGTCTATCTCGCAATCGCGCCCGATCTCGGGCTGCCGGTCGATAAGCGCTATGGCGAGCGCCTGCGCGATTCCGCCAGAACCTGGAAGGCATTTCCCGACAGCGCGGCGGCGATGGAGCGGCTTGCCCGCGACTACCGCTTGATTGCCATGACGAATGCCCGCCGCTGGGCGTTCGACTGTTTTTCCGCCGAACTCGGCAACCCGTTCCACGCCGCCTTTACGGCTGACGACACCGGCACGGAAAAGCCGGATCCGACCTTCTTCGAGAGCGTCTTCGATTTCGTGGCCGGCGAAGGCGCGTCCAAAAGCGATATTCTGCATGTGGCCCAGAGCCAGTATCATGACATCGGCGTCTCACGCGCGCTCGGCATGACCAATTGCTGGATCGAGCGCCGCCATGCGCAGAAAGGATATGGCGGCACCATCGAACCCGCCGAATTCACCGAACCCGACTACCACTTTGCATCCATGGCAGGCCTCGCCGAGGCCGTGGCCGCAGCGCGGAGCTGATCCGCGGGAAGACCCGACCAGGGCCAAGCCCGCGTGGAGACGGGCAGCCCCCCAACCAGACGACAAAAGGGGAATGACATGACCGATAAAATCACCAACTGGACTGCGTCGGACGACGCAAAGATCGAAAACGCCATCCGCCGCGGAGCAACCCGGCGGGAGCTTCTGCAGATGATGCTGGCAGGCGGTGTCGCGATGTCGGCCGGCGGCCTGATCCTCGGCCGCGCCTCACAGGCGGTCGCGGCGACCCCCGTTGCCGGCGGCGCCCTCAAGGCGGCCGGCTGGTCGTCCTCGACGGCCGACACGCTCGACCCGGCGAAGGCCTCGCTCTCGACCGACTATGTGCGCTGCTGCTCCTTCTACAATCGCCTGACCTTCCTCGATAAGTCGGGCACGCCGCAGATGGAGCTTGCCGAGGCGATCGAATCCAAGGATGCCAAAGTCTGGACAGTCAAGCTGCGCAGCGGCGTGACCTTCCATGACGGAAAGCCCTTGACCGCTGATGACGTCGTCTTCTCGCTGAAGCGTCACCTCGATCCGGCTGTTGGTTCCAAGGTCGCCAAGATCGCCGCGCAGATCACCGACGTAAAAGCGGTCGACAAACAGACCGCTGAGATCACGCTCGCCAATCCGAACGCCGACCTGCCGACGATCCTGTCGATGCACCACTTCATGATCGTCGCTGCCGGCACCACCGATTTTTCCAAGGCCAACGGCACCGGCGCCTTCGTCAGGGAAGTATTCGAGCCTGGCGTGCGCTCGGTCGGCATCAAGAACAAGAACTACTGGAAATCCGGCCCGAACGTCGATTCCTTCGAATATTTCGCGATCAGCGACGACAATGCCCGCGTCAACGCGCTGCTGTCGGGCGACATCCATCTTGCCGCCTCGATCAATCCGCGCTCGATGCGTCTGGTCGAGAGCCAGGGCGCCGGCTTCGTGCTGTCGAAGACGACATCCGGCAATTATACCAATCTCAACATCCGCCTCGACATGGAGCCGGGCAGCAAGCAGTCCTTCATCGAAGGCATGAAATATCTCGTCAATCGCGAGCAGATCGTAAAGTCGGCGCTGCGGGGCCTTGGCGAAGTCGGCAACGACCAGCCGGTTTCTCCGGTCAACTTCTATCGCGACGCCAATCTCAAGCCGAAATCCTTCGACCCCGACAAGGCGAAGTTCCTGTTCCAGAAGGCCGGCGTCCTCGGACAGTCGATCCCGATGATCGCGTCGGAAGCGGCCAACTCCTCGATCGACATGGCCATGATCATCCAGGCCTCGGGTGCGGAGATCGGCATGAAGCTCGACGTCCAGCGGGTTCCGTCGGACGGTTACTGGGACAATTACTGGCTCAAGGCGCCTGTTCATTTCGGCAACATCAATCCGCGCCCGACGCCCGACATTCTGTTCTCTCTGCTCTACGCCTCGGACGCGCCCTGGAACGAAAGCCAGTACAAGTCCGAGAAATTCGACAAGATGCTGCTGGAGGCGCGCGGCCTGCTCGACCAGGAGAAGCGCAAAGCCATCTATAACGAGATGCAGGGCATGATCGCCGAGCAGGCCGGCACGATCATTCCGGCCTATCTCTCCAACGTCGACGCGACCTCCGCCAAGCTCAAAGGCCTGGAACCCAGCCCGCTCGGCGGCCAGATGGGTTACGCCTTCGCGGAATATGTCTGGCTCGAAGCCTGATAAAGAGAGCAGCCGGGGACGAAAATTGTCCCCGGCCCGCTTTCCCCCGCGTTATATTAGTCTCAATGCCAAAGGGAGCGCGCGCGTGAACAAAGAGGTGCTGTCTCTCATATCGAGCCGGTTGCTCATCGCCCTGATCACCCTGATGATCGTCTCCTTCGCCGTGTTTTTCGCCACGACGACGCTGCCGGGCGACACGGCGACGATCCTTCTCGGGCAGGCGGCAACACCCGAAGCCGTCGAAGGCCTGCGCAAGGCCATGCATCTGGACCAGCCGGCTTTCCTGCGGTTCCTCAGCTGGCTTTTCGGCCTGCTCTCGGGCGATCTCGGCACGTCCTATGCCAACGACATGCCGATCAGCCAGCTGATCGGCGGCCGCTTCGTCAACACGCTGAAACTCGCCGGCGTGACCGCGCTGTTCTCAGTGCCGATCGCGCTGACGCTCGGTATCACCGCCGCGATGCTGCGCGGCTCCGTTTACGACCGGATCGTGACCATCGTGACCATCGGCGTGATTTCAGTGCCCGAGTTCATGGTGGCGACTTCGGCGGTGCTGATTTTTGCCGTCTATCTCCGCTGGCTGCCGGCGTTGTCGCTTGCCAATGAAGTCCACTCGTTTGCCGATATGCTGCGCGTTTACGCCATGCCCGTCATCACGCTCACTTTCGTCGTTTCGGCGCAGATGATCCGCATGACGCGCGCCGCCGTCGTCGAGACGCTGAACATGCCCTATGTCGAGATGGCTCTGCTGAAAGGCGCGTCGCGAACCCGCATCGTTCTGCGGCACGCCCTTCCCAATGCCCTCGGTCCGATCGTCAACGCGATCGCCCTGTCGCTGTCCTATCTCCTTGGCGGGGTGATCATCGTCGAGACCATCTTCAACTATCCCGGCATCGCCAAACTGATGGTCGATGCGGTCGCCACACGCGACCTGCCGCTGATCCAGAGCTGCGCGATGATCTTCTGCCTCGGCTACCTGATCCTGATCACGCTTGCCGACATTGTCGCCATTCTTTCCAATCCGAGGCTGCGATGACATCCCATATCGAACAACGTCCCGCCGTGACACGCCGGCCCGGCTACCGCTTCAATCTCGTCGGGCTGCTCGGGCTTGCCGTCATTCTCGTCTGGGCCTTCATCGCGATTTTCGCGCCTTTGCTGATCCCCTACCCCGTCGGCGAGATCGTCGATACCGACTATTTCGGTCCGATGTCCCAGCAGTTCTGGATGGGGTCGGATTATCTCGGCCGCGATGTCTTCTCACGCATCCTGATGGGCGCGCGCTATACGGTCGGCATCTCGCTGGCGGCGGTGACCATCGCCTGCTTCAGCGGCGTCGTGCTCGGAATGATCGCAGCCGTCGCCGGAGGCTGGCTCGATACCCTGCTCTCTCGGTTCCTCGATGCGCTGAATTCCATCCCGGGCAAGCTCTTCGGCCTTGTCGTGGTCGCTGCCGTCGGTTCGTCGATTCCCGTGCTGATCCTGACGCTTTCGGTGATCTACATACCAGGGTCCTATCGGTTCGCACGGGCGCTTGCCGTCAACGTCAACTCCATGGACTTCATCACTGTCGCCCGCATCCGCGGCGAAAACACGCTGTATCTCATCCGCTCGGAAATCCTGCCCAACATCGTGGGGCCGGTGCTTGCCGATCTTGGGCTCCGCTTCGTCTTCATCGTCCTCCTGCTCTCCGGCCTTTCCTTCCTGGGGCTCGGCGTGCAGCCACCCTATGCGGACTGGGGGGCGCTCGTGCGTGAAAACATCGGCGGCCTGCCTTTCGGGGCTCCCGCCGTCATGTTCCCGTCGCTTGCGATCGCCAGCCTCACGATCAGCGTGAACCTGTTGATCGACAACCTGCCGCAGAAAATTCGAGATCGGAGCGAATGATGGCCAATCTCGTCGAAATCCGCGACCTCAGGGTCGAAGCCACCACCGATTCCGGCCGTCGCGTCGAAATCATCCGGGGCGTCAGCCTCGACATCGCCGAGGGCGAGATCGTCGCACTGATCGGCGAAAGCGGCTCCGGCAAGACGACCATCGCGCTAAGCCTGATGGGACATTCCAGGCCGGGCTGTCGCATTTCCGGCGGTAGCGTTTCGCTTGCCGGCAAGGATATGGTCCGGCTCGGCGAAAAGCAGCGCGCCAGGTTGCGTGGCACCGAGGTCGCCTATGTGCCGCAATCGGCCGCCGCCGCCTTCAACCCCGCCATCACAATCATGGATCAGGTGATCGAGGTCACACGCATCCACGGGCTGATGCCGGCCGAGGAGGCGAGAAGTCGGGCGGTCGAACTCTTCCGGGCGCTTTCCCTGCCCGAACCGGAGATCATCGGCACACGCTACCCCCACCAGGTTTCCGGCGGCCAGCTGCAGCGCCTTTCGGCGGCCATGGCCCTGATCGGCGACCCGAAGCTGATGATCTTCGACGAGCCGACGACGGCGCTCGACGTGACGACGCAGATCGAAGTGCTGCGCGCCTTCAAATCGGCCATGAAGAAAGGCGGCATATCAGGCGTCTACGTCTCGCACGACCTTGCCGTCGTCGCCCAGATCGCCGACCGCATCGTCGTGCTGAAGGGCGGCGAGGTCCAGGAAACCGGCACGACGGAAGAAATCCTGACCGCGGCGAAACATCCCTATACCCGCGAACTGCTTGCCGCTTTCGAGCCGAAGGCCCGCAATCCCGAAGCCGATGGCAAGGCAGCGCCGGCGCCGCTCTTGACGATCGAAGACGTCATCGCCGGTTACGGCCGGCGCCAGGCCGATGGCCGGCCTCTGGTCTGCGCCGTCCAGCAGGTGAGCCTCAAGGTCGAGAAAGGGCGCAATCTCGGCATCATCGGCGAATCCGGCTGCGGCAAATCCACCCTTGCCCGCACCATCGCCGGCATCCTGCCCGCCGCCTTCGGCAAGATCGTCTTCGATGGCAAGGAACTCGGCCACAGCGCCCGCGAACGCTCGCGCGATCAGCTGCGCGAGATGCAGATCGTCTTTCAATATGCCGATACGGCGCTCAATCCGGCAAAATCGGTCGAGGACATACTCGACCGGCCGCTCGTCTTCTACCACGGCATGCCGGCCAAGGCGCGCAGCGTGCGCATCGACGAATTGATGGACATGGTCCGCCTGCCACGCAGCCTTCGCCATCGCCGGCCGGCAGAGCTTTCAGGCGGACAGAAGCAGCGCGTGAACTTCGCCCGGGCACTAGCCGCCGATCCGAAACTGATCCTGTGCGACGAGATTACCTCGGCTCTCGACACCGTGGTCGCCGCCGCCGTGATCGATCTCCTCAAGGAATTGCAGCGGGAGCTCGGCCTCTCCTACATCTTCATCAGCCACGATCTTTCGGTGGTGGAGGCGATCTGCGACGAGATCGTCGTGATGTATGACGGCAGGAAGGTCGAGGAAATCACGCCCGCGAAGATCAGGGCGGCCCAGCACCCCTACTCCCAGCTGCTCTTCTCCTCGGTGCCGAAGCTTGATCCGGCCTGGCTCGACGGGCTGACGCAGGATCCGGAACTGGTGCGCGCCTACAGCAGGGGGTAAGACACAGCCCCCAGCACCTGTGAGCGCAGGACCATTCGTGTAGCGGAGTATTGTCCTAAAGCGGAAACAGGCTCGTCAGCGGCATATGCGCCCTGACGATCGGCGACTTCAGGACGACGAAGCTGAAATATTTGTCGATGCCGACATCCATGTCGGTGAGACGCTCCATGATCGTCTGGTACTCGCCGATCCCCGACGTAACGAATTTGACGAGGTAGTCGTAGCCGCCGGACACGAGATGGCACTCGATGACCTGCTCGACCTTTTCGATCGCCGCCAGGAAGCGGGCGAAATCGATCTGCCGGTGGTTCTTCAGGGTGATCTCGGTAAACACCGTCAGGGTCTGGCCGAGCTTGCCGACGTTGATCTGTGCCGAGTAGCCTTCGATGTAGCCCTCCGCCTGCAGCTTTTTCACCCGCATCAGGCAGGGGCTCGGGGACAGCGCCACGAGGTCTGCCAATTCCACATTCGTGATGCGCCCGTTCTTCTGCAGTTCGTGGAGGATCTTGACGTCGATTCGATCGAGTTTCACGAAGCACCTTTTCGGGTTACAGCAGGTGGAGGACGCGGCAGATTATGCTGTCGCCTTCCCTTGATTGAGGGTAACACATTGCGCCTCCCTGTCTATTTTGTTTTGCTGGCCGGCGCGAAGCACAACTGTCTGCGTGCTTCCGGCAAGACGGCATGTTGTGCTGCCGGCCGGTCGAACTCCAGCAACGCGACATCGGCAAACCCCGCTAGATTATGTCGCAACCGGAGACCGCCTCATGCCCGCACCGCTGAAACTCGTTGAGTCACCCCTTACACTTCCCGCGGCTGCCGATGCCGTGGTGATCGGCGGCGGCATCATCGGCGTCTTCACGGCCTATTACCTGGCGCTGCGGGGCCAGAAGGTCGTTCTCGTCGAGAAGGGCCGGATCGGCGCGGAACAGTCGAGCCGGAACTGGGGCTGGTGCCGCCAGCAGAACCGCGATGCGCGGGAGCTGCCGATGGCGACGAAGAGCCTCGACCTGTGGGAACGCTTCGCAGCCGAATCCGGTGAGGATACGGGCTTTCGCCGCTGTGGACTCTTCTATCTGAGCAACAGCGACGAAGAGCTCGCCGGCTGGGCGCGCTGGCGCGACTTTGCCCGCACCGCGGGCGTCACCACCCATATGCTCGACGGCACCCAGGCGAGTGAGCGCGGCCGCGCGACCGGCAAAACGTGGAAGGGCGGCGTTTTTTCCCCCACCGACGGGACGGCCGACCCGGCGAACGCTGCTCCGGCCGTTGCGCGCGCGATCCTGAAGCTCGGGGGCACGGTGCGCCAATCCTGTGCCGCCCGCGGCATCGAAACCGAGGGCGGGCGGCTTTCCGCCGTCGTCACCGAACACGGCACCATTCGCACCAAGACCGCGGTTCTTGCCGGCGGCGCCTGGGCTTCGTCCTTCTGCCACCAGCTCGGCATCCGCTTCCCGCAGGCCTCGATCCGCTCGTCGATCCTTTCGGTTTCACCGCCCGCCGCAGCCTTGCCGGATGCGCTGCACACCTCCGCCGTCTCAGCCACGCGCCGCGGCGACGGCGGCTATACGCTTGCCATCAGCGGCGGCGGCCGCGTCGACCTGACGCCGCAGCAATTCCGCTACGCGCCGCAGTTTCTGCCGATGTTCATCCGGCGTTGGCGAAGCCTGGCGCCCGGCGGATGGGAGGGGATGAGATCCGGCCACGAAACCTTGAGGCGATGGCGTCTGGACGCACCCACCCCGATGGAGCGGATGCGCATTCTCGATCCAAAGGTCGATCAGGCGACGATCGAGCGGACCCACGCACGCGCGCTTGAGCTTCTGCCCGACCTCAGAACCACTGAAATTACCGCCGCCTGGGCGGGGTATGTCGACAGCACGCCGGATGGAGTGCCCGGGATCGGCGAGATCACTGATATACCCGGCTTCATTCTGGCCGCCGGCTTCAGCGGTCATGGCTTCGGCATCGGTCCGGGCGCCGGCCATCTCATCGCCGATATCGTCAGCGGCGACACGCCGATCGTCGATCCCAGGCCCTATCATCCGAAGCGGTTCAAGACATCGGCCTGGGGCCAGGTCGCTGATTTTTAGACGAGCTGGGCATCATGGGATATGAGGTGCGCTGACCGACCTGACGTTCCAATCCCGCAGGGCATCGCAGACTTCCGCCCGGCTCGGAGCGCCGATGCGGCCCCCGAATACCTGGCATTTGAGCGCTGCCGCCATGGACGACGATCGCATCGTCTCTTCGATCGGCATGCCTTCGGCGATCGCGAGCGCGAAAGCGCCGTGGAAGATATCGCCGGCCGCCAGCGTATCGACGGCCTTCACGTCAGGCGCAGTGAGATGACGGATTTCGCTCGTGGTGTCATCGAACCAATACGAGCCGTTTTCGCCTGACGTGACGCTGACGAAGGCCTGGTCGTATTTTCGTTTCAGACGGCCGACGATCTCCGTCAGATCCGTCGCTCCGGCAAGGCGCTCGGCCGCCGGCTGGGAGAAGACGATGTGGCTTGCCGCCGGCGCCAGCATCTCGATCACGCCGTCGCCGGCAACGTCGCCGTCGAGGATTGCGGGCTTGCCCGCCTCCCTTGCCGCGAGCAGCGTCGCCAGCGCAAGCTTCGGCCACCGCACGTCGACCAGCACCGCATCGAAGGACGAGACATCCCCTGCCGCGACCGACCTGACCGTGTCGTGCAGCCGCGTATCGTAGAAGGGCACGATCAGGCGCTCGCCCCGATCATCGATCAGGATCGTCGAGACGGCCGAGCGCGCGCCTTCCGCCCGCAGCATGCTGCCCGTGTCGATGCCGCTCTTGCCGAGCTCGGTCAGGATGCGGTCGCCGGTGGCGTCGTCGCCGACCGCGCCCCAGAGGCTGGCGTGACCGCCGAGGCGGGCGACCGCGAATGCCGCGCTCGAGGCCATGCCCTCGGCGACCTGCAGCATCTCGTAGGGCAGGATCTTGCCCTGGCCGGTCGGCAGCGAACGCACGCGAAACAGGGTGTCCAGAACCGCCGCGCCGACACAGAGGACGCGGCGCGGCGGGCCGGAAGGCGGATCAAAGGCGGAAGAAGCCATCAGAATCTCTGTCTCACCTGCTTACTTGACGGCTCCGGCCGTCAGGCCCGCCACGATCTGCCGTTGCGCAAACACCGTCAATATCAGCACCGGCAAGGTGACGATCAACGCCGCCGCGGCAAGCGGTCCCCAGCTCACCTGTTCGAAGGAAAGCATGTTGTAGACCGCGACCGGAAGCGTGCGCGTCTCCCGGCTGGCGAGCACGATGCCGAAGACGAAGTTGTTCCAGGAAAAGATGACCGACAGGATGAAGGCGACGACGATGCCGGGCTTTGCGATCGGCAGGGCGACCATGCGGAAGACCTGCCAGGGCGTTGCGCCGTCGATGCTTGCCGCCTCTTCCAACTCCATCGGCGTCGTCTCGAAATAGCCGATCATGATCCACACGACGATCGGCACGGTGACGACGAGATGGATGATGATCTGCGGCATGAGCGTGCCTAAGAGGTTCAGCCACTGGAACAGCAGGAAGAGCGGGATCAGGAAAGAAAGACCGGGCGTCATGCGCGCGATCATGATGACCATCGCCGATTTCTCCGCCTTGAGGCGCGCAATGCCGTATCCGGCGGGGACGCCGATCAGCAGCGCCAGAAGCGTGGCCGCACCGGTCACCAGCACCGAATTCCAGAGGTAGAGGAAGAAGTTGTTCTCCTCGAAGACCTTCACATAGTTCGACCAGGCGAAACGCTCCGGGATGAAGATCGGCGGATAGGCGCCGTTGTCGATTTCATATTTCAGCGACAGCGAGATCATCCAGAGGAAAAACAGGACGACCGGCGAGATCATCACCAGGGCGACGAACAGCAATCCGATGCGGTCGAGCGTCTTGCGCTTCATCAGCGTGCCTCCCCGTCGGACCAGTTCACGCGCTGCCGGACCATCATAAGGACGAAGGAGAGCAGGACGATGAGGAGGAAGAAGACGACCGCCATGGCCGAGCCGTAGCCGATGTCGTAATAGGCGAAGGCCGTGTTGTAGAGATAGATGTTGATCGTTTCCGATGCGGTGCCCGGGCCGCCCTGGGTCATGGCATAGATAATGTCGAAGCTCTTCACGGCATCGATGCTGCGGATGATCACCGCGATCATCAGGAACGGCGCGATCATTGGCAGTGTGAGGTAACGGAATTTCTGCCAGACATTGGCGCCGTCGATCTCGGCACTTTCATAGGGCTCGCGCGGGACGGCCGCCAGGCCGCCGAGCACGATCAGCATGACGAGCGGCGTCCACTGCCAGCTTTCGACCAGCACCAGCGAGGGAATGACGCTGCTCTGATTGTAGATCCACTCCTGCGGTCCGATGCCTGCGAAGGAGAGGAGATAGTTGAGGACGCCGAGCTGCGGATGGAACATCATCGTCCAGACGAGCGCGATAGCGACCGGGGTCGCCATCATCGGCATCACGAATATGCCGCGCAGAAGTCCGCGCAGCGGAAATTGGGCATCGAAGATCAGCGCCGCGAGCGTTCCCAGGAACAGAGGAACCACCACGGAGAGCGTCGTATAGAGCACCGTATGCCAGAGCGACTCCCAGAAGCGCATGTCGCCGGCGAGACGGATGTAATTGTCCAGCCCCGCAAAGGTCTGCGACTGCCCGAGCGTCCAACTGTTGACGCTCATCCACACCGTAAACACCCATGGAAAAACGATGACGGCTGATATGACGATCAGCGCCGGGATGACGAAGGGCCAGTAGTTGGGAGCAAACCGGCCCGGTTTGCTCCCCGTTTTCGAGGCCCTGGCCATGGCGGCCGTTTCGATGCCCGCCGAAGCCATTATCCCTCGCTTTTCGCCAGGACGGGTTCGAACTGGGCCGTTGCCGACTTCAGCTCGGCCGCAGGATCGGCGCCGCCGATCATGTTGGTGAGGCCGACGCCATAGATGTCGCGGAACTCGGTGACCGGAATGATTACCGGCAGCGCGAGCTGAGAGATCTTGCCGGAACCGACGACGGCATCCAGCCATGTGGCCGGCATCTTGACGCCCTCACGGACTTTCGCATCTTCGAGGATCGACTGGCGGAACGGAACGCCGGCGCCGGCCTGCAGCAGGCGTGCACCCATTTCATGCGAAATCGCCCATTGGCAGAAGAGGTAGGCGGCTTCCTTCTTCTGGCTGGCCGCGACGACGCCAAGCCCGTCGCCGAAGGTGCCGGCGGCTTGCGCCTTCGGGCCTTTCGGCATGATACCGTAGCCGACCTGGCCGACGACGCGCGACTTTTCCGGGTTCTCGATTGGCGGTGCAAAGCCGACGCCATCCATCCACATGCCGATCTTGCCCTGCAGGAAGGCCGACTGCGCCTCGGCCCAGTTGAAACCGGAAACCCCGGGAGGGGCGGTCTTGGTCATCAGCTTCTGGTAAAGCTTGGCAGCATCCACCGCATCTTCCGATGTCGTGCGCAGCTTGCCGTCGGGGCCGAGCGGGCTCGAACCATAGCCGAGCAGCAGCGTCGTCCAGACCGGCGTATTGGCGTTCTTCAGGCCACGGGCGACGAAGCCGTAGGTGTTGGTCGAGGCATCGGTGAGCGCCTCGGCAGCACTTGCCAGTTCCTCGAAGGTCGAGGGGTAGGCAAGCCCCTTCTTCTCGAACAGCGCCTTGTTCCAGTAGATGATCCAGTAATCGACCGAGAAGGGCAGAGAGCGCAGGACGCCGCCGGCGTCCTTGGCGAAGGCGAGGCCAGCTTCGGCGAAGTCGCTTTCCGCCAAAGACGGGGCGGTCAGGGAGGGGTCCTTGAGGAAGCCGCTGATATCGGCAAGCCAGCCACCCTTTTCGAACTGCCGTTTCTGGACATGGTAGCTCATGTGCACGACGTCGAAGCTCGGTTTTCCCGAACTCAGCTCGATGGTCGTCTTCTGGCGCTGCTGCTGTTCGGGTGTCGCTTCGGCATTGACCTTGATGCCGGTCAGCGCCTCGAATTCGGACAGGTACTTCAGAAGTATTTCGCTGCGCGGGCTCTTGACCAGGTTCACTTCCAGCGTGGTGCCGGTGAAGCGCTTCCAGTCGACGGCGGCGGATGCAGGGCGCATGCCGAGCATGCTGCCGGCCCCAAGCGCGGCCGTACCCGCCAGGAAGCCTCGCCTCGTCGGATTGAAGAATGATGGCATGTGACTCCTCCTCCTTTTGCCGGCGATCTCCTCACCTCCGGCTGCTTATTCCCGATTAAATTCCCAGCGCACGATCCCTTGCGTGATTGATATGTGTGACAAGGCTGTTGACGGCGTCCTCCACCGATCGCCGCTCGATCGCCTCGAGGACCTTCAGGTGCTCGCCCATGACAGGCCCGACGTGACCCTCGATGCGGAAACGATCCTGACTGATCAGGCGCATCTTGATCGAGTTCACGCGGTAGGCATTCGAAATGATGGTATTTCCAAGCGCATCGATGAAGGCGTCGTGCATGCCCCAGTCGACGGCTTGCGCGCGCAATTCCAGTTCGTGCGACCCGTCGCCGCTGCGAATGGCGTCGGCGATATCCCGATGCTGCTTCAGAAGCCCGGCGATCGTCTCGTCCGAGGCGGACCGGGTGAAAAGCGCCACGGCTTCCTTTTCTAGGAACACGCGCAGCTGGAAGGCCTCGCGAATGAGGTTGAGATCGATATGCGCAATCTGCAGCCCCCGCTGCGGCACGGTCTTGATCAGGCCCTCGGCTTCGAGCCTCGGAATGAGCTCGCGGATGGCGCCGAGCGGCAGTCCCGTCAGCTCCACGAGGCGGCGCTGGGAAACGAACTGCCCGGGACGCACGTCACGCGCGAGAAGGTGGCGCGTGAAGCTCGCATACGCCTTTTCCCGCAGTGTCGGTTGCTCCTCGGTTCCGTCCATCGCCTCCTCCAGAAACATCTCTGACCTACGCCGCTTTCGAGCGGAAAAGAGTATCGAAAGCAAGAGCGAGCTGCGCCTGTCCTTCGCCGGATATTGAAACGAGCGGCGGGCGAACCGTAAGCCAGATCTCCTCCGAGGTCACGCGCGCGACCATCGCCTTCACGGCCGCGATGACGGAATATTTCAGCAATTCGGGCACGAAATCCTCAACGCGGGGGTCGTCCTTGCCTTCCTCGGCCATCAGCCTGACTTCGCGGGGCAGGAAATTCGCCATGCCGGAGATCGCACCTTGGCCGCCGAGCCGAACGCCTCTGGCGAGGTGGCGTTCGTCGCCTATCAGAATGATGAGGTCGCGATGCGCTTTGAGAAGCACTTCCGTGTAAGGCCAGTCGCCGGAGGAATCCTTGACGCCCGTGACGATATGGGGAAAGGCGGTCCGCAGCCGGCCGATCAGCGATACGCTTAAGGGCACCATAGTGACCGAAGGAAGATTGTAGACGATGATGTCTCGCGCCTTTTCGCCCAGTATGGTGAAGACGGCCGAGAACCACTGGAAGACGCCGTCGTCGCTGACGTTCTTGAAATAGGACGGCGGGGCGAGAAGGATGTTGCGGGCTCCCTTGGAAAGAGCATGGGCGGCCTGGATGGCCGCATCCTCGGCGGCATCGACCAGCACGCCGACGACGATGGTCTTTGCCGCGATCCCGGCATCGAGGAAGGCTGAAAGGACGCGCTCGCGTTCTAGGCTTCCGATGGAGGACCCCTCGCCTGTCGTCCCGAACAGCGTCACGCTGGAGCATCCGGCGGCCAGGCATCGCCGCGCCTGCGCGATCATCGCATCGATCGCAATCCCGCCATTCTCGTCGAACGGCGTGGCAAGAGCGACCGAAAGCCCGAATTTCTGCGTCAACGTCATTTTCTCCTACTGATGGGTCAGGCATAGCAGACTAACATGTTAGTTGTAAAGACGCGATTGTTTACCGTGTGTTTATTTGCCGACTTGGCGGCGCAGCCAGCGCTTCGTTAACAGAACAGTGCAAGCGCTTCGCGTTCGATCTCATCGAAGAGCTGCCGCCGGGATTTGCCAACCCGGCGCATCGGCCGGCTATTGAGATCGTCGAGAAGCTGGCTGATCCGCACGTTGAGATCGACAAGGCTGAAGAAACGGTCGTTTCTCAGCCGTGCCAGGATCCAGCGCTCGACGATGAGAACGCTGCCTTCGACCTTGGCCTTGTCCTTCGGCCGTTTCGGACGGGTCGGCAGGATCGTCGTGTCGTAGTGCTCGGCGAATGCCGCAAAAGTGGCGTTGATGGTCGGCTCGAACCACAAGGGCTTGGCAACGCCGGCCTTGAGGTTGTCGCAGACGACCGCTTTCGTCACGCCACCGAAGAAACTCAGCGCCCGTTGCTGACCCTCGATCCAGTCCGGCAACCGTTGAGTGAAGCTTGCATAGGCGAAGGTGTACAAGGAGGCTGGCAGAACCGCGACGAAGATCTGCGCCAGCCGGATCTCGCCCGTCACCGGATCGATCACTGGGACGGTTTGGCCGGCGTAGTCGGTCTGCATCGCCGCGCCGGCAGTGTGGCGATTGCGGAAGGTGGCGCTGGCGCGCTGTTCGAAAGCGGCGAACCGCTCGCAGAACCACGTGTATCCGTAACCGTTGGGGTGTCGTTCGCGATATTCCTGCCACAACAGCGTCAGCGTCACGCCCTTCCGCTTCAGTTCGCTGGCGATCTTGCGCCAGTCGGGCTCGTGCATGTCCTGAGGCGGGCGGCCGCGACGATGGAACAGGCGGCGCTGTAGAATGCCATCATCGTCCAGCCCAGCCGGCAACGGCCAGCCCGTCAGCCCGGCCTCACCTGCCCGCAGCAGATAGGTCGAAATGGTCGTTTTGCTGATCTTCAGCCGTTCCGATATCGCACGAACCGAAAGCCCCTGTTCGTGCGTCAGTCGCAATATCGATCGAATGTCCTTCACGTCAGTAAGTCTCGCCTGCTTCCGTCTCGCCATTCATGAGCCCCTCGTTCAAATCGAGGTCCAGAATGACAAAACGGCGCGTGCGAAAGTCGATCTCTTTATCGCCGAAAGACTGTCCGGGATTTACCGGAATACCTGTCCGGGAATTAGCGGAAATGCTGTCCCGCATTTAGTGAAATCGCTGTCCGCGATTTAATGGAATCCCTGTCCGCGAATTACCGAAACCCGCATTAAGCCTGCGGCTGGTGGAAGAAATGCTGCTGGAGCGCGGCATCCTCGTGTCCTACGAAACAATCCGGCGCTGGAGCCGCAAGTTCGGCGCGGCCTACGCGAAGCGACTGCGCAGAAAGATGCCGTCCCGAAACGATGTCTGGCACCTGGATGAAGTTGTGATTTCCATCGGCGGCCGGAAACATTGGCTCTGGCGAGCCGTCGATCAAGACGGTTATGTCCTCGACGAGATCGTTCAGAGCCGCCGCGATACCGAGGCGGCCAAGCGATTGTTGCTCAGGCTGTTGAAGAAGCAGGGCCTGATGCCGAAGCGCATCGTCACCGACAAACTGCGCTCGTACTGCGCAGCCAAACGGGATGTGATGCCGTCCATCGAACACCGATCGCACAAGGGCCTCAACAATCGTGCAGAGAATTCCCATCCGCCATTGCGAAAACGAGAACGGGTGATGCAGGGCTTCCGATCTGCTGGCAGCCTGCAACGATTTACTTCCGTGTTTTCAGCCGTCAGAAATCTCTTCGTGCCGCCACATCAGAAACGCTCAGCTCTGGCCACCCACATTCATCGCATCCACTCAATGGCGCAGTGGAAGGCTGTGACCGCCGCAGCTACCTGAATTTAATGGGAAAACGCTTCGTCTGCCCTTCGTGAAATGACGTGACAACACCCTTCCCACCGATCGTCACGACCACCTCGTCCAGATACCAGATGTCACTTGCGCTGGGCACCTTCCGACGTAACCGGCCGGCGTAGATCGGACCGAACTTCTTCGCCCAACAGCGGATCGTTTCATAGGAAACGACGATGCCGCGCTCCAGCAGCATCTCTTCGACCAGGCGCAGGCTCAATGGAAATCGGAAATACAGCCAGACCGCGTGGGCGATCACGATTGATGGGAAACGATGGCGCTTATAGCTGACAGAATTGTGGCTCATGAC
Source organism: Rhizobium fabae (assembly GCF_003985135.1). Lineage (NCBI taxonomy): Bacteria > Pseudomonadati > Pseudomonadota > Alphaproteobacteria > Hyphomicrobiales > Rhizobiaceae > Rhizobium > Rhizobium fabae. Next base: position 62,321 of record NZ_ML133653.1, read on the forward strand.
GGCGACATACCCGCAAATCTTTCAGCCGCAGTTAACCTGACATCACCTCGGAATGAGTTCGCAGTCGATCGCATCGACGATCCACGTATCCAATGGTGCCGATCTCTTGCTGCGAAGGATGCCATACCCCCGGCGGTGTCATCAAGGACGCAAGCGGCTCCTATCAATGGGTTACGTCACGTCAATCGCGCTGGCGGCAGCTCTGACGGTTGGGGCAGCGCTTCTGCAAAAGCCGGGAATTTCATAGGTAAGCGAGCTGCCGCCAATCAGGCCTGCTTAGCCTCAAACAGCTCTATTGCGTTTCCAGATGGGTCTTCACAAAGGATTTGCCGACCACCTGGTCCTTCAACGATATCGTTGCGGAACCGAACTTCTTTTTCGCGAAGGGCAGAGACAAGCGCTGCAAGATCGCTCCGGACCTCCAAGACGATCCGGTTCCAGCCTCCCGGCGCAGGCTGGCGTCCATCGGGCATTGCTCTATAAGCAGATGCCAGAGGACCGGCAACCCATAGCGTCAGGTCTTCGCGGGTCAGAATAGCCATGGCCGGGCCAAATTGCTGTTCAAGAGCGAAGCCCAAATGCGTCGTATAAAACGAAACGGCCTCGCCCACATCGTTCACGATGTAACGAATTGCTGCCATGCTTCTCCCTCCTATTTCTTGTGGCCCGCCTTTGGCGAGTTGGTCTATGGTTCGTTGCCAGCGTTGCAAAAGTCCAATTAAATTTTGGCTTTTGCGACAGATTATTGCACGATTTCACGCAGCAAGTTGCCCGAAAAGAGATCGAAACAGCCATTAGGCGGCGAAGCGCCTTCTGATCCGGCTGATGAAGAAGCAGGGATGCCTGCCCAAGCGCATCGTCACCGACAAGCTTCGCTCATACGGCGCGGCACGTCGTCAGATCATGCCGACGGTCGAGCATCGATCGCACAAGGGCTCGAACAACCGTGCCGAAAACTCGCACCTTCCACTGCGGAAACGCGAGCGGGTAATGCAGCGGTTCCGCTCGCCAGGTGCGTTGCAACGTTTCGTCAGCGTCTTCTCCGCAGTCCGAAATCTCTTCGTCCCGACCCACCTGAGAAAAACAGCCATCGCCGTCCACCTGCATCGCCTCGGGGCGATCGCACATTGGAAGAGCATGGCCGGAATTGCCGCGTGAGCACTCCGAGCCTGCCAACTGCGCACTTGTCCCAGTTAACCTGACATCACCGTTTGGATCCATCTAAGATGGCGGCAAAAGAGGATTTACAGTCCTTGTAAAAGCGTTGATTCAAAGGAGATTTCTACCGCCTTGTCGCGGCTATGTTGCACTTACTGCAAAAGTGCTCGTGCGGCTTCCGCCAACTCCGTCCCGTCATCGTGGCGGGGGAAGAGGTGGCCGTAAGTGTCCATCGTCATGGTTATAGAAGAATGCCCCATTCTTTCCTGGACCATCTTCGGCAAAAGCCCAAGTCCGCCGTCCTCCTTCCTGTTGATGAGCCAACTGGCAAAAAAATGTCGAAGCGCATGAAGCCCAGGGTACTTCGCCTTCAGGAAAGGTTTTCCTCCTCTCCCCTTTTTGCCAGTCTTGATCACCAAACCTGCCCGGACCATCGCTGGTTGAAGACCTTGTTGAATCAGGTTCCCGTGAGACCGAGGACTACCTTCAGGATTGGGGAACACGAATTCGCATTGGACATGTGCTCCTTACGGATGGGGACAGCTCGGAGATTTTCAAAATTATCGCAACGGAGTTGTCACAAATCCAGGTCGACGACGTCGCGAGATCTCGGCGACCCAAGAAGTAAGCCTGGGCTGTCGAAGTCCAGGTTCCGCCTCGGGCATTGACGCCGGTGCTTGAGTGGACATGCATCTATCGGAGGACGTCTTCGGACCAGATTGGCACGGCGACTGTGCGTACTTCCTTTAGCCGACGCACCGGCAGCGAGCCATATTCGCTTCCGTGAGGAAAATGAAGTTTGAGGTTGAGGTAGTGTTTCTTGCCGCAGCGGTTGCACCGGAAGCGGTCTAGGACCTTGTCGAGAGTAAGGTCGCCGCAGAGCTCCAGGAGATCGACGGGCAGATATCTATAGGTTACCCGGCAGTAGTCGCACCGGACCACGAGGATCTGGCCTTGATCTTGCGCCGTCCGCAACGTCCAGGACCTCAGCCGCTTGAAAGGATGGATCTCAGGCATCGCTCTTGCTCAAGGAAAGACGCCAGCCTGCGCGAGGTGGGACTCCCCCGCCGTTTGCTACCCGAAAGTCGAGTTCGATCTGCGCGGCTTTCCGCGCGTCGGCCAGATCGGCAGCCCATACCGAAACGAGGTACTTTCCGGTTCTGAATGTGAACTCCTTTTTCGGAGGTGTGGCTCCCGTGTCGTGCCCTGCCCGGAAACACCGCCGCGCGAAGTCGATGTCTTGTCCTTCTCGAAGTTCGAGAGGAAGCGTGCTCCACCAGGAACCGAACGCGGTCCTCTTCTGTCGTTTCTCTGTCATTTCCAACATGCCGGCGTCCATCGCTCATATGATGTTCTTTATTTGTTCCGTTTACCCGCGCTGTCAACCCGACCATCTTCCTTCCAATGCTTTTTAAGTTCGAGGAGCACGTCGTTGGGGTCACGCACATCTGCTACACGTCGTTCGATTTCCATTTTGACGCGAGTCGCCGATGTTCGATGTAGACCCTGCACAAATTCAATCGCTCAGCAGTCTGCAGCTCGTTGGCTTGCTCCGGCGGCTCCTTCATGCCGAAGCCTTAGCTTCAGAACTGGAGCTGGGGAACATCTCCGTCCCCCTGCAAATTACGGTCGCCGACGGCGGCGAGGATGGGAGCATTCGTTGGGAAGGCGGAAGGGAGTCGACCCACTACCTTCCTAGTCGCATCAACGTCTTTCAGGCTAAGGCGACCAAGATGGGCAAGGCGGCATGGAAAAAGGAATGTTGGGTGAAGTCCACCCAGGCGAAAAACGCGACACGGGTGCTGACGCCCGCCCTTACCTCGCTGACTGCCGAGGGCGGCAGCTATCTTGGCTTCACATCCGAGGCGATCACGGGCGACAAGCAGAAGGAATGCATCAAAGCGATTGAGGACGGCATCAGGGAGGCGGGCGGGGACCCCGACGTTCTGAAGGCCATCAAAATCTACGGGGCGAACGAAATCGCAGCCTGGTCGGAACGCCACCCCGCCGTGGCCATATGGCTGGCGGAGCAGGCTCATCTTCAGTCTCTCGCGGGTTATCGAACTATCGAGTCGTGGGGGATGCTCGACGACTTTGTACGAAATTCCTACGCGCCGGACCCTGACAAGAGATACGCAATTGGAAGCGAGGTGGCCCGCGACCGTGAGAACGCCGATAATCGCACAACGTCGGACGTTGCCTGGCGGCGAATACTCGAGCACGTCGCTACTGCCGGAAGTCTCGTCCGGATCGTCGGAGCGTCCGGACTGGGCAAGAGCAGGTTTGTCCACCAGTCGCTGAAGGCGTCGTCTTCGCAACTAGACGCCATCTTTCGGAACAGCGCGGTATTCGCCGACTACCGCGTCGTTTCAGCAACTGTGCTGCCGACCGCAACGCGCCTTGCCGAGAGAGGACTTCCGACACTCCTGATCGTCGACGAGTGTCCAAGAGATGCGGCCATGAAGTTAGCGGAGATAGCATCATCTGCAGGCAGCGCCCTTCGCGTCGTAACACTCGACACGGACGACCGGCCTCTTGAGGGCGACACCGTTCTGCACGTCGCGCTGTCCCCTAGCGGAGGCGACCTCGTCGAAGCTATCGTCCGTGCGAAAAATTCATCGATCGACGCCGTTTCCATCGAACGGCTGCGCCAGATGTGCGGAGGCTTTCCGCGGTTCGCGGTTCTTGCTGCGGGTAACCCATCGCTCAGCCCGTCGGATTTCGAGAGCGCAGACGACGTCGTGGATCGAATCTTGCAGGGAACTTCGATCACGGGCGACGCGGAACTCCGAGCTCTGCAATCGCTGTCGGTTTTTGAACGCGTCCTGATCGAAGGCGGCTCTGGCGGTTCGCCGATGGACGAGGTGGCGACAACGCTAGGCAGGATGTCGGGCGACGAGATGTACGAGCATCTTGCAAAGGCCCGTCAGCACGACCTCGTCGGTCTTTATGCCGGCGCCTTTTCCGCCCAGCCAGTTCCCATCGCGGTGAACATGGCGTCGCGCCGCCTAAAAGTCATCCGCCCATCGCTGCTTCAACACTTTCTGTCCACCGCATCCGACGAGCTGGTCTTGTCGTTGCTTCGTCGATGGAAATATCTCGACAACATGCAGGTCGTCATCGAAGCCGCCACTCGGTTTCTAACGACGGACGAACAGTTCGCTACCCTGGATAACTTCGTCAGTTCCCGAGCCATGGCGCTGTTGGACGCCCTTGTTCATATCGTTCCCGATCTCGTCGCAGACGCCCTTTGGCACCGGCTGTTGAAGAACGACGAAAGACTTCCGCAGATCGACCAGTCCGCTTGCAGCCATCTCGTGGCCGCCTTGTCCAAGCTGGTATTTCGATCTCGGTCTTTCGGAATCGCAGCTCGGCTTCTGATGCGGCTGGCTGCGAGCCAGAAAGATGGTTTAGGAAACAGCGCCGGCGAAGTCTTCCAGCAGCTCTTCCAACTCCAGCTCAGTGGAACCGAGGCCTCTCCTTCCCAGCGCTTCGGCATCCTCGACGAAGGTTTGGAGCGCGACGACGAGGCAACCCGATTGATATGCGTCGACGCGCTTGCTCGTGTCTTCAGCAGGAATTTCATCAGATTCGGCGACACCGGCCAGATTGGATCGGGACCTCGTCTAAAGGACTGGTCGCCGAAGACGTACGGGGAGGTCAACGACTTCTACCGCGAGGGCATCGAACGCCTGGTAGAGATTCGTCGAAGGCACTCCGAGCTGGCGGAACGATCGGAAAGGATCCTTGCCGGAGCGGCCCGCCTTCTGCTGAGCACGGGCATTCACCAGGAATACGCCGCGTGCCTGCTCGAAATCGCCAGGGAGAAACGGGGATGGCCCGAAGCGTTGGAAGGCGTTGGCGACTGGCTTTATTTCGACAGGAAGAACGCTCCCATCGAACAGGGCTCGTTCGTGCGCGAGCTTTACACCCAACTGTTCCCTTCTGAGCCTATCGACAGGGCGATATTGTTCACGAAGTTCTGGCGAACCGACATCCGAGATCCGGACGCGGACTATGCGGTGGACAGGGACTTCGACTACTCGGAGCGCCAGGCACGAGCTGTCGCTGTCGAAATAGCAAGCCGCCCGGATCAGGTTGTCGAGGCCGTCGTACGCATAACACCTCTCGACCTTAAATCCGTTCATCCTTTCGCTGAAGAACTTGGCTCAAAAGTCGAGGATCGGAAAGGTTTGTTCGAAGCCGTTTTGAAGATCGTCGAGGAGACCGGCAAAGGCTTTCCCATGCTCAGGGGTGTGTTGCGAGGGATTGATCTCAACGAACACGATCTTGCCGACACATGTTTCGACGAAGCAAAGGATCGTGTGCCGGAGAAATACAGGGTCGATCTGTACTCCGCCCTCGCGATGGACGAACGTCGCTTGCGGGCTCTGATCGCCGACGTTCGATCCGGGAGCGTCGATCCCGCCCAATGCGTATTTCTTTCCTATGGCCGCGGCTTCGACAGGCTCGATATCGCGGACGTTGCCGAACTCCTTTTCGAGCTTGCTGAACACGGCGGCGACGGCGCTTGGGCCGCGCTGGAAATCAGCATGATGTATCGGCACGGGTCGCAACCCTCTCCGGAGCATGCGGCAGTGATGGGAAAGCTGCTGACTAATTCCAATGTAATCGGCCCCGCGACGAAGGGCCGGCGCGATGCTCACATCGTCGACGATCTGGTGCAGAAGATCCAAGGCTTGATCGCTTCTGACGGCGAGCTGGCAAGCGGCCTCGCGGAACTCGTTGGACGCATGGTCGAAAGCGACGACTACGACATCTTCAGCGCGCTCGATGATGCGGTGCGAAACGTGGTCGCGCTTTTGCGCGAGCATGCGCCGCTCACCGTCTGGTCTCAAGTGACGCAGCTCTACGGCTCCGCAACGCCGATCGAGCGGAACCGCCTCAAGCGTCTGATCGGCCCTTCCTCCGAACGTTTCGATCAAAGCAGCGACTTCATGGCCGGCCCCCTCTTCGGCGTGCCCGTGGAACCGATTTACGAATGGGCCGACGGTGACGCCGGCAGGCCCCCGCTCCTTGTCGACTTCTATCCGATCCTGGAGGACGAAGCGGCAACGAGATGGCATCCGGACTTGGAGATCATCGCGTCACGATATGGTGACAACAGCGCGTTTAGAGAGGCTCTTGCCAAACGGATGCGACCGAGTTCGTGGTCTGGGTCAATCGTACCTCTTTTGGAAATCTATCTAGCGCCACTGAAGACCTGGTTCGGTCATCCAGTCAGGTCCCTCGCGGCCTGGGCCAACGAGCAGTACCATCATGTCGAGAGGCAGATCGAGATCGAGCGGGATTTGGAAAAGCAATGAGAACACGAAGCCTTGCTTCCAACTAGATGATAACAAGAAGATTTCACATTGTCGGGAATCCTTTGATAGCCTAGAAAGCTCTCCTTGCTACCGACGTCGTCATTTGACTTCAGGAACCATTTGCATGAAAACCTACGCGATTGGCGACATATATGGCCTGGCAAATCTTCTCGAGGCGCTGTTGTCTTTTGTTGACAGAGAAAACACCAGTCCGCGCCCGACACTATCGCGTCATCTTCCTGGGTGACGTCGTCGTGGGAACGACGAGCCTCTAGTGTTGTGACGCGCTGAGCGCATACGCCGGCATTTTGGTGGCAGTTGCAACCTTATTGCGGGAATCCGAGCCGCTGCGCGAGATAGATGCCGGACGCCCGGTAGTTCCAACGCTTGCCTCCTCGCAATATGCGGAGAAGCATCCTGGTCGTGGAACGACGATCGACTTTCGCCTAACGAAGCGCGATGTGGCAGAAAATCTTGACTCAAACCCGCGGTTCCAACCGGAGGGTCGCAGCCGCAGCGACGATGGTCGGGAAACGATGCTTCCAGTCGTGGCCGCCTCTGGTTATCAGGCGAACGTCATCGCCGGACTTGTGGATCGCCAGACGGTAACCATCCCATTTGACCTCATACAGCCTTTGCTCGCCTTTCGGCGGGTTGGCCTTCAGCAACGCGAGAGCAAGCTCAATTCTGTCCGGCATCACGTCGAGAGGAAGCACGGCGGCATCGATCGACTGCTGGTACTTTTCGGCCATGGCATGCATGTCTTCCTGCACTTTCGGATACAAGGCGTCGAAGCGGTCGTGCCCTCCCTTATGCGCCAGGATCAGGTCGGTGAGACGTTCAGGATCGATGCCTTCGACCGATTTCACAGGCAGAATCCGGAGCGGATGTGCGCCGATGCCGGGCTGGAAATGAGATAGCTGCAACCCAATCTGCAGGAGCGGCTCCCTCACTTCAGCGCCGCCCATCGCGGCTACCCCGACGCCCCCGATAAGCAGGCCGAGAAAAACTCCGACCACCGCTCCAATCAGCGACCAACGCGTCTCAGCAGGGCGAGCCTTGGCCGCTGCTGCGACCTTCTGAGCACCGGATGACAGTTTCTGTTTCATAGCGTTACCTTGAAATGAGAACGAGGAAGATAGCCGCGAGACCAATTCCTACGGTCATGGCGATGTTTTTTAGATGTTTTTCGATCTTTTTGACCGCCGCAGCCGACACTGGCTCGAATGGGGTTGGCGGCTGATACTCCCCATCCTCATCGATCGTTGCTGTAGGTGAGCGGGGAACGGCCACCGGCCGATAGTCAATCTGTATCCTGTCCGCCCGCGCTCTTGTCCAGGCATACAGAGTCTTCTCACCCTTCATCAGCAGGCCGTACTGTTTAGGGTGCCACGGTTCCGATAGCGTCGCATCGACTTCGTTTTCGAAAAGCTCGGCTGTGATCTGCAGCCTTCCATTTGCAATGGGTGCCGAGGTGACCGACAGCCTCTGCAGGAGCGAATTGAATTCATCTTCATCAATGTACGCTTCGAGCTGCAGATATGGCTCCGACTTCTTGTCCCACCAGTCATCCTCGGGATCGCGGTAAAATATCTTGCCCGGTTCGCCGTCCATCAATCCCTCCTCGGGAACGGTCGTCGAGGAGATGCCCGAGAACTTTACGCCATCCATGGAGGACGCCTGAGTCTTGCCACCAACGATGCCTTTTCGCAGTGGCTTGATTTGGATCTCGATTTCTTGGAACCGCCCGACCTCCCCCTCGGGCACTCGGAAAACGGTAATCGTGTCGATGGTCGTGCCGCGGGCATTCAGCGTGGTCGCGAGCTTGAAGTTGGGCGTCTCCGGAGTCTTCTCGACGAAATCCTTATCCTGCCATTCGGCGGCATGAGTGATTTCGATGCAGTCGAGATCCAAGTGGACCGTCTGCGGGACACAGGTTGAAATGAACGGCCTGCCATCGTTCTTCGCGCTCGCGTGGTGCAGCGTGAAGTGATTGACGAGTGTAGCACCCTCAAGCTTGTGATATCGCATTCAGTCCCCCAGAATGGTTCTTACAGTTCCACAATTGCAGAATTGGCTCTTATCCTGAGCACAACGTTCGCGATTGAAGCGACACACGCTGCTGCAACACCGAACGCGATGACGGGCGTACGGTATCGATCCAAAAAGTGGTTCGATCAGTCCATTTTTTTGGATTCGAACTCGGGAGCGTTCCTCAACAACTTTTAACTCCTAGCCGCTTGGGCGGTCTTGGCGAATGGCGTCGAGCCGATGATCCCTGTACCACCATTCCACGGACGGCATCTCGTTTTTTAGTCGACTCAACAAGCGCCAGCCTTCATCATAGAATTGATCCTCCTCTTGCTTTGAGGAAAAGGAAATGTCGATTTGAAAATTTGGCTGATCAAGTTTGTAAATTGAATCAAACCAATCCGACCATTGATTTATAGCCTCTGCAAGCGCCTGTGAAATTGGCAGCGTAGAGGGATCAATATTATCGTGCGTATCCACGTCCCAGATTGCCCAACATTGGACTTCGGCCATCAATTTCAGACGCTTATGGAGTAGAGTAGTAGCTTCACTGGTTGTCATTTGAAATTCGCTCCGACAATGAACCCGTTGTTTCCAACCGTGATTGCCAGCCGGTAAATCTGACCACGGTAATCAAATTCATAGATCGGACGCCCTGCTCCTCGCCCTTGATAGCCGACGACATTGTTTTGTTGAAGAGCAGCAAATAGGACGTTTGGAATTTCGAGTTCGGAAAAGCCACGCTGAGCAAATTCGGCACCATGCTCGCCGACGATATGACGAAGACCCGCAGTTGAACTGCCGGTTTCGAGCCAAATCGTCTTACCATTTACCCTTTGTATCTCGAGTACACTTTGTGGGGCAACCTTGACGCCCTTTCCAAGCAATTCGTCAATAAGCCGTGTCCTGGTTGTACCGGCGGTCTCAGTGGCGAGTGCCTCGCGTTCGGCCACTCTCTGCTTAACAGCGAATGGACCGCCTATTCCGGCGAAAACGCCATTGAATATCTCCCACGGCAGCATCGTCTGATCGACGTTGGCATTTGCGTTGCGTATGCCACTGATAAGCTCTGTCTGCCGTATGAGGCTGTCAACGATGCTGATCTGGGTCACATGCTCGCTGTTGTACACAGCAGATGCGAGAACGTAGAACCCAACGATTTGAGAAAAGGTCTCCGAGTTGATCGACGTATCGCGATAGACATCACCACTTGCATGGAAATAGGTCTGATTACAGCCCGTGCAGAGACCGGAAATGGAACGTTTCGGCGCGATGCTGTCGAGAAAGGCAGATGCTGCATCGTTCTGCGGCAAGTTTGCTGCCGAGATGTCCACCTGCTTGAGCGCTTGGCTGGTCAGTTCGCCGACAGCAACGTTGATCGCAGCATCAGAGCAAGTATCAACACTGGCGCAATACCCTTGCTGGACCGCATAGCGAACGGCATTGGCGGCAATGAGCTTGGCTTCCTCAGTGTGAAGCTGTCGGTTGAAAGTTTCCGCGTCGAGCGCAGTGGAGGCCCCTTGATTTCCGCCGATCGCGGCGCCGACGAGAACCGCCGCCCATTGGCTGAGCGCGTTACGCTCCTCCTGCGTCAGATTCGGATTGTCCATCAGCGCCTTGCCGATGACCGCGCCGATCAGTTCCTGCGTGCCGCCAGCGAAAGCGCCGATGCCTACATCGCCTCCGGAAACCACCGCAGTGAGAGCGCCGGCCGCCGCATGCAAGGCAATCTTCTCGGGACTTCCATCCGCAAAGCCGAGCTTCTGGGAGATCTCGCCGATCGCCATGTTCAGAAGCTGCGAAACGGCTGCGGCGCTTTCTTGCCGGCGCTTCAGCGTTTCGATGTCATAAAAATCGGCCTGCGAGTTCGCCTTGGAAAGATCGGTATTGAGGCCGGAGAGATCCTGCTTCTGGTCGCTGAGCGTCAGCTTGCCCGGCGACAGGGTCGCGAGCGCCTTGCCGTGATCTTCCTGCTTCGCAGGCGTATCGACCGCCGGCAGCGGGATGCCGCTTGGGCTGAGGACGACACCATAACCTGACGTAGAGGCGCTCGAAGCGTTCTCGATGTTGGAATAGGTCAGCGCCGTGGCGCTCAACTCGTTGTTCTGAGGATCCGCGGTCGAGGCAATGACACCGCCTTTGAGATCGACGGTGCCGCCGGCAGCCACATGATAACCACCGCTGCCAGCGACGATGCCGCTCTGTTCGGAGACATTGGCGAAATCGCCCTTGACCTTCCCAGTGCTGGCGCCGCCGGACAGTGCGCCAGCGGGTGACAGCCCGATCGATGCCCCTGCCGTCGTTTCCCTATAGGTCGACGTATCCTGCTGGCTGACGATATTGAGGTTGCCGCCCACATTCGCGATGACGGTGTTGCCTGAGACGACAGCACCTTTAAGAGTCGTGTCATTGCCCGAGTTCAACGCAACGGCGCCGGAGCCCATGACGTGGCTGTTCAGTTGCGTAACGCCGGTTTCGCCGACTTTGCCCATGCCTGCACTGGCGCTGCCAGTCAGGCCAATCCCACCGCCGTTGGGGCCACCGATTTCCGCGCCAACGCCGATGCTGGCGCCTGCAGACGAGCTTTTGCTCGAACTCTCGTTTGTCGCCTGTGCGCTTTCCAGCACGATGTTGTGACCTGCCGACAGCAGGACATTGCCGGCATTCGCATCCTCCGAGACAGTCGGTTTGCCGTTCGCATCGTAGCCAGCCACGATCTGCGCGCCGTGGCCGGTGAGATCGCCGGATGTTGCCTCTATGGCTATTGCCCCGCCAGCCCGAACCGACGTGACGACGGGAGAGGAACTCGAAGCGGCATTTTCGTACTTTTGATAGTTAAAGCCTGCCGTCAGCGACACGGAAGCCAGACTACTGTCCCCCTTCGAGATGCTCTCGAGCGTCTTGTAGGCGTTGATCGCCGCAAGTGCCGTCGGCGCGGCGGCGTAAAGGCCGGCGTTGTCACCGAGCCCGCTTGCCGCCGATTGCACGCTTTCGGCTGCACTCACAAGCCCGGACGAAACCGACAGAGTGATGCCGGCGAAGAACTCCTCATGCAAGTGCTCGTAGTTCGTCTGGTCCTGAGCCGAGAGCAGGTTGACATGCCGATCAGCCAAGATGGCAACATCGTGTTCTGCCGAGACTTGCGCGGCCTGGAGGTTAGCGTCTCGCCCGGCTGATATCGTCAGATCACGACCGGCAGAGAGGGTCGAGACGGCATTGGTCGCCGAAGACTGCGCAGTCTGATCGACCGACTTGCCATAGCCGATGCCAATTGAGGCGCCGCCATTGCCGGAACTGAATGCGATGCCAAAGCCGGAGCGCTTTTCCTTCTCTTCAGCGGAAGCGGTTTCCGCACCCGGTGTAATATTGACGTCGCGGGCGGCATTGAGAACAAGGTCCTGCTTGGCATCAATGCTTGAACCGAGGATGTTGACGTCGGTCTCGCGCGATTTGAGCGTCACATCCGTTCCGGCTGACAGCACCGATGCGACGTTGAGTTCGGAGGCTTGTTTGCCGCTCTTCTGTTCCTTGCCCCAGAGAGATATGAAGCCGTCGCCGGAGCCAACGAAGAGACCGGATTTCTTGCGCGTGATCTCAAGCTCGTGCTGCTCGGCCGCACCGATGACAGAGACGCTGTCGCCCTCGATGGAAATCGAGCCATCCGCATCGGCCTTGGAGCCTGCGATCACCACAGCACCGGCGGCATTCAGGTTGATATTGCCGGATGCGCCGAGTTCGGAGCCGACCGTCGTCTCGTCATAACTCTTGTAGCTGGACGCCCCCTTGGACAGGAAGCCGCTGCGCGAGCTCTTGTCGTCCTTGGCGCTGGTGTTCTTGCCGGAGGCGATGACGAGGTCGCCCGTGGCGGTGATGTTCAGATCGGCGTCATGGTCCTCGTCGCCGGCTATCACCTTCGAGGCCGAGATAACCGTGTCCTTGCCGGAAGAGATGTCGACGCCCGCGCCGCCGCTAATCGATGAGCCGACGGCCGTCGTCGTTTCCAGATGGGTGGTCGTCTTCTCGCTCGTGCCGAGGAAGCCGCCCTTGGTGCTGAGTCTGGTGTCAAGGGTTGCGGTGTCAGTGGCTTCGGCGATCGTCACGTCGCCGTCGGCATCGAGAGCGAGTTTGCCGTCGGCGGCAAGCTTGCTGCCGACGATGTTGAGGTCGTGATCGCCGCTGCCGTTGCCCGCCGTCACCGAGAGGTCGCCGCCAGCGGATATCTCCGAGCCGACATGGGTGATCGACGAGGCGGACTTCTTGCCGAAGGTGGATGCGGACTGCTCCTGGGCGGCGGTGATGTTGATATCGTCGCCGGCGCTGAGCGCGACATCGCCGCCGGCCTTGACGGAGGAGCCGGAGAGCAGGATGTCGTCGCCCGATTTGATCGTCGCATTCGTGCCGGCGGATAGCTGCGATTGCTGCTGGTCGGTGGAAAGAGTCCTAGTGTAGCCGGACTGGTTGTTGCGGGCGACATCTGTCGACACCACGGCCACCGAACCCTTGTCGGCCGTCACATCGAGCGTCGTGCCCGCTTTGGCGGAGCTGCCGATGACGTTGACGTTGTCGGTTGCCTTGATCGTCAGGGCCTTGCCGCTGGCGACCTGGCTGCCGGTGGCATTCTGCTGGCCTGCGTTTTCGACCTTGGCGGCACCCAGCGTCACGTTTTTGCCGGAGAGCTGGGCGTCGCCTGTGGCATTGACCTTGACGCCCTTCAGCGCCAGATCGCCGCTGCCGCCGGCAAGCTGCAGATTGCCGCCTGCCGTCACGCCGGCATTGGTGTTGGCGACATTCTGGCCGCCGATCGTCATCGTCTGGGCGGCAAGTGTGATGCCGTTGGTGGCATTGAGCGTCGTATCGCCGCGCGACAGGAACGTGCCGCTGCCCTGGATGGAACTGCCGGAGACAGTCAGGCTGCCATTGGATGCGATCAGGCCGGAATTGTCGAGATTGCCGACATTCATATCGACCGAGCCGCCTGCCATGGCGGCGCCGGCGCTGCTGAGTTTCTGCCGGTCGGCGGCGGCAACATAGACGACCGGCGCGAGCACCTGGACGCCGTCGACGGTCTGCCATTGATAGAGGACAATCGACTTGGTGAGAGCAGCCGCCTGTTCCGGCGTCAGACCCTGGCCGACCGCAAGACCTTGAGCCTTTGCATAGGCCACGCCGTTGTCGAGCAGCGTCTTCATCTGCTCGATGGCGTCATTGCCGGCGATGAAGGTGCTTCTGCCGAGCCCCTCGCCGACAAGCTGCCGCAACTGCGTGTCGATCAACTGGTTCTCGAAATAGGCATCGCCCAGAAACGGAACCGTCGTCTCCGGCACGTAGCCGATTTTGTTCATGAAATAGCCGGAGCCGTAGAACTTGCTGACATCGAGGAAGTCGCCGCGGGTTTCGAACAGGAATATCTGATGGGGTATGTTCCCGCCGACGCCGCCCGATTGCGGTTTGGCGGTGGCCTCAAGGGCTGCGCTGTCGAGCCGAATGCGTTCGGCAATGTCACCGAGGCCGGAAAGCGGGTTGCCGCCGCCGAGGCCGGCGTTGACGCTGAACAGCGCGCCGCCGGCCGTCAGACCGGTGAGCGCCGAAAGCGGATCACCGGGGTTGCTCGTCGCCGCCACGCTGGCGCCGCCGGCCATCGAGCCGGCTGCGGACGTGTTGTTGACGCTGCCGAAATCGACGGAAAGCGCACCACCGGCCTTGATGTTGGCCGAGACGCCGCCGATCGCCTGGACGGAGCTGACGATCGTCGAGCCGTTGGCGATGTTCTTCGAGGGATTGGCGTTGCCATTGCCATCATAGGCCGTGCAGGCGCCCTGGGCGTTGCAGGTTGTCGTCGTCGTGCGAAAGAGCGTGACGCCCGTATTGTTGAGTGTCGAGCCCTTCAGCGTTGCGTTGCCGCCGGCCTCGATCGAGCTGTAGGAATTGGTCAGATTCGTGGCGTCGATCGAAAGGTTGCGGCTCGCCCGGATCGTCGCTTCCGGGCTGAGCGTGCCGACCAGTCGGTCTTCGTAGACCGACTGGCTGAGGTGGGACGACCAATCCCATGTGTAGGTGGTGCTGGTGTCAGAGCCGCCGTGGTTGACCTCATCGACGATGAAATAACGCGATGGATTGTTGGGATCGACAACGGGATTGCCGTTCGCGTCCTTCGGCACGCGGTCCATGATCCAGTCGAAGATCGGCTGGACTTTCGTCGGTCCGTTGCCTGATATCCATGTCCAGGCATGATAGGTCGTGCCGTCGGCGAGCGTCGCCTGCGACCAGAGCAGCGGCTCATAATCCTGCCACAAGGCCGGATCGACGCCGGCATAGAGCTGGAACATGTTCTGATCTGCGGTCTCAAGATAGCCGAAAGGCAGGCCGGCGGCGACGGGGTTGAGCGTGAAGCCGCTGACGACACCTGAAGAAACCAGCGTCCCGGTCGCCCATTGCGGCGTGGCGAGCCGCTTGTTGGTCAGGTTGCCGGTCAGGATGGAGATGTCGTTTCCGGCCTGGATCAGACCGGAAATATTGGTGACGCCCGTGTTTCTCAGCCCGGCCGCCGCTCCGGCGATCTGAAGGTCGTGGTTGGCGAGGATGGCGCCTTGATTGTTGGTGAGCACCCCGCCGACGAAGAGGTCGGCGTCGTTGCCGGCATAGGCGAGGCCCGTGGCGCTGTTGGTGAAATTGCCAGAAACATTGAGCGTCAGATCGTTGCCCGCGGCGAGTAGCCCGGCATTGGTCAGCGACGACAGCGACAGCGTCAGATCGCTGACGGCGAGCAGCGCCGTGCTGTTCGACGTGGAGAGGTCGGAGGCATTGATGGCGATGTCACCCGAACCGCCGGCATTGGTGACGGCATTGATCCGGGTGCCGGTGAGATCGGCCGTGCCGGAGAGATTGAGGGTCAGGCCGCCGAGGGTGATGCTGTTGTTGCTGAGGTTGGCGCTATTGGCATTGAGCGTCAGCGTGCCGCCCGCGGCGATGTTGCCGGCCCCGCCATTGGAGAGATCAATGGTAGTGGTGGTGAGGGTCAGATTGCCGGCAGCGCTGGTGGGATTTCCGTAGCTGATCTGGCCGGAGGCGGCGAGATCGGCGCTGCTGAGGCTCTGGAGCTTGTTATAGGCGATGTTCTGGCTCGCATCGGCCGAAAGGTTGCCGCTGCTCATCAGCGCGTTGGAAACGGTGATCGAACCGCTGGTCGCGGCAAGGTTCATGCCGCCCGCCTGCTGCAGCACCAACGTGCCATTGGCCGATTGTGCGGTGGCGGCGAAATCGACACCAGAGGCGATGCCTCCGGCCCTTATGGCCGAACCCGTGATCGAAACGTCGCCCGCGGCAAGGAGCTGACCGCTGATCGACGTATCGGCGTTGATCGAGACGCTTCCATGGCCGCTGATATTGTCTGCCTGGAAACGGCCGGCATCGACGAGAAGAGCGCCCACGGCAATGAGCGTGTCGACATCGACGCTGCCGCTGTTGCCCGCATCCAGCGTGAGATCGCCCGACGGGCCGAGGACGGCAGCGCCGCCCGGCGAAGCGGCGGTGGCGGCGAAGTCGAGACCTGAAACGATCGCCTCCGCCGAAATCGCACCACCGGTGATCGACACGTTGCCGGCGCTCAGGATCTGACCGCTGACGTCCGTGGCGGCATCGATGGCAACGGCGCCGTGCGCGGTGACAGAGTCGGCCGTCAAGGCGGCCGCGGTGACCGACGTGTCGCCGGCCGACAGGAGCCCACCGACATCGATCGCGCCGCTACCGGCATCAAGACGGATGTCGCCGGCGCTACCGAGAATCGTGCTGCCGTTCGCCGCGGCATTCGTCGCGGCCGCATCGAGGCCGGAAACGACACTACCGGCCGAGATCGAACCGCCTGATGCCGTGACGTTGCCCTGCGCCAGCACATCACCCGATATGTCGATCTCCGCGCCGGCGGAAAGCGAGACATCATTGCCGCCGGTCAGCGAAGCAGCCGAGATCGAACCGGCCATCGCCGTGATCGAGAGCGCACCGGCACCCTTGACGACGCCGGCGACCGCAATGTCGCCAGCGGTGGTGGACAGAGTGATCGCATCGCCGGCGACGACGCTGCCGGCCGCAATGCCGGCGGTCGATGTCATCTGAACGTTGGCGGCGCTGTTCACCTCGCCGCCGACACTCAATAAGCCGCTGCCGCTGGAAAGCAGGATGTCGTCATCGGCAGCGACCGTGTCGAGGGTGATGCCCTGGTCCGCCTGAACGGTGACTTTGGCCTTCGACGTGACCTTGGAAGCCGTCACCTTCGTCTTCGAGGAGATCGAAACGCCCTGCTGGCCAGAGACGTTGCCGAGCGAAATCTTGCCGTCAGCCGACAGCGATAGCTCGCCCGTATTGGCGGCCATGTCGCCGCGCATGCGCACACCTGCGCCCCGCTCGGTCACGACCATCTTGATGCGACCGGCCTGCATGGCGCCAAGCGCCGAACCGTCGATCGCATATTCCGGCGTGCCAGAGGTCGCCGCAAGCGCCGTGGCGTTGCCGGTGGCATAATCGAATTGATTACGGCCGGCCGTGATGCGAAGGTCCTTGCCATAGACCGGACCGTTGACGGTGACTGCGCGCGAGACGATGTCGAAGAGATCCACCGCGCCGGGTCCGGCGGCGAAGTTGCCGCCGTTCGGTCCGATGGTGACGTCCCCGCCGTTGACCGTGAATCCCTTCAGCGCGCCGTCCACGCCGATATCGGGAACACCTGTGGTCAGCGTCGCATGCGGCGTATTGATGAAGCCGCAGCCATCACAGGTGATACCGTTTGGGTTAGCAATGATCACGTCGGCCCGCCCGCCGAACACTTCGGTCGGCCCGTTCAATGCCGAGCGGTTGCCGCTGGTGACCTCATTGAGAATGACCGTGGCCGGACCGGATGTGTTGAGATTGGGATTGCCCGGCGTCAGGCCGCCGAGATTGGAGGTGCCGACCTCGCCCTTGAAGTTGTTGAGGATGAGGCCCGGTGTGCCGACGTTGAAATTGTCGTATTTGTTATGCGACAGGCCCTGGCTGTTCGGCGTGACGATGTCGATGAGCGGCACGCCGTTCGGCGCTGTGCCGACGCCCGGCTGATTGGACGCCGCCGCCGTGCTGCTCGCCGAGACCGATTGGGCATTGGCAAGCATCGGCTGGAAGACCAGCAGACCGCTCAATAGGAGAGCGAGGGATTGCCGGGCGAGACGTGAGATCCTGCAAGCAAGCATTCCATCTGTTCCGGCGACGCCGTTTTCTGCGGTCGTCGACTTACCCAACTCTGCGCCCATCACTGCCTTCCGCGACCTGAACCCAACTGGCAGAAAAATCTCGCCGTGGTTGTAATTTCCCAGAGGGACCGAGACCACAGCCGTTGGTCACGGTCAACTTCTGCCTGTGCTTGAGGTAAATGCAATCCAAACAAAATGGGCGCGATTTGGCGCGTCCGCGCAAGGATTCGGCTTGCCTATTCCCCGAACTTCTTGAACGTGATCGAGGAGTAGGCTCCCGGAATGACTTCCTTCATGACCTCGCGCTCGGCAGAGCTTGCTTCCTGGCCCACTACGACGGGGTGGTCTCTCGTCCCCTGAACACGGAAATAGCCCGCGTCGACGATCTGGCCCTCGCCAATCGTGATCGTGCTCGCACCTTCCAACGCGCTGATATAGCTGAACAGGCCGCCATGATCGCCGCCTGCCTCGAGCGTCGTGGTCCCGTTCGGCGAAGACATCTGGCAACGAGCGTGGGTGACGACGTAAGTGCCGGGCGCGATCGGTTGAAAGGCGCGCTCGTAGTCTTTTGCATCGGGAACAGGGTTCAGGAAATCGCCCTTCATGTCCGCCGGCTTGGCTTGCTCGGGCAGGAGCCAGCGGGCGGCGGTTCCAAGGTCCACGGGAGGAGTCGTTTCGTCGGGTGCACCGGCGACAAGTTTGCGAAGCCGGATATCAGCCAGGCACCGGATAGGACCAAACAAACCGGGATAGATAAAGCGCGTCATGATCAGCGCGCCTTTCTGCTTCCTTTCGTTGAGGATCTCTTCGGATTTTGCCTGTCGTTCGCCGGCGATCATCGCGGGATCTTTTGCCCCGCCGCACGAGGCCAGCAGCACTGAAACGATGCTCAAAGCCGAGGCTGTAAAAGTTCTTTTCTTCATAAGATTTTCTCCGGGCCGGTTAGAAGAGAGGTGCAAAAGTTGGTGTTCGTTTGCCGCCATCCCCCTCGGGTTCGTTACCAATGCGTGGATGCGCTAAAGTAAAAGAGGCCGCCGTCGACATGCTCGACGCTGCTTGCCACAATGTCGGAGTAGCCGAGATCGGTGCTGATATTGCCGCCGACGGTCCGGATGCCGGCCGTCCAGCTGGCGAGGTCGCCGCCTGTTATGTCGAACCGCTTCTGCGCGTAGACATGGCCATAGTCGAAGCCGAGATAGGGGCGGAGTTCGCCGAACAGCTTCGCGGCCGCGCCGCCGCTTTCGCTGGATTTGGTTCGCCAGACGATCTCGTTGTGAGCGAATATGCCGTTATTGCCGAAAAGCACGCTTTCGCGCGTGCCGCGGACGTTGCTGTAGCCGCCAAGCGAGATCTGCTCGGCGCCGAGAAGATTGTCGGGGGAGTATTGACCGCTGATGAGCGAGGTCAGCTCGAACTGCCGGCCGGCGGCCTGGAGCGGCTGCGTCACGCTGACGGTGGCATTGAATTTCGAAAATCGCGGATCGGCGTTGCCGGCGCCGGGATCCCCCGGCCTGACGGCATCGAAGAGGCCGAGCCCCTTGTCATAACTCGCGTCGAACATCCAGACGCCGCCGAACATGCTGCGGGAATGGGAAATGCCGATATCGCCGACCGTATAGCGGCGGCTGCCGACCTCGATCAGATTGCCGAGCAGGAAGTTGTTGGTCTGTTTGTAGGTCAGGCCGCTGCGGACGGTGGTGATCGAATCCTTGTCGCGGAAGACGACGCGATCGATGCCGAGACCCGCCTGCCCCGAATTGCCGGAGGTTTCGAGCGTGCTGAAGTTTCCTTCGACGGCACTTTCATACTGGTACCAGGAGCCGTTCAGCGAAACAGTGGAATAACCGTAGGGGACGCTGACGCTGCCGGAATAGCTGTTGCCAAATCCCCTGCCGTCATTGCTCCAGGGATAATCGGGACCGCTATGTTCGTATGAGAAGTTCCACTGATCGTTGATATCGAGCAGATCGTCGAAGCCGAGCGACGCCGAAGTTCTGGAAAAGCCGGTGCTCTCCTGCCCCATATTGTTGTTGCCCAAGGAGACATGCCAGGGCCTGCCCTGACGGTTTTCGATGTTCAGGATGGACGTTCCATCCTTTGGACCCGGCAGCATGGTCGATTTGGCGTCGTTGGCCTGCAGCCGGTTCATCTGGTCGAGCCCCTGCTCGATATCGCGGATATTGACGACCCGACCGATCAGACCGGGAAAAGCCGTCGCCAGCGGGCCGCTGCCGGCAACTTTTTGCCCGTTGAGATAGATGTCCGAAAGCGTGCCTTCGACGACGAGCAGACGGAGGACCCTGGTCTTGGCGATATCCTGTTGCGGCACGTAGGCACGTGAGGTCACATAGCCATGATCGATATAGAGGTGCGTCACATCCCTGAGAACGGCATTGATCTCCGCCAGGCCGACGCAGCGATTGCCATAAGGCGCCGTCACCTTGCGAAGTTCTCCCGGCGACAGCAGGGTCGCACCGTCGATCTCGACGCGTGTGATGTCGAAACAGGCCCCGTTCCCCTGGCTTGCGGGCAAAGGCCCGTTTTGCGCATCCCCGCCGCCACCCGGCGTCGCGCGGCGAAGGGCATCCAGCCGCTGGGCCTGCGACTGCGCCTCTTGGCGACGGGTGAAATCATCGGCGGGGGACTGCGCGTAGGCGGGGGCGACGCCCATCGCGAGGATGCCAGCGGCCAGGAAGTGTCGAATTTCTAACGTCATGTGAAATTCTGCTACTTCGTAGTGGACAGGAGTTCATCGAGGGCCGGCTTCAGCCCTTTCAGCGAAAAGCGGATATTGACGTCCTGCCCGTTCATCAGCCGCACCAGCCCTTCGGCGGCCGTACCCTTCTTCAGCGCCGCGGCTGTCTTCGTATCCAGTGCCTGCTGCGCCCAGCATCCGGCCTCGTTGCAATTGCGGTAATCTAGCTTGGCGAGCGGCTTGCCGTCGGCCTTGATCGACAGGCCCGAGGGCAGGAAGACGTTGAGCGGCAGAAGGGCGGTCAGCATCAGCCGCGGCTTGCCCTTGCTCTGAGAATTGGCCGGCGCAGTTGATATCGCCAGCGTCAGCACATTGACGCTCTTGCCATCTTTGGCGACTTGCGCAATCTGCGCGACTTCGCATGCAACAGGTCCTGTGCAGCGATAATACCAATCGTCGAATTTCTGAGACTTGATGGCTGGCGCCGGTTGAACCGCTTCCTGCACCTGTTCCGGTGCTTTATCGGCAGGGACAGGAGATTGCGAAAGAGACGGATTGGCACAAGCAATAGCCATCAGAACGGCGGCGACAGTCCGGCCGCTCCGTTTCATGCCGCTTTTCAAAAATCGTCTCATTGAAAATGCAAAGGTTTCAATCAGGTGGAAAGCCATATCGCTACAATTGATTTCGCCGTGTGCTTGTCGCACACGGGCAAATTATCGATGTCATAAAGAAAGCTCAGAGAGCGAGGCCAATCATCGGCTCGGTAGCTTGATAGCAGATCTCGGTGAGATACATCGACAGGTAGTGTTTGATTTGGCCAGATTCACGCTCGTTTTCGGAGAATTGTGTAGTTAGTGCAACACATGCGCTAGCACTTACTGCCGTCCGATGGGCGGATATGACCTTTCCTGGTTGGATGCCGCGCCTACAGCGTGACAGCTATAGTGGTTGAAGATAGCTAGGCTGTGATAACAGCTTCACTCTGGTCACATGTCGAAGGTATTCCAATGCACGATCAGTTAGTGCAACTCCGCGAGAAACTGCAGGCAGCAAAAGACGTCGCGAAGCAGCGCCATCGGATGGGAATGGTTGTATATCTGCTTGATATGGCAATTGCAGAAACGGACGAGGAGATCGACCGGAATCCCATGAAACAGGAAAACGAGCCGCGATAGCTTCAGCGAGTTCACTGCTGCCCAAGCATGGTGGATTGCGTAGATTACCAGGTTCAAAACCTTTGCGATTACGCCGTATTGATCACGGAGTGTGGTCACCCCCCCTTCCACACGGAATTATGCCACAAGTGTTCAAGGAAGAGAGTTGAAGGCGGAACACTGGCAGGAGCGTATCTTGCAACGCCTATCCCAGTGTCCTGAACGCTCTCATCCGTCCGGCAATTCTCAGCGCCTTCAGAAGGTCGGCGCGCAACCCCTTGCTCGAACTGTTGCTCCGACTCTGCGTGCCGGCGCAGGAGCCTGTGGTCCAGTAGCCCGCATTGGCCGCCGGACTGTTCCATCATCGCCGCGACGAAATTTCTTTCGAAGGGCACCCCGTAATAGACGTGCCCAATGTTGTCGTCCCAGGTGGGATCGATGACCTGTCCTTTGTCGTCAACGAGCCAGGCGTGCTCCAACGGGATGGGAAGTGCTGGATCGAGCGCGAACCCTTCCACATAAGTCACGTCATCGCGGACGAGGGCGACCGCAGTCGCATTGCGGAAGCACTGCTTCACCTCGCCGGGGACGAGCCACTGGGGCCTACGAGCGATGGAAGTGTACAAACGACCGAATGACCTCAGCGCGGTCGCCGGGCCGAAAACCTGCTCCCAACGAGAGAGCTTGTGCACATGCTTGATCAAGAGACTTTCTAAACCAGGTCCTGCTGCCGCCGATTGAACAATCATCGAAATGTCTCCCTTGTCCTCGTCAAAGGCTGGAGACACTTTATGGCGGCGTCAATCCGCAACTCCGTCGAACGGTGTCGATCCGCTGATCACTTCTCGCAAAGCTTGGCCAAGTTCTTCTCCAGACTTCGCCGGAGGGCGCCGGAGATTTCGGTCTCCAATCCCATGACGATATCGCCGAACCGGCCACCGGTCTTCACGATGTCGATGGAGGTCTCGGTCGTCTTGCAGGTCGTAAGGTCGACCTTCAGCCGAACCTCGGCGGTCGCTGAAAACCCTCCTTTGACCAGCGCTTCGCCCGAGGTCTTGCAAGCAAGCGTGCCGCGGACGCTCGCCTCCGCGGCGTCGCCATTCACCGATAGCTCCAGGTTTTCAATCTTCACGGAATCGAGCTTGTCGACGCCTACCTCTACGCTGATGCCGAGGCTCGATACCTTGGTCTTCAACGACCTGCATGGCTGCGCATCTCCGATGGCCCTCTCCAACGCATTCGGTGCCTGTGCGTTGGCGAAGGAGCATGGCTGGAGGAGAAAGACTCCTGCCGCTAGCAGGCCTAAACACTTCCGCATCGCTCTCTCCCCTCGATCCAGAAAGTGGTTCCGATCAGACGTTCTTCGAACGCTTTAGGCGGGCCCACCGTCCCCACTGCGCGCGCGGATAGGCAATCTGCACGATGTCCCTACACTTCTGCAGGTCTTCGTGCTGCCGGGCATGCCTGTCCGCAACCTTCCAATGGTAGTAGACGGTTCCGACGAGAGCGACGACACATAGGAAGACGACGAACCACGAGATGCCCCACACCATCCATGCAATGGCGGCGACGATGTATTCATCTCCCCGCTCAAAGTTCGAGAACGCGAACTCCAACGCCGTATCACGACAGAAGATGATGGGCATCGCAATCATCAGGAAGAAGGCGGCCAGATACGGGAGGGCGCCCATCATCTTCCGCTCCCAGTTTATTTGCCAAAGGTCTTCGTGCCAGAGCCCCTGCGCTTGGTGGCCGATCTTGCCTGTGTACGAACCCGCCATGCACAGAAAGAAGATTGCAACGACGGCATAAATGCCGGCCATCACGTAGACCATCCCACGCCCCTTCGGCCACAACTTCACCTTTATACTTGAGCGGAGACATCACGTCCACGCCCGCGCAACACTGGCGGGGGCGTTCGCGTTTCCGCTAGTTGACGGTGACGGTGATGTTGAACCCCATCGCCGTCAGAACGGCATTCTGATCCGGCTCGGAGACGAACGGCGCGCTGCACGGATTATGGAAGCTGACCATCTGATCCGTCGGAGCGAACTGCTTCAGATATCCCGTGATCAGCTTCAGAGAGTCCTCGAAGTGCTGTTTCGCCGTGGACGACGGCATCGTGCTGTCGAGCAAGTAGTCCCACGTCTTCGGCTGCGGGCTGACGGGATCGGAGATCAGGACGTTGGTCTCGTACCCGCCTGCTGGCTCCTTATGAATCATGATCGAGCAGGAGCGCTTCTCCTTCGTCTTGACGACGATCTCATGGACGTCGCGCCAGGGCGACACTGTTAGGACGATGTTCGACATGCTTCCTCGTGATTTCCTTCTATTCTAAGATATGGTTGCGCTTATGATGGATGACTGTACCTACCCTGTCGACGAGTGCGATGTCTAAGACAAACAGAAGCTTCGTGCGTTCCGCGAAAAGCGGTCGCAGTGGAAAATGTGGCTCGACGACGACCCGGACCATGCAATATGGTCAACAGTTCATGAGCTGGTGTGGCGGGATACGCAATTCGCAACCATCGCGCAGCTTGCCCGAGACAATCCCGATGGACCTCTGAATACGAGCCTGATTGCCGAGGCCCTGATCGGCGGTCAAGTGGCGCAACAGGTGATGGCGATCCGACGTCTCACGGATCGAACAAGAAACCGGATATCGCTCTGGCGGCTCATCACGGACGTGAAAGGCAGCTTGCATCTCATGACTCGGGAGAATTTCGTCTGCCACGACGGGCTTCCGTACGACTATGCAGCCGTGTCGGCAGCGGAACGGGCAGATCGAGTACCGGGCATTGCATTTTGGGGGCCCACCTCCGGTCCGAAGGCATGGTGCACCTCGGCGCGGGCGCACGAGCAGTTCGACCGGGTCGCCGGCATCTCGCCTGACGATCGGCAGCGGGACGATGTCATTCCGAAGTCTGTCTTCGTACGCCTCGAGAACATGTTGGCATCCAGCGGTGCCAGTCGCATCGCCGACTGGAGCCATGCATTCCTCGCGCATGCAGGGGCGCAAGTGGACCGGAAGTCCGTCGACAACGTGAAGGTCGGCAACGACAAGATTTCGGCAGCCATCCGCGAGCTCACCCGCATCACCGAATACCTGTCGTCGGAAGTCTTGTGGATTGGAGGTTACGGCAGTTCCCTGATATCAACAGCCCAGTACGATGTTTTCGAGAAGCTGGAGAATCCAGTTGCTCCGCAAGATCGGCAGCAGGATGCCGCGGCGGTCTGGCAGCAGAAGACGTCTGATTGGGACGAGGCCCTTGCTGGCGTCGAAGACTTGCTGAGTCCTCCGGAAGGGTAGCTCGGACTGTCGAGTGAACGGCCCCCGGTGGATCTTCACTGGGCCTATTTTGTTTCAGTACATTTGTCCTTTGCTCCTCGACCGCCGAATGTACTCGGAAAACAAGGCGAAGGACGAAATGCTGTAACCGTTGTCCTGATCCCACCTTCCGCGTCATCGCTTGATCATTGATGTTCAGCCTCAGCTCGAAATCAGTGCTTACGTTACCAATGCAAAACTTCATCTGAACCGAAGTCTTTTGACTAACTGTGCCCACCTCATTCGCAGGGAATTTGGCTCAAGTTCAGACCGGGTTGCCAGCATGAAATCGGGCAACGGTACGTTTGGCATGTTGTCATAGGCTTTAAGGATGGTCTCCAGTGGCGTCAGGGTCTGGTCGCGGTCCCAATAGACGATCTTCAACCATGTGGCCGCACGCTCATATTGGCCGCCTCCCAACCATGTTTCCTCAAGATTGGCCTGCAACATCCGCCGTCCCGCCTCCAGCAGGTCATTGTCGTCAAATCGCGCCCGCCCTAACTTTTTTAAACAAAGCGCATAGGCAAACGCCCGTGGTTTTAACGTTGTTTTGAGTGATGGGTTTTTCGGCTTTAAGTGTCGCTCATATTCCTCGACTGCGGTGTCGTATTGACCAGCCTGGAGGCTGAACGCCATGAAGTCGTCAAGAGTTCCGTCGACGAGCAGCCTCCGTGAACTATACGGAAGGCCCTTGATTTCCTGAGGAACGAAACGTTGGAGCTTGTAATCAAACTTGTCGACACCGAGTACCTTGGTAAAGCCGGTTCGCATGTATTCAATCTCTGCATCTTGTGCGGTTTTCCACGATGCTTCGTCGTTTCCCTTACCGTGCAGCCATTGGCCAAGCGCCTTAGCCCAGTGCAAAGTCCTGCGGTGAGAACAGGGAAAAGGACCAAACCTTTCCTCCTCTTTTTCCTCGATGGCCTTGTCCAACCATTGGAGCGCACGCGGAAGAACGGGTGTTGTTTGCTTGTCGTGACGCACCAACCAGGCAGAGATGATATCGTTAATGTCATGCACTGCAAAATTGCCCATCGGCTTCGCGGGATCGTATTCGGTACGAAGTACGCGGGCGATGGTCTCACCAATCACCTCACGCGTTCGAATGGGGTTGAATTTTTTCAAAGCTGTCTCCGCTTATTGGGAATGAAATTCGAAACCTTCGCTGGCACCGAGTTCTTGGGGTAAGCGGTGCCTCGCTCCCATGCTGACGAGGCTTCTTGTTTGATGTCGAGGAGTGGAGCCGCGACGACGACAGCTTTTCGCCGTGCCCACGAGGCCAACAAACCTTGACGAGTTTAAGCGTCCAACGGCAACCTCGCACGGTACTTGAGACATCCATAGACGCCGATCGTTTTTGCCGGGTTAAAACGACGGATCAAATGTCGGGAGAAGTCCGCAATGTGCCGGATAGAAGCCTTTGAACGCATATTACCGTGCAAGGTTATTCCACGGCAGGAGTTCCTTTATTCGGCTCTGGTTGTGGCCGTTAGCTATGGTGGCGAGAGTGACGGTGAGATAGGCGAACGGATCGACACCGTTGAGCTTAGTCGTCTCGATGAGGGAGGCGATGATCGCCCAGTTCTCCGCTCCCGCTCTGTCCGCCATTTGAGAACATATTGAGAACCTGGCTACCGAAGGCGTCAGACTTATTTGCGTACCAGCTCCGATGATTCAGCCTCCTTTCGCTGTAAGAGGGAGAAAGTGCTGCGTCTGCCGTTGCTGTGTCCGCATAGCGTCTTTCGCCGTACACCACGATCTCCTCAAGTGAACGCGTGATAGAAAATTGCATGGACATCGCCCCACCCCAATCACGATTTTTCGGATTCCGCGAATGCGCATTGTCGGAAAAGATTGATCTCACCCGTCCTTGGGTCGAACCAGCGCGAGGAGAAAGCGATGAGAGAGTTGATCCTGACCATGGCCATGTCGCTCGACGGTTTTGTCAGCGGCCCCGAGGGCGAAACCGAATGGATATTTTCTGGCGACCAGGAGGCCATTGCCTGGAAGGTGGAGAATGCGTGGAACGCCGGCCTACACATCATGGGCAGCCGCACCTTCCAGGGCATGGCCAGCTATTGGCCGACCGCGACGGGAGTATTCGCCCCGCCGATGAACCAGATTCCGAAGGCCGTTTTCTCGAAACAAGGGCCGGCGATCCTGAAGGCGGCCGAAACGGCCAAGGAAGGGCTGCAGCCCGGCGCGGAAAGTTGGCGCGAGGCCTATGTGGCGAGCGGCGATCTGGCCGAAGAAATCGCCAGGCTGAAGGCCGAGGACGGCAAGCCGATCATCGCCCACGGCGGCGCCGCCTTTGCGCGCAGTCTCATCGCTCACGGGTTGGTCGATCAGTACATGCTGATGGTGTATCCGCTGGCTCTCGGTAAGGGCCTGCCGATCTTCTCCGACCTCGCTGTGCCAAGGCAGCTCAAGCTGATCAGCTCGAAAGTTTTTCCGAAGGGCTCGATGGCCCAGATTTACCGGCCGGCGTGATCATGTGAAGCGTGTCGCGATCTTTCAGATTTGGTTTTCCGCATACCGCCTAAAACCGCTGCACAGTTTTATGCGACATGCTTTTAGTCGACGAACTTGACGATTACACCTGGCTTCACCATTCCGGCAAGCTCTTCGGCATACCAGTTGGTCAGGCGCACGCAGCCGTGCGATCCAACTTTGTCGATCAGCTCCGGGTCGGGCGTGCCGTGAATGCCGTAGGTCGGCTCGGTCAGATCGATCCAGACGCTGCCGACCGGCCCGTTCGGTCCTTTGGGGATGGTGAGGATCTTGTCGTTCTTCCCCTGCTTGAAATTGATCTTCGGATCGTAGCGGTAGACCGGCATCCGCGCGACACCCTTGACCTTGTGCGTGCCGCTCGGGGACGGATTGTCGCTGCTGCCGACCGTTGCCGGATAGGCCGCAATCACCGATCCATCCCCGTCATAGGCCAGGACCTGTCCGGTCTTGCCGTTCACCTCGATGCGCTTGACCTTTCCCTCCTTGGGAGGTCCTGGTGTCACGACCTCGATCGTTTTGCCAGGCGCGAATTCCGCGCCGGGATTGAGCGTCTTCATCAGATCGATGTGCATGTGGAACCGCTCCGACAGCTTCTCCGCCACGCTGGTATATCCGAGGCTCGCCATCTTGGCCTTTTCGCCGTAGTCCTTAGGAATGTGGTCGACGAGACCGGCGGCATCCTCGTCGGTGATGACATAGCTTTCGACGATGGGTGGGCCTGTTTCCAGCCGGGAGAGCACGTCGGGATCGAGTTTTCCGTCGGATGGAAGCTTGTTCATCGTCTCGAACGCGGCGACCGCCTTGCCGACATTCTCCCCATACAGTCCGTCGATCACGCCTGGTGAGGAACCGGCGCGGTCGAGAAGCGCCTGGAGACGCACGATCGCCGGATCAGGTTCCGGCGACGGTTTGCTGGGGCGCTCCCGCGCAATCGGCGCGAGGGATGCGGTGTTGATGGCCTCCGGCGTCAGTTCCAGCGCATGCGCCGTACCGAGTGAGAAAAGCAGAGCCAGCGTTGCGATGGGTGTGACAGCCTTCATGATCCAACAAATGATCGCCGGCCGTACTTGTTCCACCGGAAGGGAAGACCGTCGGTCAACGCTTACGCTGCCGCGGCTTCCGTTTCCGTTCTCGTAAGGCTTCGAGCTGGGCCTGACGGCCTACTGCAGGATGCGCGGGATCTGCAGATTTTCCGCGGCGACGCCGGACATGGCGGGGGCGGCGCTGCCTTCCAGGCCGGTCGCTACGACCGAGACCCGGAACTTTCCGTCAAGGCCGCGGTCGAAGATGGCGCCGACGACGATTTCGGCGTCCGCCTGCACTTCGTCTCGAATGCGGCTCGCCGCCTCGTCGACTTCAAACAGCGTCATGTCGGAACCGCCGGAAATCGAAATCAGCACGCCCTTGGCGCCCTTCATCGAGAGGTCGTCGAGCAGTGGGTTTGCGATCGCCCCCTCCGCCGCCCTCATCGCGCGGCCTTCGCCCGAGGCTTCGCCGGTGCCCATCATCGCCCGTCCCATGCCGCGCATCACCGATTTCACATCGGCGAAATCGAGGTTGATCAGCCCTTCCTTGACGATGAGATCGGTAATGCAGCCGACGCCCGAATAGAGTACGCGATCGGCGGTCATGAAGGCGTCGGCGAAAGTGGTTTTCGCGTCGGCGATGCGGAAGAGGTTCTGATTGGGAATGACGATGACAGTGTCGGCGGCCTGGCGCAGTGCCTCGATGCCGACTTCTGCCGTCCGCATGCGGCGATTGCCCTCGAAGGAAAACGGCTTGGTGACGACGCCGACCGTGAGGATGCCGGCGTCGCGGGCTGCCCGCGCGATCACCGCCGCCGCACCCGTTCCCGTTCCACCACCCATGCCGGCAGTGACGAAGCACATGTGCGAGCCGCTGAGGTGATCCATGATCTCGTCAAGCGACTCCTCGGCCGCCGCCCGGCCGACCTCCGGCAACGAACCCGCACCGAGCCCCTCGGTCACCTGCGCCCCGAGCTGGATGCGCCGCGAGGCCTTCGAGGTCGCAAGTACCTGGGCATCCGTGTTCGCCGCGATGAACTCGACGCCGGCGAGCTTCTCGGCGATCATGTTGTTGATCGCATTTCCGCCGCCACCGCCGACGCCAATGACGGTGATGTTCGGCCGCAGCCCCAGAATGCCGCTCTTGGCGTCCGTCATCGCATAATCCTTCTCATATCCTGTGAATGCCCCATTCTCGCCCGCGGCGACGAATCGTTCCGCAGATTAAGGACGTAAAAAGGCGGCGGAAGGGCAAAAACATGCCCTGCGGCCGTTCGGATTGCCTATTCCCCAAACTTCTTGAAGGTGATGGAGGGATAGGCCACCGGGATAACCTCTTTCATGACCTCGCGCTCGGCTGCGCTTGTTTCCGCGCCCACCACGACAGGGTGGGTTTTCGTCCCCTGAACACGGAAGTAGCCGGCATCGACGATCTCGCCCTCGCCAATCGTAATCCTGCTCGCGCCTTCCAGCGCGCTGATATAGCTGAACAGGCCGTCACGGTCGCCGCCTGCCTCGAGCGTCGAGGTCCCGTTCGGGTCGGATATCTGGCAAGAGGCATAGGTGACGACATAAGTGCCGGGCGTGATCGGAGAAAAGGAGCGTTCGTAGTCCTTTGCGTCGGGAATACCGTTCAGGAAATTGCTCTTCACCACTGCCGGCTTGGCTTGTTCAGGCAAAAGCCAGCGGAAAGCGGTCCCGAGGTCTTGGGGCGCGGCCACTTTGTCAGGTGCGCCGTCAACAAGCTTGCGAAGACGAATCCGACCGGAGCACCGGATAGGACCGAGCCAGCCAGGATAGATGAAGCGCGCCATGATCAACGCGCCTTTTTGTTTTCTTTCGTTGAGAATCTCGGTGGATTTTGCCTGTCTTTCGCTCGCGATCATCGCCGGATCAGGTGTCCCTCCACACGAGGCCAACAGCGCCGTTACGATGCTCAATCCGGCTGCAGTAAAGGCTCTTTTGTTCATGTGAATTTCTCGGTTTCAATGGGAAAGTAAGAATGTGTGGTTGTGCGACGGCCGACGCGGACGGCAAAGCCAACGAAGCAGGACTTCGTTGAGCCATGGGACATCGATTTCATGAAGAAACGCCTTAGGGGCGAGGCCGATCATCGGCCCGGTTCATCCATAGCAGATCCCGAAACGGTGCATCGAGAGGTAGTTTTGATATCCGCTCGGTTCATGCGCGTTTTTGGAGATGCGTGCACTTTTTGCAACAATTACGCTTATATTTATAAAATGTCCCGCGCATATTCCCTGCGCCGGAAATTGCGGCGCAGGTCAGCCAGGTCGGGGCATTGCAGGATCCTGCCTTGCCCCTTCTGCAATGTGCCAACCCGCTATTCCTTCACCGCACCCGTCATCGACGACACGTAATAATCGACGAAGAAGGAATAGAGGATGACGACAGGCAGCGAGCCGAAGAG
Organism: Rhizobium fabae; assembly: GCF_003985135.1. Taxonomy (NCBI): domain Bacteria; kingdom Pseudomonadati; phylum Pseudomonadota; class Alphaproteobacteria; order Hyphomicrobiales; family Rhizobiaceae; genus Rhizobium; species Rhizobium fabae. The sequence continues at coordinate 93,196 of NZ_ML133653.1, forward strand.
CGCGCCGGCCATCAGCGATCCCCACTCGAAGACGTCGCCGCGCACGAGTTCCGTCAGGACGCCGACCGGGATGGTCTTGTTCTCCGAGGACTGGATGAATGTCAGCGCGTAGATGAATTCGTTCCAGGAGAGCGTGAAGGCGAAAATGCCGGCCGAGATCAGGCCGGGCACGGCGAGCGGCAGGATGATCTTGGTGAGGATCTGCCAGCGATTGGCGCCGTCCACCAGTGCGCTTTCCTCGAGTTCGAATGGGATGGAGCGGAAATAACCCATCAGCAGCCAGGTGCAGAACGGGATCAGGAAGGTGGGATAGGTGAAGATCAGCGCCAGGCGCGAGTCGTAGATCCCGAGCTTGAAGACGATGAAGGCAAGCGGGATGAACAGGATCGACGGCGGGATGAGATAGGCCAGGAAAATAACGAGGCCGATCTGCCGCGAGCCGGTGAAGCGCACGCGCTCGATCGCATAGGCGCCGAAGACCGAGGCCACCAGCGACAGCGCCGTCGACCCCACAGCCACCAGCATCGTGTTCCACAGCCAGCCGGGATAGGAGGTTTCCAGGAAGAGGTATTTGATGTGGTCCAGCGTCGGCCCCACGACCCAGAAGGGGCTGTAGTTGTTATAGTCCGTCAGCTGCTCGTTCGGCTTCACGGCGGTAATCGCCATCCAGTAGAAGGGAAAGAGCAGCACGAAGACGAAGAGCGCCATCGGCAGGTAGAGCATCACCACGCGCCGCGGTAGGCGGTTCAGATAGCTCATGCCTTCGGCATTGTCGGTCAGGACCTCATCGGCCGCATTGAGATTTGTCGACATGGTTATTCCCCCTAATCCTGGCCACCCTGCTGCCATTTGCGGCGTTGAAGGCCGAAGAAGCTGAACATGATGGCGCCGAGCAGGAAGGGCACCATGGCAACGGCGATGGCAGCCCCTTCGCCGAGCTGGCCGCCTGGAATGCCGCGCTGGAAGGAGAGAGTCGCCATCAGATGCGTGGCGTTAACAGGCCCGCCCTTGGTCAGCACGTAGATCAGCTGGAAATCCGTGAAGGTGAAGAGCACCGAGAAGGTCATGACGACGGCGATGATCGGCGTCAGCATTGGCAGCGTCACATAGCGGAAGCGCTGCCAGCTCGTCGCGCCGTCGAGCGAGGCGGCTTCCTGCAGCGAGGCCGGGATGGTCTGCAGGCCGGCGAGCAGCGAGATCGCCACGAACGGAATGCCGCGCCAGACATTGGCGACAATCACCGAAATGCGTGCATTTGTGGCATCGCCGAGGAAGTTGATCGGCGCGCTGATCAGCCCGAGCTTCATCAGCGACCAGGAGATGATCGAAAACTGGGAATCGTAGATCCACCAGAAGGCCAGCGCCGAAAGCACGGTTGGCACCACCCAGGGCAGCAGCACGATCGCCCGGAAGAAGGATTTGAACGGCAGGTGCTGGTTCAGAAGCATCGCCAGCCAGAGGCCGAGCACGAATTTCAGCAGCGAGGCGACGAAGGTGTAGAGAATGGTGTTGAAGACCGACATCCAGAAAACGGCGTCGTCAGCAAGGAACTGATAGTTCTCCAGACCGATGAAGATGCCGTCCCGGCCGATCCGCGTATCCGTAAAGCCAAGCCAAACGCCGAGCCCCAGGGGATAGGTGAGAAAGCAGACGAGGAACACGGCCGCCGGCAGCATGAACAGGAAGCCGAGCACATTGTTGTTCTGCATGAGCGCGGAGATCGGGCCGCGCGTATCCCCGGATTTCAAGGTCGACATTGCATGCCTCCAGATTGCATTCAGTCCTGATGCATGTCGCCCGGAAGTGTTCAGCGGTTCCGGGACAACGACATGCATAAAAACAAGGAACTAAAGCGCGGCGCATAGATCAAAGTTCATGCGACGCGCTTTAGAGAAGCTTGCGGCATGCCGGAACCCGGCATGCCGCCTGTCTCGGCTCCGTATCAGATGCGGTAGTAGCGGTTCGCCCGGCGTTCGGCTTCCTTCATCGCGTCTTCCGGCGACTTCTGGCCGGTGACGGCGGCGGCGTACATGTCCACAAGCACATAGTCGGCCATCGTCGCCGCCGAGGCGTAACCGAGCGGACCGGCATAGCCGTTCGGACGCAGCTTTTCCGAAGCGCGCGCATAGGGCGCGTGGATCGGATCGGCGGTCCAGACCGGGTTCTTGGCGAAAGCCTTGAGGGGTTGGCAGCAGTAGGCGCTGGAGCCCTGGATCCAGGCGTTCATCTGGTCGGCTTCCATCATGAACTTGATGTAGGCCTTGGCCGCCTCGGGATATTTGGTGTGCTTGAAGAGCAGCAGCGAACTCGTCTGGAAAAGCTCCACGCTCTTGCCAACAGGCCCGATCGGGAAGTTCGTCGTGCGGATGTCCTTGGCGATGTCGGCGAGCTTCGGGTCGTTCTTGGCGGTGTAGTAGACCGAGACGCCGTTGGCGATCAGCGATACCTGGCCGGCCAGGAAGGCGCGGTTGTTGTTGACGTCCTGCCAGCTTTCCGTGCCCGGAATGAAGGTCGCGTAGAGCTCCTTGGCATAGTTGATCGAGGCAAGCGTCTCGGGGCTGTTGATCACGACCTTGCCGCCCTCGTCGACCATCATGCCGCCATGGCTCCACAGTAGCCAATGGGCGTAATTGTTGCCGTCGCCGACCGCCTTGCCGTGCGGGAAGCCGGCGGGCGTGCCCTTTGCCTTCATCGCCTTGCAAAGTTCGAGGAAGCCTGCCGTATCCTGCGGGAATTCGCTGAAGCCGGCGGCCTTCACGTGGGTGTCGCGATAGACGACGGCATTGCCGATCGCCGTCAGCGGCATGGCGATGAACTTGTCGTCGCGTGTGGCGTAGCCCTTCACGCCGTCGTACCAGCCCTCGTACTTGTTGCCGAGATAGTTGCCGAGTTCGGTGAGATCGACCAGCTTGTCGGGATATTGGTGGGCGTCGTCGAACCAGCACATGATGAGATCGGGGCCGGAGCCGACGTTGGCGGCAACCGCTGCCTTCGGACGGATATCCTCCCAGCTCTCCTTGTCGATGCGCACTTCGACGCCCGTGGCTTCCGTGAATTTCTTGGTGTTGGCGATCCAGGCTTCTTCGTCGCCTTTCACGAAAGGCGTCCAGCGCAGAAGCCGCAGGCTGGCACCGCTTTCCGGCGTGTAGGTCGGTTCGGCCTGTGCCAGAGATGGCCTGGTGCCGAGGCCGGCAACACCGGCTACGGCTGCCGATGCAGCAAGAAATTCACGTCTCTTGATCGTCATGAGATTCCTCCTCATTGAAACAGCGGGCAAATTCTCCGGCGTCCACCTCCCGCTTGGTGAAGGCCGGCCTGGCATCCCGCGGGAATAGAGCTCCCCTGGAAGCTCGATTCCCGCTTGAGAGGCTTGTGCCCTGGGATGCTTCTGCTCCGGCGGACCGAGAGGCTCCTCCTCTCCCGCACCGCCGGATGGCATCAGTGGGTCAATCTCCTGCCGCCTTCGGCATCGAAGAGATGGACATGCGCGGCGTCGATCGCCACGCGAATGGCTTCGCCCGGGCGCGCATTGACACGCTCGCGGAAGACGCAACTGACCTCGCTGCCGCCGAGGCGGACCGTGAGGTGCGTCTCATAGCCGGTCGGCTCGATCACCACGATTTCGGCCGGCACCCCGTTAGGATCGAGCGAGATATATTCGGGGCGCAGCCCATAGACGAGGTCGCGGCCCATGGCACTCGCCGGCGGATTGGCGACGGGCAGCCGCGTGCCGTTGGCCGCGACGAACTGGCTGGCATCATCAGGATCGAGCCTGCCATGGATCATGTTCATCGCCGGCGATCCGATGAAGCCGCCGACGAAGAGATTGGCGGGGCGGTCGTAAAGCTCGAGCGGCGTGCCGATCTGCTCGACGATCCCATCATGCATGACGACGATCTTGTCGGCCATCGTCATGGCCTCGATCTGGTCATGGGTGACGTAGACGGTCGTCGTTTTCAGGCGCTGGTGCAATTCCTTGATCTCGGCGCGCATGGCGACGCGCAGTTTCGCATCGAGGTTGGAAAGCGGCTCGTCGAACAGGAAGACCTCGGGATCGCGCACGATGGCGCGGCCCATGGCGACGCGCTGGCGCTGGCCGCCGGAAAGCTGGCGCGGATAACGATCGAGCAGCTTGTCGAGGCCGAGGATGCCGGCGGCATATTTCACCCGCTTTTCGGCTTCCGCCTTCGGCGCCTTGTTGAGCATGAGCGAAAAGCCCATGTTCTGCTCCACCGTCATATGCGGGTAGAGGGCATAGTTCTGGAACACCATGGCGATGTCGCGATCCTTGGGCGGCAGCGTATTGACGATGCGCCCGCCAATCTTGATCTCGCCGCCGGAAATGTTCTCGAGCCCTGCGAGCATCCTCAGAAGCGTGGATTTGCCGCAACCCGAGGGGCCGACGAGGATGACGAACTCCCCATCGGCAATATCGATGTCCACCCCCTTGATGACGGGATGCGCACCGAATGATTTCCGGATATTCGCGAATTGAACGTTTGCCATAATCCCTCCTCCCAGTTCATGCGCATTGCGCAGGCACGTATTTCTGTCGTTTTCGGCCGATGGCGGCCCGTTGGTTTCACCCCCGCCCGACGAAAGGCATCTGCGTCGCCATCACGGTCATGGTCAGTACGTTGGCGCTGAGCGGCAGGCTCGCCATGTAGACGACCGCATCGGCAATATGCGCGGCGTCGATCGTCGGCTCCGTGGCGATGCTGCCGTTTGCCTGCAGCACGCCTGATGCCATCTTCTTCGTCATGTCGCTTGCGGCATTGCCGATATCGATCTGGCCGCAGGCGATGTCGAATTCGCGCCCGTCGAGCGCGGTGGATTTGGTGAGCCCGGTGATCGCGTGTTTCGTCGCCGTGTACGGCGCCGAATTCGGCCGCGGCGTGGTGGCGGAGATGGAGCCATTATTGATGATGCGGCCGCCGCGCGGGCTCTGGTTCTTCATCAGCCGGAAGGCCTGCTGGGTGCACAGGAAGGCGCCGGTGAGGTTGGCCGCGACGATGGCGTTCCACTGCTCGAACGAAACCTCCTCGAGTGGCACGGCCGGCACGCCGACGCCGGCATTGTTGACCAACAGGTCGAGCCGTCCGTATCGTTCCGAAATCGTATCGAACAAAGCCCGCACTGAAGCGGGATTGCCGACATCGGCCGGGACGGCCAGAAACTCCGCACCCGTCTCGCCGGCAAGCTCCGCCGCCGCCTTTTCAAGCACATCGGCCCGCCGTCCTGAAATGACGACCTTATAGCCCGCCGCACCGAGCGCCCTCGACATGGCGCGTCCGATGCCCGTGCCGCCGCCGGTCACCAGTGCAATCTTTGCCTCTCCGCAGGCCGCTATGCTCATGCGAACCTCCCGCCAAGTTCATCCTCGATATGCACCTGCAGGATCTCGTCGAAGCTGGTTTCCGCCTTGAAGCCGAGCGAAGAGGCTCTTGTGGCGTCGAACTGGGTCGGCCAACCGGCGACGATGCGTTCGATCACCGGATCGGGCACACGTTTGATGAGCGCGACCGCCTTGTCGCCGGCGACCCGGCGCAACGCTTCGATCTCTTCGGAAACAAGCGCGGAAAGGCCGGGCATGGTCAGATTGCGGCGTGCGCCGATCCTTGCCGTATCGATCGTCGCGGCATGAACGAAGAAGCCGACGGCCGCGCGCGGGCTGGCAAACCAGTGCCGCACGCCGTCGCTGACCGGCAATATGGCTTCCTTGCCCACCAGCGGCTCGCGCAGGATATTGGAGAAGAAACCGGATGCCGCCTTGTTCGGCGCGCCGGGACGCACCGTGATGGTCGGCAGCCTGATGCCGATGCCGTCGAAAATGCCGCGGCGGGAATAATCGGCAAGCAGCAGTTCGGCGATCGCCTTCTGAGTGCCGTAGCTCGTCAGCGGCGTGGTGAAGAACTCGTCCGGAATAACCTCCGGGAAGGGCGTGCCGAAGACGGCGATCGACGAGGCGAAGACGACGCGCGGCACATAGGCGCTTGTGAGGCCGAGCTTGCGGATTGCATCGAAAAGCGCGCGCGTGCCGTCGAGATTGACGGCGTAACCCTTGTCGAAATCCGCCTCCGCTTCGCCGGAGACGATTGCCGCAAGATGGAAGATCAGATCCGGACGGCTTTCAATCAGCCTGTCGGCCGCGCCAGCGCCGGCAAGATCGATCGTCAGCGCCGTGGAGACGGGTTGCAGCGCTTCCGGCACCGGCGGCTGAAAGGCGTCCGCCAGCGTCAGGCGGGTGACGGGCCGGCCGAACGCCAGCGGCTCGCGCGCAATCTTCTCGACCAGCTTGCGGCCGACCATGCCGGCCGCGCCCAAAATCATCACATGCATGTCGGCTCTTCCTCCCGTTGGCCGGTGTCGTCAGTCACATTAGCGCCGCGCGTCGCGGTGCCTCCTCGCATATAGGGCAGCCGATCACATCGGCAGGATGCGCATTGTCTCCTTCATCGATAGGCTCCAAGCCAGCCCAAGCCTGCTTCCGTCGACGTCGCCGGCCGGTATTCGGCGCCGATGGGCCTGTCATAGCCAAGCGTATCAAGGACCTGCAGGATATGGCGGTAGTCGATCTCTCCGTGATCCGGTTCGCGCCGATCGGGGACCGAGGCGATCTGGATGTGCCCGATCGAATTCAGATAGGCCTGCAACCTGTGGGTCAGGTCGCCCTGCATGATCTGCAGATGGTAGCAATCGAACATGAGCCGGATATTCGGCGCCCCGACGGTGGCCATGATGTCGAGCGCCTGTTCCGAGGTCTGCAGGAAATAACCGGGCGCATCGCGCCGGTTTAGCGGTTCGATCAGGATTGTGATCCCTGCCCTGCCGGCCAGATTGCAGGCATGGCGCAGGTTTGCGACGAATGTCGCCCGGGCCTCTTCGCCCGACGCCTTGCCGGCCATCACATGAACATTGAGTGCGCCGATCGCTTGAGCGTAATCGACGGCCTCAGCGATTGCCTCAAGCGCTTCCTGCTCGCGCCCCGGCACCGCCGCAAGCCCATTGTCGCCGGCTTCGACATTGCCGCGGATCGTATTGATGCCGAGCATGGTGAGCCCGGTTTCGGCAAGTGCTGCGCGGACCGCTTCAGCGGGAAAGGCATAGGGGTAATGGCATTCGACCGCATCGAAGCCGGCGGCTTTCGCCGCGCGGATGGCGTCGGGGAGCGTAAGCTCCTGCCAGAGGAAGCCGAGATTGGCGGAAAAACGGGTCATCGCTAATCCCACTCCACGTCGAAGGTCCGCACGATCTGGTCGATCTGCGCACGCGTGAGCAGCGTGGGATTGGCGCCGCGCGTCAGCATGGCGAGCTTTGCCGTCTCCTCCAGTTCCTCGATCGCGTAGACCGCCGCCTCCAGGTCCTTGCCCGCGACGACCGGGCCGTGGGCCGCCAGCATCACGGCGCTGCGTTTGCCGGCAAGGCCGCGGATCGCATGGCCCATCGCCGGGTCGCCCGGCATGAAATAGGGAAGCAGCTTCACCTTGCCGAGCCTCATGATCGAATAGGCCGTCAATGGCGGCAGCATGTTTTCGGCATCGACGTCGGGCAGCAGCGACAGCGCCACGGAATGGCAGGAGTGAAGATGCACGACCGCGCCGGTCTTTGCCGGACGCGTCTCGTAGAAAGCCTGATGCAGCGGCATTTCCTTGGTCGGCTTGTCGCCGCCGGTCAATTTGCCGCCGGCATCGAAGAGGGAAAGGCGCGCCGGATCGAGCCTGCCGAACGAGCTTCCCGTCGGCGTCACCAGCAGGCGCCCGTCACTGAGGCGCGCGGAGATATTGCCCGACGAGCCTGATGTCAGTCCGCGATCGTAGAGCGATTTCGCCATGGCGCATATGTCTTCCCGCAGCCTGGTTTCCTCGCTCATGCCGCCTCCAGCAGATCAAGCGCATCAGTGAAGAAGGTTTCGCGGCCAAAATTGCCCGACTTCAGCGCAAGGGCGACCCGCTCGCCCTCCACCTCCGCAAAGGTCCAGGGAACGCCGGGGGCAATTTCCGGCCCGATTTCCAGCCGTGTCACGCCAAGCGCCTTGGTGACGGCGCCTGACGTTTCGCCGCCGGCGACGACGAAGCGGCGGATGCCGCGCCGGAAGGCCGAACGCGCCAGATCGGCCAGCGCCTGCTCCACGAGCTCACTTGCCTTTTCCAGGCCGAGCTTCTCCTGTGCCCGCCTGACGTCGTCGGGCTCGGCGGTTGCGAAGATAAGTTTAGCCGCATCGGGAGACTGCTGACCCAGCCACGCCTCGGCCGCTCCCGCTCCTTCGGCGGCAAGCGCCAGAGGGTCGAGCCGCAGGCTGGCGCTCCGGCTGCCGTAATGGGCGACTTGTCTGCGCGTCATCGCCGAGCAGCTGCCCGACAGTACGATCTGCCCGCCCTGCGGCGGCAGGGTCGGGCGCCGGGCGGCAGGCGGCGAAACCATGGCCTGCTCGATATAGAGACGCGGCAGCTGGCCGGCGACCGCGCTGCCGCCGGTGATGAGAGGAAAATCCGCGGTGGCGGCGGCGATTTCGCTCAGATCCGCGTCGCAGACGGCATCGACGATGACATGGCTGACGCCGTCCTCGGCAAGCGCCTGCAGCCGTCCCTTCAGCGCCTGGGCTCCGCGGGCGACGACGTGGCGATTGGCAAGGCCGACCTTGCCGCGAACCTGCGGCGCCAGAAGCCTGACAAGGCTGGAATCGCGCATCGGCGTCAGCGGGTGGTCCTTCATCGGGCTTTCCGACAACAGGTCTTCGCCGACGAAGAGATGCCCCATGAAGATGCTGCGGCCGTTTTCCGGGAATGCCGGGCAATAGATCGTCTGTTTCGCCCCGAGCTCGGCCATCAGCATTTCGGCGATGGGGCCGATATTGCCTTCGGGGGTGCTGTCGAAGGTCGAGCAATATTTCCAGAAGAAGCGGGACGCACCCGTCCGTTTCAGCCAGGCGAATGCGCGCCGCGCCTCTTCGATGGCGTCTGCAACCGGCGCAGTCCGGCATTTGAGCGCGATGACCTCGAAGGCGGCGGCATCCGCCGCGCTGTCCTCTTCCGAAGGCACGCCGATGCGCAGGGAGACGGGCAGACCGCTTCGCGCAAGCAGGGCCGAAAGGTCCGTTGCGCCGGTAAAATCGTCCGCGATGCAGCCGAGCACGGTTCCCATGAGAGGCTAGCCTTCCATGCCGGGCAGGGTGGCGCCGCATTTGCGCGCCAGGATCTTTGCCACCGCCGCATCGTCCTCGCGCCCGAGACCCGCTTCGGAGGCTTCGACGAAGAGATTGAGGGCCGTCTCGGCAAGCGGCGTGACGCCGCCGGTGCGTTCGGCCTCGGAGCGGACGATGCCGAGATCCTTGACGAAAATATCGACCGCCGAACGGGGCGTGTAGTCGCCAGCGACGATGTGTTCGCCACGATTCTCGAACATCCAGGAGGAGCCGGCCGAAACGCGCAAGACGTCGTAGAGCGTCTTGAGGTCGATGCCCGCCTTGGCGGCGAGCGTCATGGCTTCGGCGGTGGCGGCGATATGGACGCCGGCCAGAAGCTGGTTGATCATCTTGACCTGGGAGCCGGGGCCGGGCCGGTCGCCGAGCCGGAAGATCTTCGCAGATATGGCGTCGAGGGCAGCACCGGAGCGCTCGAAAGCCTCGTTCGAACCCGAGGCCATGACGGTGATCTCGCCGGAAAGCGCCTTGACGTGGCCACCGGAAACCGGCGCATCGACGATCAGCATGCCGGCTGCCTCAAGGCGCTCGGAAATGGCGATCGTGGCGCTCGGCGCCATGGTGGTGCAGAGCAGGAAGACGGTGCCGGCCGCGGCCGTTTCCAGCGCGCCCTGCGGGCCGAACAGCACATGCTCGACCTGGGTGTTGTTGACGACATAGACGAAGACTGTCTGCACGCCGTCGGCTGCCGCCGCCGGCGTGTCACAGGCCCTGCCGCCCGCCTCCGAAAAGCGCTGCAGCACCTCAGGACGGACGTCGCAGCCGTTGACGGCAAAGCCTGCCCTCAGAAGCGAGAGAGCCGCGCCCCAGCCCATGGAGCCGAGCCCGATGACTGCTGCTTTGCTGATGTCCCGCACGGCTCATTTCTCCTGTGCCACACAAGTTTTCGGGGATGTTATCGATACCGGTATCGGTAACAAAGCCTATTTCAAGCGTGTATGTCAAGCGTTGGTTGCTTTCCTTTTTTACAAAAGAGCCTATGAATTGGTCGTTGCCCGCTTACGCGGCAGTTCGACGATAGGAACCACCGCGATGCGCAAATCCACTTTGGAAGAGGTTGCCGCTGCTGCCGGCGTCAGCAAGATGACGGCATCGCGCGCTCTTCGGGGTGCCGCCGACGTCTCCAAGGAAACCCGTGAAAAAGTGCTGCTGGAGGCCGAACGGCTGAGCTATGTCGGCAACCAGCTGGCGCTCTCGCTGTCGTCGCAGCGCACCAACCTTGTCGCCGTCGTCGTTCCCAGCATGTTGAACATCGTCTTTCCCGAGATGCTGGCAGGCATTTCCGCCGGGCTGCAGGGCTCCGGCATGCAGGCGGTTTTCGGCATCTCCGATTACGACATGGCCAAGGAGCGCGAGATCATTCGCGACATGCTCTCCTGGCGGCCCTCCGCCATCATCGTGACGGGGCTCGACCAGCCGCCCGAAACGGTCAGGATGCTGCAGCATGCCGATATCCCCGTCATCCAGCTGATAGACCTCGACGGCACGCCCGTCGATTTCAACGTCGGGCTTTCGCATGGCAAGGCCGGAGAAGAGATGGCGGCGGCGCTGCTTGCGGCCGGCCGGCGGCGGTTCGGCTATATCGGCTGCGGGTTGGAGAGGGACTTGCGCGCCGGCAAACGCAAGGCCGGCTTCGAGAAGGTGCTGCGCGAGAACGGTCTCTCATTCCTGCACGAGCGGGTCGATGGCGCCTATTCCTCCATCGCCCATGGCAAGCGGCTGACCATGTCAATGCTGGCGGCGACCCGCGATCTCGACTGCATCTATTATTCCAGCGACGACATGGCGACCGGCGGCGCGTTTGCCTGCCTGGAACTCGGGATTTCCTCTCCCGGGGAAGTCCTGATCGCGGGGTTCAACGGGCTCGACGTCGCCCGCGCGCTGCCGATCAGGATCGCCACCTCGATCTCGCCGCGACGCCAGATGGGCGAAGCCGCCGCGACCCTGCTGCTTTCTGCAAGCCGGGGAAACCCGCCTTCTGAAAAGGTGATTGCCTTCTATCCAGAGATCACCGGGATCGATTAGCTCTGCCGGAAAAGGCAACTTCGCGGGCTTTGCCCTCTCATTTCGTTTGATCAAGCTGTTTTACGAGGTCGGCAAGCACGGCGAACTGGCCCCTGAGGATCTTGGTCCCGGCCTCCGTGATCGGGAACCATCCCGCCCGATCGACCTCGGGGAAACTCTGGATGCGGCCCGATCTCGGAGGCCATTCCATCTGGAACTCCGAGCTTCTGATGTTTTCGACGTCAAGCACCGGGTCCGCTTCCACGGACCAGGCGACCACCACTTTTCCGCCGGGTTGGCGATATTCGCCGAGCGGGGCGAAGTCTCCCGATATCTCGATGCCGAGTTCTTCCCGCGTCTCGCGGATCGCTGCCGACAGCTCGTCTTCACCCGGGTCAATCAGCCCCTTCGGGATCGACCACGCGCCGTCATCCTTCTTCGCCCAGAACGGTCCGCCGGGATGCACCAGCAGGACTTCCAGCTCGGTCTCGAAACGGCGATGGATGAGAAGCCCGGCGCTACGGACCGGCATCGGCTGCTCCTTTAACGGTCATGGTCTCCTCCTTGGCGGCTGCTGGCCGATGCAGGAGAATACCATGTCCAGGGGATTTCGTTACGACCTGCTTGCGAAGAGCATCAAGGGACGACTGTTCAACCGCGCCGAGCGCCCCATCTCTGTTGGATGATCTACTTCACCAGCGATACCCACTTTGCAGACAGACGCGTCCTTCAGATCGACCGGCGTCCGTTTCCCGACATGGCCGCTCACGACGTCGCCCTGATACGGAACTGGAACGAGATCGTCAGGCCCGAGGACGACATCTGGCATCTCGGCGACTTCATGCATTTTCGCGGCGGGGACTGCGACCAGCTTCTCTCCATGCTGAACGGGCGAAAGCATCTCATCACCGGAAATAACGATCCGCAGACGACGACGGGGGCGAAGGGATGGGCGAGTGTTCAGCCCTATCACGAGATGACGCTGGATGATCACCTGCTGATCCTCTGCCACTATCCTTTCCGCACCTGGCACAAGATGGGCAAGAAGTCGCTCAACCTGCATGGACATTCCCATGGCCGCCTGAAGCCCCTGCCCCGCCAATACGATGTCGGCGTCGATGTTCAGGGCCTTCGCCCGGTGTCGCTCGAAACGCTGTTGTCGACGAGGTGAGTGCAGGGCTGAGAAAGGGAGATGAAAAGCATGGAACCGCAATCCGAGACGATATCCTGGTTTCGCTCGCTCGAGCCCGTCCAGCCGGTCGAAATGCTCGGCCTGTGGAGAGGCGCTGGGATCCCGTCCGGTCATCCGCTCGACGGCGTGCTCGAAAATCTCGGCTGGTTCGGCAAGCGTTTCCATGCGGACATGCGCGCGAATGCCCTTCTCTTTCAGTGGCGGCCGGATCGGCTGGTGGCGATCGATCTCGGTTTTATCCCGATCGGGCTGGCGATCAAGGCGGGGCCGTTCGGCCGCACGGCCCTTGCCCGCAGCGGATTTTCCTTTCTGCAGAAGGCATGCCGTGCGAGGGGCACGATCGCGTCGTTGAAGCTCCGGACCCTGGAGGATAGGGCCACCGCCGCGATGATCTACGACCGGCAACCTGTTATCGACTATTTCGGCAGGATCAACGACGATGAGCTCGCCGGCATGATGTGCGTCGAGGGCGACGCCCGCCGGTACTTCTTCAAGCTCCGGAAGGTCGAGGCGGCCCCGCGGCAGAACAGCTACGCGTGACGGAAAAAGCCGGCGGCAAATGCCGCTGAAGGCGGGAACAATGCGGTGTGCTATTCTGTTATTACCGCACGCAACTCCGGGGGTGCCCTCATGCGCGCTGTCCTGATCGCCGCTTTGCTTTCGCTCACCTGCCTGCCGGCTCGCGCCGATACGTCGGAGGCGGGGTTCCTGCAGTCTTTGGGGGGTGACTGGAGCGGGGCCGGCATGGTCCTCACCAGGATCGGCGGCACGAGCTTGAATGTCTCCTGCACCCTGAGATCGGACACGAGCGCGTCCACCGTCTCGATGAACGGGACGTGTCGCGGCCTTGCGGTCTTTACCAGGGCGTTTTCGGCAATCGTCAAGGCTGCGGGACAGCGCTACACTGGCAATTACATCGGACCGTCAGGACAGCCATCGAAGCTCGTGGGAAGCCGGCAAGGCAACAGGCTCAACCTCAACGTCACCTGGGCCCGGGTGGTCAATGGCGATCGAAACGCAACCTTGGTAATCGAGAAGGTCGGGCAGGACCGGCTGCTGATGCAGACGGTCGACCGCGACCTGGCCTCGGGCCGGTCCGTCGTGACGAGCCGCATCGATCTGCAGCGCCCCTCCGCGGCAAGCAGATAGGGCGCCGCCGGTTCGGGGAAACTATCTTCTGTGCGGCTCAATCATATCGGCGATCATCACGTTAATCTCCTGGGCGTGGACGCCGAGGTGAGATTCCGTCTCCGAGGCATCGAGCAGCAGTGGCGTTTCGAGGAGATAGCTCATCTCCACCAGCTCGTGCATGCCGAATTCCTCCATCTGCGCCTGCGAAAACGTGGCGAGGGTGGGCGGCTCCTTCCCGAGCAGTTCGGCTGTTCTCAGGATCAGTTCACGGGGCGAGACATGTTGTGACGGAACATGGAAAGCGCGATCCCATGCGCCTGTATATCCAGCAGTGGCCACCAAAGTGCGTGCGACGTCCTTGGTGAATGACCAGGCATGCTTTGCGTCCAGGTCGCCCAGGAAAGTGACGGGCTTCGACGCCAGAAGTGAGGGCAGCGCCAACAGCGAGAAATATGTCACGGCTCCCTGCCCGAGGTAATCGCTCGCCCGCACCTCGATGGCGGGAACACTGGCCCGCAATGCGCGCTGCCACATGATGGTGCGCACGGTGCCCTTGCGGGAGCTGGGGTCGAGCGGTTGGTCGGGCCTGAGCAGTCCCTCGGGGTTCGACCCGTAGCCATAAAGATTTCCGAGGACAATCAACTTCGTGCCGACATTCTCGGCGGCGCGCGTGACGCCATCCATGATCGGGAAAAAATCCGTCGGCCAGCGATCGTATGGCGCCATCGCGCACATGAAGACCGCATCCGCGCCCTTGCAGAGCTGCGTGAGCGCTTCCGCGTCGGTCGCGTCCGCTCGGACAGCCCTGACATTAGTCCGATCCTGCGAATTGACGCTTCGGCTGGTGATCGTGACATCATGACCGGCCTCACCAAGCAGCCTTGCCGTTTCAAGCCCGACCGGACCGGCTCCGACGACAACATAAACACTCATTTGAACCTCTGTTCACCATTGCGATGCGCAGAGTCTGCAAGACCGCGGATTGAAAATCGCGCTGCAATCGCCAAATTTTGAGCACGTTCCGCCAATCGTCGAGGCTTCCCGTGAATCTGCGACACACCGCGTATCAGCCTGGTGCCGTTTCGATCGCGTCGCTCCGGCTTGGGGCCGGCAGCTTTCTCCTGCCGGAAATGGATCGGCACCGGATACTCGTCCATGCGAGCGCGGCCACGCGCTCCTATTGCGGTCAGGTTGGCAAGTACTTCGTCCGTCGCGCCGGGGACATAGATCTGCTGGCCGCGGGTGAATCAGGCGGGTTCGAGGCCGAGTCCGCCTTCGACACGATCGTGGTGAGCTTTCCCGAGACCTTCGTTCAGGATGTCACCGGCGGCCTTGGTGCAAGGGGATCGCGGCGAATCCAGACGCGTCACCTCCTTCGAGACGAACGGATCGAGCATCTGACGCGTGCGATCCAGGCCGACTACGAAGTCGGCTCCCCAAGCGGGTCGCTTTACGCCGACAGCATCGGCATCGCGATAACGGCGCGCCTGCTGGGCCTCGATGACGCAGCGCCCGTCAGGGAAATCCGGCTGTCCGATGCGCAGCTGAAGCGGGTGCTTGATTTCATCGAGGCACATATCGAAACGAGCCTTGCGCTCGAGACATTGAGCAGGGTCGCGGCCGTCAGCAATTCGCACCTTCGCACCTGGTTCAAGGCCGCGACCGGTTTGACCGTGCATCGGTATGTCCTGCGTCGTCGCATAGAAAGAGCGCGTGAATTATTGGTCTCGACGGACCTCGCCATCAGCGAAATTGCCCATCGAACAGGATTTGCACATCAATCCCATCTCGCCCGTTGGATGCGACGCGAGATTGGCCAGACCCCGTTCGAGTTGAGGCGCAACAGCGCGATATAGAGGTCTTCAGCCTTTCATGGCAACGCAGAAGCTTCGCCCGTAGCAACGTGAGGGTCTCACGCACCCGACAGTGCAACGGCCCGCAACGCGGTCCTGACGATCGCATCGCCGAATTCAGGCGAGACCGGGCAATGGCCGACCAGCAGCCGGAAGAAGACCGGTCCGTAGATCATGTCGAGCAGCGCGTCCATATCAGGCGGCGCAACGATCTCTCCACGAGCGAGAGCCTCCTCCAGGATGATACGACCCGCGTTGCGGCTCGACAGGATCACCCGATTGCGGAAGGCCTTGGTGAATTCGCTTTCCGGGTCGGCCGCCGCGAGTGCCATGGTGATCTGCCGCCCACGTGTGCTCGCAAAGGCAGTTACCAGTCCTCTCATCTGCGCGCCGAGAGCCGCCTGCGCCGTGCCCCCTCCCACGTCTGCTTCCGGTAGCCGGTTGACCAAAAGAGCGGCCATCGCCAGTTCCTGCGCGTTGGCCCAGGAGCGGTAGATCGTCGGCTTGCCGACACCGGACCGCGCCGCCACGGCTTCGATCGTCATGCGACCAAAACCTTCAGCCATCAGGATTTCATGGGCGGCCTCCAAGGCACGCTTCTGCGCTGCAGCGCTTGGCGGCCGCCCTCTTTTCCTAGGTGTTGCGTTAGTCTCTTGACTCATATCTTTACGATACGTAACGTTAATGCAAGACCCAGTCAAGGAGGATCATCCATGCCGAGATTTGCCCGAAAAGTGAGCGCCTACTTCATCGTCAAGGATGCGGCCCGGGCCATCGACTTCTACAAGGAGGCTTTCGGCGCCACGGAAGTCTTCCGCATGACCGATCCCTCGGACGGGCGGATCGGCCATGCCGAGCTGCGTTTCGGAGAGACGCTGATGATGCTGGCAGACGAATATCCGGACTTCGGCGCCCTGTCTCCCGATACCGTCGGAGGCTCGCCGGTGACCTTCCACATGGATACCGTGTCGACCGACGCAGCACTGGCGCAGGCACTGTCGGCCGGGGCGACGATGTTGCGCCCGGCGACCGACCAGAGTTTTGGCGAGCGGGTGGCGCAGGTGCTTGATCCCTTCGGTCATCGCTGGATGTTGTCGCAAACCATCGAGCAGGTCACGCCTGAGGAGATGCAACGCCGTTGGAACGAGGACATGTCGGCATGAGTGCCGCAGCCCTTGAAGCGCTCGAGGAGGCTGAGCGCGCCTTCAACGCGGCAATGGTTTCCAACGATCCCGCCCGGATCGCCGCCTGCATCACTGAGGATTGGGTGCTGGTGACGCCTGAGCGTGGCCCAATCCCTGCACAGGCTATTCTTTCGGCGATCGGTTCCAGTGTCCTGAGCCATGACACGATGACCAAGACGACGCATCACGTCCATCTGCTCGGCAATGTCGCTACGGTTACCGGTCGCGGGCAGAACACGGGCATGTTCCGTGGCGAACCGATATCAGCCGACGAATGGATCACCGACGTCTATCACCGGGAGGATAACAGGTGGCGGTGCGTACTGACCCACCTCACGCCTGTTTGCAGTCCCTTGGAAATCCCTCCGATTCCAGACAAGATCATCCCGCTCTAGCTGGGGGAGACGCTGATGGAAAATCACGAGCCGTTTTTACGCGAGGCGATAGCGCTCTCGAAATCCGCGATGGAACGCGGCGACGAGCCGTTTGGCTCTGTGCTGGTGAAGGACGGCGAAGTCATCCTGCGCGCCGAAAACAGCGTCTTCACCGGCCACGATATGACGAACCACGCCGAGATGAACCTGGTTAAACTGGCGGCGCAGCATTACGACACTGCATATCTTGCCGACTGCACGCTCTACACCAGCACGGAGCCGTGCGCGATGTGCTCCGGGGCGATTTACTGGTCGGGCATCGGACGTATGGTGTTTGCCTGCTCCGAAACGCGGCTTGGCGAGATTGCCGGGATCGGATTGAACGTGCCGAGCCGGGCGGTATTGCAGACCGGCGCGCGTGTCGTCACCGTGGTTGGTCCGACGAACCTCGAAGACGAAGCGGCCGAAATACATCAGGAATTCTGGCCGAAGCATCTGGGCAAGGCTTAGTGCATGTCGCCCAAAAGTGCGCAGCGGTTTTGGGATAACGACATGCATAAATCAAAGACTTAAAGCGCGTCGCATGAATCCGGTTTGACGCGACGCGCTTTAGAGCCTCGGCTCAGGACACCCCGATCGAAAAGACGAGTTCGAAGACGAGACCTTCGGGCCTGTAGTCCGAGTGGGATCGTGCCTGCGCCTTTGCCGGGAAGGCGCGCTCTATGAGCACGGAGCCGAAGCCCCGCTTCGTCGGTTTCGACACCGGCGGCCCGCCGGATTCGGTCCACAGGAGGAAGACGCGGCCGTCATCATGCCTCCACTCGATGGCAACAGTTCCGTTCTCGCTTCCGAGGCTTCCATACTTCGTCGCGTTGGTCGCCAGTTCGTGGATCACCAGCGAAAGCGGCAGGGCGGTGTCGGCGGGCAGAACCACGTCCGGTCCATCGAGACGAATGTGTTCGGCTTCGGAGGCGACATGCGCCCGTAAGGCGGCGGAGACGACATCCCGGACCGGTGAGGCCGATCCTTCCCGGGAAAGAATGAGATCATAAGTGCCCGCGAGCGCCGCGAGCCTTTCGGCGAAGGAATTGTACCGCTCGGGATCGGAGCGCGAGAAGGTCTGCCGGGCGATTGCCTGGACTAAGGTAAAGCCGTTCTTGACCCGGTGCGCCAGTTCGCGGACGAGAAGAATACGTTCCTCCTCGACCTCTTCGTTCCGGCGTCTGCGCTCCTCGAGCTCGTCGAGCAGCCGGTCGAAGGTGGCGCCGACGACCTCCAGTTCGTCCGATCCCGTCATGCCGGTTCTGGCCGACGTCTGGCCGCCGCGCCATTTCTCCATCACGTCGGCGATCCGCCAGATCGGCACGAGGATGAAGCGGTTGCCGATGAAGATCGCGGCGGTGAGCGAAAATAGCGCGCCGCCGATGATGGCGAGCGTGTTCATCAGCGTCGCCCGCTCGATCGGCGCGAAGGCCTCCGGTTTCGAGAAGCCGGCGCTGACGAAGAGAGGGCTGGATGGCAGCGCGATCGGGCGATAGGCGACGATACGCGTGGTTCCGTCCTGGCTGGTGAGCTCGATGACGTCGGGTTGCTCGGCATGGATCAGATGCTGGTATTCGTCGGGTATCACGGTACCGACGAACTGCTCCGGAAGGGGCGCGCGCGCGACGATGGTTCCCTTGCCGTCGGCGATCGTCACCGCATTGCCGGGAGCGACGCCGCGCTCGGTGATGCGGTTCTGCAGCCAGTCCATCCGGATGCCGCTGACTATGACAGCCTTGAGGGTGTCGCCTTCCATCAAGGGCATTGCGAGCGGCAGCACGTGCCTGTCGGAAAGACGGCTTTGCGTATAAGTGCCGACGGTGAAGTCCTTGCTGTTCAGGATCTGTTGGAAATAGTCGCGATCGGAGAACCGCACGCCCTCGGGAAACGCGGTGCTGCCGCAGACCGGCCGCCCGTCGAGCCCGACGACGAAGATGGTGCTGACGTTCGGAATGCTTTCGGCAACCGATTTGAGGGCCTCGTTGCAGGTGCCGACGTCGAGGTGCCGGACGGAAGGCATGGCGGCGACGGAAACGAGAAGGCCATGCAGGCCCTCCACGATCCTTTCGACTTCCGACGATGCCTGGCGCGCCGCCTGGGCGGCGGATGCGCGCACTTCCTCGTTGCGCTGGTGGCGGAGCGCGACCTCGTTATATGCGAGCATCGCCACAACAGGCGCCAGCGCCGCGACCGCAACTGCAACAAGCTTGAGTCTCATCCCATCACCCCTCACAAGGGTTGGTAGCATGATCGAGACGACCTCGCCCAGACCAGCTCCTCAATCTTGCCCAGCAAATGTCGGAATGTGCGAATTCGGACATGCGCCTGGCCGGAGGGAACGGGAAGCTAACCACTTCGGCAGGGCGTTTGCGCTTGAGCCTTGCCGACCTCCGGATTGCGGCTAGATAATTCAGGGATGAACGATGCCAGAAGCGTTTCCCCCGAGAATTCCGCGGCCGGGCCGTCTTCGCCGCGGCCGCTGACGAGCGCGATGGCGGCGGAGGTCGAACGTCTTCTATCGGGCCGAACCCGCGATATCCACCTCGCGGGCGAACTGCGCCGCCGGTTCGACGAACGGGTATGGCGGCAGACTTCGAAAATCATTCGCTCCTGGCTGACCTGGGTGGCATTCGTTGATGTTCTGACGCTGGCGCTGAACGCGATCCTGCTTCCCCATGACGTGGCGCTCGCCATGGTCGCCCCCGCCTGCCTTTTGCCGCCGGCGGCAATTTTAACGGCGCTCCTCTGGCGCAAGCCGTGTCCGGCCGCGGTTCAGCGTGCATCGCTTCTCGGGGGCATGTGCCTCATTCTTCTGTCGGTCGCGCTCGTTGGCGTCTTTGCCGGCGGCGAATTCTACGAGCGGCATCTGACCATCATGCTGTTCGTCGCAACGAGCGCGATCACGATCTTCAGCGTGCCGCTGGCCTGGACGATCGCGATCGCCTGTTATGCCCTCTGCCTCTATTTTATCCTTCAGTGGTTCAACCCGCTCGTGGAAGCGGGCAGTGTCATTGCCGGAACCCTGTTCTTTTCCTGCGGCATCATCGCGACCGTGGTTGCCCGGCGGACGATGAACATCCTGGCGCAGAAGACATTTCTCCTCGACTGCAGGGACCAGCGCCGCGTCGCGGAACTTGCCGATGCCAACGCCCGGCTGGAGCGGCTGGCGAGAACCGATCCCCTGACGGGCATTGCCAACCGACGCTGGATGATGGAGACGCTGGAGGAACTCTGGCGGAGCAAAGGTGACGCCGGCGTCGTCGCTGCCATGCTCATGTGCGACGTCGACCACTTCAAGGCACTGAACGACAGTCTCGGCCACAGCGAAGGCGACCGCTGCCTCGTCAAGGTGGCCGGCATCATCCAGAGCAGCGTGCGCGCCGATCGCGACCTCGTCTCACGCCACGGCGGCGAGGAATTCCTGATCGTGCTTCCAGGCGTCGAAGAAGAAGAGGCCGTGGCGATCGCAAAGCGCATCCGCGAGAGCGTGGAAGCCGCCGCCCTTCCAAACCCCTCTTCCGCCGTGGGTCCTTCGGTGACGCTCAGCGTCGGAGTGGCGGTGAAATCGGCTCGCGATCCCGGGGTTTCGCTTGATAATCTCCAGCACGAGGCCGACATGGCGCTTTATCGCGCCAAGCAGGCGGGACGCAATCAGGTCTCCATCTTTCGCCGGCCGCAGAGGACCGCCGAACAGATCGCCGCGCGACGCTGAAGGGTGTCGCGCAAAAATGCATCTCTGACCGGATCGTTCAAAATGCCACGACGGCAGCGACGCTTGGAAGAGGCGCCGCCGCCAGGGCAGCGTACATCTCGACCCTGTCACGCCCGCCGCGCTTTGCCCGGTAGAGGGCTTGGTCTGCGCGATCACGCAGCCTCGTCGCGTCGCATTCGTCGCTCCAGAGGGCAACGCCTGCGCTTGCGGTCGGCCTCACGGTCCCGGCGTCAACGACAAAGGCCAGGGCCTTGATCTTTCGCCTGACGTCGTCGGCCGCCGCAAACAGAGTTTCTTCCGTTTGGTCGCGTAGGAACAAGGCGAACTCTTCCCCGCCGAGGCGGCCGAGCAACAGCTTTCCTCCAGCGGCGGCGGCGATGGTTTGCGCGACGCCGACAAGGACGGCATCACCGACCTCGTGGCCATGCCGGTCGTTGACCGACTTGAAGTGATCGATGTCGATCATGATGAAGCCGTCGCCGTGCTTCAGTTGGTGCGGGAGGGAGGCAAGGAAGTTCTGGCGGTTGGGAATGCCCGTCAGGGCGTCGGTATTTGCAAGACGGCTTAGCTTGGCCTCAGCCCTTTCCTGCACGAGAACCACCACGAACAGCGCGACCGAGAAGTGGCAGATGATGAGCATGAAGAAGGCGTTTCGCGGGGCGATCGGACCATATTCTGGAAAAACCACCCCAAGGACGACCAATGCCGAGAACGTCATCGCGGCCATAAGAGATGCGGCAAGACCGATTCTTCCGGGCAGCCGGTCACGGAGAAAACCCACCAGGATGGCGGCGGAAGAGAGGGCGAGGAAGACCGAAGAGTTTGCGTTGAATATCGCGGCCCGCATTTGATTGTCGAGATACAAATGCGTCACGCCGACGAGAACGGACAAGGCCAGCGCGGCCGTTACCAGCAGCCAGTCCGAAAGCTTGCGTCGGCGTCCGCTTAACCGGATGATCCCGACAGCCATCAGCGCGTAGCCGGTCACGCCGACGGAAAAGCTCCCGAAGGTCCAGATTTCACGGGGAAGAGAGCCCTGCTCGCCCAATCCAGCGAGTGTGGAGGCGAAGGCGAGAAGGCAATCACCGACCGCGAGAAGATCAAGGCCAGGCTCCCGAGAACGCCATCTCATATAAAAAAAGCACAATGCGCCAACGATGAACGACGACTTATGGAGAAGAAGAACCGTAGCAAGATCCATCGCAGAACTCTGAGCCAACCAAGACGCCGATGGAGATAATCAACAACAGCTACGTTTATGTGAATCTTCTTGCTTGACGCTTGATGAATGGAGCGAACGGGATCGCCGCCAGCCGTATGCGCGTTGCCATTTTCTCGACCAAGGATGGTTCCGGCCCCTTCGGCTGCGAAGCGGACCCCCGGGCTTTCGGAAGAGCAGCCTTCGCCCTTCGCGGTCGAGCCCGCCGCGGGACTAAAAGGTAAGCTGGATCTTACAGGCGGTCGTGCGGTCGCCAGCGAGTTTGAAGGCTGCATCGGCGTCTTCCAGCGGCAGGCTGTGGCTGATGATCGGCCGCACATCGATCTCCCGGCTCGCGATTAGCGCGACGGCGGTGGCAAATTCCTCGTGGAAGCGCTGCGTTCCGTGGATATGAAGCTCCTTGCCGACGATAGCGTTGAGGGGGACCGGGATCTCGCCCGTGACGCCGACCTGCACGATGGTTCCGCGTGGCCTAATGGCCGCGATCGCGCTGCGGATGGCTGGGGCTGCGGCCGAGCATTCGAAGACCAGATCGAAATAACCCTTGCCCGCCTCGAATTCGCTAAGGGCCGCGGCATCCCTGGAGACATTGACCGTGCGGCCGGCGCCCATCGCTTTGGCCCTCTCCAGCGTCGCATCGGCGAGATCCGTCACGACGATTTCGGCCGCGCCGCGATGACGGGCGACGGCAACCATCAGGCAGCCGATAGGGCCGGCGCCGGTAACGAGGACGCGGTTGCCTTCGATATCGCCCGCGCGCGATGCCGCATGCAGGCAGACGGCCAGCGGCTCGCTGCAGGCGGCTTCCGCAGCCGTTGTCGCTGCCCCGGCTTCGAAGCATTGCTTCGCGGGCACGACCAGCCACTCCCGGAACATGCCCTGCTCATGCGGCAGGCGCATCGCGCTGCCCATGAAGCGCATGTCGAGGCAATGGATCGGCAGCCCCTTCCGGCAATATTCGCAGGCACCGCAGGGCTGGCTGGGATTGACCGCCACCAGCGTGCCCGGTTTCAGATCGACCCCTTCGCCCGCCTGGCTCACGATCCCCGAGGCCTCGTGGCCGGGTATGATCGGCTCGCGAACCCGGATCGGCCCGAAACCGCCGTCCTGATAATAATGCAGGTCGGAGCCGCAGATGCCCGCGGCTGCCATTTTCAGAAGCACCTCGCCTGGACCGGGAGCCGGAACGGTGTCGGCTTCGACCCTGAGATCGCCCTTCTGGTAAAGCCGTGCCAGACGTGTCTGCATCATGATCTCCTATCTCAACAGCCCGAGCTGCTGCGGCAGCCAAAGCGATATGGACGGCACGAAGGTGATCAGGATCAGCGCCAGGAAGAGCGGCACCAGCCAGGGCAGGATCGCCATGGTCGTGCGTTCGACCGAGAGTTTCGCCACCCGTGACAGCACGAACAGCACCATGCCGAGCGGCGGATGCAACAGGCCGATCATCAGGTTCAACGTCATGATGAGGCCGAACTGGACCGGATCGATCCCGAATCTCGCGACGATCGGCAGAAGGATCGGCACCAGGATGGTGATCGCCGCGATCGTATCCAGGAAGCAGCCGACGAACAGCATCAGCAGGTTCACCAGGATCAGGAAAACCCATTTATTATCGGTGATCGACAGGATCGCATCGGAGAGCAGCTGCGCCGCCTGGCTGACCGTCAGCAGCCAGGCGAAGACCGATGCAGCGGTGACGATGAAGAGAACGGATGCCGTCGTCTCGATCGTATCGAAGCTTGCCTTGGCAAGTGTGGAGAAGGTCATCGTGCGATAGCGCACGAGGCCGAGGAACAGCGACCAGAGGACGGCGGCGACAGCGGCCTCCGTCGGCGTGAACCAGCCCATCGTCATGCCGCCGATCAGGATGACAGGCGTCATCAGCGCCATGACGGCGGAAAAGCGGAAATACCAGTCAAGGGCGAGAAGTGCCAGAAGGGCGATGCCTGCCGCGGCGTTCATCGATACGCCCGCCTGCATCAGCAGATAAATTGCCGCCGGCACCATCAGAACGACGACGATTTCCATTCCCGCCGACAGGAGCTGTCTCACGTCGAACGGCGCGTCCGAACCCCAGCGCTTCACGTAGGCAAAGGCCGCAACGGTGATCATCATCAACAGCGTCATGACGACGCCGGGCAGAATGCCTGCCATGAAGAGAGCGCCGATCGAGACGTTCGCCATCATCCCGTAGATCACGAAAGGCAGCGACGGCGGGAAGATCGGTCCAAGCGTGGCGGATGCCGCCGTCACGCCGACGGCGGCCTCGACCGGATACCCGTGATCCTTCATCGCCTTGATCTCGATCGTGCCGATGCCGGCCGCGTCGGCAAGCGCGGTGCCGGACATGCCGGAGAAGATGACGGAGCCGATGATGTTGACCTGCGCAAGCCCGCCCTTCATCCAGCCGACCAGCGCCACGGCAAAGGAATAGATGCGGCCGGTGACGCCAGCCGAATTCATCAGGTTGCCTGCCAGGATGAAGAAGGGAACGGCGAGCAGCGGGAAGCTTTCGACGCCGGCGATCATGCGCTGGGCGACGATGATGTCGGGCGCGACGCCGTAGAGGACGATGTAAAGCACGGATGCGACGGCCATCGAGATGGCGACGGGCACGCCGACCAGCATCAGCACCAGAAACGAGCCAAGAAGCAGCAGCATCGGATCAACCCTCGACGGTCTGGAATTCTTCGGGGCGCTCCAGAACGGAGTAGCCCCGGCGGATGTTGGCGATGAAGACGATGACCGCGCGGATCAGCATCAGCACGAAGGCGACGAGAACGGAGTAGAAGACGATGTTGCGCGGCAGCTCGACGGTGACCATCTGCTCGTCGGCGACGATCCCGACATAGCGCCACATCAGGGTGCAGCCATAGGCGAAGAAACAGATGCGCACGATATCGACGAAGGTCGCCAGCACCCGCGCCAACCCTGCCGGCATATAGTGATAGAACACGTCCACCTGGATGTGCCGCGACGTGCGCACGCACATGACGGAGCCGAGAAAGACGACGCCGATCAGGCAGTTGATCGCGATCTCCTCGGTCCACGCATAGCTGTCGTTCAGAACATAGCGCGTGAAGAACTGCAGGAAGACGCAACCCGCCATCAGCCAGAAGACGATCAGCGTGATCCAGTCCTCGATGGCATAGTCCGAGACGTTGGCGGTCGGCGCGTGCCCTTCGAACTCGTGGCCGATTTCCTCGGCCGTGATTGAGGTGTGAATTTCTTGCGACATGATCGGCCCTGTTTTGGGTTGGGAAGAAGGGCGCGGCGTTTGGCCGGCGCGTGCCCTTCGTGTCGATTTCGTCTTGCGCTCGGCGGTGCTTGCCCCCTATCCGGCTGCCGCCACCGTCTCCCCGCCTGCGGGGAGAAGGGGATGTGCCGCGACTTCTCCGTCCCCGCACGTTTTTCAGGGCACGTCCCCTCTCCCCGTCAGAACGGGGAGAGGGTTAGGGCGAGGGGCAATCCTCGGTAGCGAGCTTTACCGGATCGCGCGGATCGCTTCCCAGTCGGCCTTGTCGTAGCCGAAGTCCTCGAACTTGACCTTTTCCATCACGGTCTTCTCGAAGTCTGTCTTGTCGACCTCGGCGACGTTGAGGCCTTTCTCCCTGAAGGTCGCGATGAGGCCGTTTTCCTTGCCGGCGATCGTCTTGCTGGTGCGCTCGGCGGCCTCCTGCATGACCTCTCCGAAGATCTTCTTGTCCTCGTCGGAAAGGCTCGCCCACAGCTGCTTGGAGATGACAGTGTTCAGGTGATCGACGATGTGGCCGGTGAGGATGATGTTCTTCTGGACTTCGTAGAACTTCTTCGCCTCGATCGTCGTCAGCGGGTTTTCCTGCGCCTCGACCGTGCCGTTCTGCAAGGCGAGATAGACCTCGGCGAAGGCGATCGGCGTCGTGTTGGCGCCGCAGGCGCGCGGCATGGCGAGATAGGCCGGAACGTCGGGCACGCGGATTTTCAGACCCTGCATGTCGGCGCATTTGGCGATCGGCTTGTTCGATGTCGTCTGACGTGTGCCGTAATAGCTGACGGCGGCGATGTGATTGCCGGTCTTGTCCTCATAGCCTTTGGCAAGACGCTTGAAGACGTCGCTCTTGGTATAGGCGATCAGGTGGTCGGGGCCGCGGAAGATATAGGGGAAGTAGGTGACGCCGATCGGCTTGTAATCGCGCGCCGCAAAGCTCGATCCCGATATGATGATATCGACCGTGCCGAGCTTGAGGCCCTGGTTGATGTCGGCTTCCTTGCCGAGCTGCGAGGCCGGATAGACCTCGATCTTGTAGCGCCCATCGGTGCGCTTGGCGATCTCTCCCGCAGCCCAGACGGAATCCGTATGGAAGGGCTCGGAGGTTTCATAGACATGCGCCCATTTCAGCACTGTCTCGGCCTGCGCAATCGCCGTCGTCGCCATGATCGCGGCTGCGGTGCAAATTATCGTTGCCAGTCTGCTCTTCATCGCTCTCTCCTCCCGAACTCGGGTTTTAAGTCTTGGTCTTTCCTTTCGCGGGCGCTTTCTTGCGGCCGCGCTTCTCCTCTCCCGGGAGCTCCTCCCCGAAGCTCTCGGAAAACCTCTTCTGCGACATGGTGAGATGGGCGCGCATGGCAGCCTTGGCGCCTGCCGCATCGCCGGCGGCGATCGCGTCGCGAATGGCCCGATGCTCCTCCACGGCGCTGCGCCATGTCGTCGGACCCTCGAAATGGCTTGCGAGCTTCTCAAAATAAGGGGTCATGCGCATGTCGAACATCTCGCCCGTCACGCGGATCAGCGTCGCATTGCCGACGATAGTGGCAATGGCTATGTGGAAGGCGCGGTCGGCGGCAATGACCGCACCCGCATCGTTAACGCCGCCGCTCATGCGCGTCAGCGCTTCGTCGAGCGCAGCGATGCCTTCCGGCCTGGCGCAGCCGGCGGCTTCCTCGGCGATCGCGCATTCGATGATGGCGCGCGCCTGCAGCAGTTCGAAAGGCCCCTCGACCGGCTCGCGCTCGCTTGCCGCAGCCCCTGCTGCATGCTGGCGCACCACGTAGATGCCGGACCCCATGCGGATGTTGACGAGGCCCTCGACCTCCAGCACGATCAGAGCCTCGCGCACCGTCGGGCGTGACACCGACAGTTGCTCCGCGAGCTCGCGCTCGGCCGGCAGCCGCTGGCCGACGGCAAGCTCGCCGCTCGCGATCATCAAACGAATCTGATCCGCCACCTGCCTGTAGAGGCGGCGCGATTCAACAGGCGAAAACATCATGGCCTCCCCGGCGGCTTCTCCTCAAGCACGCATCTGGTCAACTGGCCTGACCAATTACGGCTAAGTATCATCGCTTGGGTTGTGCGTCAATCCGTCGCATGAAACTTAAACAGGAGAAATTATGCCGCCGGCCGAGGCGAGAGGGCGCCGGCCGATCTCCGGCCGATCACGCCTGGTTATGCCCGCAACGTCATAGGCGTCAGCCGCGAAGGCTTCGAGGGCCGCGCGATTGCGGATGATCACCAGGCCGCGGGTGGAATAAATGAGATGCTCGCCTTCGAGGATGTGTAAGGCCTCGGTGACACTGGACCGTCGTACGCCAAGCATCCTCGCCATATAGTCGTGCGTGATGCCGATCTCATCGCCGTCCAGGCGATCGTGCCACATCAGAATCCATCTGGCCAACCGGACGTCGATCTTGTGAACGGCATTGGAAAGCGCGGTATTGGCCATCTGCGCGAAGAAGGTATGGAGAGAACGGGAAAGCAGCCGGCGAATAGCGGGCCGGTCAGCCAGGAATCCCCCAAGCGCGGCGGCTTCCACACGATGTCCGTGGCCATCGATCTGCATCGTCACATCAAACGGAAAGCGCTCCGCATCCGTTGTCAGAATTGGCGGCGTCATCCCCTCTCTGCCAAGCACGCCGACCTCGGTCTTTCTGCCCTCGGGACTTGTCGCGACCACGGAAGCGATGCCGCTCTCCAGGAAATAACAGTGGCCCAACGGCATCCCCGACCGGGCGATCTCAAAGCCGCGCGGGAGATTGAACGGTTTGAGAATGCTGTCCAGAGCCAGACGCTCCGAATCCGCCAACTGCCGGAGGATGAGGTTTTCGCTTTCAAAAGGTCGCATGGCCTTGTCCGCTTTGCTTGGCAAGAACATACGGTCTCCCGACCGCCAGCGCCCATTCACAGGGCGCTTTGACCCCTAAACTCGCGTGACCGGCATCGGGTTCCCCGGCCGGGTTTCGTCCGCAAAAGCGGGAAAATTACTGAGGCCGGAAGCGATCAGACCAACCTGCGCCAGTGTCAGGATTGTCAGCAGAGCAGGAGGGAGGAGATCGCCGCCGGCAGCTGCGGCGTGCTGGAGCGGGAATGCGAACCGCCGGATCAGCTTGTCGATCCGGCGGGGAAAGCGCTGTACGCCTTTGCGCATCAGGTCGCGGAAAGCGGCGCAGCCCCGTCGACCGGCAGGTCGTTTAAATCCAGATGCATGTGCCGCATCAGGCCGGCGAGCCTATGCCTGTCGCGAATGCCGCACTCGAACCAGGATACGAGCTCCTTTGCGACATGCTGCGCCTCGGGACTTGCGATCCCGCATGATTTTTCCCGGCACCATTGCTCGAGGATAGTAGTCAGCATCGTCACGTCATCGGGCTGCAATGCCGGCTTGGTGATTCCCGAGTGATGGATCATCTGGCTTTCTCCCCGCTATATGAGGCAATCCTAAACTACGGACCTTCGATTACAATAGCTGGTGCGGAAGCGTACGGATCAGGTGCCGGCGAAATCCGGACGTCCCGGGAACCAAGACGGCCGGACTGGGTTCGGCGTTCACGACAAAACGGACATCGCACGACAGGCTTGGATATGGTAGGCACGGCGCAGGCGCGGACCGCCTGATGTTTGAACCGCCGTTGAACAAGCATGACCGCCCTCAAACCCAGGATTATCACAGGCGTCCGCTCATGAAATCGCTCAGCCCGGTCGCCGGCAAGACGATCCTGATCATCGGCGAGGCCGGCTTCCTTTCGAACGATGCCAGAGATGCATTGACCGCGCGCCAGGCATTGCTCGCGGGCCCCGTCGTCGTCTCGAGCGCCATGGAGTGCTTGAGCGAGGGCCTCGTGTTCGACGCCGTGATCATCGACGTGACGATTTCCGACGAGGCGATGCTCTGGATGAACGAATGGCTGGAGACACGGCGGATTCCCTTCATCTTCGCCCATGACCAACGGCCGGAAACGACTTCCGTCGGCTTCGTCCTCAGCGCGCACCCTTCCGATATCGAGGCCGTGATTGCAGCCCTGTTCGGGCCGGATCCATCCTATTACCACTGAGATATTAGGTTTCGCGCAGTGGGCGAACGGTCTCAGTCCAGTCTATATCCCGGCATACCATTCGTAGCCGCGATCTTCCCAGAAGCCCCCATTGCCGCCGTAGATCTGGCCGAGATCCGCGACCGCTTCGATGCGGGTGAGATATTTCGCCTGCTTGTAACCGAGCTGCCGTTCGACCCGCAGTCTCAGCGGCGCTCCATGGGCAACTTCCAGGTCGCGGCCGTTCATCGAATAGGCGAGGATCGTCTGCGGATGGAACGCGTCCACGAGATCGATGCTCTCATAGTACCAGCCGGTGCCATCAAGCGACTTTTCATATTCGTCCGCGCAGTGGAACACGATATAGCGCGCTTGGGGTTTCAGTCCGACCGATTGCAGCAGCGCGGCGAGCGGCAGGCCCGTCCATTTGCCGATCGCGCTCCAGCCTTCGACGCAGTCGTGCCGGGTGATCTGCGTGCGCGACGGCATCGCCTTCAGCTCTGCAAGCGAAAGCTGCGCCGGCCTCTCCACAAGACCGCCGACCTCCAGCTTCCAGGTCGAGAACGCCCGGCTCATCCAGTCGAGATATTGCGGATTGTCGGGCATGCTGGTGCCGTTCGAGCGAAAGACCGGCGAGAGATCCGCTTCGCCGAACTCGCGGGCGAGCGCGTTGTCGCCGAGCAGGAAGCGTTGCGTCTTCATGCTGAGGCCCTCGGCGATCTTCAGGACGGACTTTGTCCGTTCGCTTTCGACCAATGCGTCGCAACCGCTGAGCCCCAGTGCCGAGGCGGTCAGGGTCGAGCCGATCAGGAAGCGGCGGCGGGTAAAGAGGCGGCTCATTGTTCGTCTCCCTCGATGGCGTAGTAGCCGGTAATCATTGAACGCAGATTGTTGAAGACGCCCGACAGGATCACCATGGCGACATGCACCACGACGAAGGCGACGAGCGAGAAGGCCGTGAGGAAATGAATGGTGCGGGCCGATTGCCGTCCGCCGAAGACATCGAGCAGCCAGGGCGCCACGGCGTCGAAGCCCGGCGACATGGTGAGCCCCGTCGCAACCATCAACGGCAGCAGCAGGAAGATCACCAGGAGGTAGGTCAGCTTCTGCAGCGTGTTGTAGTGCCGCGCTTCGGCTCCCTTGGGAAAGCGAAGTCGGGCATGATTGACCACTTCATGGGCGAGATGTGTGGGCGTCAGCTCACTGGCACCAGGCGCAAGATCGCGGCGGAAATGCCGGCTGACCAGTCCGCAGACCAGATAGACCAGGCCGTTGAGGACGAAGAGCCAGGCAAAGAAGAAATGCCAGCGCCGGCCAGTCGCCAGATCCTGATAGCTTGGAAGGGTGATCCAGCTCGGAAAACCCCTTGCCGTCGCCTCGCCGTCTTCATTCGAGAGACCGAGCACACCAGTCGTATCGAAGGCGAGCGAACCGACATGCGTGCGTCCCTTTGCCTCGTCGCCGTCCTGGACGGCTTCCATCGAGATGAAGGACGGGTCGTAGTCGGCGCCGTACTGGCCCCAATAGAGTGCCGGATGGGCATTGAAGATCTGCAGGCCGCTCATGAGCAGCACGGTGAGGCAGAGCACGTTCATCCAATGCGGCAGGCGAACGGCGAGGCTGTGGCGGTAGATGAGCGTGCGGCCGGTCTCTTTGCCGGCATCGGTCGTCGCCATGATCGTTCTCCGGATCGATGAAGTTTCAGGAGCAAAAGACGCGGCCGCCGCGGAAAAAGTTTCAGCGGCCGCGTGGGATGCGAATTATTTCATCGCGTCGCAGGCCTTGGTCATGTCGGCCTTCTTCATCGCGTCCTTTTCCATGCCGGCCTTGTGCATGCAGTCCTTCTTGGTGCCGGACATCTTCATCGCGTCCTTCGACATGGTGCCCGTATGCATCGTGTCCTTTTTCATCGTATCGGTCTTCATGGCGTCTTCGGCCGAGGCGGCGCCGGCGAGCGAAAGGCTTGCGATGAAGGTGCAGACTGCAAGGCTGGAAAGAAGCTTGGTCATGGAATTCTCCTCGAATGGTTTGCTGCGTCCGCCGGCTCCCTGCCGATGGCTCACATCCACCCATTCGAGGCAGCGTCGGGATGCGTTACAGCCTCACGCCTATGTGATAGAGCTGTGATACCGGAATTGTTTTTGATCCGCCCTGTAACCAAACGGCCGCTTTTTCGAATGAACTCTCCGACAACATGACATCAGCCCATTCGGAAGAAGCCCTGAAAGCTTTGATGCTTCTGTCCCTAGACGGGGATGAGGCAGCCTATCGCCGTCTGCTTTCGGCCTTGCGGACGCTGCTTGTCGGCTATTACGGCCGCAGGATGGCTGCGGCGGCGAAAGCGGATATGGAAGACCTGGTCCAGGAGACATTGCTGGCACTGCATTCCCGCCGGTCCACCTTTGACCGGGAAAGGCCTTTCACGGCCTGGTTCTTCTCGATCGCCCGCTACAAGCTGATCGACCACCATCGCGGCCGCGGCGGGCGCAGGCTTGGTGAGACCGAGCTTGGCGAGGAGATCGAAAGCGACTTCAGCGAGGAGAGGCTGACGGCACGCATGGATGTCGAGCGGTTGCTCGACGGCTTGTCGCCGAAACAGCGGGAACTGATCCGGCAGGTGAAGCTGGAGGGCCAGTCGGTCACCGACACCGCAAACCGCACCGGCCAGTCCGAATCGGCGGTAAAGGTCGGCATCCACCGGGCACTCAAGGCGCTCGGCGAGAGATTGCGAGGCGCATGATGACAAAGACGGACGATATCATCGAAAGCCTGGTCAGGGACCTGAAGCCGGTGCCGCGCCATGCGCTGCGCCGCAGTCTCGCGCTCGGCATATTGCCGGCGCTCGGGCTCTCCCTGCTCATGATGCTGGCCATTCCAGGCCTCAGGGTCGATATGCCTGATGCGCTGACGCTGCCGGTGTTCTGGATCAAATCCGCCTATAACGCGCTGATCGCCATCGCGGCCTTTCTCTCCGTCTTCAGGCTATCCCGCCCTGACGGTTCCGAGGGACGCTTTTTCGACCGGCTCGCCTTGATCTTTGCCGCCATGGTTGCGGTCGCAGCCATCCAGCTGATCATGGCTCCGGCCGGGACGTACCGGGTGCTGATCCTCGGCTCCTCGGCACTCCATTGCCCTTTCCTCATCTTCGGCTTCGCGTTGCCCGTCTATGCCGGCACGGTCTGGTCACTGCGCCGCGCAGCACCCGCGGACCTCAGGCTGACGGGATTCGTCGCCGGAATTGCCGCGGGAGCGGCCGGCGCCTGGGTCTATTCCTGGTTCTGCACCGAGAACGGCATGCCCTTCGTGCTGATCTGGTATTCGCTCGGCATCCTGCTCACCGGCGCGCTCGGCGCCGTCACCGGCCCTCGCCTGCTCCGCTGGTAGAGCCCAGTCGACGGGCGGCAAACGAGATCAGTCGCTCAGATAGTTTCCAAGAAGGGACTGCAGGGATTCGCGGGCGCGGCTGACGCGGCTTTTCAGGGTGCCGATGCGGCATCCGCACATCCTGGCGGCATCCTCGTAACTCGTTCCGGCCGCGACCAGCGTGAGCGCCAGGCGCCTGTCTTCGGAAAGAAGCGTCAGGGCACGCTGGAGCTCGCGCTCCTTGAGCGCCCATTCCTGCGTCGGCGCGGTCGCGATCTCCTCC
Source organism: Rhizobium fabae (assembly GCF_003985135.1). Classification (NCBI taxonomy): domain Bacteria; kingdom Pseudomonadati; phylum Pseudomonadota; class Alphaproteobacteria; order Hyphomicrobiales; family Rhizobiaceae; genus Rhizobium; species Rhizobium fabae. The sequence continues at coordinate 126,039 of NZ_ML133653.1, forward strand.
ATCGCCGCTTCGACACCGGCCGGTTCGCGCTTGTTCCGGCGATAATGGGTGCAGAAGGTGTTCCTGAGGATTGTGAAAAGCCAGGACTTGAGGGATGTGCCGGGGTGGTAGAGATGAAGCGAGTTCAATGCTTTCAGCAGGGTCTCCTGCACGAGGTCGTCGACGTCGTCGTCATTGCGCACGAACCGTCGCGCGAAGGCGCGCAGGGCCGGCGTCAGGCAGACGATCTCGGATTCGAGTGCGGACGTTTCCTTGCAGCGCGAAGCAGGGTGTGGGGAAGACAAGGGCCTCATGTTTCTCTCCTCGGATGACAAGGAAAGTCGCGGCCACCCTATTCGTTGCCGTACGATATCGGACAGATATGTCGTCTCCTGAAATCAAAGAGCGAGCTGCCAGATTTCGGCGGTGAGCACATTGCCGGCGGGCGCTACGAGACGCACCGAGCTTACCCCATTGAAGCCGGGGAGCCGCTTGGTCCCGGTCCAGCGGCCATCATCGGCGAAGACCTCGATCGAGCCTGCATCGAGAAATATCCGAATAGTGGATGGGCGTGCGCCGGCGGCGATGTAGCGCGGTGATGCCTTGGCGCTCGCGGAAAAGGGAATGCTCAGCCCATGCTCGTTCAGCTGCACCTCTACGGTTGCCTCGGGATGTTCGAAGACGAGGCGGAACTCGCTGCCCGCCTCCTTGAGGCCAAGCACGAGTTCGACGGAGCCGTTGGCGAGATCGACGGTTCGTCCGTCCAGAAGACTTTCGCCATCCAGTCGGCGCCGCCGCAGGCTTTCTGCAGCAGCGACCGGTGGCGTGATCAGCGCCCCGTTGTGCAGCACCAGCCGGCGCGGCAAGGTCATCGCAGTCGGCATGTCGATGTCTTTCGAAATGTCCGTCCAGTTGGCGAGCCATGCGATGCCGACAGGGCCGGCACCGTCGACGAAGGCTTGAAAAGCGTAGGCATCCGTGCCGAAATCCAGCTCCTGTTCGAACTCCACGACGAATTTGCGGCCATCGAAACGGCCGACGTTCGCAAGCGTCATGTTGCGCCGGCCCGTTGCCGGATCGCGGCTTGTGAGAAGGCCGAAGATTAGCGCCCAACGCGTCGACGGGTCGCTCGCGGGACCGTCAAGAGGAACCATGCAGGGGCACTCCGCAGCGGTCATCCCGAAGCGGTTCTCCCGGTGAAGGATTCCGAGGAAGGTCCATCCGGTCGCCGCGGCCGGGTCATCCGTTTCATAGAGCAGGATGATGCCGCCCTCGCGGTCCCGGGTGCCCAGAAGCATCTTCCATTTGTCGTCCGGGCCCGGAAAGACATGGGGATCGCGGAAGTCGGTCGTCAGACCGAGCCCGGTGGGGCGCGCCGGCAGGATGAGGCTCGCCGGTTCGACGTTGACAAGATCGCGGCTGGTGGCCGTGAACTGAACCTGCTCCTCCGGTTCCCGGCCCTTCATATGCTCGGTGAAAAAGATGCGGATTCCGGCGCCATCGAGCGCGATCGCCGAGCCGGAAAATGCGCCGCCGCGTCCATCTGCCCGCGCCGCGAGCTCGTCCGAGGGGGGAAGAAAGATCGGAAGATGCGTCCAGTTGACATAATCGTCCGAGACCGCATGGCCCCAATGCATGTTGTTCCACCGAAGGCTATGGGGATAGTGCTGGTAGAACAGGTGCAGCCTGCCGCCGAATCTCCCAAACCCGTTGGGATCGTTCATCCAGCCGAAAGGCGGACGGAAGTGATAGCCGCCTGAGATTTCGGGTGCGGCGTTGGAAGGCCTGACATGCAGCAGCCGAATGCCCTCTTCGAGAACGCCGGGCTGACGGAAGGCATAGAGAACCGAGACGTCTGTCGTCACGGGATCGTAGGAAAATGCGGTTTCTCCGCCGCTTTCCAGCGCCAGTTGCCGAAACTCGAATTCATCGGGATTTGACGTTTCAGCTGTCACGGCCGGATCGCCGTCGACATGTGCGGTCAGCCTTCCCGGCGCGGCGCCATGCCGGGCCCTGATCCAGGCGTGGACCGTGGCTCCCGCGGGCAGGACGGCGCTGATCGTCTCCGGCCCGCGTCCAGGGGACGGAGTCACTGCTTGACTTATCATCAATTCAACCTTTCACGGCAGAGCCGATGAAGGAACTCACGAACCAGCGCTGGAATGCGAGGTAGAGCCCCAGGATCGGGATCATCATCAAAACGGAAGCCGCCATCGCGCGATCCCAGTAGATGCTGTCCTGACCGAAGAAGGTCGCGATAGCGACCGCAATCGGGCGGGCGTAGTCGGTCTGGGTGACCAGGATGGGCCAGAGATACTGGTTCCAGGTTTCGATGCCCATGAGGATCGATACGGTTGCCAGTGCGGGCAGGCTGAGCGGCAGAAAAATCGAGCGATAGGCCCGGAAGAAGGATGCGCCGTCGATCTCTGCGGCCTCCAGCAACTCCTTCGGCAACTGCGAAAAGAACTGGTAGAACAGAAAGATATAGAGAGGGCTCGCGACCCAGGGCACGATCTGCACCGCGAAGGTGTCGGTCATTCCCGCCCGCGAGACCATGATCACGAGAGGCATGATAATGCTTTCCTGCGGGATCACATAAAGCGCAATCACGATCGACAGGATGACGGCGCGACCCTTGAACGTTCCCCAGGCCAGAACGAAGCCGGCCATCGAATTCACGATCAGGCCGGAACAGACCGTCGTGATCAGAATGATCAGCGAGTTGACGAGATAGCGTCCGAATGCGAGTTCGCCCGACAGGTGGCCGACCTCGGCATAGTTGGACAGCGTGGGGTTCGAAACCCAGAAGGCCCGGAAGCTGCCCATATCGGCCAGAATCTGGAACCGGTCGTCCTTGAGGCTCGCCACGACCAGCAGCAGCAATGGAGACACGATCACCAATGCGATGATGAAGATGCAGGTCACCTGGATGAGGCGAAGGACCCGTGCAGCCGAGAGAGGCCGCGCCAGGCGGGCCTGCTGGATCGAGAGAGCGATATCAGACATCGAAGCGCCTCAGGAGCTGGCGCTGGATCAGCGCGATAATGAGAACGATCACGAACAATATGACCGAGACGGCCGAGGCATAGCCCATCTTTTGCTCTTCGAAGCCGGCGCGGACCATGTAATGCACCACTGTCTCGGTGCTGCTTTTCGGTCCGCCCTGCGTGAGGATGGCGACCTGTGTGTAGAGCTTGAACGCCTGGATGGTCGTGATCACGAGGACGAAGACATGGGTCGGCCGCAGGCCCGGCATCGTGACATGCCAGAAACGCCGGAACGCATTGGCGCCGTCAATCTTCGCAGCGTCATAGAGTTCGTCTGGGATGCCCTGAAGGCCCGCGAGGTAGACGATCATCTGGAAGCCGTAGGCCTGCCAGGCCGAAAGCAGAACGATCGAGAACATCGCCCATTGCGGATCGCCGAGCCAATCGATCGGCTGGATCGCTCCGCCGGAGAGAAAGCCGAGGATCTGGTTGAACGGCCCCGTGGGATACTGGAACAGGGTGCCCCAGATGACGCAGACCACGACCATCGAGGTGATCGCCGGCAGGAAGAACATGCCGCGCAGCAGATTGCGGAAGGGCAGCTTCTGATGCAGCAGGAGCGCCGTCGCGAAAGCAAGGCCGCACTGCGCTGGAATGATCCAGAAGGTGAAGCGCGACACGTTCCAGAGGGCAGTCCAGAAAAGGTCGTCCTGGAAGATACGGATGAAGTTGTTGAACCAGATGAACCGGACGGGCGTCGGCCGGGGCACCAGAGGCTGGTTGGTCATGGACGTCCAGAAGGACAGGAGGAACGGCACGATCAGAAAGATGGTCAACAGGATCACGGCCGGCGCGAGCATGGCCGCTTCCTGCATCAGCCGTCCCTTGTCATGCCGGCGGGCGGGAGCCTTTCGGACTGGTGTCGATAATGTTGATTGTTGCATGACCATGCAGCTCCTCCTTTCCTAGCTGGGATGCCGGCCCTGCCCTGCGATGTCCGTCGGAGACATCGCAGGGCGAGGGCCTGTCGGCAGCGATCACGCTTATTACTCTTCGCCGAACGGCGGATATCCGTCGTTGTCCGCGATGTCCTCGTCGATCTTCTTGGCGGCTGTTGTGAGCGCCTCCTTGGGATCGCCGCCATTGAACACCTCGTCGACCGCCTGCATGAAGGCGGAGGTGATGGTGGGATAGGCTGGATGCGGAGGGCGCGCGACAGCCGTCTTCGACGCCTGTTCAAAGGCAATGGCCATCGGGCCGCCGTCAGCATAGAGCGGAGATTCGGCGGCGAAGCTCTTCAATCCGGGATAGCCGGACTGGCTTGCGACATAGGCCCGATACTCCTTGTCCTTTAGCAGGAAGCTGATGAACTTGGCCGCGATATCGGGATGTTTCGACGTCTTGGTGATCGCCCAGATCCAGGTGCCGTTCGGGCTCGCGGCCTTCGCGCCGAATTTGGGCAGCGGCAGCACGACGATATTGTCCTTCATGGCCGCAACAGCTTCGGCATAGACCCAGTGTCCGCCAAGCGCCAGCGCCGCCGGATTGCCTTCGGCGAAGAACTGGTTGGTCCCTGCCGACTGCGGCACGACCCAGCCGTTCTTGACCCATTTCTGCATCATGGCGAGTGCATCGACGCAGGCGTCGCTGTCGAGCGTGCCCTCGGATTTCCAGGCCTTACGGTCGATCAGATCGCAGCCGGCCGATTGCAGGATCGGTCCATAGGCATAGGTGATCCATTCGGTCTTGATGCCGTAGCCCCGGAAGGTGTCGATCGGCCACTTCACGCCGTCGAGCTTGGAAAGCTTTTCGAGGTAGGTTTCGAATTCCTCGCGCGTCCAGGCATCGTCGACGGATTTCGGGATGCGGGCGCCGATGGCTTCGAGATATTTCTTGTTGCCGTAGAGAACGACCGACGAGTCGGTCAGGCCGATCGCATAGAGGTCCTTGTCGATCGGGTATGTGCCCTGGGCGATGTTGGACTCCGTCATGTCGTCAAGGAGGTCCTTGTCGATCAGCGGCTTGATGGGCTGCAGATATCCCGACCAGACGTAATTGGCGAGGAACGGCGCATCGAGCTCCATGACGTCGGGCAGCTGCTTGGCCATGACGGCGGCGCTGAACTTCTCGTTATAGGCGTCGTGCGGCGCATAGATGAACTGCACGTCGACATCGGGATTGGCGGCCTCGAACCGTTCGGCGGCCTTGCCATAGGCGGCGACAAAACCGGGATCGCCCTGATGCATGACCTGGATGACGGCCTTGTCGGCGGCATGCGCCCATGTGGCGGTCATCGCCAAAGGCAGGACCAGAGACCAAAGTAAACGTTTACCCATTAGAATTCCTCCTCAATTGAATGGGCCTATTTCAATTCATACGGATGCCCGCTCCACCAGCTGGAACGGCAGTTTTTGCACTCCGACCGGAGCCCGGTCTTCGGCAAACAGGATTCGCGCGGCCTGGCGGCCCATGGCCCGGTGGGGAAGCGCCATGGTGGTCAGCGGCGGATCGAGACGCGAAGCGATCTCGACCTGGTTGTCGAAGCTCGCAACGGCGACATCGTCGGGAATGGTCGCGCCCGAGCGGCGCAACGCGGCATAGACCTCCATGGCCACGCGATCATTGCCGCACAGGATGGCATCGGGAGGCCGGGGGCCCTTCATGAGAGCGTGCACATGTGCAGGCACGAGGCTGGGTGCCCGGTCGCTGTAGATCGTCTTGTCAACGGCCGGCAATACGACGGCGCCGGCTCCGTCGATGCCGGCATGATCGAGCGCCTGACGAAAACCGAGTTCGCGCAGTTCACCGGCGAGAATTCCCGGCAGGTTGATGAAGGCGATATTGCGACGGCCCGCCTCGATGAGGTAGGTCGTGATCTCGATCGCCGCGCCTGTCTCGTCCGGCACCAGAGACGTCACGCGATCGTTGGCATCCCGGCAGTTGATCATGACGCCGACCGTGTCGGCAAATTCGGGCGGCAGATCGACGCTCTTGTGATACATGGCGGCATAGGCAATCGCGCGCGGACGAAAGCGCCGCATCTCGTCGAGGATCGATCCGACGCTGCGGTGGCCGCTGAGCGTCATGGCGAAGACGGCCATATCGGCAGCGCGCACCGCGCCGTCGAGGCCTCTGATGATTTCCGTCGCGAAAGGTGACGTGATCAGATCGTCGGCGACAAGGCCGACGAGCGGCATCCAGCCCTGTCGCATGCTGCGCGCGGCGAAGTTGGTGACATAACCGAGCTCCTCGGCGATCTCTTTTATCCGCTGGCGCGTTTCCTCCGACATGCGCGCCGAGCCGCCATGCAAGGCGCCTGACACGGTCTTGACGGAAACGCCTGCACGGGCGGCTATGTCGTTGAGCGAAGCGGTCACGTGATATCTTTGGGTTATCGATTACCCAATCAATACCGATTGCCCTTGGATGAGTCAAGCCGGGCTGCTCCGGATCCGCTCAGTCGATCTCTTCGGGAATGAAGCCGCCGGTCTGGCGTTTCCACAGGCGGGCAAACAGGCCGTCCTGCTCCACCAGTTCCTCCGGCCTGCCTTCCTCCACGATGCGGCCGTGATCGAGCACGACGATGCGGTCCATCCTGGCGATCGTCGAAAGGCGGTGGGCAATGGCGATAACCGTCTTTCCCTCCATGACGAGGTTCAGCCTTTCCTGGATGGCGGCTTCGGATTCGCTGTCGAGGGCTGAGGTCGCCTCATCAAGCACCAGGATCGGCGCGTCCTTTAGCAGCACGCGGGCGATCGCGACACGCTGGCGCTGGCCGCCCGACAGTTTGATGCCGCGATCGCCGACGAAGGCGTCGTAGCCCTTGCGGCCCTCACCGTCGGCAAGATCGGCGATGAAGACATCGGCGCTCGCCATCTTCGTCACCCGTTCGATCTCTTCCCGCGTGGCCTCCGGCCGCCCGTAACGGATGTTGTCGCCGACCGAGCGGTGTAGCAGCGCAACATCCTGGGCGATGACGCCGATCGCACGGCGAAGGCTCGCCTGGGTGACGGCGCGGATATCCTGCCCGTCGATCAGGATCGCGCCATCCTTGATATCGTAAAAACGCAGGAGCAGGTTTGCGAGCGTCGTCTTGCCGGCGCCGGAGAGGCCGACGAGGCCCACCTTCTCGCCGGGCCTGACCGTCAGCGACAGGCTTGAGATGACGGGCTTGCCGGATTTGTAGGCGAAGTGAACCTTCTCGAAACGGATTTCTCCACGCTCAACCACGAGATCCCCGGCATCCGGCCGGTCGGTGATCGTCGGCGGTGTCGTCATGACGGGCATGGCATCCTTGATCGTGCCGATCGCCTGGAAGATCTGCTGGCCCATCTGCAGGAAGACGAAGATCTGTGACGACAGCCGGTGGAGGATATAGACCGCGCCGACGAACTCGCCGACCGTGAGGAAGCCTTTGACGAGGCCGGAAAATCCGATCGACAGCATGGAGAGCCAGAGCAGCGTGTTGAAAACGACGACGGCGACCTCAGACGAGCGATAGATCCGCTGTTCGCTGTGTTGCGTGCGCACGGCCTTTTCTATGACGCGCCGGATTGCGCCTGCCTCGCTGTCCTCAGCCGCAAACTGCTTGATCATCTGCATGTTGGTGTAGAGATCGGTGATGGCACCGGCGACGAGGCTGCGCTGCTTGGCGGTGCGGCGCGAGCGTTCGACGAAAATGGGGACGACCCTGGCGGTGAATGCGAGGTTGAGCGCGATCCAGACGATGACAGGCACGGCAAGCTGCCAGGCGAGCGCACTGAGCAGGATCACGGAGCCGACCAGTTGCATGAGGAAACGCGGGATGGATTGGAAGGCGGCAAGGATCTGCTGCTGGACGGCGGAAGAGACCTGCTGCAGCCGCGAGGAAACCTGACCGGCAAAGAGATCATGGAAGAAGGCAAGATCCTGCCGCTCGACAGCCTTGTGGCCCTGCCACTGAATGGCAGCCGGCATGCCGATGCCCAATGTATGCGAGTTCAGCGTGTTCAGCATGAACGAAACGACCGGCATGACCGGAAAGATCAGTAATCCGAGAACGGTCAGCAGCAGCCAGTCATTGTGCAGGAAGACGGAAGCGCCCTGTTGCGTCACGCCATCGACGATGACCGAAAGCCCCCAGACGATCGTCAGGTTGATCGCCTCGAACACCATGGAGCACAGCGCCAGCGCAATCAGCACGCCGCGAAACATAGAGATGAAATGCAGAAGCACCATCACCGGCCCCTTCGACGGCAGCGGCCGGTAGGGAATATCGAGCGGCCGGATCAGGGTTTCGAAGGGACGGTAGATCGCATCTGAAATCGACATGGGCCGCTCGGGTTCTAGATCGCAGGGAGGGCGGGACTCGGGCTACGCAAGCCGGGATGGGAACATCTTCCGGGTGCAATCTCAACTAGAATTTTTGTGAACGTTGAAAACGTGAGGGTGTCAAAGGCGGATCTGAATTGCGGGATGCTCAGAAGGCGATGACTGACCGATTCGTGCCGGTAGCGGCCCTCCGCCCTAACTCTATCCCCGTAAACGGGGCTAGGGGACGCGCCAAACGTTGAGGTGGAAGGGAGCCGGCGCGGCATGTCCCTTCGCCCCGCTTGCGGGGAGAAGGTGGTGGCAGCCGGATGAGGGGCAGCATCGACAATTCACTTGGGCCGGGATCACGATGAAGAACGAGATTTATCAGGCCGAACCCCGCCGAAGCGGGGTTCTTAGGCAGGTAAGCCGGGTCAGTTGTTATGCGCTGCGCAGGCTTCATCCATCGGTGTCGCATTGCTCGTGCCGCCCTGCGTCTGGAGCTTGGCAGAGTTATTGACCGGATTGCGGCACTTGGTCTTGTGCATCTTCATCGTGCTGTGGGTCGTGGAACCCGTCTTGGTCGAATCCGTTGCTATCGGCTTCTTGGTCTTCATTTTGGTGGTGGCGCCGCCGCCCTGGTCGGACTGGTTCTTGTCCATCGTTGCGCCTGTGGGAGCCGGATTGGACTGGGCGAAGGCTGACGTGGCCATGCCGAGAGCCAATAGCGAAGCCGCTATGAGTTTCATACGCATCCTGGTGTCCTCCTTGGGATCTTATGTGGTTGATCCCCTTCCAACCTCGCCGGGCGATCATTGTTCCCTTGATGCAGTCCGGAAATTTGGCTGCTTGCATTCAAATCTTCGGCACCGAAGTCAGTGCCTTGGGCAATTACTCAGATCCTCCGGTCGAAGAGCACCAGCGACTGGGCGTCCTTCAGGCGAAAGACCTGGGCGGGCCGATTGCTGGCGCGACGCATTTCGCCCTCGACGGGTTCCAGAAAATCGGCCTCGGCCATGCGTTTGCGAAAGGCCGATTTGTCGAGTTTACGGCCGAGAAGATGCTCATAGACCGACTGCAGCTCGCTCAGTGTGAAGCGGGCCGGCAGCAGATGGCCGGGCAGGTTCGAATATTCGACCTTGTTCCGGATGCGGGAAAGCGCCTCCTTGATGAGCAAGGCATGGTCGAAGGCGATGGGAAAGCCGACGCCGTCGCCCTCGACCGGCTGCCATTCGGCATCCCCGGCCATCGCATCCCGCCGCTCTTCGACGTCGTCGGCCGAGAGCAGCGCGATATAGACGATGCTGATGCTCCAGCCCCGCGGGTCCCGGCCGGCGCTGCCCGTCGTTTGCAGCTGTTCGAGATAGGGCGTTTCCACGCCGGTCTTTTCCTTCAGCACCCGGCGCGCCGCAGCCTCCAGATCCGCATCCTCGTCGATATGGATCCAGCCGCCGGGCAAGGCCCAGTCACCGGCAAAGGGTGCGCCCGCCCGCCGGATGAGGAGCACGGAAAGGCCCGCCGGCGACAGCGAGAAGATCGCGAGATCGACGGTCGCGATCGGTTTGAAGGCGTCATTGTCGTGGGTTGTCATTATCCAAACATACCACGCGTCAGCCTTAGTGTAAATCTTCAACTAAGTTAGTTGACATTTGTCACTAAGTCGTGTTTTTCTCCTTGTCGACACGGGCGAGGCTCCCGCGCAAACAAGGAAACGGACATGTTCGGACTGCGCTTCATCAAAACGGAACCCACGCAATACGTCATCCAGTATCAGAACGGCAACGCCGTCCGCGAAGGGGCGGGCCTGGCGTTCTGGCATTTTTCGCCATCGAGCTCGCTGGTGCTGGTGCCGACGGCCAGTGTCAACGATCCTTTCATCTTTCCTCTGGTGACATCGGATTTCCAGGAAGTGACCGTGCAGGGACAGATCACCTATCGCATCGCCGAGCCGCGCCGCACGGCGGCACTTCTGAATTTCACGCTCGATCGCAGGGGTGCTTACGTCTCGGAAGACCCGCAGAAGCTTTCGACCCGGGTGATCGACCGCGTCCAGGTGGCGATGCGCGCCGAGGTTCAGACGCTGTCGCTGAAGGAGGTTCTTGCCTCGGGCGAGGCGCTCGTCGCCGGTGTGGCCGAAGCGTTGAAAAAACACCCGACGATCGAAGCGCTTGGCCTTGAGATCCTCGGCCTGTCGCTGCTTGCCGTCACGCCGAAGGTCGAGACGGCCAGGGCGCTGGAAGCGCATGCGCGCGAGGCCCTGCTCGGGCAGGCCGACGAAGCCATCTATAGCAGGCGCAATGCCGCGATCGAACAGGAGCGGACGATCAAGGAGAACGAGATCGCCACCGAGATCACGCTGGAGAATAAGAGGCGGCAGGTGCGCGAAGCCCAGTTGGAAGCCGAGCGCGCCGTGCAGGAGCGGCAGCTGCAGATCCGGCGGGAAGAAATGGCCGGCAAGATCGCACTCGAGGAGCAGAACCGCGAACTGGTGGCGCTTGCGGCGACCAACGCCCAGGCCGAGGCCGATGCCCAGGCCTATGCGATGACGGTGATGATGAAATCCTTCCAGCAGGCCGATCCGAAAGTGCTGCAGGCGCTCGCCTCGGTCGGCATGAAGCCGGGCCAGCTGATGGCGCTCGCCTTCCGCGATCTCGCCGACAATGCGACGAAGATCGGCCAGCTGAACGTCTCGCCCGATCTTCTCAGGGAGATTTTGCAGCCGCAGGAGGGCAAGGACCGTGCCGGTCTCTGACGAACGCAAGATCATTCTGGTCATCAGGCCGACGCGGCTCGACGAGCTCATCGCCCGGTTCAACACGGTGCAGCAGGCGCAGTTCTATGTCGAACATCTCGGCGCCGATTTCAGCGATTATCTCGCCGAAAAGAAGCGATACGAAGCTGCTATCACAGAGGTGGAAGCGAGCCTGCGCGCGGTCGCCCGCGTGCAGCGCCTCGAGCGCCGCTACCTCGCGAACTTCGTCTTCGGCGCCGACGATGTCGTCGTGGTGCTCGGTCAGGACGGTCTGGTCGCCAACACGCTCAAATATCTCGACGGGCAGCCGGTTCTCGGCGTCAATCCCGATCCGATGCGCTGGGACGGCCTGCTGCTTCCCTTCAACACGAAGAGCCTTCCCCGGGTTATCGGCGAGGCGCTGAAAAACCGGCGGCCGATCAAGCGCGTCAGCATGGCCAAGGCGACGCTCAACACCGGAGCCGTCATCCATGCGGTCAACGATCTCTTCATCGGGCCGCAGAGCCACGTCTCGGCGCGTTATGTCCTGCATGCCGAGGATCGCGAGGAGCGCCAGTCCTCCAGCGGCATCATCGTCTCCACCGGCATGGGCTCGACCGGCTGGCTGAAGAGCCTCTATTCCGGCTGGATCGGAGCTGCGAGCACGCTCGGGATCGAACACGACCGCGCCACGCTTGATATGTCCTTCGCCTGGGACGCGGATTACCTGCGCTATTTCGTGCGCGAACCCTTTCCAAGCCGCACGACCGGCACCAGCATCGTCGCGGGTCTCGTCTCGGAATCCCAGCCGCTCACCATCGTCTCCGAAATGCCCGAACACGGCGTAATCTTCAGCGACGGCATCGAGGCGGATTTTCTTGAGTTCAACTCCGGAACCCGCGCGGTGGTGACGCTCGCCGAGCGACAAGGGGCGCTGGTCGTGTGAGGTCGGGTCGGGTCGACGGAACGCTGTTAAGAAGCGGCCGTCGGTCCAGGCGCTTTGTAATATCAGGGGCGGCGTTCCTGATGCCAGTTTTCGAACTCGGCCAAAGTGCGAACACCGTGGTCCATGACGGCTTCGTAGACAAGCGCGCTGGAAACTGTTCCTGCATTTTGCGGCCGCTCGACCAATGCGGTCTTAATGCGCAGGATCACCTCCCGATCCGCATCCGTCAGGCGAGGCAGCAGGGTCTTCAAGTGGGCGATGTCAGGCTGCCGGTCTGGTTGATCGACCAGCCAGATGTCGATGGTCCACAGTGTTTGATCCTGCATGTGAACAGATAGCCAGAGATAAAGGCCGTCCGGATACTTTTCCGGCTCTCTGTTCCATTTTCCGCTGTCATTGCGGAACCGCACCGCGACCACTCGTTCTGTCATCCGCATGAGGCGAGCGCCGATAGCAGTAAATGCTTCCATCGCCTGAGCGTTGATCTTGGGGCAGACGACCGTGATATCTATGTCTCGACGCACCATGAGTCCCATTGCCGCGCTTCCGACTCTGACAGGTTGCCCGAGATCGGCAAGAAGCTGGTCAAGCCGCAACGCTCGGACGACCTCATCGGCTTCGGCCTGCAGCCTCCGTTGGGCTTCGAGCAGATCAGACATTCTGCGTCTCCTTTCGCGTCCGGCCAACCCAGTTGATATCCGCATTGGTGGGTCAAATGCGTCACTAGGCAGGCTAGCTACTCGATTTGTTTTTCCATGAGGAAAGTGCGCTCCTCGCCATAGAGAACTTCGCGTACCTCATCGTAGCCGAGACGGGCATAGAAGTTTCTCGCGGTCAGAGACGCCGGAACACGCAATACCTCAATGCCGGCCTCACGAGCAGCGGCTTCCACTGTCTCCATGAGGCGCCGTCCAACACCCTGTCCTTGGGCCATTGGCGATACAAAGACGGTCCTTATCGTGTCCCCATCAAGACTTGCTGTGCCAACGATCTCGCCACCTTCGCGCGCGATCCAGACCACACGGTTTTCCATTAATCCAAGGACTGCTTCATGAGAGAAGTTTCCCACCACCCTCTCTATGACCTCGGCGGGATAGTCCATCGCATTGCTGACGCGAATTGTGTTTTGCACCAACTCGCTGATTGCAGCGGCCTCATTGCGTGGCGCGTATTGGATTTCGATTTGCCCCGTCATGCCGCGATTGCTTTGAAGCGAACCAAAATCGCCGGCCGCGATGCTCAAGATATGATGGTGAATTGCCGCTGCACTGGCTTCCGCTGTTTTTAAGGTGTCATCCAGATTCAGAGTAAATTGATGTCCGGGATCGAGGACCTGAGATCGTCTGCTTTTCTCCCGGGAAGCCTGCGCGTCAATCGACTTTAACCGCTCGCGACGCGCCGGTGTGGTAACGCGCCGCGCAAGCTCCTCCTCATCGCAAGGCAATCTCACCGGCACCAGCAACGCCTCGCATTGTCGGGCCGCGCCGGCGATCTGCTCAAACGTGCGACTACTGCGCTCGTCGCCGTCTGTGCCGGCATGTGTGAAGATGAAATTTGCCGAGGGAGGGCCGTAGGCGACGATTGCGTCCAGAACGGCTTGCCGAACTCTTCCGGTGTATTCCCATATCCCATTCGGAAGGGGTGTCGTCCCGTCGTCGTCGAGCAGACGCAGTATCGGGTTATTGAACCAATGACTATCAATGACCTTTGCAGCCAGAAGTGGGCTTAATTCCCTTGCGATCGTCAGCTTTCCGACACCGGGAAAGCCCATCAGCAGAACGAATAGTTTCATGGCATTTTGTTTTCTGCTGTCTTTCCCTCGACGATGGCGGCCAGGACTTCCCTGACCATGATGTCCTTGCCCACGTCGCGGGAGAGAACCGTGAGATCGGCTTCCTGATAGATTGGATAGCGCTCATTCATCAGGTTCTCGAGGGTCTGTTTCGGATTCTCGGTCTTGAGTAGCGGTCGTTCGTCATGTCTGTTGACGCGGTTCCACAGCAGGTCGAGATCGGCCTTCAGCCAGACGGAAAGGCTGCCGCACTTGACGTGCTCGCGCGTACTCTCGTTGATGAAGGCGCCGCCCCCTGTCGAGACGACACGTGGGCCATCCCGGAGGAGGCGTTTGATGACACGCGTTTCCAGCGCCCGGAACTCCAGCTCACCATAGGCGGCAAAGAGTTCGGTAATCGTCATGCGCGAGACGCGCTCGATCTCGGCATCGGAATCGACGAAGGGAATGCCGAGCTGCTGTGCAACCGGCCGGCCAATCGAGGACTTCCCTACCCCCATCAGTCCGACAAGGACGAGATTGCGCTGACCCAGCGCGGCGCGCGCCCTGTCCTTAAGGCTTTCGGCAGGGGTCGGGACTTGTTCACGCATCGGCCCACTCACAATTTCCTTGGAAAATGTATCAGCAAAGGCGCCGATAGCGTCAAGGCGCCGATCGAGAATACGTCTCGGTCAGGGAATGCAGGCCATTCAATAACATATTGATTTTGTTTTGCTGCTACTGTTTGCAGAAGCGATATCGACCTTAGCTTCCGTTACAGAGGCGGGCGATCACGAGGTGGTCCGGTCGTGGCGAAACCGCTTACGCCTTTCCGCCGTCCCGCTCCGGCTCTCAAAGCCGTGTCACGGCTGGTATAACACCGCGCGGCATGGCAACCATAACTGAGGCGCTTCCGTTATCCATCGCCTGCATTCTCTCGTATCGACAATTCACGGACCCAAATGGAAGAACAGCCGCCATCAAGCGAACCGTCGAGCGTCTTTCGCAAGGTGGGCGGGCGCTTCTTTCGTTCGGTCCTTGTCGAACGCCTCGATCATGTGCTCGACCCTCCCGTTGCGACGAGTGCGGGCCGCTATCACCGGCTCGGTCAGCCTGCCCTCTATATGAGCGCCTCGGCCGAATGGGCGATCATGGCGATTTCGGGTTATATGCGCGAAGACGGGCGGCGGCGCCTTGTTGCGCCGCTGTCGGTCGGCGACGCTTCGTGCTCGACCAGCATGACCAGCAGGCTTGTGAGCGCCTCGGCATCGACCGCAACGCATCCAATCTGTCCTGGCGCGCCGCATTGGCCGCCGGCAAGGAACCGCCGTCATGGCGCACGGCCGATGCCGCCAGAGCGGCGGGTGCCGATGGCATCATCGATCGATCGAGATCGATCCCCGGAGGCTGGCATCTCAATCTGTTTCACTGGAATGCGCTCGGGGGTCCGTCTGTCGAAGTGAGTGGCGATCCGGTCGAGATTGCGCTGTCGGAAGATGGCCCGAAGTGGGGCTTGTAGCCGAGGCCGGACTCTCGGCAAAACGCGCATGGGTCCGTGCCGTTCACCTGTCGCCCGGCTCGTTGTCCGCGGCCGCTGACGAAACCAATCCGCGCTGGGCGCGCTTCACGCCGTCGGGAAGCTGGACCCACTCATGTCTGGATTGTTCGTAGACGGAAAGCAGGGGCGGTGGAAAGGACGGGTCTGCGAAAGCCCCGACGGCGATGCCGCAGAGGTCCGCATTGAAATCGCCTTCCCAGTACAATGACGTCCCGCAATTCGGGCAGAAGTGAAATCGAACCCTCCGACCTTCCGCAGCGTCGCGCTCGAACACCTTCCACTCTCCCTCGACCGTCACCTCGGCCTTCGCAAAGATCGCGCCGCTGCTCGCTACCGCACCGGTTCGGCGCTGGCAGTCCCGGCAATGGCACAGGGTTACCGTGAGAGGGTCGCCTGACGTCTTCGCGCGGAGTGATCCGCAATGGCATTGCGCAATTCTATCCATCTGTCACCTCGCTTGCTTGCCTGTTGATCCTGTTCGGGCGCTACGGTCAATCAGAAATGTCGGGGGATTTTCGCAGACGTCCGGGAGTGCCTCAGTAGGTGCGCCTTGTTCCGATGGGAGGAGCAATGCTGAGGCGTGTCCTTCGAGGCTCCGGCCTTTGGCCTGCGCACTTCAGGACGAGGGGCGCTGGAAAATGTTGCGCCCGAGAGGCGTTGCATGATGCGGGGGGCAATTGCCCCCCCCCGCCTCCGGCGTCGAAGGAGCAGAAGCCCGGCGCGGGAGAGATGCGCCGGGCTTCGATAGTGACCGACAGCATGGGAGGAGGAATGCTGTCCATCGGGCCGAAGCGGCTAAGGAGGGGTGCAGCGCTTCGGTTCGTCCAGGAGGTAGTACCGCAATGCGGCAAATTCAAGCCAGGCGGTTGCGTCGATTTCGCGCAGGCGGTGCTGCGGAACAGGCGGCGGTATACGCGGCTTCTGGTTGCCCGTGTGATCAGTTGGCAAATGGCGTTGTCCGCGGACAACTTGGCCAGATGCGCTTCTTGATCGGCGCCTGCCAGGGCGTGCGAAGCTGTCGCCCGCTGACGTCGGAAGAAGCGTCGAAGGCTAGGCGCTTCTCCCGCGTCAGACTATTGTTCCGGGGATATCTCGATCATCCGTTGTCCGCGGACAACCGGATGATTGGGGGCCCCTCACCTGTAGATTCTCAAGCGCCCATGGTCCGGATCGATCGCTGCTGATAGGTACGGTGCCGCTTCTGCCGCCTCACTGGCCGCTATCGGAAGGAGGCACCCTAGGTGGCTTCCTGCTTGTATGTTAACGGTCGATATGTCGTCGTGTGGGGAAATCCGATGGGCAGGAAGCTTGCAGCTATTCTTGCGCCCGACGTCGTTGGGTATTCAACGCTGATGGAGCGTGACGAGACGGGGAGGTTCGAGCGGCACCGCGATGCGCAAGGCAGTGATCGAGCCGGAAACCGCGAAGCGGCGCGGCTGCGTCTTCAAGCTCATAGGTGACGGGCTGCTTGCCGAATTCGGCAGTGTCGTGGATGCGGTGGAGTGCGCCGTGTCGCTGCAGCGGGCGCTGGACGAGCGCAACGCCGATGTGCCGCAAAACGAACGGCTGGAACTGAGAATAGGGCTCAATCTCGGTGAAGTTGTCGTCGACGGTGACGATCGCTATGGCGAAGGCGTCAACGCGTCGGTGCAACTGCAGCCGCTCGCCGATCCCGGCGGCATCTGCATCTCCGGCAACGTCGTGAGCGAGGTTGAAGAGACGCTTTCCTTCGGTTTCGAATCCATGGACGCGCAACAGGTCAAGAACATTGCCGAGCCGATCGCGGTGTACCGCCTCGTGCAGGAAGGCACTTCCCCGAAATGCGGCTGGCGACGCCTCCTGCCTCGCCAAACAACCCATCGATAGCCGTACTGGCTTTCGAAAATATGGGCGGCGATCCGGAGCGGGAGTATTTCGCCGATGGATTGGTCTAGGATGCCATTGCCAATCTTTCGAAAATTCCGAGCCTGTTCGCTATCCGCGCGAAACTCCAGCTTCGCCTACAAAGGCAGGACCATCGACGTCAGGCAGATCGCCCGAGAGCTGGGCGTCCGCTACGTGCTGGAAGGCAGTATCCGGCAAGCGGCAAACCGGCTGCGCATTACTGCACAGCTGATCGAGTGGAGGGACGCAACCCATATCTGGGTCGACAGATTCGAGGGCGCGGCCTAAGACATTTTCGACCTGCAGGATCAGCTGACTGAACGCATCGTCGGCACGCTTGAGCCGACGCTCCGGCGCGCTGAGATCGAGCGGGCGCGCCGCAAACGCCCGGATAGCCTGGACGGTTATGACTTTTTCCTCCGCGCTTTGCCGCACAGCTATGCCAATAGGCCAACGGAGACCACTGAGGCGGACCCTGCGGTTGCTCAGCGAGGCGTTGCGTCTTGATCCCAACTACGCCTGTGCCCATGGCTATGCCGCCTGGGGATATGAACGGCGTTTCCTGCGTGGCGGCTTCCATCCCGAGGACAGAGCCGCGGCGATCCGGCACGCCGATGCGGCACTCGCCACCGGCGGGGATGATCCGCAGGCGCTTTGCCTCGGAGGATTCGTCCATGCCACGATCACCCATGATTATGAGCGCTCCATCAATGCACTCGACAGGGCGTTGATGCTGGACGGCAATTCGTCGCTCGCCTACGGGCTGAGCGCGATGGTGCACATGTTCAACGAAACCCATGACCAGTCGCGCAATCACGCATTCAAGGCGCCTCGGCTCAGTCCGCTCGATCGGATGAACTATCACTCCTATCTCGCATTGGCCTGGGTCAGCCTGTTTACCGCGCCGTTTGAGGATGCGGTGAGATATTCCGTGCTGGGAACCCAGGTCAATCCCGGCTTCAGCATCCTCCATGCCAGCCTTGTGGCTAGCTACGCCAATCGCGATCGGCTGGAGGCTGCGCGAACAGCGGCCGGGCGACTGCTGGAGATCGCGCCGGGCTGGATGATCAGCGAGTTCGTGCGAATGGATGTGGAGCGGTCGCAGCTCATGGGTGGCCTGGCGTCGGCGTTGCGCAAGGCCGGATTGCCGGAATAAGATTGCCTGCTGTCTTCCGGTTCGGCCGGTTGCCGCTGGCGCCGAGCGAGCGCTCCGACCTGATTTCGGCAAGCGGAATTCGGGTCCGAAAGCGCAGTTTTGAAGAGGTTTCGCGCCCAAATTTACGGCCTCCAAGACCGAAAGGCGCGACACTGGCGACGACGTCGAAGCGATAGCCATCCCGGAGTAACGAAACCAAACGCCATTTTCGGTTCCGTTGCATAAAAGAGATCAAACAAAATCAGCGGCTTACAACTGGGATGCCAATCGGAATTCCCAATTCGCTTGGGCCCTGATCACCGCCGCAGAACCCCTCCCCTGCCCCGAACCTCCACGGCCAAGCAACGGCTTGCATCCTTTTGGCGGCCCCCGGCGTTATCCCCGCAGCAGATCGGAGGATAAGCCATGGCGGACGTGCTGCGCCTCAACAGGTTTTCCATCGCGGCCGCGATGATGGCCGCGGCGATCGGTGCGTTTGTCGTGGTGCAGACAAGACGGCGGGATTCCTTTGCCGCCGCAGTCGGGGCGGGCAAGGCGGGAGACGACCATGGGCGCAGCGCCGCCACACCGGAGGCCATTCCGGCGCGCGGACTGCGCGACGTGTTCTGGCGCGCCTTTCATGAAATCCTCGACGACCGGGTGACGTTGATTGCGGCGGGCGTGACCTTTTATCTGCTGCTCGCGTTGTTTCCCGCTTTGGCGGCTTTAGTGTCGCTCTACGGGCTGGTTGCCGATCCGGTGACGATTTCAGAACATCTGCGCGAGCTCGCCATCCTCCTGCCGCCCGGCGCCTTCGACCTTCTTGCCGACCAGATCAAGGCGCTTGTCGAAAAGCGCGACAGCACGCTCGGCATTACCTTCTTCGTCGGTCTCGCGATTGCGCTCTGGAGCACCCATAGCGGCACGCTGTCGATTTTCGACGCGATGAACATCGCCTATGAGGAGCGAGAGAAACGCAGCCTCGTGCGGCTCAACCTGATCGGCCTCTGCTTCACCTTGTGCGCCATGGTTTTCGCAGTCCTCATGGTGGCGCTCGTCGGCGTGATGCCCGTCGTGCTTTCCTATCTCTGGCTCGACCAGTTCAAGGAGGACATAGCGCTTCTCTTGCGGTGGCCGCTGCTTCTCTTCATCGTCGCGGCAGCGGTGACCCTGATCTATCGCTTCGGCCCGAGCCGCGAGCCCGCCAGGGTTCGGTGGATGACGTGGGGCGCGGGGCTGACCACCTTCGCCTGGGCCATCATGTCGATCGGCTTCTCCTTCTATCTCGATCATTTTGCCAATTACAACGCCACCTACGGCACGCTCGGCGCGCTGGTCGGTTTTCTCATCTGGATCTGGCTTTCCGTCGTCATTCTCATCGTTGGAGCCGAACTCAATGCCGAGCTGGAGCATCAAACGGCAAAGGACACGACGACCGGGCCTCCGCTGCCGATGGGCGCGCGGGGAGCCTATGTCGCGGACACTCTGGGCGAGACGGTGAGTTGATCGTTAAGGAGCCTTATCGAAGGCTGCTCCCGCGATTCAGTTTTGATGTATTTTGTGCTTCGGCACGTCGACAGAGGAGACGATCATGACCGCCCCGCATCCGTCCAAAACCCATATCGGCAATCATGCACTGCATCCCGAAACGCAGATGCTGAATTACGGCTACGATCCCGAACTCTCGGAAGGGGCGGTCAAGCCGCCGGTGTTCCTCACCTCCACCTTCGTCTTCAATTCGGCCGAGGATGGCCGCGATTTCTTCGACTACGTCTCGGGCCGGCGCGAGCCGCCGGCGGGCAAGGGCGCGGGCCTCGTCTATTCGCGCTTCAATCATCCCAATAGCGAGATCGTCGAGGACCGGCTCGCCGTCTATGAGCGGACGGAAAGCGGCGTGCTGTTTTCCTCAGGGATGGCGGCGATCGCCACCACGCTTCTCGCCTTCGTGCGTCCCGGCGATGCGATCCTGCATTCGCAGCCGCTCTACGGCGGCACCGAAACCCTGCTGGCAAAAACCTTCCTCAACCTCGGCGTCGCTGCCGTCGGCTTTGCCGATGGCGTCAGCGAGGGGTCGGTGCAGAAGGCGGCGGATGAGGCCGTTGCCAAGGGCCGGGTCTCCGTCATCCTGATCGAGACGCCCGCCAACCCGACCAACAGCCTGGTCGATGTCGCGATGATCCGGCGCGTGGCCGATGCGATCGGCGCAAGGCAGGGGCATACGCCGATCGTCGTCTGCGACAACACGCTGCTCGGGCCGGTCTTCCAGCGGCCGATCGAGCACGGCGCCGATATCTCCCTCTATTCGCTGACCAAATATGTCGGCGGCCATTCCGATCTCATCGCCGGGGCGGTTCTCGGCCGCAAGGAGATCGTCAAGCAGGTCAAGGCGCTGCGCGGCGCGATCGGCACGCAGCTCGATCCGCATTCCTGCTGGATGCTCGGCCGGTCGCTGGAAACACTGCAGCTGCGCATGGAGCGGGCCAACAACAATGCGCGCGCCGTCGCCGATTTCCTGCGCGAGCACCCGAAGGTCGAGAAGGTTCACTATCTCTCTTACCACGATCCGGATTCGCCGCTGGGGCGCACCTTCACCGCGCAATGCACTGGCGCCGGCTCGACCTTCTCCTTCGATATCCGCGGCGGCCAGCCGGCCTCCTTCAAATTCCTGAACGCGCTGCAGGTCTTCAAGCTCGCCGTCAGCCTCGGCGGCACGGAGTCGCTTGCAAGCCACCCGGCCACGATGACGCATTCCGGCGTGCCCGCCGATGTGCGCCAGCGGATCGGCGTTCTGGAATCGACCATCCGGCTGTCGATCGGCATCGAGCATCCGGATGATCTGGTGGCGGATCTGGAGCTGGCGCTGCAGGGCGCCTGATGCGGCGGGAGAAATCGATGCCCGGCGGCGCCGGGCATCGGCGCGACGTCACTTGTCGTCTGTCGTCAGTTCCGTCTCGTCGGTGTTCAGCACGAAGACCGCAAGCAGGCGCGCCGGCTTTGTCTTGCTGGCGTTCTTGCTGACGGCGTGATGATCGCCCGGAAATTCGGGAAAGCTTTCGCCTGCCTTATAGACTTTCTCCGGCCCGTCATTCACCTTGCTAGTGATCGCCCCTTCAAGAACGGTGGCGTAGATGAAGGCCGAGGCCGGGTGCGTATGGCCGGGCGACGAGCCGCCCGGCCCATATTCGACGAGCACGGCCTTCATGCTCTTGCCGGGAACATTGGGAAGCTTCTGGTCGAAAACGACGCGAACCTTCGCGTCGCCGCCTGCGGCGTGAGCCTGCGTGCCGGCGGCAAGGACAATGGCGAGTGCTGCCGCCGAGATCATTTTTCTGAGCATGTCTGTCTCCTCAGTTGATGGGAATGGTCGTCAGGTGCCCGGTATCAGGCGGTCTTTTTCTGGGGCGGCTGCCGGCTCAGCCAGTCGTCGAAGCGGATCCGGCCGAGCCGCGCATTGGGTCCGGTCACAAGCGAATTGTCTTCGAGCTCGACGCCGAAATAGCGGGCATGCGGATCGGCCACCACTTGGCGCGGATCGTTCGTCGCCTTGAAAAGGCGCGTGATGATTTCGGTGAGGCGGACTTTCTCCGGTCCGCCGATCTCGATTGTGCCGTTGACGGGTGCCGCAAGCGCCACCTCGGCCATGACGTCGGCGACATCGTCGGAGGCGATCGGCTGCACATAGGCCGGCGACAGATGCACCATCTGGCCTACTGTGCCCGACTGGGCGATGCCTGCCATGAACTCATGAAACTGGGTGGAGTGCACGATGGTGTAGGGAATGCCGGAACTCTTGATCAGCTGCTCCTGAGCCATCTTGGCGCGCATGTAGCCGCTGCCCTGAAGGCGCTCCATGCCGACGATCGAGAGCGCGATGTGATGCTTCACGCCGGCGTCGGCCGCAGCCTTCAGCAGGTTGCGACCCGAGGTCTGGAAGAATTCGAGAACCGCCTTGTCCTCGAAGGAGGGGGAGTTGGCGAGGTCGAGCACCACCTGCGCGCCGGCGAGCGCTTCGGCGAGCCCCTTGCCGGTGATCGTGTCGACGCCCGAATTCGGCGAGGCCGGAAGGACGTCGTGCCCCTTGCTGCGCAATCTTTCCACGGTCTTCGAGCCGATGAGGCCGGTGCCACCGATAATGACGATCTTCATGGGTAGTCTCCTTGTCCTAGCGAGGAATGTCCTCTGTTGACGTGCCTTTGCCGGCTTGCCGTTGCTAATTTGAAGCAGAGCAGGAACTGCTCGGAATGCCGGG
Source organism: Rhizobium fabae (assembly GCF_003985135.1). NCBI lineage: Bacteria > Pseudomonadati > Pseudomonadota > Alphaproteobacteria > Hyphomicrobiales > Rhizobiaceae > Rhizobium > Rhizobium fabae. Next base: position 148,568 of record NZ_ML133653.1, read on the forward strand.
ATCGCATGCCGGGAGAGGCAAGCGACCTTCATCGGTCGTGACCGACAGGCAGAAGAATGCGCCGGATCGCGGCCCCGAACCATTCTCCCTCAGTCGCTGTCGCCCTATGCGAAGGCTGTAGGCCGGCTCGCCCTGCGATCGAGCCATGGTGCGGAAACGGGAGGAGCTGCAGGACCTAATTCTTTTGAATGACTTTCGCCCATGCTCCACGCGTTCTACTATCTTAGCGGGAAATCTGGAGAGGGGCATGCAATATCGCCAAAGGTCCGTACTGTTCGCAGCACCTGGACTGATAATCGGGGGCGCCGCACTAGGCGCTTCGGGTGGTATAACTGTTGCAGATTTCGATAAACCAGAACTGCTGATTGCCGCCCTGTTTGTCGGTCTCATCATCGGCATGGCCGTTGAGCAGCTGCTAGCCACGACGAGAAAACGGACGTGGCGGAGGAGAAACAGGTCACGCTCGGAGAAAAAGCGCGGCAACGAGAGCATTATGCTGGGGCCTCGGCTTCCGATACTGGCTGCGAAGCCAATGAGACCAATCGGCGCCACAGATCAATTGCGTATCGTCATGAACTCGCATTTCACCATGCAGCCGTTGCTGAATAGGAGCGAAGCCCGAGTGTTTCGCGAACTCGACAGCATCGTGGTCGGCTGCAATTCTTCTTGGCAGGTGATGGCGCAGGTTTCGTTGGGCGAAATCCTCCGAAGCACCGATGCGGACGCCTACAGTTGCATCAACTCCAAGCGTGTCGACTTACTGCTCGTGGACAGCAATTGCCGACCGCGGCACGTCATCGAATACCAGGGCGGAGCGCATCATCAAAGCGCCGCAGCCGCACGCGACGCGGTAAAGAAAGAGGCGCTGCGACGCGCCGGGATTGGCTACCACGAGGTGGTGGCTGGCCAAACGACTCCGTCAGAACTCAGGCGATTGGTCGAGAAACTGGTGGACAGGCCCAGTGTCATCTAACGTCCCCTCGCCCGTTTACGTTGGTCCAAAGGACGGGTCGAGACCCGTGGCTCGACCCGGGCAAGGGTTAGGGTGAGCGGCAGTCGCCGACAGAGCCGGACAAGGCCGCCTCATGCGGAGGATCTTCGTCCTATCAGGAGAGCCTGACGGCCTCAAACAGCGCCGTCAGGCCAATGCCGCCGCCGATGCCGATCATGGCGAGGCCGGTGGCGGCGGGCAGCCAGCGCTCACCACGGACCAGTTGGCTATATAGCCGGGTAACGAGAATCGCGCCTGATGCGCCGAACGGATGGCCGAGCGCCAGGGCGCCGCCTTCCCTGTTGACCGCGTCGGCGGCGATGCCGAGCTGATCGAGCGACGCCAGAACCTGGGCCGCGAAAGCCTCGTTGAATTCGATCGCATCGATCGTGGAAAGCGAGAGGCCCGGCTGGCGCTGCATGAGCTTTTTGGTCGACGCGACCGGCCCGATGCCGAGCAGATTGGGATCGACGCCGGCGGCCGCACTGTCGATTAAGGCGAGGCCCTTGTCGATGCCGAGGCTTTTTGCCATGCCGCGGCTCATGACGAGCACCAGGCAGGCGCCGTCATTCAGCGGGCAGGCATTGCCCGCCGTCACCGAACCGTCGGCGAGGAAAACGGGCCGGAGGTTTGCGAGCGCTTCGAGCGATGTCGAGGGACGCGGGCACTCGTCGCGTTCGATCAGCCCATGACCCGTGGAGATGTCGACGATCTCGGGGCGAAAGACGCCCGCCTCGGCCGCCGCGACGGCGAGCCGATGGCTGCGCAGCGCAAATTCATCCTGCCTCTGGCGCGAGATGGCGAAGGCGCGTGCGACGTTTTCAGCGGCAACGCCCATGTCGGGGTCGCCGATCGTGTCGGGAGAAAATCGCGCGCGCCCGTAAAAGCGCGGCAGGGCGCCATTGGCTTTCGGCCTTTCCACGCGCCACGGCGCGGTACTGACGCTTTCGACGCCGCCGGCGAGATAACACGAGCCCGCCTTCGCCTGGATCAGGCGGGCGGCCATGATGATCGCTTCCAGCCCCGAGCCGCATTGCCGGTCGATGGCAACGCCGGGAACGGCCATGGGCAGGCCGGCGGCGAGTGCCGCAAGCCGCGCAATGTTGCCGCCGCCGCCGGCGGCATTGCCGACGAGCACGTCGTCGATGGCATCGGGCGCAATTGCCGTTTCGGCGACGATCCGGCGGATGATCGGCGCAAGCAGGTCTTCGGCCGTAACCGTCGCCAGCGATCCGAAGGCCCGGCCAACCGGCGTGCGGTAGGCGGCGACCACGACCGGCTGCCAATCCTCGTCAGGCTGATAGGCGTAGGACAAGATCGCCTCCCGAGATCACCGATGCTTCTACCTGTCCCCGTGCAATCTTGCCGCTGCTCGTCATCGGCCAGGAGGCGATATGGTAGAATTGCTTCGGTATCTTGAACCTCGCAAGCCTGGCCGTGCAATGCTCGGCCAGAATTTGCGCATCTGTCGCCTCCCCCGAGACGACGGCGACGATCCTTTGGCCGTAATAGGCGTCCGGCAGCCCGAAGACGACGGCATCCTCGACGCCGGGGCAGGTTTTGAGCGCGCTCTCGACTTCGGCGGGATAGACGTTGTTGCCGCCCGTGATCATCATGCCGCCCGCCCTGCCGATCACCCGCAGCATGCCGTCCGCATCGATCTCGCCGAGATCGCCGACAGTGGCGCCCGCCTCGGTGACGCGGAACGCCTGGCCGTCGTCGCCCCAGAGATAACAGTCGGCGATCAGGTCGCTCCTGACAAAGATCGTGCCCGGTACGTCGGTGCCGACATCGTTTTCCTCAGGGTCGCGAATGGAAATTTCGACGCCAGGATAGGCCTGCCCGACCCGGTCGATCGGAAAATTGGTCTTGCCGCCGACAAGCGTCGAGACCGTCATGAAGCCGATTTCGGAGGCGCCGTAATATTCGCGGATCCGCGCCGCTGGAAAGAGGCGGCGCATGGAGCCTACTTCGTTGAGGTTCAATTTCGCGCCGGCGGTCATCACGTCGCGCAGCGAAGTCAGCGCAGGCTTATCAGCCCACGCCCTCGCGATGCCGGCGATGTGGGTCGGCACGGCGACCAGCCGTTCGATCTGCTCGGAGGAGAGAATGCGCGCGACCGCATCCGGATCCCATTTCTTGACCGAATGGAAGCTTGCCCCGGCATCCAGCGCCTCGACCAGGGCGTAAAGCGCCAGCCCATGCGCGAGCGCCCCCGGACACAGGGTCGACGGCGCATCCCCCAGCTCGAAAACGATCCGCCCCCGGTCGAGGCTCCTGCGCCACTGCTCGCGCGAGCGGCAATAGGCCTTCGGCTCGGCTGTCGTACCCGAGGTAAAGCCGATCAGGAAGATCCCCTCGGCATCGCCAGGCAGTTCGTCCGCTCCAGAGGTGAGATCGAAGCGCTCCGCTCCGGCCACGATGACAGGAATGCCGAGCCTGCGGCCGATTTCGGCGCTCGGGCTCGCATCGTCATCGACGACAAGCACGTCAGGCACCAGGCGCTCGACGATGCGCTCGATCCTTTCCGGCGGCATCATCGGATCGATGACCGCCGAGGCATTCGGCAAGGCGGTGGCGGCGACGAAATATTCGGCAAAGCCGATGTGGTTGCCGAGGCTCAGTGCGACGAGCTTCTGGACGCCGGGCAGATCGAGCGTGCGGCGGTTCGAGCGGGGAAGCTCTTGGAGAAACCGGCAGATCGCCCTGGCGCGGGAATGGAGTTCGCCATAGCTCAAGGACCGGCCGTCGATGTCAACGGCCGGCTTGTCCGGTCTTTCCTTGGCATGTCGAACAAGCTCTTTATGGATCGGCATGGTCAGCCCTGTGACAAGGCGGCTCTGGTCGCCTCGGGGATCGGCGTCGGGCGGCTGTCGGAGAGGCTGACGCAGACCCAGACGAGCCCGGCCGAGGCGCAGTGGGCGCCGTCGCGCCTGCGAAAGAGCTCGATCGCGAAGGAAAGGCTCGAACGGCCGATCTTCTCGACGCCGACCTTTGCGTCGACGATGTCGTCGACGTCGATCGGATTGTGAAAGGTGATCTCCGCCTTCTTCACGTGATAGGCGACACCCGAGGTGGTGTGGCGGAAGTGGCTGAGGATCTCCCGGTGCCGCAGGAACTCGACGGCCGCATCCTCACAATAATCGAGATAGACCGAATTGTGGACATGACCATAGATGTCGATGTCTCGCATCGAGACCCGGAACGATGCTAAAGGCCTGTCGTCAACGCTCATTCGATCACCGAAAATTCGAAGGCGTGTTCTAACCGCTGTTGTCAGGGGGATGCAATGCAATATCAGGCGGTCGTGCGAAAATTCGGACCGGCCGAGGAGGTCGTCGGCATCGAGCGGGCCGAACTGGCGCCGCTCTCCCGCCACCAGGTCCGGGTGCGGCTGCTTGCGCGCTCGATCAATCCCTCCGATATCATCACGATATCGGGCGCCTATGCCGGGCGCACCACCCTGCCCTTCATTCCCGGCTTCGAAGCCTTCGGCGTGGTCGAGGCGTGCGGCGAAGAGGTTCGCGGGCTTTCCCCGGGAGCGCGCGTGCTGCCGGTGCGGAGCGCCGGCGGGTGGCAGGAGTTCAAGGATACCGATCCCGCCTGGTGCCTTCGCGTTCCCGACGAGCTTTCCGATTTCGAGGCAGCGACGAGCTACGTCAACCCGATGACCGCTTGGCTGATGCTGCACAACAAGATCGGGCTGAGGTCAGGCATGCGCATTGCCGTCAATGCCGCCGCCTCCTCGATCGGATCGATCCTGATTGGCATGGCGAACGCGGTTGGCGTGGAGCCGATCGCAATCGTCCGCAGCGAAGAATCCCTCGCGCGTCTCGGCGGCCGGCTCGAGGCTGTTATCGTCGACAGGGCGGAAGGCGAAAGCGATCTCGCCGCAGGCCTCGCCGGCCGGCACGGGCTCGACGCGGTGCTAGACTGCGTCGGCGGCGCGCGCGCCTTGGTGCTTGCCGACGCGCTGAAGCCTGGCGGCCACTTCGTGCATTACGGCCTGCTTTCGGGCCAGAGCATCCCGCCCGCCTTCTGGGCCTCCCATCCCGATGTCGCCTTTTCCTATTGTCACCTCCGGGAATGGGTCCATTCCGAAGCGATGAACAATGTCCAGCGCGCCTATTCCGAAGTCGTCGCGCAGATCGACGCCAAGGTTATCGCCACCGAGGTTCGGGAGGTGTTTCCGTTGGAAAAGATCGGCCAGGCGCTCCGCTCCGCCCTGCCCTTCCGGACGGGGGGCAAGGTGCTGATCGCCTGACGGGACAGGCGCCCGGCGCTGTTCCTTGCTCTCTTAAAACTCCGCGCTACACGGTTTCGTATCTGTGACGTGCGCTCTTGATGGCCGCATGGTTCCGGTCGGCCCAGCCGATCAAAGCCTTCATCGGAACCAGGAAGGAGCGTCCCATCTCCGTCAGTTCATACTCCACGCGAGGGGGAACCTCGGGGTAGACGGTGCGCCTGATGAAGCCGTCCTGCTCGAGATGCTTCAGCGTCTTGGAGAGCATCTGTTTCGAGATGTCTCCGATTTCCCGCAGCAGCTCGTTGAAGCGCTTCTTCCCCTCTTCCAGCGCCGCGAGAGTGAGCAGGCTCCATTGATCGCCGATACGATCGAGCACGCCTCTGACCGGGCACCCCGCCCCGGGCTGCTGTTTCGGCTCGTCCCTTTTGCAGGCATGCCTTCTCCCTGGTCATCGCGGGCTGACCTTGCCACCAAAACATGCCTTCTTGCCCGGCATGTCGAGGTTTCATAGACCTGCTCCATAGTCTCTTTTTTAGACTAGATCGCTGATCCATACCAAGGAGTTTGATGCATGAGATTTCAATCGCTACTCGCACTCGTCGTTCTGGCCGGCGTTGCCGGGCCTTCCGGCGCTTTCGCTGAATCGGCCTCGCGGCATTTAAAGGTCGAGGAAGCCAACCGGAAGCTGGTGGTTGAGTTCTACGACAGGTTCTTCAACAAGCATGATATAGCGGCCGCCTCGGTCCTCGCGGACGATTACCGGCAGCACAATCCCCAGGTTCCCGACGGCAAGAAGCCTCTGATTTCCTTCTTCTCCGGCTTCTTCAAGGACAATGCCCAATCGAAGGCGGAGATCGTTCGCAGCGCCGCCGATGGCGATCTCGTCTGGCTGCATGTGCATGCGACGAACGGTGCTGATGATCGCGGCCAGGCCATCGTCGATATTTTCCGCGTCAAGGACGGCAAGATCGTCGAGCACTGGGACGTGATCCAGGCTGTTCCGAACGAAGCAGCCAACAAGAACACGATGTTCTGAAGTCGAGGGGCCGGCTTCCCGCCGGCCCCAGATTTGCGCCCAACAGCCCAATTCGGGATTGCCGCCCGCGCTCCACTTTAGGCGACATCCTGGATGTCAAAGCGAGCCACCTTGCCGTCTCGAAAGCGGAAGACATGTCCAATCATCTTGTCTTTCAGCCCGTGCGTCTGGTCCTGAAGAGGGTTGCCCTGGAGATCGCGGATGGATTGCCTGACCTCTGCGACGATTGCACCGTCGGCAGTCCTGTGGAAGGCCAGAGGTTCGACGTGCGGGCTTATCATGCTCCACTGGCGGGTCCAGTAGGCGCGCACGGCCTCGTGGCCGTGAACGTGGCCGCCGTCCATGCCGTTGGCCCAGGCGACGTCCTCGGCAAGCGACGCCAATACGCCGCCAATATCGCGGGCGTTGAAGCTGATGTAGATGCGTTTGAGGGTTTCGATATCACCGTCCATTGTCTTCTCTCCGCGTTTGTGTCTGTTGCGCCAGGAAGAAAGCCGCAATATACATACGTACATATGCATTAGAGGATGGACCGGTGCAAGCGAAAGATTCGACGGAACTGGATGTGCTCTCGACACCTGGGCACCTGATCAGCCTCGCGGCACGAGGCTTCGCCCGCTTAAGCGAAGCGCGCCTGAAGCCACTGGGCTTCGGTGTCGGTCAACTGCCGGTGCTGGTCGCGATGCGGAACGGCGGGGTGAGCACCCAGCGCGATCTCGCCCGCTTCGCCAAAGTCGAACAGCCGCCGATGGCGCAAATGCTTGCCCGCATGGAGCGGGACGGATTGATCCGGCGCATGCCCGACCCGGCCGATGGCCGCAGCAGCCATGTTTCGATGACGCGAGCCGCAGAAGCACGCCTGCCAAGCGCGATCGAAGTCCTGTTCCAGGGTAACCACGAGGCCCTGGAAGGATTCACGGACGAGGAGGCGAAGCAGCTCGTCGCCCTGCTCGCACGCGTGATCGCCAATCTCGACAAGATCGCGAGCGCCGAGGCATCGCCGCGCGCGCGGACGGCAAGATCGTCAAGCGCTGGGACGTGATCCGGGCCGTTCCGAACGGCGCGGCGCGCCGTTCTTCTGCCGAGCTCAGGCGATACGCTTTAAGGCAGCGATAGCCGCGTCGCGCACCAGTCCCAGACCGCGTCGACGGCCTTGCGCGGCGATGACGAGCGTTTGCGGACGAGGAAATAGTCGGGTCCGATGGTCGCCGTCTCCTCGGTCACCCGCACCAGCCGGCCGGCTTCGAGATCGGCCGTGACGAAAGCCCGGCAGGCGAGCACGACGCCCTGGCCGGCGAGGGCGGCGTCCAGAGCCAATGTCGTATGGTTGAACGTCGCACCCGGCAGCTTCTCGCGGGATTGCAGAAGCACCCGCCAGTGATCGTGCGAGTCATGCAGAAGCGGCAGCTTGCGGAGCTCTTCGCCTGTTAATGGCAGGGTGAGGCCCTTGACCAGATGCGGGCTTGCGACCGCCACCAGTTCCTGGCGGAACAGCAGCTGCGCCTGCAGGTTCGCCGGAAAAGGCGGGCGCGTGAGGCGCACCGCGATATCAACCTGGTCACGGTCGAAATCGGACAGCGCCTCGGTGGCGACCGTTCTCAGGTCGATATCGGGAAGGGCGGCGTAGAGCTCGGCGAGCCGCGGGATCAGCACCTTGGTGGCGACGGTGGGGGTGACGCTGATCGTCACCGTTTCCGGCCGGTCCAAAAGCCGCCCGGTCGCTTCTGCGAGCGTGTCGAAGGCGCGGCTCACATCCGCCAGATAGCTCGTGCCATAGGCGGTGAGCGCAAGGCCGCGGGAAAGGCGCAGGAACAGCCTGAGCCCGAGCTGGTCTTCCAGCGCGCGAACCTGCTGGGCGACCGCCCCTTGCGTGACGCCAAGCTCTTCGGCCGCGGCGCGGAAATTCAGCCTGCGGCCCGAGGCCTCGAAAGCGCGCAGGGCATTCAATGGCGGCAGGGTGCGGCGGGATTGAGTCATCGGCGTATCCAGTAGATTTTCTACAGTCTGGCAGCTTTCTTTCTCGCGCGAAAGTCCCGATGGCATCTGCCATAATGCTTGCGAAAACCAGCCATCGGAGGCCTCAATGTCTGAAGAAAAAGTCGCTCTCATCACCGCCGGCGGGTCCGGCATGGGGGCCGCGGCCGCCAGGAAACTGGCCGCGGACGGCTATCGCATCGCCGTTCTCTCCTCGTCAGGCAAGGGCGAGGCCCTTGCCAAGGAATTGGGCGGCGTCGGCGTTACCGGCTCGAACCAGTCGAACGACGACCTGAAGCGGCTCGTGGATCTGGCGATGGAGCGATGGGGTCGGATCGACGCCCTGGTCAATTCCGCCGGCCACGGCCCGCGCGCGCCGATCCTCGAAATTTCCGACGAGGACTGGTACAGGGGCATGGAGGTCTATTTCCTGAGCGCAGTGCGCCCGATCCGGCTGGTGACGCCGATCATGGAAGCGCAGGGCGGCGGCGCCATCGTCAACATCTCGACGGCATGGGCCTTCGAACCCTCGCCGATGTTCCCGACCTCCGCCGTCTTCCGGGCGGGACTGGCAAGCTTCACCAAGATCTTCGCCGACAGCTATGCGGCGAAGAACATCCGCCTGAACAACGTCCTGCCCGGCTGGATCGACAGCCTGCCTGCGACCGACGAGCGGCGCGACAGCGTTCCGATGGGCCGCTACGGCACGAGCGAGGAAATCGCAGCCACGATCGCCTTCCTGTTGTCCGACGGCGCGGGCTACATCACCGGGCAGAACATCCGCGTCGATGGCGGCATCGCCCGTTCCATCTGAGAAAGGCCCGCCGGTGAGCCTGACTGACATCGACGCTTCGGCATGGGCGGAACTTGAAACGGCTGCGGCAAACCCGCATTCGGGCTTCCGATATGTGAACCTGTGCTCGGTGGACGCCGAGGCGCGAGCGCAGGCGCGCATGGTGGTTCTGCGCAGCGCCGACGTACCGACACGGAGCCTTGAATTTCACACCGATACGCGCAGCCCGAAATGGCGGGAGCTATCGGCAAATCCCGAGGTCACGGTGTTGGGTTTCTGCCCGAGGGCCCAGCTGCAGTTGCGGCTTCAGGGAAGGGTCGAACGTCATGGTCCGGGAAGCGAAATCGCCGACGCCGCCTGGAACGGGCTGCCTGGCCGGACGCGAATGACCTATGCGGGCGGCCCGCCTGGGGACGAGCGCGCCTTTGAAACCATCGACGTGCCGGTTCCGCCGGATCCTGTCGACGAAGCGGAGGGAAAGGCGCGCTTCGGCGTCCTGCGATTCCGGCCCCGGACGCTCGACTGGTTCGAGCTGCGGCAGCCGGACAATCGAAGGGCAATCTTTGCCTATGACGAAACCGGCGCCCTCGCCTCTTGCCGATGGGTCAATCCGTAGCAGTGCGAATCCGCGCCTGATCAATCCAGTTCCACGCAAACCTTGTAAAAACACCGCTCGCCGCGTATATACAATAAAATATATACAGATCGCGGGAGGCGCTCCCATGCCGCAATATGCGCGCGTGTTTCAATCCGGCAATTCGCAGGCCGTCCGGCTGCCGAAGGAATTCCGTTTCGACGTCGACCAGGTGGAAGTCACACGGGAAGGCGATGCCGTCATTCTGCGGCCGCGGGCCGATCGCGGCGTGCGGTGGGCATCGTTGCGCAGCGCTCTCGAACGCGGCCTCAGCGACGATTTCCTGGCGGAGGGACGAGAGCAGCCCGAGGATCAGGAGAGGCCTGGTCTTCAGGACCCGTTCAAGTGATCACGCATCTCATCGACACCAATGCCGTGATCGCCCTGATCGGCCGTAAATCCGACACGCTGCTCGCCCGTGTGATGGATAGCGACGAGGGATCGATCGGGCTGTCGAGCATCGTCATGCACGAGCTCTATTACGGCGCTTATAAAAGCGCGAAAGTTTCCTACAATCTCGAAACCCTGCGCCTGTTTATGGCGGATTTCCCGTCGGTCGGTTTCGAACAGGAGGATGCGCTGGCCGCAGGAGAGATTCGCGCCGCATTGGCGGCCAAGGGAACACCGATCGGTCCCCATGATGTTCTGATCGCCGCGCAGGCCAAGGCTCGGGATCTGGTTCTCGTCACCAACAATGTCGGCGAGTTCAGGCGTGTCGAGGGCCTGCGCGTCGAAGACTGGACGGCTGGGGGATAGGCCAAGAGCCTCACTCTGAGGTGCCCCGACGCTTGATGCAAGACGCGGCGCTGCGGCGTCTCCTTCGAGGCTCAGCCTTTCGGCTTTCGCACCTCAAGGATAAGGGCGGACACGGCACTAGCCACAAAGGGAACTGAGCAGCAGTCCCATTCGAAAGCACTCAAAAAGAAAACGCCCGGGCGCGGCCGAAACCGCGCCCGGGCGAAATGCGGATCAGACGAGGTCGAAGCGGTCGGCGTTCATGACCTTGTTCCAGGCGGCGACGAAGTCCCTGACGAACTTCTCCTTGGCGTCGGACTGGCCGTAGACTTCGGCGAAGGCGCGAAGCTGCGAGTGCGAGCCGAAGATCAGGTCGACGCGGGTGCCGGTCCACTTGGCGGCGCCCGTCTTGCGGTCGCGGCCTTCGTAGACGCCTTCCTTGCCGGGGGCGGGAGCCCACTGCGTGCCCATGTCGAGCAGGTTGACGAAGAAATCGTTCGTCAGCGTCTCGGGACGGGAGGTGAAGACGCCATGCTCAGGGCTGCCAGCCTTCAGCACGCGCAGGCCGCCGACGAGGACGGTCATCTCGGGTCCGGTCAGCGTCAGCAGCTGGGCGCGGTCGACGAGTGCTTCTTCCGGCTTCATGAACTGATGGCGCTTGCCGTTCACATAGTTGCGGAAGCCGTCGACACGCGGCTCAAGTGCCGCGAACGAATGTGCGTCGGTCTGTGCTTCGGAAGCGTCCATGCGGCCCGGCGTGAACGGCACGCTGACGGCATTGCCGCCGGCTGCCGCCGCCTTCTCGACGCCGGCAGCACCGGCGAGAACGATCAGGTCGGCGAGCGAGATCTTCTTGCCCCCGGTCTGGGCGGCGTTGAAGTCCTTCTGGATGCTTTCGAGAACGCCGAGCACCTTGGCGAGCTGGGCCGGCTGGTTGGCTTCCCAGTTCTTCTGCGGAGCAAGACGGATGCGCGCGCCGTTGGCGCCGCCGCGCTTGTCGGAGCCGCGGAAGGTCGAGGCCGACGCCCAGGCGGTCGAGACCAGTTCCTGCACGGAGAGGCCGGTTGCCAGCACCTTTGCCTTGAGGTCGGCAATGTCCTTGTCGTCGACGAGGGGATGGTCGACGGCGGGGATCACATCCTGCCAGATCAGGTCTTCGGCCGGAACTTCCGGGCCGAGGTAACGGACCTTCGGTCCCATGTCGCGGTGGGTCAGCTTGAACCAGGCGCGGGCGAAAGCATCGGCGAACTCAGCCGGATTTTCGAGGAACCGGCGCGAGATCTTTTCGTAAATCGGATCGAAACGCAGCGCCAGATCGCTGGTCAGCATGGTCGGCAGGTGCTTCTTCGAAGCGTCGTAAGCATCCGGAATGGAGGCTTCGGCGTTCTTGGCCTGCCACTGCTTCGCGCCGGCCGGGCTCGTCGTCAGCTCCCATTCGAAGGCGAAGAGGTTTTCGAAGAAATGGTTGCTCCACTTGGTCGGCGTCTGCGACCAGGTGACTTCGAGGCCGGCGGTGATGGCGTCCTTGCCGACGCCGGTGCCGAACGAGCTCTTCCAGCCGAGGCCCTGGTCCTCGATCGCGCCGCCTTCCGGCTCGGCGCCGATCAGGGACGGATCGCCGGCACCATGCGTCTTGCCGAAGGTGTGGCCGCCGGCAATCAGCGCCACGGTCTCTTCGTCGTTCATCGCCATGCGGGCGAAGGTTTCGCGGATGTCGCGGGCGGAAGACAGCGGATCGGAATTGCCGTTCGGGCCTTCAGGGTTGACGTAGATGAGGCCCATCTGCACGGCGCCGAGCGGTTCGGCCAGCTCGCGTTCGCCGCTGTAACGCTCATCGCCGAGCCAGGTGCCTTCAGGACCCCAGAAGAGTTCTTCCGGTTCCCAGACGTCGGCGCGGCCGCCGGCGAAGCCGAAGGTCTTAAAGCCCATGGATTCGAGCGCGACGTTGCCGGTCAGGATCAGCAGGTCGGCCCAGGAGATGCGGTTGCCGTATTTCTGCTTGATCGGCCAGAGCAGGCGGCGGGCCTTGTCGAGGTTGGCATTGTCAGGCCAGCTGTTCAGCGGCGCAAAACGCTGCTGGCCCTGGCCGGCGCCGCCGCGGCCGTCGGTGATGCGGTAGGTGCCGGCGCTGTGCCAGGCCATGCGGATGAAAAGACCGCCGTAATGGCCGAAATCGGCCGGCCACCAATCCTGCGAATCCGTCATCAGCGCGTGAAGATCCTTCTTCAGCGCGTCGAGGTCGAGCTTCTTGAACTCTTCGGCATAATCGAAGGCCTTGCCGAGCGGATCGGCGCGGCCGGCATTGTGGTGAAGAATCTGCACGTTCAGCTGGTTCGGCCACCAGTCGCGGTTCGTCCGGGCGGTCGGAGCCTTATGCGTGTGGGCAACAGGACATTTGCCTGCGCTGTCAGTGGGGTTGTCCATGATCGTCTCCTTCATTGCTTGATTCGTCTGCCGTCGAAAAAGATGAACTGGGCTCATGCCCCGCTCTCTCCCTTGCAGCCTTCATATCGGAAGCGTTTAATAATTTTAAGTTGGATTTACTGATGGCTGCGATAAGTTGAACTTATGAAAAATCTTACCCTGAAACAGCTACGTTATTTTGAAGCCCTGGCAAGGGATGGGCGCTTTCGGCGCGCTGCAGACGCCTGCGCCATCTCCCAGCCGGCGCTCTCCATGCAGATCAAAGAACTTGAGCAAGAGTTGGGCAACGAGCTCTTCGAACGCAGTGCCCGCGAGGTGAAACTCACCCCGTTCGGCCAGACCTTCGCGCTGAGGGTCCGCGATATCCTGCGGGCCGTCGACGAGCTAGGCGAACTGGCGCGCGCCTCGCGCGATTCCTCCCTTGCGCGGCTGCGGATCGGCATCATCCCGACGATCGCGCCCTATCTGCTGCCGGCGATTATAAACGATCTGAACAAATCCTTCGCCGGAATTCAGATCGAGGTGCGCGAGACGCAGACGGGCAAGCTGGTCCAGGAACTGGCGCGGGGCCAGCTCGATATGGCGATTGTCGCGCTGCCGGTGTCGGAGCCCTCGCTCACCGAACTCGAACTCTTCAGGGAGGAATTCGTGCTGGTCAGGCGCCACGAGGATGGGGAGAAGCCGGTGCCAGAGCGCGAGGCGCTGCGCGAAATGCGGCTGCTGCTGCTCGAAGAGGGCCACTGCTTCCGCGACCAGGCGCTCTCCTTCTGCAATATCGGCCCTGCCCGCCCGCGCGAGATCATGGAAGGCAGCTCGCTCTCCACCCTCGTCCAGATGGTCGGCGCCGGCATCGGCATCACCCTGATCCCGGAGATGGCGGTTCCCGTCGAAACGCGCTCGGCGCATGTCTCGATCTCCCGCTTCCCCTCGCCGCAGCCGTCGCGGACGATCGGCATGGTCTGGCGCAATTCGACGCCGATGGCGAGGCAGCTGCGGGAGGTCGCCGAGGCGGTACGCCGCTCTGCGGAGACGATGCGCGGGGTGATGGACGATGGCCGCCCGGTTGGTGCCTAAGACCCCTCCCCAACCCCTCCCCACATAGGGGGAGGGGTTAAGCTGTGGCACCGCCTCACAAAACAACAAGCCGGCTGCATATGCTGCGCTCAAGAGTGAATGCGGCGAGGGCCGCACGTTAAGCCCCTCCCCCTTGTGGGGAGGGGTTGGGGAGGGGTGAACGGCCCTCTCCTACGACCGCCGCTTGAACGTATGCTCCGCCGCCGGAAATTTCCGCGACCGCACCTCCTCGGCATAGGCGGCGGCGGCGTCGGCGACCCGCTTGCCGAGTTCGTCGTAGCGCTTGACGAAGCGCGGCTGGAAATCGTTGAAGAGGCCGAGGATATCGTCGGTGACCAGGATCTGGCCGTCGCAGGCCGAAGACGCGCCGATGCCGATGGTCGGTATGTGCATAGCCGTCGTCACCTCGCGGGCGAGCGGCTCCACCGTGCCCTCGACGACGACGGCGAAGGCGCCGGAGCCGCCGATCGCATGCGCGTCACGGCGGATCTTCGACGTCTCGTGTTCGGAATGGCCGACCGAGCGATAGCCACCCGCGGTGTGGACGAGCTGCGGCATCAGGCCGATATGGCCGAGCACGGGAATCCCGCGCTTGCTGAGGAAAGCGATGGTCTCGGCCATCTCCTCGCCGCCTTCCAGCTTGACGCCGTCGCAGCCGGTTTCCTGCATGATGCGCACGGCGTTGCGGAAGGCGAGCTCCTTTGATTCCTGATAGCTGCCGAAGGGCATGTCGACGATGACGCAGGCATTCGCGACGCCGCGCATCACCGCCTTGCCGTGCGCGATCATCATGTCGAGCGTGACGCCGATCGTGGTTTCCATGCCGTAGAGCACCATGCCGAGGGAATCCCCGACGAGCAGCAGGTCGCAATGCTCGTCGAGCAGCCGCGCCATCGGCGTCGTGTAGGCGGTGAGGCAGACGATCGGCTTGCCGCCCTTCATGGCCGCGATGCGCGTCGGCGTCAGGCGCTTCTGAAATATGGTGGCGCTCATTTCTTCACTCCCTTGCCCGGCTGGCCGGCAATCCTGCTGTCCCGGACGATTTTATTGTCGCGGCCGGTTCTATTGCCTGCGACCACCCTGTTGTCGAGGAGCCGCGTCGAGCCGACGCGCACGAAGAGCGCCACGACGACGGGCTCTTCGATCGAGGCGACCGGGGCAAGCGTTTCCGCATCCCTGACGGCGACGACCTCGGGCTTTGCCAGCGGCTCGCAGCTGAGAAAAGCCGTGAGTTTCGCTTCGAGTTCCCGAGCATCGCTCAGCCCCTCGGCGACCAGGCGCTCGGCCTCGTCGAGGGTCTGCGGGACGATCACCGCGGCGCGCCGTTCTTCGGGACTGAGATAGACATTGCGCGACGACAATGCGAGGCCGTCGCTGTCGCGCACGGTCGGCACCGCGATCACCCGCACCGGCATGGCGAGATCCTCCACCATGCGCCTGATGATGACGACCTGCTGGTAATCCTTCTCGCCGAAATAGGCGGTCTGCGGCTGCACGATGTTGAAAAGCTTGGAGACGACGGTGGCCACACCGGCGAAATGCCCGGGCCTGACTTCGCCTTCGAGTTCGCGGCCGAGATCGGGAACGTCGACCACCGTCTTCATCGGGCGGGGATACATGTCCTCGACGCCCGGGGCGAAGAGGAAATTGACGCCGGCCTGCCTGAGCATGGCCGCATCGCGTTCGAGGTCGCGCGGATATTTGCTGAGGTCTTCGGCCGGGCCGAACTGCAGCGGATTGACGAAGATCGAGACGACGACGATGTCGTTCTCGGCCCGGGCGCGCGCAACGAGCTTGATATGCCCGGCATGGAGATAGCCCATCGTCGGCACGAGGCCGACAGTGCGGCCCTGCCGCTTCAACGCGTCGAGCGTGTGGCGCAGCTCATCAATGCTCGCGAAAACCCGCATGTATCCTCCCCTGCGGCCGGTCACCTCATCTTGGGCGCGGATAAGAAGTGTAATCCGTGCGAGAGGTCAATGCATATTCCTCCATAATAACGATTAGATGGTGCGCCCGCCCGATAACGCCATGCTTTAAGCCGGGCTTTGCCGGCCAGAAGCGGCGTTTCGTCGCCGGGCTTGCGCGGGAGCCTCCATTGTGCGACCTGCGCCTGTAATTTACCCTCTCCGTCAAGATACCATCACAGTCGGTCGTTATGGAGGACGCATGGACAAACCCTGGAAGATCAGCCGCGGGCAGATTGCCGCGAGCGAGCTCGACGTGGAGAAGGCAAGCGCGATCAACACGCTGTTGATCCGGCCCGTCGGCGTGCTTCCGGCCAAGCCAGGCGATCCGGTCCTCCCCTTCGCCGTCGGCCTTTTCAATGAGCTGCGCGCGCTCCTGAAACCCGACGCCGGCGTCACGACGCTCCGGCGCGCCACCGCCGCCTATGTCCATTGCCGGCGCTATTATTTCGCCAGCGCCCAGCCCGATTCCATGCGTCACAACCTTGACGGCGAACCGGTCGAGCCGCTGTCTGAGGAAGACCGGCTGGTCGCGCAGAAACGGTTCCTCAGCCTCAAGCAGAGCGCCGCCAAGACTGAGACGCCCGAGAAGGAGGCGCCGGTTCCCCCTCCCCTGTTGAGCAAGAGCGAGCAGATCCGCGCGGCCCTCCTCGGCAAGAGAAATACCGCCAACAGGGCGGGATGACTCCGGTCCTGATGAGCTGACGACGTCCCTCGGCAATTCCCAGGGATAGAGGCTGCGCGGATGTTTACAGCGCAGGAGCGCAGCAGCACAGTGGGCATGGCCCGCTCGGAGAATTCGCGGATGGCTGATATCACGATGAAGGGCGGCAAACCGCGCCACGCCATTCCCGCCGGGGTGTGGGCGCTGGGCTTCGTCTCGCTGTTCATGGACGTCTCCTCGGAGATGATCCACGCCCTGCTGCCGGTCTATATGGTGACCGTGCTCGGCGCCTCGGCCCTTTCTGTCGGCATCATCGAAGGCATCGCCGAGGCGACGGCCGCCATCACCAAGGTATTCTCGGGCGCGATCAGCGACTGGTTCGGCAAGCGCAAGCTGCTGGTGCTTGCGGGCTACGGCATGGCGGCGCTGACCAAACCGGTCTTCCCGCTGGCGCCGTCGATCGACTGGCTGGTGGCCGCGCGCTTCGTCGACCGGGTGGGCAAAGGCATCCGGGGTGCGCCGCGCGATGCGCTGATCGCCGATATAACCGCGCCTGACATCCGCGGCGCTAGCTTCGGGCTGCGCCAGTCGCTCGATACGGTCGGCGCCTTTCTCGGGCCGGCTTTTGCTTTGGTGCTGATGTGGTGGACCGCCGACCGCTTCGACATTGTTTTCTGGATCGCCGTCATTCCGGCCTTCGTGTCGGTGGGCATCGTCCTGTTTCTCGTCCGGGAGCCGCCCAAGGTTGCGGCAAGCAATACCGCGCGCATTCCCTTGCGCAGACAGGATCTGCTCCGCCTTCCCCCTGCCTACTGGCTGGTCACCGCGGTGGCGGCAATTTTCACGCTGGCGCGGTTCAGCGAGGCGTTCCTGCTGCTCGATGCCGGGCGGCTCGGCCTGCCGGTCATGTGGGTGCCGCTCGTGCTCATCGGCATGAACCTCGTCTATGCCCTGTCCGCCTATCCGATCGGCATCCTTGCGGACCGGTTCGACCGGGTGACGTTGCTCTTGATCGGTATCGGCCTGCTGATCGCCGCCGATCTTGCGCTCGCCTTCCTGTCCGGCTTTCCCGGCCTTGCTCTCGGCGTGCTGCTATGGGGCCTGCACATGGGCTCCACGCAGGGCGTCTTCGCGGCGCTCGTTGCTGATGCCGCACCCACCGATCTGCGCGGCACGGCGTTCGGCGCCTTCAACCTCGTCTCGGGAGTTGCAGTGCTGCTTGCCAGCGTCATTGCCGGCGCCCTGTGGGAGGGGGCGGGCCCCGCCGTGACGTTCGTCGCCGGCGCTGCCTTCGCTGCGCTCGCGGGCGTCGCCCTCCTCATCGTGAAAGCGCCCATCTCGCAGAAGTCTTGAAGAGTATTGTGCTTGAACGACCAATGAACGCTTCAATCTGATTGTATTTCCGGGGCGCAACTATTTTCTCTGCAACGTCAGGTAGTTAATACTTTCCAGCATTACTCAAGTATTTCTTGCTTTACAGAGCTTTAACGCAATTACGCTAATTTTAGCTTCAGCTTTTAAATCTTGCTGGACGTGCTAAACCGATGCGTTTTCTGGTTGCAGTTTCCCTATTTGCAATAGCCGCAGTCCAGCCAGGTGCTGCCGGCGATCTTTCCGCCTACAAGCGACCTTTGACGGTCCCTTTTGAGAAGGTGACGGCCTATTCGCCGCAATTGGCGACGCTCGGCAAGATGCTGTTCTTCGACCCGAGGCTTTCCGGCAACAAGAACATGACCTGCGCCAGCTGTCATAATCCTTCCTTCGGCTTCGAGACGCCTGTCAAAACGCCGATCGGCGCGGCCAATACCGCGCTCGGGCGCCAGGCGCCGACGGTACTGAACGTCGCCTGGGTATCGCCTTTCTTCTGGGATGGCCGCGCGCCGAACCTGGAGGAGCAGGCGGCGGGCCCAATCACCGCATCGGCCGAAATGAACGGCAAGCTCGAAACCGCCGTGACCGAAATGCAGGGCATACCCGACTACAAGAAGTGGTTCGGCGAAGTCTTTCCCGACAAGGGCATTTCAAGGGAGACGATCCTGACGGCGATCGCCACCTATGAGCGGACGGTGGTTTCCAACTGGTCCCCCTTCGACCGCTGGGTCGACGGCGACGAGAAGGCCGTCTCCGACAGCGCCAAGCGCGGCTTCGATCTCTTCACCGGCAGCGCCGGCTGTTCCGCCTGCCATTCGGGCTGGAACTTTACCGACAACAAGTTTCACGACATCGGTATGCCGGACGAGGATCTCGGTCGCTTCAAGATCGATGCGAGCAGCCCGAACAACCAGCATGCCTTCAAGACGCCGGGCCTGCGCAACACGCTTTATCGCGGCCCCTATATGCACGACGGCAGCCTGAAGAGCATGGACGAGGTGATCGCCCACTACGAAAGCGGCGGCGTCAGCCGTCCCTCGCTCGATCCCGCGATGACGGCCTTCCTGCTGACGGACGAAGACCGCAACGACCTGATCGCCTTTCTGGGAACCCTGACCGCCGAAAAGCAGGACATTCCCCTGCCGACGCTGCCGAACTGAGGTGCATGCCATGAAACTTTCCATACGCATGCAGATCCTCGTGCCGATGGTGGCGACGATCGTCGTCGGTTTCGGCAGCGCCTTCCTGATCGGCTATCAGGCGGTCACCGGCCAAGCCCGGGTTGCCGCGGTGGTGCAGGAGGCGGTGAACGCCAAGCTGGCCTCGGCCCATATCGAACAGCAGTTCCGGCAGGCGACGTCGGTCGTCGACCGGGTGCTGTCGATGACGAATTTCGTACCGGCGTCCGAGGTCAAGGCCGCGTTCGACGAAAGCAATGGCGCGCTGTCGCAATCGCTCGACGAGCTTGGCCGCATCGATCTCGCGACTTCGCTGACCGAGGGCGTGCGCTCGCTGCGCGAGGCGCATGGCGCCTGGGAAAAGGACGTCAAGGTCAGCCTCGGCCTGCAACAGGCCGACGAAGTGCCGACCGCCGAGAAGCTCGCGCGCTCGCAGCAGGCGATCCTGACCGGCATCACAGCCGTCAACACCATCGTCGACAAGATCGCGACCGAGAGCGTCACTGAGGCCGGCAGCGCGCTGGAAACGAAGATCGAAACCGAACTAGCGCTCGCGGGCCTTGCCGCCATCATCGGCCTCGGCATTCTCATCGCCATCGCCCGGCATGTGTCGCGCCCGATCCAGCGCATCACCCACTCCATGCAGGAACTGGCCGCCGGCGAGACGGATAAGGCGATCCCCTATGCGGGACGCGGCGACGAGATCGGCCTGATGGCGGGCTCGGTTGAGGTCTTCCGCCAGAACGCCATCGCCCGCATCCGGCTTGAAAGCCAGGCCGAGGAAAACCGGCGTCTGGCCGAAGCAAACCGGCTCGCCGACCAGGAGCAGGCGGAGCGAAGTGCGGCGGCGCGGCTGAAGGTCGCCACATCTGGCCTTGCCACCGGCCTGAAACGGCTTGCCGAGGGCGATCTCGCCTTCAAGCTTACGGATCGGTTCGCGCCGGAATTCGAACCGCTCCGGCAGGATTTCAACGCCTCGGTGGAGCAGCTCGGCGGCACGCTGCTGTCCGTGTCCGAAAGCGTGTCGATCATCAATTCCCGCACCCGTGAGATCAACAACGGCTCCAACGAGCTTTCCGGCCGCACCGAGCGGCAGGCGGCGACGCTCGAAGAGACCGCCGCCGCGCTGGATGCCGTGACCGCCAAGGTGACCGAAGCCTTCAAGATCGCCGAAGAGGCGCGCAATGTTGCCGACAACGCCAATCGCAGCGCCATGGCCTCGGGCAAGGTGGTGGCCCAGACGGTCGACGCCATGAGTCAGATCGAGGAATCCTCCAAGCAGATCAACAATATCATCAGCGTCATCGACCAGATCGCCTTCCAGACCAACCTGCTGGCGCTGAATGCCGGCGTCGAAGCTGCGCGTGCCGGCGAGGCCGGTAAGGGTTTTGCCGTCGTCGCCCAGGAAGTGCGCGAGCTTGCCCAGCGCTCGGCCCAGGCCGCCCGGGAGATCAAGGAATTGATCGGACGGGCATCCGCCAAGGTCGCGAGCGGCGTCGAACTGGTCAATCACACCGGTGCCGCTCTCGGCGACATCGGCCGCTTCATCGTCGATATCAACCAGCGCATGGAAGCGCTGGCCGGCTCGGCGCGCGAACAGGCCACCAGCCTGTCGGAAGTCAATTCGGCCATGGGCCAGCTCGATCAGGTGACCCAGCAGAACGCCGCAATGGTGGAGGAAACCACCGCCGCCAGCGTCACGCTCGCCGGCGAAGCCGAACGCCTGCGCGAACTGGTCACCCAGTTCGAACTGGGCAGGCCGGAGCCCGGCGCGCGAAGCTATCGCGACGCCGCCTGAGCGGGGCATGATCATGTACCTGCCCCGCTGGTAAGCAGGCTCTTCGCACGCGAAAGCGCCATCAGCATCGGACTGAGCGCAAACTCGCCCCGTCGAGCGCGTCGCGTGAGGTCCCTGAGATAGGCTCCGGCGGAGTGGATGCAGCCTCCCCTTTGCAGGATGCAGGCCATGACGGTGGCGGCGTTTTCCGGTCCCATCACGCTTGCCGCCTCCTCATAAGTCGATGGGCTGACGCCGAGCATCGAGCGCACAATGACCGCGGCCGTTATGAGATCCCGCCAGCTGCCGATTGAGCCGCCCGGCCCATAGTCGGCGATGTCGGGGCAGGCCTGAAGCACCATGGAGAGCGGGAAGGATTTCAGTTTCCCGACGCTCGTGCGGATGGAGAAGCTTGATCCATCCCGACCATTCCCTGGCGTCTCCACCGGCTCGCGTTCCGGCTCCTTCCTCGGCCCGCAATCCCCGCTTAGCCCCTCCCCCGTCTCCAAGCCCGGTTCAGATTCAGATATGGATTCAGGGTGAGAATTCTGTATGTGGCGCCCAATCTGGGATTCATTGGCGCTCGTCATCTGCATTTTCTCATGCAGTTCCAACAGGTTGACGATACCCTGACGGATCGTCTCGAGATCTTCGATGATCGGCGCGAGGTTTTCGATCGTTGCGGCCCTCGGAATGCGCTGCAGGATCGCCTGGTAGATCGAAGACATACGCTCCCAGTCGCCGGGAACGGCTTCCCAGACGGCCGCGGAGATGAGCTTGGCAATGTCGCGCCGGCAGATCGTCACCCGCTCCTTCATCCCGCGCAGCATCTGCCGGTCGGCGGCGATCCTTGCCGCCATCGTCTCGATCTCGACCGCGCGGGCGAGAAGCGGGGCGAGGCTGAAGCCGTAGGCCTCGTCGATCCCGCCTTCCCTGCCGCGGCGGACATAGCGTTTGCCGTTCGGGCTGTCCTTGCGCGAGATGAGGCCGGCCTCGACGAGCACGGCGAGATGCCGGCGCAATGTCGCGGCCGCCATGCCGCGGGCTCTGAGCGAAAGCTGCGCATTCGAGGGAAAGACCACGAGCGCCTTTTCACTCGACAGCTCGTCGTCGGGAAAAAACGTCAGCAGCGCATCGAGCACGGTGAGCGCCCGGTCGGTCACGTCGAGCCCTGCCCGGGCCTCGCAGACCGATCGGAACAGTTTCCATTTGTTGCGTGTCGTCCCGGCCTCGATCGCTTCGCCTCGCCGCTGTTTCAACAGCATGGCAAGCGACATCGGCCGCCGCCCAAAGGGCGTCGTCACATACTCACTCTCCATTTCCTTCACCTCTAATCAGGCAAAAGAAATCCGCTCACCGAAACGATGCGAGGGTTGAGAGTGCTGCAACGTTATTTGTGCGCCTGAAAGGACGCGCGGCGCTACAGGACTCTTGACGGGGATTCGTGAAAATGCGATTCTCTGTCTTGCTAAGGATATGAGAAGGGCTTCCACGACTCGTTCGTTTGGGGGCCTTTTTCTTTTGCGGTTTCAGTCTCCTTGTTTGCCCTCCTCGGCGAGGAATTGCTCATAGAGCGCATCCAGCCTGCTGGAGAGAAATTCTCCGAAACGGCCGGCATTCCTCGCCTTCATCGAGAGAGAAAACGCCTTGCCGTCATTCTTCATTTCTGCCTGGACCGCCTTGTCCCGCGGCTGCCATGTGTCCTTCCTTGCTGCGACCGTCTTCTTGACCGGCCGCGCACTTTTGTTCAGCGCCGCGTAAAGCGCTTCGAAACGTTTGTCGGAAGGTAGCTGATGAAAGTTGTCGTCTTGCAGGACTTCAGCGACGTTTGCCGTATTCGATGCCTTGCCGGCGAGCAGTGACAGCGCCACCCAGCGCTCGCGGCCGACGCCGGGCGCTGCTCCGATCGCCCGGACGACCTCCGGCGAGATGCGTTCCATGACCGACATCATCTTGGAGACCGATGCCGCATTGGCGGCAAGTGCTGTCGAGATCACCTCCCTGTCGTAGCCGAGTTCCTCCAGCCGCCCGGCAAAGAGCGCCCGCTCGATGAAGGTGAGATCGGCCCGGGCCGAATTTTCCTGCCCCTGGGCGATCACATGGGTGCGATCATCCATCGTCTTGACGACGGCCCTGACATTGCGGCCGAGCTCGCGGGCCGCGCGCAGCCTGCGATGGCCAAAGACGACCTGGTAGCGTCCGTCGATCTTGCCGTGGGGACGCACCAGGATCGGCGTATCCTGCCCGCGGGCGCGGATCGCCTCGACCAGCGCGCGGAAGTCATCGTCGTCTTCCGACAGACGGTCCTGGACGAAGGAGGCTTCCACGGCATCGGGGTCGAGATCGACGACCGCCTCGCCCTCCAGGAATTTTTCCGCCTGCTTGGCGAGCTCATCCAGCGAGCGGACGAGCGACCGGCCCGCGCCGCGCATGGGATAGTTCGAGGCCGCGCTCTCGTCGGGCATGCCGGCCAGCCCTTCCAGCAGATTCTTTCGTGCCATCACGTCCTCCGATCGGCAGTGAACCAATTGATTCGGTTTGTGGAAACCGCGAAATTGTCAGCCGACAAATTCACCGCCCCCAAGCCTGATGAATGAGATCTGCGATCTCCGCATTGACGGCGTCCATCGCCTCCAGCGCCCGGTCATAGGTTCCCCGGTTCATCGAAGCGCGCTCGACCTCGTAAAGCGTCTGTTTGGTGATCCCGGCATCCGAGATCGCCGTCGATTTGACCATCTGGTTCTTCAGCATGAACTCGTGGAACATCGTCGACATGAAGCCGACCATCTGCGCCTGCGGCACGTCGGTCGGCTCGTAGCGGGTGATCAGATAGCGGTACCAGGAGAGGTTCACTTCGGCGCCGGCGGCGCGGATCGGCTTCAGGATGCCGCCGAGCATGAGAAGGAACTGTCCCATCGACATCACGTCGAGCATCTGCGGATGGATGGTGATCAGCACGCTGGTCGCCGCCGTTAGCGCCGTCAGCGTGAGGTAGCCGAGCTGCGGCGGGCAATCGATGACGACGACATCGTAGCGGTCGTCCACTTCGGCCAGCGCGCGCGAGATGCGGGTGAAGAAGGTCTTGCCGTCATTGGTCGATTTGTCGGCCATGGCGAGCGGCGTATCGTATTCATATTCCTGCAGGTCGAGATTGGCCGGCACGATATCGAGGCCGGGGAAATTCGTCTTGTGAATGATCTCCGAAAGCTTCTTCTTCTCGCCGTCGTAACGGATCGCTTCATAAAGGGACGAGGCCTGGTCGAACTCCGGCTGGAAGCCGTGAAGGGAGGAGAGCGACGCCTGCGGATCGAGATCGACGGCAAGCACGCGGTGGCCGGTCAGCGCCAGGTGCTGGGCGAGATGGGCTGATGTCGTCGTCTTGCCCGAGCCGCCCTTGAAGTTGACGACGGCGATCACCTGCAGCTTTTCATGGTCGCGACGATGGGGAACATACATGCGGCTTTCGGAGCGGCCGTGCGCATCGAGATAGCGCCTCAACTCCAGCATCTGCGCGGCGCTGTAGGAGCGCCGCCCGGAAGGCGAGGTCTGCGGGCAGGGGCCTTTCCCTTCAAGATGCAGTTTCTTCAGCGTGCTCTGCGAGGCCCCGACATAATTGGCGACCTCGGCCAGAGAAAAGTTGCGCAGCGTCTTCTTCGCATTGGGCGGGAAGCGCTGCACGCTGAGCAGATGCAGCTTCTTCGAAATCACGTCGCCCTGCTCGAGAATCTGATCCTCGAAATGCAACGGCGCCTCTTTCAAGGCGTTCAAATAAGCGTTCATCGGCAGCAATCTCTCGGATAACGATTTTCGGGATCAAAAGCCCCTCTAACCGTTATTATCCGCGATTCTCCGATGCCGGCCAAGAATTTTAAGGTTAACGGATATTAACCTTTTCTGCCCGTTCAAACACTTGGCCGTGCTGCATAATGTCTGGAAGGACCGGGAGTTTTGGGCCGGGGGCGCGGCGAACGCGCCCCCGGCGCGCCCGGCCGAAGGGGAGGGGGCATTCGGCGGGCTTAGAGCGGCGCTTCGCCTGATGTGATGCGCTGTTCGTCCGCGCCGAACAGGTGAACGGTGTCGTGGCCGGGCGCGATCCGCAGGACGTCGCCGGGGGCGGCCCGGATCCGCTCGCGGAAGACGCAGGTCAGCGTCTGGGCTCCCAGCCGGACGAGGACGAGGGTTTCAGAGCCGGTGGGCTCGACCACGATTGTCGTCACCTCGATGCCGTTCGGGTCGAGCATGATATGTTCGGGACGGATGCCGTAGGTCACGGCATCCCTAGGCCGGCGCTCGCTCGGCAGCAGCAGGCCGTCCTCGGTCCGGAAGCCGTCTTCGGTCATGGTGCCCTGGATGAAATTCATTGCCGGCGAGCCGATGAAGCCGGCGACGAAGAGGTTGTTCGGGCGATCATAGAGTTCCAACGGCGAACCGGACTGCTCGATCAGCCCGTCCTTCATCACGACGATCTTGTCGGCCATGGTCATGGCCTCGATCTGGTCGTGGGTGACGTAGATCGTCGTCGTCTGCAGCCGCTGGTGCAGCTCCTTGATCTCCGAGCGCATCTGCACCCTGAGCTTGGCGTCGAGGTTCGACAGGGGCTCGTCGAAGAGGAAGACGGCCGGGTCGCGCACGATCGCCCGGCCCATGGCGACGCGCTGCCGCTGGCCGCCCGAGAGCTGTTTCGGATAGCGTTCCAGCAGGCTTTCCAAGCCGAGGATCTTCGCCGCATTGCCGACGCGCTGGTCGATCTCCGATCTCGGCATGCGTTTCAGCCGCAGCGAAAAGCCCATGTTCTTGGCGACCGTCATGTGCGGATAGAGCGCGTAGTTCTGGAACACCATGGCGATGTCGCGATCCTTCGGCGCCAGCTC
Organism: Rhizobium fabae; assembly: GCF_003985135.1. Lineage (NCBI taxonomy): Bacteria > Pseudomonadati > Pseudomonadota > Alphaproteobacteria > Hyphomicrobiales > Rhizobiaceae > Rhizobium > Rhizobium fabae. The sequence goes on from NZ_ML133653.1 coordinate 174,303, forward strand.
GTTGACGATGTGCTTGCCGATCTGGATCTTCCCCGAGGTGATGCCCTCGAGGCCGGCGATCATTCTGAGAAGCGTCGATTTCCCGCAGCCGGAAGGGCCGACCAGGACGACGAATTCGCCGTCGCCGATATCGACCGATACGCCTTTGATCGCTTTGAACGCGCCGTAATCCTTGCGCGCATTGTTGACCGAAACATGAGCCATGGCAGTCCTCCCGAAATCGCCGTCAAAGTCCGTTCAGGACATTTTTCAAATAATCGAGGCCGAGGCGCTCGCCCTCCTTGCGCGCAGAGAGGTCCTTGCCCGGCCAGCCGTAGGCGGCATCTTCATGCTCGATCGACAGCGTGCCGGCAAAGCCGGCATTGCGCGCCTGCCGCAGGAAGCGCGGCCAGTCGAGAAGGCCGAGGCCGGGCAGCTTGTATTGCCACCAGCCCTTGCCGTGATAGCCGAGCGCTTGCAGAGCCTCCCCATCGATCGCCGTATCCTTGGCGTGAAGAATGGCGACGCGATCCTTGACCGCCTCCATCGCAAGGTAGGGATCGACGCCGATGCGGATGAGATGCGAGGGATCGAATTCGAGGCCGAAGCGGCGATCTTCGATCCGGCGGAAAAGCTCCTGCCATCCCTTCGGCGTCGTGCCGATAAAATTATCCTTGGGTCCCGGCCAGTTCTCGATCGCAAAGGTGAGGCCGCTTGGTTGCGTTTCCGCAATCAGCCCGTTCGCGAAGTCGGCGAAGTCGTCGTAATTGGCCTCGTCGCTTGCCGTATCGTCCCGGCCGGGGAAGATCACGAAGATCGGAACGCCGGCGCCGCCGATCGCCCTGGCAAATTCCGCCGTCCTTGCCCGAAGCTCAAGGCGCCTGTCGCGGTCGGCGTCAAGCTGATTGCCGAAATAGGTGATGGAGGAGACGAAGAGGCCGCGGCTCCTGGCAAGAGAGACGGCGTCCTCCACCCGGTCGGGCGTCCTGATATGGCCGCCGACATCGATCTCGATCGCGTCGAACCTCGCCGATGCTGCGAAATCCACCAGTTCCTCCAGCGGGCGGTCATTGAATGTCGAGGTATAGAAGCCGATCTTCACCATATCCTCCGGGGCCTTGCGGCCGTTTCAATTGTTCAGCCGATCCATGAATTTCAGCGGCGAGCGCGTGCGCTGCTCGACATCGGCCGATGCGAGCATCAGGGCTGCCGCCATTGGCATGGCCGCAGCCCCCATGGCCGAGGCATCTTCGCCGATCGAGGCGCGATGGAGCGAGGGCAGGTTCGTATCCTCGGGGTCGAGATGCTCGTGTACATAACGCAGCAATTCATCGACAATGCGGATCGGCAGCCTGCCGCCGACGAGCACCGCGTCGGGATCGACGATCATGGCGATATGTTTGACGGCGACCGCCAGATGCGCACTCATCTCCTTCAGCCATTGCGAAACCAGGCGCTTGCCGCGCGCATCGAGCGTCAGAAGATCCTGCGGAAGACTGACCTCGATGCCGTGCCGGGCCAGGAAATCATAGAGGAAGAACAACGAGAATATTTCGCCGAGAAGCTGGACCTTGTGCGCCTCCCCGTCGCCATCGGCGATGGGAAGCCAGCCGATTTCGCCGCTGAGGCCCATGGCGCCGCGGTGGCCGTTGCCGCCGAGAACGAGGCCGCCGCCCGGGCAGGCATTGACGGCGATGTAGAAGAAGCTGCTGCTTTCGGCGCCCAGGCCGTAATCGAGCTCGGCAAGGGCTGCGGCATTGGCCTCGTTTTCGATGAAGACGGGATGCGGCGTCAGGTTCTCGAGCGCGGCGCGCACGTCGAATTCAGTCCATTCCTGATAGGCCTCGGGTTTGCCGAGCAGCGAGATCTCGCCGAGCCAGTCCGGCATCGCCAGGCCAATGCCGGCAAGATGCGCATCGTCGATCAGCCGGCTGCGCTGGAAATGCGAGATCGCATCGGCCGTCAGCTGCAGGAATTCCGCCGGCAGGATGAAGCGCTTCTCATGATGCACCCGGGCGCGCACATTGCCGACGGCATCGACGGCCAGAATCGTCAGATGGTCGCGGTCGATGTTGATGCCGATGGCGAAATAGGCGTCCGGATTGATTTCGAGTTCGATCGCCGGCTGGCCTCTGAGCCCATGGCGCCGGCGGGCCTCCATGATCAGGCCCTCATCCAGCAGGCGATCGACGATGCGGGCGATCGCCGGTTTGGTAAAGCCCGTCCGCCTTGCGATCTCTGCGCGCGAAATTGGCGCCTGGCGGTGGATGCAGCGCAGGACGACGGCCCTGTTGTGCTCGCCTGCATCCTCGACATTGGAGCCAGTCAGATCGGGGGAGAGCCTGGCGCCTTGCGTCTGGTTCATCGGTCGAAATCCTTCATCGCGCATGGAGACTTAAACCGACCGTCATCCCTTCACCGCGCCGCTGGTCATCGCGCCGAGGATCAGCCTCTGGAGCGACAGGAAGGCCACGATCGCCGGAACGACCGAGATCAGGCAGGCGGCGGCAAGCAACTGGATGGACGAGTCGGTCTGCATCCCGCGGAAGTTAAAGATTCCGACGCCGATCGGCATCAGGTCATTTTTCGTGAGCAGCAGGAAAGGCACCAGGAATTGCGACCAGCCGGCAATGACGGTGATGATGAAGACGGAGGCGATGCCCGGCGCCGACAGGGGAAGGATGATGCGCCAGAAGACCGAGAACCGGTTGCAGCCGTCGATCATCGCCGCTTCGTCGAGGCTGCGCGGAATGCCGTCGACGGTGCTCTTCAGCAGCCAGGTCGCCAAGGGAACGCCGAGCGCGATATAGACCATGACGACGGCGAAATGCGTGTCCAGCAGGCCGAGGCGATTCATGTAGCGGTAGAGCGGCACCATGATGACCAGCGGCGAGATCATCTGGAAGAGAAGCAGCGCCATCATCGACAGGCCCTTGCCGCGGAATTGAAAGCGGGAAAAAGCGTAAGCGGCGGGCAACGCAACGATCAGCACGCCGAAGCCGCTGAGCGCCGCAAGCTTGAGCCCGTTCCAGAGATAGATCGGAAAATAGCTGTTGTTGAGGACGGTGATGAAATTCTGGATCGTAGGATTGTCGGGAATATAGCGGGCGGCGCCGCGATAGACCTCGCGTTTGTCACGCAGCGCCATCGACAGGAGATAGCTAAGGGGGCCGGCGAAGAAGATGAACATCGCCAGCATGAAGAGATAGCTGAAGGCATCGCCGAGCCGCGTTCCGGTGCGTCCGCTCATTGCTCTTCCTCCTTCGGCAGGAACGACGCGTAGACGAAGGCAAGCCCGAGGCTGATGAGCAGCATCAGCACGGAAAGCACGCTGCCGCCTGAAAGGTCGTAGTTTCGGAAAACGATGTTGAAGACGTAGAGCGAGATCACCTCGGTCGCGCGTCCCGGTCCGCCGCCCGTCAGCGTGATGATCGCATCGAAGGTGTTCACCGTCTGGATGGTGATCAGGATCATGTTGACGAGGATGGCAGCGCGCAGCTGCGGAAGGGTCACGAAGAAGAACTGCTGCGATGCCGTGGCGCCATCGACCTCGGCCGCTTCGTAGAGCGAGGGATCGATCGCCTTCAGCGCCGCATACATGACGACCATCGAAAAGGCGGTGCCGCGCCAGATGTTCGAGATCAGCGTCGACCAGGGCGCCATTGCGGGGTCCGAAAGCCAGGCAACGGTCGGCATGTGCATCAGCCTCAAAATGCTGTTCAGTGCACCGTAAGGCGCTTCGGAAAACAGCATCTGCCAGATGATGCCGCCGGCAATGCCCGGCACCACCCAGGCGATGAGCGCCGTCGTCCGCAGGATCGTGGTGCCGAACAGGCCGCGCTTTTCGCCGCGGATGACGGTGACGGCGACCGCAATGCCGAGGATCTGTTGGCCGATGACGCTGCCGCCGACGAAGATCAGGGTCGCCCAGAGAATATCGGGCAGCTGCGGTGAGCTCAGCGCATTGGCGATCGACCCCAGCGTATAGTCCTGATTGTCGCCGATCAGCGTCGCATTGGTGAAGGAGAGCCGGAAAACGTCGATGACGGGATAGAGATAGAATATCCCGATCACCACGATCACGGGCATGATCCAGGGCAGGGGGGCGCCGGCGAACCGGCGCATGAACGTTCTGCTTTGAGGCGGGCTGTCAGCCTCGATGGCAATAGGGCTCATTAGCTTCTCTGTCCGGGTTTGGCACTGTCGACGGCGCCTCAAGGGCAGGCGCCGCCGCGGTTGCAAGGGTCATGGACGCCCGGGATCAGAGACGCTTGTAAGCCTCCATCGCCGCGCTGAATGCGGCATCGAGAGCTTCTTCCGGTTTCTTGGTTCCCGAGAGCACGTCGCCCATCATGATCTGGATCTGGTTTGATATTTCGGGATAGATCGGCACGCCGGGGCGCGCCTGTCCGTCGACCAGAGCCTTGGCGAAGGTCTTGTTGGCTTCGGTGGAGAAGACCTCATACTTGTCGAAGAGCGACTTGCGGGTCGGCAGCTGCTGCTGCAGTGCGTTTGCCGGTCCCATATAGACTTCGCGCGCCAGGTTGGCGCACATCTCGACCTTATCCTTGTCCTTGCTGAAGGACGCGATCGTCCAGCCGCCGGTGCCTGTCGACTTCTGGTCGGCCGAGGGGCCGGGGATCGGCGAGAAGGTCCAGTTCTTGAAGTCGCCTTCGTCGAGCGTCGCCTTCAGCTGCGCATATTGCCAGTTGCCGCCGATGAAGAGCGCCGTCGTCGCCGCCGCGGCCGCGGCGTTCATGTCGTCGTAGTTGGCGATCGTGGTGACGCGCTTGGGCGCGGCACCGGAATCGACGAGATCCTTGAAGTAGTTCAGCGCCTTCAGGAATTTTTCCTTGTTCTCGCCTTCGCCGAACACCGGTTTGCCCGAGTCGTCGACGAGCTTGCCGCCGAGCGCCCAATAGTTGGCCAGCCAGTCGAAGGTCGTGCCTTCCCAGCGCCCGCCGTTGAAGAGAACGCCTTCCATGCCTTCCTTGGTGGAGGCAAGCGCTGCCTTCTTCAGGTCGTCCCAGGTCTGGGGTGCATCTGCGACAACCGATTTGTTGCGGTAGAGCACGCGAAGGTCCGTATCCCACCACCAGGCGCGCACCGTCTTGTCCTTGTCGGTGATGCCGCTGCGGATGAAGGGGAAGAGATCGTCCACTTCTTCCTTGGAGAAATACGGCGTGAAATCAGCCAGCACATGATTGACCATGAACTGCGAGAGCACGAAGGAGTCGACGGCGGCGCAATCAGGGGCGTTGCCGGCCTTCGCCTGCTCCAGCATCTTGGCCTGTTCGGTGCCGATGTCGGAGGACATGAATTGCATCTGCAATTTCCAGTCCGGGTGCTTCTTGATGAAGTCGACGAAAAGCTTCTGGTAGCCCTCGGCGATATTGGGGTCCGAATTGTTCGGGCTGTCGTTCGTCAGGCGGACGACGAGGGTCTTTGGCGCATCGGCAAGGCCGATCCGGTCTTTGGTGGCGAGTTCCTGGGCAAAAACGGCGGATGCTGAAAATAAAATAGTGCTCAGCGTCAATGCGCTGACGGTCGCGCTCTTCATCTGGGTCTCCTCCCCATTTTGAACGAATACAGCCTGGCGGTCGGTTGACCTCTCCTCATTTCCGTGCTGCATTAATTAGATTAAGTTACTTTGATTTGATGTCAAGCCACAGCTTTGGGAGGCGAAAGCCTGGGAGGTTGAGATGCTGGCGACATTCAACAGCAGCTAGCGCGCATCCGCCTTTTCGAAAGGGATGCGCGTCAAATTAAATGCCGAATGAAAGTGACGGAGCGCGCCTCACGGAGGCCCGGCGCATCCAACTGCGATTTTCCTGAAGAAGAGCGTGAGCCGATCGCGGATGGCCGCATGGTGTCGCTCTGGTTTCAGCCCGGCCGCCACGGCAGCCGGAAACTCGAATTCCATGGAGGAGAAGATGCGTCTACTCATTCTCGGCACCGGCGGCATGGCCAACCAGCACGCAGCGCGCTTCAAGGCGATCGAGGGCGTCAGCGTCGTCGGCGGCGTTGACGTCGTCCCTGAAAGGCTTGCCGCCTTCTGCACCGAACACGGCATCGCCAATCATTTTGCCTCGCTCGAGGAGGCGCTCGCCTGGGGCGAGTTCGATGCGGTGGCGAACGTCACGCCTGACAGCATCCACCACCCGACGACGCTTCAGGCGATCGCCGCCGGCAAGCATGTCTTCTGCGAAAAGCCGCTCGCCACCGATGCCGTCAAAGCCATGGAAATGACCGAAGCGATCGAGCGGGCGGGTAAGGTCGGCATGGTCAACTTCACCTATCGCAATTCGCCGGCGCTGCAGAAAGGCCGGCAGATGGTGCTCGCCGGCGAAATCGGCGCGGTGCGCCATGTCGAGGCCTCCCATCTGCAGAGCTGGCTGGTCGGCCGCCACTGGGGCGACTGGAAGAGCGAGAGCAAATGGCTGTGGCGGCTGAGCAAAAAGCACGGGTCGAACGGCGCGCTCGGCGACATCGGCATCCACATCGTCGATTTCGCTTCCTACGGCTCCGGCCTCGACGTCGCCCATGTCTTCGCGCGGCTGAAGACCTTCAACAAGGCGCCGGGCGATAGGATCGGCGAATATGATCTCGATGCCAATGACAGCTTCACGATGAATGTCGATTTCACCAACGGAGCGATCGGCACGATCCAGGCGACGCGCACGGCCGCCGGCCAGATGGATCAGCTGCGTCTCCGGGTCTATGGCGAAACCGGCTCGGTCGAGATGATCTACGATACCGGAACATCGACGTTGCGCGCCTGTCTCGGCGAAGACGTGCACACGGCGACCTGGCGCGACCTGCCTTTCGATCCCGTCGAGACGAACTACCAGCGTTTCGTCCAGGCGGTCCGGGCGGGCAAGACCCAGGAACCGTCCTTCCGCCGCGCCGCCAATATCCAGAAGGTGCTCGACAAGGCGATCGCCTCCGACCTCAGCCACGCCGACGAGGCGCTGGGGACGTAGAAGGTTGGTGCCATCGATCTCAGATCGAGCTCGATGAAGATGAAGAAATCAGCATCGCCCTTCGTCTCCATGTCCGCTGGCCAACGCGTAATCTCTGTCGTCGCGCTCCTTAGAAATTGTCTTGTCTTCACCTCGACCGATCTCGGCCGACCTTAAACCACGACCATCGCGTCGTGGCCGGGTGCGCCTTCCGGGCTCATATAAGTAGCAAGCCCGAGCGTGTTTGATTTGCAAGGGCCAGCTTCTTCGGAGGCAGTGAAAACCTCGATTGCACCGAGACAGTTCCGCCACAAAAAGGCGGTCCGCCGGAGGCCGCGCTTTTGCTTATCTGCCGCGCAAGGACATGGACTGCTGCACCTTTTCGATCAGCAATCTGTGTAGGGGATTGCCCTCGATCATGCCGATGCCAACGACGTAGCCGCCCGGAGCTGGAAAACGATCCTTGGCTGGATCTCGGAGTTATCGACGAGAACCGCTTCATCTGCCAGCGCCAGAGCCTGCGGCAGATGTGCCAGCGATCCCTTGTATCGACGCCGGATAGCGTCCTCGGGGATGTCATGGCCGCCGAGAGCTACCCGGAATTTCACACGCTCGATGTTCCGTTCGACCGTATCCAGGGCGACGTAATACAGATCGACATTGAATCCTGCGGCCTTGGCCTCGCTCATCAGCCGGATCGATTGCTTGCTGCTTAGCGTGGTTTCGAAGATGAAGGTTCTTGCTTGGCGATCTTCTCTGCGGTCAGCTTCAGAGCGAGTTCGCCTGCCTGTCGTTCGATGGTCTTCGCACCCGGCGCCAGCGTCTTTGCAAGCTCGTCTGCGTTGATGTACTCGCCTTCGAGCTTCAGCTTGCCGAACGACGAGTCTTACCGGATCCGTTCGGCCCAGCCAGAATAGTGCATGTCGGCATGGATTATCGCGTCATCACTTAGCGGACGACGACTTCCGGCTCTTGGGCTTTGGCCGGAGCCTGATCGGATTCTGCGCAGCTCGGCTTCAGACCGATCTTGCGGCCAGCTTCACGAGCCTCGATCCCGATCTGCATCAGGGCATCATAGTTCTCGCGGATTTTCTGCAGCAGCATCTCGATCTCCAATCGCTGGTATCAATATAGCCATTTCGCACGCCGACGGCAATTTAGCTTGTTCATGGTGCCGCCGACAGCAACACTGGATGGCAACAGGGCGTGCGAGACGGCCTGTGTCCACGGATAAAGCCCACTCGGCATCTTCCAGCTCCTATCTCAGTAGTTGACCCCGGCCCTTCAAACGGTCGGGGTTCTTTTGCCTGCAGGCCGATGTCCAGATCGACAGGAGCGTATCCAGGTGCATCGATATCGTCGGCTTCACCTTCGAAAGCGCCTGCAGGCATCTTGCCGCCGATATGGTTGACGTTCATGCGCGCAGCACTTCTGGCCCTCAAGCCGAAGCCGGCGGCAGCAGCAAGGTGTTGAGGAAGGGCAGGAGGGCAGCGCCCAGCGCCACGCCGCCACCGCTGAAGCTCGCCGGCCGCATCGGCGAAATCCAGGGCGTCAGAAACGGCCGGGTGGAGGTGTCTCGCCGCTCGATGGAAAGCTGGTGGATCAGCGCCTCGATCACGCCCTGCGGCAGGTCACCGCCGATCATGACGACGCTCGGGGCAATGAAGCCGGCCATGGCGATGATCGGGTCGAGCAGATGGCCCGCGGCCTCGCGTATCCATTGCGACAGCGACGGCGAGGAGAATTCCTCGCCTTTCAGCAGCCGCGCGAATTCGTCGTTTCCGATGCGTGAGCGCAGGGAGCCGAAACCGACGACGGTGTTGAGCTGGAGATTATCAGGCCCGGTCAGCATTTCGCCGATGCTGCCCGCCCGCCCATGCACGCCGGAATAGGGAATGCCCCGGATGAGGAAGCCCGCCTGCACGTCGTCGTCGATGACGATCATCGCCAGCCCGCCTTCCGGCGTGGAACTGCCGATGGTGCGCTCGGCAAGCAGGCTCGCCGTGCACTCGTTCTCGACATAGGGACGCGCGATCGTCGACATGGCGGCAAGCGTCTCGCTCTGCTCATCCGTCCAGTCATTGGCGGCGATGCCGAGCCCGATGATCGGCAATGCCGCGTGGCGATCGGCCATATCCCTGACGGCCGCATGCACTGCGCCGACCTTGTCTCCCGCCGCCACATCAAAATAGACCCGGTCATGCACCTGGCCGCTGAGGTCGATGAGCACGATCTCGCCGCGCGTCCGGCGAAGCTTGAGACCGATCGAAAACGCCCCCTCCGGGCGCAACGCAAATTCCGAGGCTGTAGCGCCGCCGCCAACACCGTTACGGCGGTTCGACGTGACGAGCTTCTCCTCGGCCAGCCGCCGCAGGATATTGGTAATGCCAGGCCCGGTCAGCCCGCTATGCCGCCCCAGCTCCGTCCTGGTCAACGGCCCATGCCGGCGGATCGCTTCCAAGATGACGCGGATATTCCTGTCGGCGATTTCACCCGACCTCAGACCGACTGTCTTGGCGCGCGGAACGCCCATCTCCTGGATGTGAAGCCGACGCGGCCCTGACCGAAGATACCGCATGATTGAATTTCCTAGAGCAATTCCAGCAAAAATGCGTAGCGGTTTTCACAGGAGTTGCGCAAGAACAGAATCATAGAACACCACGACGCTTGCTTATCACACCGAAAGATGTCTCAAACTGACTTCCGCAGTTGAATTTTAACTTATTGAAATCGTTTAAACTAGCTGCGATCAGAATGGCGCGTGGTGTGCTGACGGCGCAAAGGTTATAAGTGCCGATCCTGGTATGGGGGGCGCGGGTCGGCTTGCTAGCTCTCTGATCGCGAGGCGAGGAGCCAGGTCCTGATTACGAGGTGATGAAAGGGCCTGATCACGTTGAGATAGGTGAGACCGAAGGCATTGTGGGAGTGCACGACAGTTGTCGCGACGAGCTGCGTGCCGGTTGGAGAATTGCGACGGAGCAGCGATAATCGGAAGTCCAGGTGTCGATCATCCTCACCCAGTACAATCTCGTCGTCGCTTTCCCATTGCACCGGGAAAAAGTCCACGCGTTCGTTGTCGGCCCTGGACGCTCGGACCTCACCGGAGGTTTTGACGCCAAAGGGCGTCACCATGACGTCGCGCACCGCGTTCAACGCCTTGAGCCACGCTGGCGAACCGCCGACTGTCCGGGTCGCCAGCACGCGCATGCTGTACTGTTTCGATGAACTCAAATCGATGCTGTAGCTTTCGAGTAGGCTGGCGTTCTCGTACCAGCCTGCAACGACGCTTTCACGTGGCGGCGTGGTCCGGCGCACCCGCGCTTTGCGTTCTAAACACATGTCGAGAGCTCGATCATGGCAGTCTTTGCGACAGCTGGCCGGCCAATAGCTGTGAGGGACCGACCGATGGAAGCTTTGCGTTTTCCGTCGCTAATAACTGCAAGGACGATCATTGCCGAATCCGTCGCGGCAGGCGGGTCTGAGTCCATAGTCGACGCTGCTATATCCGATCGAGCCGGTTTGTACCGAGTCGTATGAACTGGTCGTGCAGGCAGACGACGACATGGCAATCATGATGACGGCTGCCGCGGCTGCCGATAGTTTGCGGACCTGAAACATCTCACCCTCCCGATCGCTGTGCGAAAACCGGCGATTTCAGTGTGATTGCTGGGCAGATAGGGCCGCGCGGCAATCCGATAACCGTTGTTGTCGATCAAGATTTCGTTATTCGCCGAAGAGCCCGGTCCCGGGCGTCGAACCGGGAAAGTTTACGGACACGCGAACTCGCTTCAGCGAAAGGTTCGCCAGACTGGTTGTGGCATCTCAGATGTCCCCGAACCGCCAGTTCGCATGCCCTTCGGCTGCGACACCGTCGCTGCAATCGAAGCCAAGCTTGCGTCAGATGTTGCGATCATAAAGCAGTGGCGAGAGATTTCGGTCTCCACCCTGAGAAGGATTGTGGCCGACCACAGGTGTTGCGTTTCAATCGAAGCCGTCATTTGATGGCCCAGGGTTGGTCGCGGGGAAACACATGGACGGCACGCATCTCTTCGAACTGGTGATTGCGATGTTTCTTGCGATCATCGCGCTCCACTATCTCGCACATCGGCTTGGACTGCCGCCGTCCGTGGCGCTCCTGACTGGCGGCGCTACGCTCGCATTCGTTCCCGGGTTGCCAGCGATCAGGGTCGATCCTGAACTTGTCCTTATCATCTTCCTGCCGCCACTTCTGTTCGATGGGGCGTGGTCTATCGCCGTCGACAGGCTGAAGCGCCACATGTTCGGCATTACCTCACTCGCAGTTGGCGCGGTGCTCTTCACGACCATTGTCGTTGCTGTTGTCGCTCATCTCCTGATCCCTTCGCTGCCGTGGGCCGCTTGCGCGGCGCTTGGAGCCATCGTGTCGCCGCCGGATGCGGTGTCCGCCCGAGCGGTACTCGAGCACGTTCGCCTGCCAAGGCGGCTTCAGATCCTTCTCGAAGGCGAGAGCCTGCTGAATGACGCGAGCGGATTGGTTCTCTTCCGCTTTGCCGTTGCAGCGGCAGCGACTGGCGCGTTCAGCACGGTCAGTGCGGTTGGGACGTTCCTTGTGCTTGCCGCGGGCGGGGCCGCGCTGGGCGGCATGCTCGGTTTCGCATGGGTCAGGCTCATCCGGAAACTGCGCGACGATTACCTCATGATCGCGGCAACCACGTTGCTCTGCTGGATCGCATATCTGCTGGGAGAGCAACTCCACGTGTCCGGTGTGATCGCCACTGTCACGGCGGGCTTGATCGCCTCGTGGCACCAGCACACCGTTATGTCGGCGGGGACGCGCATGCGCGGCACTTCATTCTGGGCCGTGCTCGTCTTCCTCATGGAGGCGACGGTGTTCATCCTGATCGGCCTTTCGCTGCGCGACGTCGTCGACCGCGGCGGCGGCTTCGGGTTGCTGGTCCAAACCATGGCGTTTCCGGCGCTTGTGATCCTTGTCGCCCTTGTTGCGGCACGCTTCGTCTGGGTGTTCGGCTCCGATCTGGCGATCAGGTTTGCAAACAGGATAGGGCTTGCTCGATCGGTTCCAATGGGAGGTGGAGCGGCGACGGTGTTGAGCTGGGCGGGCGTCCGCGGTGTGGTCACCCTTGCGCTTGCCTTGAGCCTTCCCGAAGGATTTCCAGGACGCGACTTCATCCTCGTCATGTCGTTTGCCGTGATCATGGGGACCGTGCTTGTGCAGGGCACGACGCTTGGTTGGGTGATTTCCTGGGCTGGCCTGGGAGAGGTAGAAGCCGAGCGTTCGCCGATGACGATGAGTCAGGCCGAGGCCGCGATGGCCCAGGTTCAGTTCACGAAAGTGAGCGAGCTTGCCTACGATGGCGAGGGCAAGCTGATCCATCCTCAGCTACTGAAAAGATATGAACATCGCGCTACGGCAATCGTCGACTATGCCGAGCGCACCGCGGATTACATTCCGATCTTGCACGCCCATTTCGATGTCGTTCTTGAGGCGGTCGCGGTTGGCCGGACGGAACTCATACGGCTGCATCGCTCAGGGCAGATCGACGATGAGACCCTGCGTGAGCTTGAACGTGACCTCGACCTGGAAGAATTGAGCGCCATCTCCGCCAAGGCCTGACCGATCCCGCGATGTCTTGGCCCGCAGTTCTTTGAGGTCGGCACGGCCACGCGGCTCTTTAAGGCCAGAGACCAAGCACCAGCTTCAGCCGCAACATTTTGAAGGGCGCGAGCACGCCGCTTGCAGAGGTCGCGGGGTTGACTAGCGCAATTCGAGATCAAACACGCGAGGCGCGTTCAGTGGAAGCAGAGTATATTGGGATTTGTGCTTGCGCTGGTTGTCGGATGGTCGCAAAGCCATGTTGTAATGTGCCGTAGGGCCGCAAACGACATCGACGTGTCTAAATTCGGAAAACGAAAGTCTCACAATGCCTCTCCAGCTTTCCCTGCCTCGTGATCGAATTTCTGTGCTTCTGCTTGAAGGCATCAGCCAGAGCGCCGTGGACTATTTTTCGTCTTGCGGCTACACCAACCTCGTGCATCTGCCGAAAGCGCTTGATGACAGGGATCTCAAGAGCCATATCGCCGATGCGCACATCATAGGCATTCGTTCCCGAACGCAGCTGACGGAAGAGATTTTCGAATCCGCCAAGAAGCTGATTGCCGTCGGCTGTTTTTCCGTTGGCACGAACCAGGTCGATCTGGAGGCGGCACGCCGCCGCGGAATTCCGGTGTTCAACGCGCCTTATTCGAACACGCGCTCGGTGGCCGAACTTGTGATCGGCGAGATCATCATGCTGACGCGGCAGATCTTCCCACGCTCGGCGTCGGCGCATCAGGGCGGATGGGAGAAATCCGCTGTCGGCAGCCGAGAAGTCCGTGGAAAGACCCTCGGCATCGTCGGCTACGGAAATATCGGCTCGCAGCTGAGTGCTCTTGCGGAAAGCATGGGCATGTTGGTGCGCTATTTCGATCTCTCCGATAGGCTGCGCCGCGGCAATTCAGAATCGATGGCTTCGCTTGGCGAGCTTCTGGAAATCTCGGATTATGTGACGATGCACGTTCCGGAAACGCCATCGACGCACAATATGATCACCGAAGCCGAACTGCGTCGCATGAAGAAAGGCGCCATCTTCATCAACAATTCCCGCGGCACGGTGGTCGATCTCGACGCGCTTGCGAAAGTCTTGAAAGAGGGCCATCTGGCAGGTGCTGCGGTCGATGTGTTTCCCAAGGAGCCGGCATCGAACAAGGAGCGTTTCGAAACGCCGCTGCAGGGCTTGAGCAATGTCATTCTGACACCGCATATCGGCGGTTCGACAGAAGAAGCTCAGGAGCGCATCGGCGGGGAAGTCTCCAGAAAGCTGGTCGAATATTCCGATATCGGCTCGACGATGGGCGCAGTCAACTTTCCGCAGGTCCAGTTGCCCGAGCGCCCGAATGGTACGCGCTTCATCCATGTTCACGAAAACCGTCCCGGCATGCTCATCCAGCTGAACGAGATCTTCTCGTCGCGCGGGCTGAATATCGTCGCCGAATTCCTGCAGACGCATGGCGACACGGGGTACGTGGTCATCGAAGTCGAGGACATGTCCCAGACAGCCGACGATATTCTTCAGGCGCTACGCGAGATACCGGGAACGATCAGAACGAGATTGCTTTACTGACGCATCGAGCAATTTGAATCGGCATGGAGACGCGTAGGCGCTCCACGCCGCCTGCAAAGGTGGCGTTGATACGATATTGGCAATGTAATGGGAGCCTGCCCCTTGTGGGACCGCCCGATTACACATGCTTTGGGGTCGAGACGAGACCCTTCTGCCATCATTGGCAAGGGTCCGGAGTTGGCCCTTCTTGGATCTTGTCATTATTGCTGGCCTGTCGTGTTCGTCCCCCATGGGCGGAACCGCTTTCATAGTTGGGCGTTTTTATCAGTTAGATCGGGTACTGCTGGCATTCCGCCGGCACTGCCGAATGGGAGAAAAATCATGAGAACGATATTGATCGCGATAGGTGCGCTGTCTGCCTTAACCGGGTCTGCTTTCGCGGCCGAGCCGGCCAAGATGGTCGAGACGAAAATGGGCAAGGTCCTGGCCACTGAAAAAGGCATGGTGCTTTACACATTCGACAAAGATGCAAAAGGCAAATCCAACTGCGACAGCGATTGCCTGAAGAAGTGGCCGGCGTTCCACGCTGGAGCCAAGGCCAAAGCGGAAGGCGAATGGTCTCTAGTCAAAGCTGCGGATGGCAAAGAGATGTGGGCCTATGAGGGTAAGCCGCTTTACACCTATGTCGAGGATAAGAAAGCCGGTGAAGCCAACGGCGATGGCGTTGGAGGAGTGTGGCACGTGGCCAAATAGCTGACTGGCGACGGGTTCGAATGGGCGGTCGTCGGATCGCCCTGAACCCCAAGATTTCAATGACCGGATTATTCCTTCGGCAGCCCGCCCCGACGCTCCAGCGCCGTCTTGCGGATGGTCTCAGCGATCTCCGGACTACTGCTCGACAACATCTGGAAATCCACGGCGTAGAGCGACAGCAGCGATACCTCGGTTGCTGCGCTGACCGTCGCTGAGCGAGGTTCGCCACTGATCAGCGCCATCTCGCCAAAGAAGTTTCCGGCACCGAGTTCCACTGGATGGTCGGGTGTCGCCACGGTGACCCGCCCCTCGACAATGAAGAACATCTGATCGCCAACATCGCCCTTGCGGCAGATCACGGCACCTGCCGGGACAATGCGCGGTCGCAACGCCCGAACGATCTCGATCAGTGCAGCGGAACCAAGCTTCTGGAACAGGGGTACGGCAGCGACCAATTGCCAGTTGCGAACGAAGTCCTGGCGGCGAACCTCTTCGTAGAAGCCGGTGGCGAGGATGCCGGCCCAAAGTGCAAAAATACCGATACCGCTCATCATCACCAATCCGGCCAGAACTCGACCTGCAAGGCTCTGCGGGATCTCGTCACCGTAGCCGGTCGTCGACAGCGTCACGACCGCCCACCACATCGCCTGCGGAATGCTGCCGAACTTATCGGGTTGGACATCTCGCTCGATGATATAACCGGCCAACGCAGCGCCAAAAAGAACGATGCCGAACACCGATGTCACGCCAAGCAGATTGCGCGATTCATTCGCGACCACCTTTGCCAGCAGCCTGAAGAAGGTCGAGCCGCGCAACGGCTTGAGAAGCCAAATGGCGCAATAGAGGTTTCGATCAGGGGATCCGACGAACAAGAATGCAGCGGCCGGAACCAGTACCGCGAGCAAATCGATCACGAGGGCCGGCATCCCGCCCGACAAGCGGTGTCGCCGTGAAAGCAATATGCCGCTCAATTGGAGGACGTAGACCAGCCAAATTGCCGCAAGTAGCAGCTCAAAGACAAGCCTCTCCTGTCCAGTAAGGCCCTGTGTCGTCAGTGTGGCAACGACCAAGAGACCGATTGTAGCGAACAGCGCGTTGAGCGGCGTCGAAAACTTTGAGAACGGCACTGCCGACATTACATACTCCCGACCACCCGGCATTCGTCGACAATAGATACCTTCGGGCCACACGCAAGGGAACGGGGGACTGATGCGGGTGCCGCCCGAGGATTGTCTTCACAAGCGGAGCCCGTTCGCCGACCTTGGCTGCCGATGCTGGCCTCGTGAACACCTTGGATTTCTCATTGCCCACTGCATACTTGCCACAATGAGTTTCTTCCGGGCTTGACGCCAAATCAAAGTTACTTAATCTAAGCATTATTGGACCCGCTGGGAGGAGGGGCCCGCAATTTGCGATGGCTGTCGCACCATCTTCATCTCCCAAAGCCATGATTGCGGGTCGTCCGCCGCCGATTTTTCAACAGGATAAGCCATGCCGCTCACCATTGCCCAACGTCTCGACCGTCTGAAAGTCCGCATTGCCGAGCTGGCGCATTGGCGGGATCGATATAGCGCTGCGATCGACGGCTGGACATTCGAGGGCGAGCCGATTGCGCATCATCAGGACTGGCCGCATCGCCAGGGTGTCGTGCATTTTGCCGCGAGCGCTGAAGCGCCCGAGAGCTGGCCGCTTGACGATATCCGCCTGCAGCTCGATCTCGGCGGCGAGAGCCTGATTACGCTCAGCTATCCCGACGGCGCGAGCGAGACATTCGGTCTCGATCCTTATCACCAGGAATTTCCGGTCAAGGGCCGCCGCTTTTCGATTGCGACGGAAACGGTCGCCCGTTTTCCCTTCGGCGAACCGAACCGGACGCCGAGGCTCAACAAGGCCCGGCTGATCTGGCTCGACGGTCCCGTTCACCGGCTGCACCTTCTCCTGAAGCAGGTCGCCGAGGCGGTTGGGGCGCTGGGTGAACATGAGGTCGTGCCGCATCTGGTCGATGCCGCCGAAGAGACCTTGCGCAGCCTCGACTGGCCGTCGGATACGGCGGCTTATGTCTCCCGCACCTCCGACGCCGTCATGCAGCAGAAGATCTGGGAACTGCCGAAGCTCCAGGAAAATCCGGCGGGTCTCACGGACGAGGAGAGCGCTTCGGCAACCTCCGCCTTCGAGGCCCTGACGGCGCGGTTGAAGGAGTTGCAGAAGCGCTTCCCGCCGAACGGCGAGCTGGTGCTGACGGGCCATGCCCATATCGACCTCGCCTGGCTCTGGCCCTATCGCGAGACACGGCGGAAGATGCGGCGTACCTTCAACACGGCGTTGTCACTGATGGAGCGCTCGGACGATTTCCGCTTCAACCAGTCGACCGCCCATTATTACGCGCAGATGGAAGAGGAAGATCCCGAGCTTCTCGACCGCATCAAGCAGAAGGTCGCGGAAGGAAAGTGGGAAACCGTCGGCGGCATGTGGGTGGAGCCCGATACCAACATGCCGACCGGCGAAAGCCTCGTCCGTCAGGTGCTCTATGGCCAGCGTTATTTCGAAAAGACCTTCGGCGCCCGCCATACGGTCTGCTGGCTGCCGGATTGCTTCGGTTTCTCCGGCTCGCTGCCGCAGATCCTGAGGCAGGGCGGCATCGACAGCTTCTTCACGATCAAGGTCAACTGGAGTGAGACCAACCACATCCCCTCCGATCTCTTCTGGTGGAAGGGCCTCGACGGCAGCCGGGTGCTGACCCATACCTTCGACAATCCGATGCAGGGCTATAACGGCTTCGTGCAGCCCGATTGCTACCTGCCGACATGGAAGAATTTCCGCGCCAAGACGCAGCACCACGCTTCGCTTCTGGCCGTCGGCTATGGCGACGGCGGCGGCGGCGTGACGCCCGAGATGGTGGAGCGGGAGGTGCAGCTGCGCGATTTCCCCGCCATTCCGCAGGCGCGCTGGGGCACCGTCAAGAGCTATTACGAGCAGGCGCACCAGACCGCCGGGGAAAAGAAGCTTCCCGTCTGGGACGGCGAAATCTATCTGGAACTGCACCGCGCAACGCTGACGTCGCAAAGCGGCGTCAAGCGAAAGCACCGCCAGGCCGAACGTGCTCTGATCACCGCCGAGACCCTCGCTTCGCTCGCCCATATGCTCGGCGCCGAAAAACCTCGCAGCCTGGAAGTGGATTGGCGGGTCGTTCTGAAAAACGAATTCCACGACATCTTGCCGGGTTCGAGCATCCGCGAAGTCTATCAGGACGCGGAACAGGAACTTGGCGGCGTCATCGATCATGCCAGGGCCGAGCAGGCCAAGGCATTGCAGGCGCTGTCGGCCAATCTGCCGAAGGGCGGGATCGCCGACGCACTCGTCGTCGTCAATCCCTCGCTTGCGCCGAGAGCGGTGAGCGCCACGCTTGCGGACGGCACGGCACTTTCGGCCGCCGAGATCGTCGCGCCCTTGTCCGTCGCGGTCTTCGACAGACAGGCGCTGAAGTCGGCAGGCGGGCTGAAGGCCGGGCCTGACCGTCTTGAAAACGATCATCTCGCGGTCGTGATCGGCAAGGATGGCGCCGTTGCCAGCCTCTTCCACAAGGCGACCGGCCGTGAAGCGGTCGATGGTTCCGCCAACCAGCTCTGGGTCTATCCGGTCGATAAGCCGCGCAACTGGGACGCCTGGGATATCGATGCTGATTATGCCGAAAAGGGCGTCCGTCTCGAAGCGCCCGAAAGCATCGATCTTATCGAAAGCGGCCCGCACCGCGCGGCGATCCGCGTCGTTCATCGTTATCGCAATTCGAGCGTCACGCAGACCTATGTGCTCAGTGCCAACGCCAAGCGGCTCGACATCGAAACGACGATCGACTGGCATGACCGCCGCACCCTGCTGCGCACCCTGAACCCTGTCGACGTGCGGGCGCGCAAGGCGACGTTCGAATGCGCCTTCGGCATCGTCGAGCGGGCGACGCACACGAACACGTCCTGGGAGCAGGCGATGTTCGAGGCCGTCGCCCATCGCTTCGTCGATATCAGCGAGCCGGGTTTCGGCGTGGCGCTGCTCAACAATGCCAAATACGGCCACAGTGCCCGCGGCAATGTGATCGGCATGAGCCTGGTGCGCGGGCCGATCTATCCGGATCCGCTGGCCGATGAAGGCGAGCAGAGCTTCACCTATTCGCTGATGCCGCATGACGGCGCCTGGCATGACGGCGGCGTGCTCGACGAGGCGCTCGACCTCAACCAGCCGCTCGTCATAGCGGAAGCCAAGGGCCTTTCCGCCGGTACCTTTTCGCCGCTTGCCGTCGCCGGCACCCCCGTTGCCTTCTCCGGCCTCAAGGCCGCCGAGGAGGGCGAAGGCCTGATCCTGCGTCTCTACGAGCCCGCCGGCCGGCGCGGCCGGCTTTCCCTTGCCCTGCCTTCCGGATGGACGGCGTCGCAGCCGCTCAGCATTCTCGAAGAGCCGATGGAGCGCAAAGGCCCCGCCGACATCATGCCTTTCGAAATCAGGACGTGGAGGCTGCAGAAGGGCTGACATTCCCTTTTCGCGAAATCCTGCAGTGCTAGACAAATGGGACAAACTGGACAAATGGGTGATTTGAGACTATATCAGTTCCTGTAAGAACGGAGATGGTTTCATGGCTGGTTCCCAGGCGCAGTTGCATCGTGCTCGTCAGGCTGAGGTCGCCGATCGCGTTGCCGCCAAAGTCGCCGACGTGTTGAACGCCGACGCTACATTCGAGTCCGGCTCGGTTGCGCTCTCCGCCAGAATTGCGGGCGCGGCGGCTGCAGCCATTGTCGATCTTCCCGTCAGCGTGCGACGCGAGCTCAGCAAGCGCCAGGGCGAACTGGCCCGCCGCATTCGTGGTCTGGTGGAAACTTTCAGCGATGCGCCTGACAACGCCAAGATCGCACTCGAAATTCCGAAGGCCGTGGCGCCCTCCGGCGGCGAAGGGCTTGGGAAGATCGTCACAGTGGAGGAAGGCGAGCGGCTGCTGGGCGAGCTTGCGGTCACCCGCAGGCTTGAGGATTGGGCCGGGCAAGTTGCCGGCGCCAGCGAACTCCAGCGCGATTTCGCAATTGCGCGCTCCACGCTCAATCGCTGGCAGCACGCCGGCGAGGTCATCGCACTGTTGAAGGGAACGAGGAAGCACGTCTATCCGATCGAACAATTCATCGACGGGCGTCCCGCAAAGGGCATAGGAGCGATCGCCGCTCTCGTGTCCAATCAGCGGGTCGCGTGGCTGTGGCTGTGCCAGCCGAACCCCATGCTGGGTGGGCGCCGGCCTATCGACCTCCTGAAACAGGATCGCGCCGACGAGGTCGTCGAGGCGGCTCAGACCTATTTCGCGGCGCAATGAGCCTCGACAAATCAGTCCTGCAACGTCTCGCCATCCGGGCTGACGTCACCGACTATGTCAGGATCGTCGCGCGCGCCCATGCCGCGACGCCGCTCGGCATGGGCTTCGGCAAGACACGGTTCTCAAGCCCGAGGGATAAGTTCCGGCTACTCTATCTCGCCCAGGATCCGATGACGGCGGTCGCGGAAACGATTGTTCGCGACCGGTTTCAGGGCAAGGCCGAGCGATGGATATTGCGAGAGGAGTTCGACCGCTATTCGATCGCCGCTGTCCGAAACCCCCATCCGCTCTTCCTGCTCGACCTGCGCTTCGAAGGCGCAAACCTGCTCGGGGTCGCGACGGATGCCGTTCGGGCAAGGGCGCAGGCCGGCGGACGCCGGCTCAGCCAGGAAATCTACGACCGCACCGATTTTGACGGCATTCTCTACATGTCCCGGATCACCAACAAGCAGTGCGTCGCCGTCTATGATCGCGCCACTGCCAGCCTCGAGGCCGACAGCCCCGCATTGGATCTCGTCCGCCTGTCCGCACTCGGCCCCATCCTCGGTGCCCTGCACGTCGCTGTTATGGACGGGGAATGATGTCCGCTCAGTAACGGCTTCTCGTTTTGCCGCCGACGTCCGGCGAAATCCCGCCGTGTCCGCTTTCTGTAGTCGCTGTCCCAATCGCTACGCGCGTCGCGCTTCGTGACGTGAACAGGGTCATTGACGAGGGAATTCTTCCCGCGGCATTTCTGTCTGCGGAGAACGGACGTCGGGTCTGGGCGACCGCATGCACGCTCATTTCCTTCTACTATGAAAGCGCCGGACAGCTGACATCGGAGGAACGTCTGAACATGATCAGGTGGGCCGAGCCGAGGCTCAGCAAATGGAAGACGTTGACGTTGGCGTCGCTGGCCAAAAAGGATTGGACGATGCGCCATGATTTCCTCACCATCGATCTTGCACCCTTCGTCGAGAGGACGGCGGAGAGTCTTTCAAACCTGGAAGCCGCCCGCGCGCTGGTAAGCTCCTCGCCTGATGTCCTCGGCGGCACGCCTGTTATCGAAGGCACGAGAATTCCGGTTTACGACGTCGCCGCTTCAGTTGCGGCGGGACATTCTCTCGATGAGATCCTCGAGGCATACCCGGCGCTTGATGAAAGACGTGTCGGCCTCGCCAAGGTCTATGCCGATGCAAATCCGCTGCGTGGCCGCCCCAAGCCAGTGAACGAATTGCCGACCGGGGCGACGGTCATCACGGATCGCCGTGTTCCACGACGCAGGAAAGCAGTATGAAATTCCTGATCGAGGAGTGCCTTAGCCCGCGGCTTTCGATGATCGACTGAACTGTTCTCGATATGTGTGGGTCTGCGAGTCCCCTAGGAGAGTCGCCTGAGGTTCCTGCTTGACGCCTTATACGCTCGACATCAGAATCGCGGGTGTCGAAGGTGAGTCGGCTGTACCGCTTTCACATTGTTGCTCGCCTCAGAAGGACGCGCCGCAGGGAGCTGATTGGCCGCGTGCCGACCAACGCCGCTGGTCACGGGTTTGCGAGGTGACGCCGTGGGTAAAGTGTTATCAGCAGTCGGTCCTCCTCGTGACAGCCCACCCCGGCAGTGGAAGTTCCCAATGCGGAGCAACCGCCGCTGGCTGGTTTGGGCAGCGGTTTCGATGTCCGTTCTGCTTCTTGCAGCTGTCGCTTTTTACTGGGAAATCCGCCACTCCGGAGACCCGATCGAAGGCTTCGAAGATCGGGCTCTCGACAAGGCTGCCCGATCATCACGCATAGCCGCCGGCCCCTATGCGGCGGCTCCTCGGCCGATATCCATATCGCGGCATCTGGTCGAGATTCCGAAATTCGACTTGGCAAGTCAGTTTCTGCGGGTGTGGCTGGTCTCGGGCGCCAATATTTGCGGCGCTCTTCGAGAGGCCGGTATCGAGGTGGGCGAATGGAAAGCCGCATCGATGCGCAATCGCGATTATGAATGTTATTTTCAGCGTGTCTACGAACGGGATGAGGTGCGACCGCTTAGTTCGACCTTCGTCAAGGTTCGTGGAAATGAAACGGGTGATCTCGTTGAGATCCGCGCCAAGATCGTCGGGCCGAAGGTTGATGTCCAGGGGCGTCTCGCCCCGGCTGTCCTGCGCATTTTCGAGACCATTGTAAAGCAGGCCTGCTGGCGCGATTTCGAAGATACACTTGCGTCGATCCAAAGCCTTCGCGATGTCGAATACGAACGATTTGGCGCCTATCTCAGTTTCACGCGCGAAGCCGGCAGCGAAAACAGCTTTAATTTTGCTCTCGGCCTCAAGGCGGCGTCAGCTTCGCAAGCAAGGACCAGGGCGTATTTTTCGACAGACCGCTGGCTCGCCACGACAAATCTACGCAATCCGCAAAATTCATCCGCATCGACCGCAACGGCACGTCCAGATCAGCCAACTGCGCTCGATGACGGAGCAAGTACCGGTCGCAATCCAGGATCGAGCGGAAACTGCGGCTGAGCAACGGATCAGCGCGACAGGCTGGCTGCCGGTCGAAAAGCGTCGGGTCGGGCGGCACAGTTCTCAACGACGAAATCCACGAAAGCGCGGACGTGGATCTCGCCGACCTCTCCGGTAAAGGCGCCATCCCAGGCCGGCGGTCACGGCTTTAAACCAAGGCTCGCCAGCAGGCGGTCGACATAGGCTTCCAGGCCGCCGACCATGTCGAAACGATCGGGGTCGCGCAGCCAGAGCATCTGCAGGCCGTCCATGACAGCGATCAGCTCGGCGGCCATTGCTCGGCTGTCGATCCCACCGTCGATCGAGCCATCGGCGATGGCCCGCTCGAAGGTCGCGGCGATGCCGTTCTGCATGTCAGTGGCGCGATCGAGAAACCATGCCTTGGCGGGGTGGTCCTTCATCAGGCTCTCGGCATTCAGGATGGCGAAGGCCCTGACGACCTCGATCATTCCGGCGTTGCGGCGAAAGATCTCGACCATGCCTTTGAGTAGGCCTGGCAGATCCGAACGATAGTGCCCGATGAAATCGGCGCTTTCGAGATCGCGCTTTGCGAGGATCGCAAGCAGCAGATCGACCTTTGTGGGGAAGTGATGCAGCAGGCCGGGCAGCGACAGGCCGACATCCCGGGCAATGTCGCCGATGGCGGCATTCTGGTAGCCGTCTTCGGCAAAGCGCCGCATCGCCGCCGTCAGGATCTCCGCTCGGCGCTCCTCACCCTTGCGGGATCGGCGCCGTCGCTTTTCCGCCTGTCCAGTCTCTGTCTCTGAAAACTCTGCCATCTCTCCCGTCTGTCTCTTCCAGCGGCGATCGGCAAGTCTCCAGCCGAAGTCTCCGGTCCCAATTCATACACGACGCGCGAGCGGTTGACATCTTAAAAATACCGAGTAATCGGTAGGTTTAAGAATTGCTGGAGGCGACCCCAAGCCCGACGGATGGCTTGCGGTGTCCGCAATGTCTTTGAACGGGAGGTTTGCATGATCGATTCCATTCTCGACCGGATGACGCTCGAAGAGCAGGTGTCGCTGCTGTCAGGCGCCGATTTCTGGACGACGGTTCCCGTCGAGCGTCTCGGCGTGCCGAAGATCAAGGTGACGGACGGGCCGAACGGCGCTCGCGGCGCGGGCTCGCTGGTTGCCGGCGTCAAGGCGACCTGCTTTCCCGTCGGCATCGCGCTCGGGGCCACCTGGAATCCCGATCTCGTCAGGCAGATGGGTACGGCCCTTGCGCGCCAGGCCAAGAGCAAGGGTGCCGCCGTCTTGCTCGCGCCCACGGTGAATATCCACCGCTCCGGCCTCAACGGGCGCAATTTCGAATGTTACTCCGAAGATCCGATGCTGACATCAGAACTCGCCGTCGCCTATATCGAGGGTGTGCAGGGGGAGGGGATCGCCGCGACGATCAAGCACTTCGCCGGCAATGAATCCGAAATCGAGCGGCAGACCATGTCTTCGGACATCGACGAGCGGACCCTGCGCGAAATCTACCTCCCGCCCTTCGAGCAGGCGGTTCGCCGCGCCGGCGTCATGGCCGTCATGTCTTCCTACAACCGCCTCAACGGCACCTATACCAGCGAGCATCATTGGTTGCTGACCAAGGTGCTGCGCGAGGAATGGGGCTTCGACGGCATCGTCATGTCCGACTGGTTCGGCTCGCATTCGACGGCCGAGACGATCAATGCCGGTCTCGATCTCGAAATGCCGGGTCCGGCGCGCGATCGCGGCGAAAAGCTCGTTGCCGCCGTGCGCGAGGGCAAGGTGGAGGCGGCGACCGTGCGGGCGGCGGCGCGACGCATGCTGCTGCTGCTCGAGCGGGTCGGCGCATTCAAGAGCAAACCCGATCTCACCGAGCGGGCGGTCGACCTGCCGGAAGACCGGGCGCTGATCCGACGCCTCGGCGCGGAAGGTGCGGTCCTCCTCAAGAACGACGGCATCCTGCCGCTTGCGAAGACCTCGCTCGACCGGATCGCCGTCATCGGGCCGAATGCCGCGAGCGCCCGCGTCATGGGCGGCGGCAGCGCGCAGATCGCCGCGCATTATACGGTGAGCCCGCTCGAAGGCATTCGCGCCGCCCTTTCCAACGCCAACAGCATCAGCCACGCCGTCGGCTGCCGCCATAACCGCCTGATCGACGTGTTCAAAGGAAAGATCACGGTCGAATATTTCAAGGGGCGCGGCTGCGAGGGTGATCCCCTCCATGTCGAGATCGTTGAGAAGGGCGAGTTCTTCTGGTTCGAGCTGCCGTCTGATGAGCTCGACCCCGCCGATTTCTCGGCGCGGATGACGATGCAATTCGTGCCGGAGGAGAGCGGCGATCATCTCTTCGGCATGACCAATGCCGGGCTGGCGCGGCTCTTCGTCGACGGCCAGCTCGCGGTCGACGGCCGCGACGGCTGGACGCGCGGCGAGAATTATTTCGGCACGGCCAATGACGAACAACGCGGCGCGGTGACGCTCGAAGCAGGCCGGACCTATGAGGTCACGGTCGAGTATGAGCCGTCCATGGCGAGCGAAGAGGGCATCAACCTCATCGCCGTCCGCTTCGGCGTCGAAAAGCCGCTCGGCGAAGCCGATATCGAGGCCGCCGTCGAGACGGCGCGCAATGCCGATCTGGCCCTTCTTTTCGTTGGCCGCGACGGCGAGTGGGACACGGAAGGGTTGGACCTGCCCGACATGCGGCTTCCGGGCCGCCAGGAGGAACTGATCGAGAAGGTCGCTGCCGCCAATGCCAACACCGTCGTCGTGCTGCAGACCGGCGGTCCCATTGAAATGCCCTGGCTTGGCAAGGTCCGCGCGGTTCTTCAGATGTGGTATCCGGGCCAGGAACTCGGCAATGCCGTTGCCGACGTCCTGTTCGGCGATGCCGAGCCCGGCGGCCGCCTGCCGCAGACCTTCCTGAAGGCGCTGGCCGACAATTCCGCCATCACGGGCGATCCCGCCATCTATCCCGGCAAGGACGGGCATGTGCGCTACGGCGAAGGTGTCTTCGTCGGCTACCGCCATCACGACACACGCGCCGTCGCGCCACTCTTCCCCTTCGGCTTTGGCCTCGGCTATACCAGCTTCCGCTGGAGCGAACCGCTGCTGTCGGCGCGCGAAATGAGCTCCGACGGCGTGACCGTCAGCATCGAGTTGACCAATAGCGGCGACCGGCCTGGCTCGGAACTCGTCCAGCTCTATATCCGCTCGCCGAAGGCGAAGGTGGAGCGGCCGGACAAGGAACTACGCGCCTTCGCAAAGCTCTCGCTGTCCCCCGGCGAGACCGGTACGGCAGTAATGAAGATCGTCCCGCGCGACCTCGCCTTTTTCGACGTCGAGACCGGGGCCTTCCGGGCGGAAGCGGGGAACTATCAGCTGGTCGTGGCAGCGAATGCCGCCGACACCAGGTTCGTAATCGACCTGCCCTCGCCCTCCAGCTACCTGCTGCCGACTTCGTATTAAGCGGCAGGTGACGGGCAACTCGTTTGGGCCCGAATGCATATGCCAATAGTCACGGCAGGCCCGATGGCCTGCCGGGTGATTGGCGCGCCCATCAAAGAATAGACGCGCCCCGCGTGGTCGATTTCCGCAAGCGGCTTCGACCCGTCTCCGCTTTACCGTTACTTTTGCGGAATCATGACATAGGCCTCGCCGCCGTTCCGGTCGTGCTGGAAGATGAAGCGCTTGCCCTTGATGGTCGCAACGAAGGGCTGGTTTGGCTTGTCATTCATCGGAACATTGTCGGCGAATTCGGCGACCGCGCGCAAGAACTGCTGATGCAGGGTCGGATCGGCGCGATTGGGGCTGGTGATGGCGCATTCCCGGCCGGGCTTGATCTGCACCGACATGGAATGGTCCTTCGTCATGCCGTCCTTGCCGCCATTGAGGTCGTCGAAATCGGTGACGCCGTAGCGCTTGGCGCCGCTGATCCCGGCCGTGAAGGACGGGGCGGTTTTCAGGCAAAGGTCTTTGAAGGCTTTGATAGCGATATCGGTCTTGCCTGATGCTACCGGCGGGGCGGCTGCCGACGCCGTGCAGACGGCCATTCCGGCTGTCATGGCGAGGCAAATTGCTGCAGACTTAAATGGATTGGTGATGCATTGACGTGTCATGGTTTCCTATCTTTCCGACTCGTCATCCGGTGGCGCGGGAGCGTGCGCCCGGCGTGACATACGCATCCTTAAAGCGATCGTCTAAATAATTTGCAACCGGCGGGTCGGGCTTGCGGGAAAGATCTCAGCGCAAGTCGTCGCCGAGTTTAAGGGGTGCCGACAATCCACGCGGCGGGCGGTTTTCGTCTGGGAAATACTGATCTTAAGGCGCCTCAACGACACTGGTGCCGAGATCAATCGGCAACGTTGTTTGCTCACTTGCTCGAAATAAAGCATGGCGGGCCGGTTATCTCTGGATATCAGGCGAAGGCGCATGCAGGCGCTTCACGGGTTGTTATTCATGACTGTATTTGCACAGATTTTTAGCTGTGCAAGCGCGCTGGAATCCGTTTGCAAACCACATAGGATTGCATTACCGTCCAGCACACTCGGAAGTTATAGCTCTCGCATTGCATTTCGGCTTTTTATTCTCCCTCGTTGCTTCGGCACGTTATTCGGATAGGCCCTGCATGCACCCAGATAGCCAGTTCACACATGCCGACAACGCGAAGCTAATCTTCAACGAGCTGAAATTCCGCTCGCTGACGGTCAAGAATCGGCTTTTCCGATCCAATATCTCAGGCCAGTTCGACGACTATAACGGTCATGGCGGGAATGCCCGGTTGAACTGGGAGGAGAAGTTCGCGCGCGGCGGGATCGGCTGCATCATTTCCTCCTTCACCCCGGTCTCCGTGCGCGGCCGCATCCTCGTGCGTTACGCGATGATCGACGATGACGACAAGATCCCCTTCTGGCGGGAGGTCGGCCGCCGCGTTCACGGCCATGACTGTCGGTTCATCATGCAGCTCAGCCATTCCGGCCGCCAGCAGGACATGGGCGGCGTCGAGAACCTGTTCAACAAGGGTCTGAGCTCGACCGACAAGAGCGATTACTTCCATGGGTTGCTCGCCCAGGCGATGACGAAACCCGAGATCGCCGAGGTTGTGGAGCAGTTCGCCCAAGGCGCAAGGCGTGCCCGGGAGGCGGGGCTCGACGGCGTCGAGCTTCACGGCGCCAACGGCTATCTGCTGACGCAGTTCCTGAGTTCCGGCATCAACGACCGGACGGATGAATATGGCGGCGGCTGGGAGGGCAGGGCGCGTTTCGTGCTCGAGATCGTCAGGGCGATCCGCCGCGAGGTCGGCCAGGACTTTCACCTGCAGATGAAGATCAACGGCGTCGACCACAATGACTGGCTCTATCCCTGGATCAAGAAGGGCAACACGCTCGACGAGACCGTCAAGATCTGCACGATGCTGCTCGACGGCGGCAAGGGCGTCGATTCCTTCCATGTTTCGAGCGGCTCGACCTTTCCGCATCCGCGCAATCCCGCCGGCGACCTGCCGCTGGAAGACCTCCACCGATGGTATGACGGCATGCTCTCTCAGGGCACGCGGGCGCCGATGAACTATGCGATCTTTTCCAATCCCCTTCTGGGGCGCGCCTTCCAGGCGCTCTGGCGCTGGCGCAGGGGCAAGGTCATCGAGGGCATCAATCTCGATTATGCCCGCGCCGTTTCCGAAGCGATCGGCAAGATCGATCCCGATATCAAGGTGCTCTGCACCGGCGGCTTCCAGCATGCCGACCGGATCGCCGAGGCGATCCGCTCGAAAGCCTGCGACGCTGTCACAATGGCCCGCCCGCTGATCGCCAACAACAATCTGCCTGAGATACTCGCCAAGGCCAACGGGCCGGAGAAGGAATGCACCTACTGCAACAAGTGTCTGCTCAACGATCTCGAAAACCCGCTCGGCTGTTATGACCTCAGCCGGTTTGACGGGGCAACCTTCGAGGATCGCTACAGCGAGATGATCAAGCAGGTCATGTCGGTTTTCGAGCCGCCGACCTTCCATTGAGGCCCGCATCGCACGCGCATCCGGAGGGGATCCATGAGCAGCGACAACGACCGCAAGACGCCCGTCGAGATCGCCGTCGCGCGCCACCGCCGCTGGTGGCTGGCGATCGTCGTGCTGCTGTTGCTCGCGGTCGTCTACTACCTGGTGTTCGTCAACCAGTATGTCGTCGCCTTCAAAGGCCAGAGCGAGCATTTCATGCATGGCTCGATCGGCAGCGAGACGGCTACGGGACCGCCTTACTGGGTCTTTAAGGCCTTGCCGGTCATGTATGCCGACAAGCTCGGGCCGGAAGGCTGGAGCCGGTTCGGTTTCCTCTACGAAAAGCCCGGCGACGACCTTCCGATCGGGGTGTCTCGCCGCGTGGTCTCAGGCGTCGAGCGGGTCTGGCTCAACTGTTCCGTCTGCCATGTCGGCACCTATCATCTTCCCGGCGATCCGGTTCGCCATCTCATCCCCGGCGCACCGTCCAACAATCTGCGCCTGCAGGAATTTATCCGTTTCTTCATCGATGTCGGCCGCGATCCCGGCTTTACCGCGGATGCGCTGATTGCGACGATCGATAGCCCCAAGGTCGGCGGCGATCTCAATATCTTCGAGCGGCTGGTCTATCGCTACGTGGTCTTCCCGAGGGTCAAGAACGCCTTCCTCGATCTCGGCACCCAGCTCGATTTCGTCAAGCGCCAGGAGGCGTGGGGGCCGGGCCGCGTGGACACGTTCAATCCCTACAAGGCGCTGCAGTTTAATTTTCCCATGGACGAGGCCCATATATCGGGTGCTGCGCTGAACGGCTCTTCCGACTATCCCGCCATCTGGCGCCAGCGTCCGCGCGAAGGCATGAACCTCCATTGGGACGGCAATAATGATTCCGTGGCCGAACGAAACCTGAGCGCCGCACTCGGCGCCGGCGTGACGCCCGTGACGGTCGACCGCGCGTCGATCAAGCGCATCGAAGACTGGATGTGGGATCTGCCTTCGCCGCCCTTCCCCGTCGCCGGCGGGATCGATCAGGCGAAGGCGGCAGAGGGCAAGACGCTGTTTCTGCACTATTGCGCCGATTGCCACGGCTTCAAGGATGCGAACGGCTACAGCTATGACAGGCAGCGTTTCACGCGGCTCGGCAAGACGGTTCCGCTCGCCGAGATCGGCACCGATGCGGGGCGCTGGACCTCCTATACGGAAAATTTCGCTGCCGAGCAGAACCTGCTCTATGCCGGCTACCCCTGGCGCTTCAACCGCTTCCACAAGACCGACGGCTATGCCAATCACCCGCTCGACGGTATCTGGGCACGCTCGCCCTATCTGCACAACGGCTCGGTGCCGACCCTGCGCGATCTGCTTCAGCCGAGCGCCATGCGGCCGCCCGTCTGGTTCCGCGGCAGCGACGAGTTTGATCTCGCCAAAGTGGGCTATCGGTCGGATCAGTCGGCCGGCGGCGATCTCTTTCGCTACGACACGACGCGGCCCGGCAACGGCAATGCCGGCCACGAAGGTTATCGCTACGGCACGGAGCTGCCGGACGCCGCAAAAGACGCCCTCGTCGAATATATGAAAACGCTATGACCCAGTCGCGATCGCTCAGCAAATGGAAGGCACGGCATGCGGTCCTCGTCTGGATCGGCATCCTGCTGAATTTCGCCTTCGTCCTGCCGCTCATCTTCTGTCCGGAATGGATTCTCGGTCTCTTCGGCATCACCGTCAACCAGCTGATCTGGCCGCGATTTGCCGGACTGCTGCTCGGGATCCTGTCGATCTTCTACATTCCGGCAACGCTCGACATCGACCGCTACCGCATCTTTGCCTGGCTTGCAGTCTTTCCCTCCCGCACCTTCGGCACGGTCTTCTTCTTTCTCGCCGTCTTCGTCTTCGGCCAGCCGATCGGCTATCTCGCCGGCGTCTTTCTCGACGGGTCGATCGGCATTGCGACGCTTTTCTGCCTCCTGCGCATCCTGCGGCTCGAACAGAATATCTCCGAAGGGAGACAGGCATGAGGCGCGTCTTCTGGAAATGGCTTTTCGCCATTCTCGTCCTCATCGTTGTCGGCGCATTCGCGCTGTTCTTCCTGCTCTTCCGGCCGGTCGCCCAGCCGAGGACGAACGATCTGGCCGAGGTCTTCAACCACGGTTCGATCGGCAACGAAGAGGCGCAGGGAATTCCCTACTGGATCTGGCGGGTCCTGCCGCAGCTCTTCCCCGACCATCTGCCTGCAAACGCTGATGGTTACGGCGCCTTCGGCCTCTACTGGCGCGCCGGCGACGAGGTTCCCGTCGGCCTGTCGGTCAAGACGCTGGGCGTCATCGGGCGCGTCGCGCCGAACTGCGCCTTTTGCCACCAGGGCAGCTATCGGCTGCGCGCCGACGAGCCGGCGCGGCTGGTCGACGCCGGCCCGGGAACGAGGGTCAATCCGCAGGCCTATATCCGGTTCCTGATCGATGTCGGCGCCGATCCCAGGTTTACCGCCGACCGGGTGATGGCGGAGATCGGCAGGATCTACGACATGCCGGTCTGGGAGCGGGCGCTCTATCGCTTCGTGCTGGTGCCGGCGACCCGGGCGGCCCTCCAGGAACAGGGGCGGCAGTTTGCCTGGATGAAGGACCGGCCGGACTGGGGTCCGGGCCGGATCGATCCCTTCAACCCGGTCAAGTTCCAGAACCTCAAACTTGCCGACGACCACACGATCGGCAATTCCGACATGATGCCGCTCTGGTCGCTTGCCGATGTCGCCGCGACCAACACGCGCCGCTTCTCGCTCCATTGGGACGGATTGCAGACCGATCTCTACGAGACGGTGGTCTCGGGCGCGATCGGCGACGGCATGACCTACAAATCCTATGGGGGAACCGAAGCGGGTCTTCGCCACATCATGGATTTCATCCGCCTGCAGGGGCCGCCGCCCTCGCCCTTTTCTCCCCTCAGGCCGGCAGGCGATCCCTATCATGTCGATGCGGCTGATGTGGACGCCGGCCGCGCGATCTATGCCGCGCAATGCGCCGTCTGCCACGATGCCAAGGGCGCCCGCTACCGGACGCCGATCTCGATCGTCGAGCTCGGCACCGACCGTCATCGCCTTGATATGTGGACGCCGGCCGCCCGCGATCGCTATGCGGTCTATGAGCCCGGCTATGCCTGGGGTTTTACCAATTTCCAGAAGACCGACGGTTATGTCGCCACAAGCCTCGGCGGCCTGTGGCTGCGCGGTCCCTACCTGCATAACGGCAGCGTCCCGACATTGCGGGCCCTGCTGCTTCCGCCCGCCGAGCGGCCGGGGCAGTTCTACCGCGGCTACGATCTTGTCGATGCCGAGAATGGCGGCTTCGTAAGCATGCCGGATAGCCCGGGGCAACGCTACGGCATGCTCTACGATACGAGCCTTCCGGGCAACGGCAATGGCGGTCATCTCTGGGGCACGGATTTGGCTCCGGAGGCGAAGGAGCAGCTGCTTTCCTATCTCAAGACACTTTGACCATCAGGAGGGGGCAATGGCAAACGTCAGACAGCGCATCGTGCGGTTTCTCGCCTGGACGGTCGCGGCCGTCGTCACCCTTGCCGTCATCGCCATTGCCGCGGTTGCGCTGATCGTCTGGTGGCTGATCGAGCCGGATTCCAGCCAGTTCGGCCATGTCGAGGATGAGGCGAAGAAAGTCCATCGCACGGTCGAGGAATTCCCGGGAGCAGGCGAGCCTTACTTTGCGGCGATGGACAAGGGCCTGCTGCTGCCGCCCGTCGGCGGCGATTATCCCGCTGAGATCAAGGAGGTCGCAACCGCCACCGGGCTCGATCCGGAGGCCGTGCGCAAGGCGGCGATCCGCGGACAGAACGCCTGGATCGTCTGGACCGGCGGCAACGACCGTTTCTGGGATTTCGCCGCCCGCGCGACGATCGGTTCCTTCGATCTCCTAAAGACCGTCTCCTCCTACCCGACGATGGCCTATGGCCGCGACAACCGCTTCCGCTATCTCGGGCTCGTCAACGAACCCTGCTTCGACGCCCCGAAGAGCGCCGATCCCGACCATTGGGGGCTGTGGCTCGATCAGCGCAAGAAGGACTGCGCGCCCGACAGTTTCGGCGGCAATGCCGAGGCCGATGCCCGCTATCCCGGTGTGCAGATCGGTGCGCGTGGGACGACGGTCAAGGTAAAGGGCGAAGATAAGAAAATCCCGGTCGGTTCCTATTACGGCGAGCCGACGGGCGTGATGGGCCTGCGTCTCTTCCCCAACCCCGATTTTGACAACAAGGCCGCCGAACATTGGGACGCGCTGCGCTACTACACCGATCCTTCCTATTACAACGACAAGGATCTCGTGCGTCCCTATCGCGTCGGCATGTCCTGCGCCTTCTGCCATGTCGGTCCCAATCCAATCAACCCGCCGAAGAATGTCGAGAGCCCGGAATTTTCTGAAATCTCCTCCAATCCCGGCGCCCAGTATTTCTGGGTCGACCGCATTTTCTTCTGGAACACCAAACCGCGCGCGACCCCTGGCGAACCGGCCCCGAACGAGGGGAATTTCCTCTTCCAGCTGTTCCATACGAACCCGCCGGGTTCGCTCGATACCTCGCTGGTCTCAAGCGATTACATGAACAACCCCCGCACGATGAATGCCGTCTACGACGTCCTGGAGCGGCTGCGCATCGGGGCGAAGACCGGCAAGGAAATCATCAAGGGAGACGAGAAGGACAACAAGCAGGCGCAGGATTATCCGCAGACCGCAGCCTTCGGCTCCCTCTACGACAAGACGACCGGCACGGTTGCCTCGATGCGCGTCCTGAAGGACGGCGCCGATTCCGTCGGTACGCTCGGCGCTCTCAACCGAGTCTATCTCAATATCGGCCTTTTCAGCGAAGAATGGCTGCTGCATTTCCGCCCCTTCCTCGGCGGCCAGAAGATCTCGCCGATCCGCATTGCCGACGCCCAGAAAAACTCGGTCTACTGGCAGGCGACCGAAGCGATGACACCAGACAT
Source organism: Rhizobium fabae (assembly GCF_003985135.1). Lineage (NCBI taxonomy): Bacteria > Pseudomonadati > Pseudomonadota > Alphaproteobacteria > Hyphomicrobiales > Rhizobiaceae > Rhizobium > Rhizobium fabae. Next base: position 207,862 of record NZ_ML133653.1, read on the forward strand.
GGCGATATTCTTCCTGGTCGCGGCCCGCGCCGATCACCTGAAGGACACGCCGGTCGGAGAAAAGGTGCTCGAAGCGCGCGATCCGGCCGAGGTCGAGCGCGGAAAGATCGTCTTTGCCGAAAACTGCGCCGCCTGCCATTCGAGCAAGCAGCCGGTGCCGGCGCCGGAGCTCGGCGTCGATCAGGGTATCTGCGCCGGCGGCGGGACCGGCCCGCATTACCGCGAATGCTGGGACCGCTATTGGGCCTGGGCGCAGTCCGATGCCTTCAAGCAAGGCATGGTCAAGCTCGTCACCGGAAAAGACGAGGACGGAAAGGATTTCCTCGACGGCAATTACCTGTCGACGGAACGGCGCGTGCCGATGGATGTCGTGCGCACCAATGCATGCAGCGCGATCGCCACCAACGGTCTTTCGGGCGACATCTGGGACAACTTCACCTCCTCCACCTACAAGTCGCTGCCGCCTCCGCATGAGGTGACGGTCAATCATCCGGTTTCGGGAGCGGCAACGCCGCTGCAGGCGGCCGGCAACGGGCGCGGTTATCTCAGGCCGCCCTCGCTCGTCAGCGTCTGGTCGACCGCGCCCTTCCTGCTCAACAATTCCGTCGGCCACGAGGACAGCTATTACGGGAAGGACTACTACAATCAGGACTATGCCGGCGGCTACGGCGCCGGTCGCGGCACCGCCTGCCCGGCGGCGGATGCCGGCGATCCCTATCTGCCCTGCGTCGAAAACAGGCTTGCTGTTTTCGACCGGTCGATCCGCCAGATGCTTTCGCCGCAAACGCGCCGCATGGACAAGATGACCGAGGCGCCGGTGCCGGGCTATATCTACCGCACCAGCGCTCCCTCCTGCCTCATCGTGCCGCCGGGCTTCGTGCCCGACAAGGTGAAGCCCTTCACCGGCCTGCTGAACAAGGTCGCCGGCTGGGCCTTCAAGAAGGACGGCTCGATCACCATCGGCCCGTTCCCGGCCGGTTTCCCCGTCAATGCGCTGACCAATACCGAGCTGCTGCCCGACAATGACGAGGAAAGCAAATTCGCCAACTACAAGCGCCTGATCGCCAACGGTCCGGCGCTGATTGGAGCCTTCTCCGAGCTCGGCGGGCAATGCACGCCGGAGGAACTCGCCGATCCCGCCGTGCTCGCCAAAGCCGAGAAGGTGGTGCGCGATACCAAGCTCATCGACCGGCTGGTGGGCTTGAGCAAATGCCCTGACTATGTGGTCAACGGCGGGCATAGCTTCGGCGCTGCTCTCCCGCAATCGGACAAGAATGCCCTGATTTCCTATCTGAAGCAGTTTTGACCATGTCCGGCGGGCCGACCCACGATTATATCGTCATCGGCAGCGGGGCGGGCGGCGCCGTTCTCGCCGCACGGCTGGCCGAAGAGGGGCGGACCGTGCTCGTCATCGAAGCCGGCGGCGATCCGCTCGCGAAGGCCGACGACGGCTCCGAGATGCCGCTTGCCGATGCCTGTCGCGTGCCGGCCTTTCATGCCTTTGCCTCGGAACATCCCGGCATGGCCGAGAACCATTGGGTGCGTCACTACGAAAATCAGGAGATGCAGGAGCGCGACTGGCGTTACAGCAAAGAAAGGGACGGCGTGCTTTATCCGCGCGTGCGCGGCCTCGGCGGCTGCACCGCCCATCATGCGATGATCATCGTGCGGCCCAATCATTGCGACTGGAACCACATCTTTGCGATCACCGGCGACGAGAGCTGGAAGGCCTCGCACATGCAGGGTTATTTCGAGCGCATCGAGCGCTGCCGCTACCGCTTCTTCCTGTGGCGGTGGCTCGCCGCAATAACGGGCCTCAATCCGACGGGCCACGGATGGTGGGGGTGGATGACGACGGAGCGGGCCCTGCCGTTCAGGGTCCTGCGCGACTGGCCCCTGTGGCGGGCGCTGCTGCGCAGCGTTGGTGCTGCTGCCGACGCCTTCGGCAAACGGGGCTCGGACTGGGAGACGACCGAGGTCGACCCGAACGACAATCGCAACTGGAACATTGGCGCCTGCGGCGTGCGCGTCACACCGCTTTCGACGCGCCGCCACACCAGGCACGGGCCGCGCGAGCGGCTGCTCGACGTGATGAAGCGGTACCCCGACCGACTGTCGCTTCGCCTCAACACCACGGTTACGCGCATCGAATTCGACGGCAAGCGGGCGGTGGCGGTTCGCTGCATCACCGAGGAGGGGCGCGAGGAGGTCATTCGGGCGGGCCGTGAGATCATCCTGGCGGGCGGTGCCTTCGCCTCGCCACAGCTCCTGATGCTGTCGGGCATCGGCGATCCCGCCCATCTCCGCAAACACAAGATTCATGTCGTCGAAGCGCTTCAAGGCGTCGGGCGGAACCTGCAGGACCGCTACGAGGTCGGCGTCGTCAGCCGGGTGAACGAACCCTGGTCGGCGCTGAAGGGCGTCACCTATACCAGACGAGATGCCCATTACCGGCGGTGGCGCTGGTTCCGCATCGGCAACTATACGAGCAACGGCGTCATGTTTTCCCTGACGCTCAAGTCTAGCGACACGCTGAGCGAACCGGACCTGCACTGTTTTTCGCTGCTGGCCGATTTCCGCGGCTATTATCCCGGTTATTCCAAGCGCATCCGCAAGCCGGATTACATGACCTGGGCGATCCTCAAGGCCTATACCGAAAACCAGGGTGGCACGGTGCGGCTTCGAAGCGCCGATCCCGCGGCCCTGCCTGCCGTCGTCTTTCATTCCTTCTTCGAGGGAACCGGCAATTACGACCTCGATCTCGATGCCGTCGTCCATGCCATCCGCTTCGTCAGGAAGGTCAACGATGCGATGGACGATCTCATCGCATGCGAAGAGGAGCCCGGCCGGCAGAACGAGAGCGACGAGGCGCTTCGCCGCTATGTCGCCGAAAACGCCTGGGGCCATCATGCCTGCGGCACCTGCGCCATCGGCCCCCGCGAAAGTGGCGGCGTGCTCGACAGCCGCTTCAAGGTGCACGGCATCGAAGGCCTGCGCGTCGTCGATGCTTCCGTCTTCCCCCGCATTCCCGGCTACTTCCTTGCCACCGCCGTCTACATGATCGCGGAGAAGGCGGCCGACGTCATTCTCGCCGATAGCCGACTGGAAACACTGTGATGAACGAACACCCCACCCATCGGGAAGCCAGCATCTACAATTGGCTCGGCGAGCACGTCCGCGGCTTCGTTCGATGGTGGCGGGAATTCGATGCCTGGCTGAACCAGCCGCTGCCGAAGGGGCGGGGCCTCGCCTGGCGATGGCTCGCTCCCGACGGCTACGCCTGGTTCGTGCCGGTGCTTGCGGGCATTCTAACCCTTGCCATGGCGCTCGGCCCGACCGTCGAGATGCGCTGGGGCAATCTCGGCCTGCTCGTGATCGGTTTCGCGCTTCTTTTCCTGCTGCATGCGGTGGCCTGCCGCCAGGCGCTCTTCAACCAGTATCTGCTCGCTGGACAGCTCGTCATCCTTGCGGCCCTTGCCGTGCTTCTGCTCATCGATTCACGCCCTGAAACCTACGGCATGATGACGGCACGGCCCCGCCTGCATGTCGGCGTCGCCATCGTCTGCGCGCTCGTTCTCGCGCTGCCGGCGGCCTGGCTGCTGGCATCGAGCCTGTTCCGCTCCAATGCAGGTGGCGGGCTTGCCGACAGTCTGCCGAAGGTCGAGCTCTTCCTGCCCAAGAACCGCTACGATTTTATGGGCCGCGGACCGATTGCCGCGCTGGCGTCGGCCTTGTTCATCGCGCCGATCCGCTATCCGGTCGAGCTGCTTCTGCCCGGATCGCTTCTCACTCTGTTCGTGCCGGACCACTATCTCGGCTACGCCTTCTACGTGACGGCCGCCGTCGCATGGTTCGCCCTTTTCCTCGGCATCCTGTTCGATCGGCTGATGGAAATCCTGCAGACGGTCGGGCGTCTCTTCTTCATCGGCCCGCAGCGGGTCATCAGCATTCTCGTCATCGTCGTCGCGGTGCTTCGCCTCGCCGATGTTCATTACATCACCTATCTCTTCAACGCCGGCTCAAAAGGCTACGGCAACACGACGCTCATGCGCTATATCGCCTTCGCCTATGCCGTTGCCTGGTACTACGGCTTCTGGTGCGATCACTTCGTCGCGCGCCGGCTCATGCGCCTCATGGACAAGGAGCGGCAAACGATCACGCCGGTCCAGATCGCTTACGATTATGAGGGCAGCGAGACCTTGAGCACGGTCCAAAACAAGGGCCGGACGATCGCGCTGCATGGCGCGGGACGCTTGAAGATCGAGGGCCGCTACGAGGATCGATATCAGCGGCAGACCAAAGCCACGTCGAACCGGGCGATCCAGTTCATGACGCCGGCGGAATTGCTCGCGCAGTTTCGCGCACAGCTCGAGCGCCTGCCCGCCGAGCAAGCTCCAACGGGAGATCTGCTCGCGAGCCTGCGCAACTTCCAGCGCTCGACGCTCGTCTATCCCGCCCTCGTCGGCTTTGTGGCCTATCTTCTGATCGGCGGTCCCGCCGCCTTCAGCTTCCTGCGGGCGATCCAGCCGCCGGAACTTGCGATCCGCTCCGAGCGGCATGTGGGCAAGCAACCGGCAGCGCTCTTGTTCGAAAGCGGCTGGGCCAATGGCGGCTGCGCAGCCCTCGAGCCCACCACGCCGAGAATTGCCGTCGTCGCTTCCGGCGGCGGCACGCGCGCAGCGATCTACACGGCCTCGCTGCTGCGGGGGCTGGCCGAGCAGGACCAGATCTGCAACGTCGTCCTGGTCAGCGGCGTCTCGGGCGGCAGCGCCGCGCTCGGCTATTTCGCGCTTCACGAGCAGGAGCTTCGCCGGCCGCGCGGCACCTTGGACGTCAAGGCATGGGATGATTTCTCGCAGGCCATGGCGCTGCCCTTCATCGAACAGGTGATCGATGGGGCGAGCGACATGCGTTTCGCCTTCGGGCGCTGGCATTGGGCGTCCTCGGCCTGCCGCGAAGCCAAGATGGCGGATCAAGGGACCAACGGCTGGACCCTGGCGCGTTCAAGATTGGGCGCTATCCTCGCCGAATCCTTCGTTTGCGAGATGGGCGCTGCAACGATGGAGGCGCCATCCTTCGGTCTGATGCTCAACACCGCGATTGTCGGATCTTTTTCCGATGACGGCCCGTCTTCCAACAACAGCCCTTTCTGCGAGGTCGATCCGAAGCTTTCGCTGCCCGAGAAGGCGACGCGCTGCCGCCAATTCCTGGATGCCGCGCAAGCCGGTGGGCGGCTGGTGCTGACCAACCTCGCCGCGCCCAAGCCTCCGCCTGATGATGGATCGCTGCACATGCAGCTCGTCACCCTCGACAATGCCGATATATCGATCGGGCGCGCCGCAGCGCTCAGCGCAAACTTTCCGCCGGTCTTTCCCGATGCCGCGATCGATATCGCGACCCCCGGCGAAAAGGGGAAACGATACTGGGTGACCGATGGCGGAGCGGTCGAAAACCGCGGCGCCATGACGCTCTACTATTCCATCCGCGATGCGTTCCGATCGGCGCCGCAGGCGCTGCCGCCGCTGCATGTCGTCATCGCCGATGTCTCGGCCTCGGCCGGTCGCTACAGCGAGAGTTTCGGTTTCGGCTCGGTGCTCGGCGCCGGAGGACAGCTCGGCCTCGGTCTGGAAACGGAGCTTCGCGCGGCGATCGAGAAACTCTACTGCGATCACAATTCCGAAGTCAGCATCCACGAGATCACCATGCCGCGCGTCTACCGGGATGGCGGGATCGGAACGCATTGGCTGCTTCCGAACTCGCTCTCCTTCACCAATCCGGAGAAGTCGTCGGAGACCAAGATCCTGTCTGCCCGGGACGTCGAAACGCTGGTGCTGGCGCTGCACAGCGATGTGACGGAACCCTATGAGGACGACGCCGCTGCCAGGTCGGTCAAGGCTTGGGCTGAGCAGGACAAGGTCGCAAAGCACGACGAAAACTGGAAAGAACTGCTCGCCGCCCTTGCGGCAAAGCAGGGCGGACGAGGAATGTCCTGCGCGCCTCGCTGAGGGGACGAACGCGCAGAACGGCTATATCCGCCCTTCGGCGACCGGATTGCCGGCCTCAGGCGATGCCGCCGAGGCAGACATATTTGATTTCGGTGAATTCCTCGATGCCGTATTTCGAGCCTTCGCGGCCGAGGCCGGAGAGCTTGACGCCGCCGAAGGGAGCTTCGGCCGTCGAGATCAGCCCGGTATTGACGCCGACCATGCCGTATTCCAGCGCTTCGGCGACCCGGAAAACACGGGAAAGATCCTTGGCGTAGAAATAGGAAGCGAGGCCGAACTCGGTGTCATTGGCCTGGGCGATCACGTCGGCCTCATCCTTGAAGCGGAAGAGCGGCGCCACCGGTCCGAACGTTTCTTCCCTGGCAACGGTCATGGCAGGGGTGACGTCGGCGAGCACGGTCGCCTCATAGAAGCGTCCGCCGAGCCGATGGCGATGACCGCCGGCAATGACGCGGCCGCCCTTGGAAATCGCATCGGCGACATGCTCCTCGACCTTGGCAAGGGCGGCATCGTCGATCAGCGGACCGAGATTGATGCCTTCGTCGAAGCCGTTGCCGGTCTTCAGAGCGCCGACCGCCTTCGACAGCTTCTCGGCAAAGGCATCGTAGACGCCATCCTGCACATAAAGCCGGTTGGCGCAGACGCAGGTCTGACCATTGTTGCGGTATTTGGCGATCAGTGCACCTTCGACAGCGGCATCGAGATCGGCGTCATCGAACACGATGAAAGGCGCGTTGCCGCCGAGCTCCAGTCCGAGCTTCTTGATGGTCGGCGCGCTCTGCCGGTAAAGCTCGGCGCCGACTTCGGTCGAACCGGTGAAGGTCAGCTTGCGCACGATGGGGCTTGCGGTCATTTCGCCGCCAATGGCGCGCGCCGATCCGGTCAACACGCTGAAGAGGCCCTTGGGAAAACCGGCGCGTTCGGCAAGGATGGCAATCGCGATCGCCGAAAAGGGCGTCTGCGAGGCCGGCTTCAGCACCAGGGCGCAGCCGGCGGCAAAGGCCGGTCCCGCCTTGCGGGTGATCATCGCGTTGGGGAAATTCCAGGGGGTGATGGCGGCGACGACGCCGATCGGCTGCTTCATGACAAGGATGCGCTTGTCCTTCTGGTGGCCGGGAACGATGTCGCCATAGACGCGCCGCGCTTCCTCGGCAAACCATTCGATGAAGCTCGCGCCATAGGCGATCTCGCCCTTGGCCTCGGCAAGCGGCTTGCCCTGCTCAGCCGTCAGGATGCGGCCGAGATCGTCCTGATTTGCCATCATCAGCTCGAACCAGCGCCGCAGGATCACCGAGCGCTCCTTGGCGGTGCGGGCGGCCCATTCCTTCTGCGCGACCTCGGCTGCGGCAATCGCCGCCTTGGTCTCGGCAGCACCCAGCATGGGAACGTGGCCGATGATCTCGCCGGTCGCCGGATTGTCGACCTTGATCGCGTTGGATGGATCGGCCTCTATCCAGTCGCCGCCGACCAGCGCGGCCTGCCGGAACAATGTTGCGTCCTTCAATTCCATGACTGTCTCCTCAGATAGACCGTTTCTGTTTTCTTCGAGTCACGGGGATGCTCTATCTCTTTTCGCCTTTGCGCAATTGCGGACTTGAAAAACTGCTGCGCAGTTTTGCGCGAACTGCTCTCGCCAACGCCACAAAGGGCGCGCTTCGCCGACAGACTACCATGTTCGAACCAGGATTTGGGGGAAGGCCGGCGCCGCCGTAGGTTCACGCAAGCGGAAAGTGGCAGGCGACGGTGTGGTGGCCCGCATCGCCGGCCAGTTGCGGCCGGACCTCGTGGCAAAGCGGCTTGGCATAGGGGCAGCGGGTGGAGAATTTGCAGCCTTTGGGCGGGTCGAGCGGGCTCGGAATCTCGCCCTCGAGCAGGATGCGCCCCTGCCGGACGCGGTTGTGCGGCTGGGGAACGGCCGAAAGCAGCGCCTGCGTATAGGGATGACGCGGCGCGCCGAAGAGCGCATCCGTCTCGCCGACCTCGACGATCGATCCGAGATACATGACCGCCACCCGGCTCGACACCTGGCGCACCACCGCCAGGTCGTGGGCGATGAAGACATAGGTAAGGTTCAGCCGTTGGCGCAGGTCTGCGAACAGGTTGACGATCTGGGCCTGTACCGAAACGTCGAGCGCCGACACCGGCTCGTCGGCAACGATCAGCGCCGGCTCGACGGCGAGCGCGCGCGCGATGCCGATGCGCTGGCGCTGTCCGCCGGAGAATTCGTGCGGGTAACGGTCAAGATATTCGCGGCGCAGGCCGACGATTTCCATCAGCTCGGCGAGCCGTTCGTCAATTGCCGTTCCCTTGGCGATGTCGTGCACGTCAAGCACTTCGCCCAGCATGTCGCGCACCTTGCGGCGCGGATTGAGCGAGGACGAGGGATCCTGGAAGATCATCTGCATCCTGCGCCGCACTGATGTAAGCGCACGCTTCTCCGCCTTGGAGATGTCCTGGCCGTCGAAGGTCAGCCGGCCGGCTGTGATGTCGTAGAGCCGCGTCAGGCAGCGGCCGAGCGTGGATTTGCCGCTGCCGGATTCACCGACCAGACCCAGCGTTTCGCCGGGATAGACATCGAGGCTGATCTCGTCGACGGCATGCAGGGTGCGGCCCGAACCCGGCCAGACGGTCTTGCCGACGAGGAAGTTCTTGGTCAGCGCCTCGGCGGAAAGCAGCGGCCTCACGTTCCCACTCGCGCTCATGCGGGCTCCTCCGATGTCAGGACGGTTTTGCGCAGGGCGTCGCGTTCCTCGCCATCGAGCACGCAGAGCACCGACTGATTGCCGATGCGGCGGGTCGGCGGCCGGGCGGCGCATTCGGCCCGGGCGAAGCGGCAACGCGGCTGAAAGCCACAGCCCTCGGGAATGCTGCCCGGCGTCGGTGGCATGCCGCCGATCGAAATAAGCCGCTTCGGCCGCTCGCCGGTCAGCGGCGGGATCGAGGCCATCAGCCCCCATGTGTAGGGATGAACGGGATTGGAGAAGATTTCGCGGGTTGTGCCGCGCTCGACGATGCGGCCGGCATACATCACCGCCACCTTGTCGGCGACCTCGGAGACCACGCCCATATCGTGGGTGATGAGGACGATCGCCAGGCCGAGATCTTTGCGCAGCCTGAGCAGCAGGTCGAGCACCTGCGCCTGCACGGTCACGTCGAGCGCCGTCGTCGGTTCGTCGGCAACGAGCAGCGCCGGCCGGCAGGAAAGCGCCATAGCGATCACCGCCCGCTGGCGCATGCCGCCCGACAGCTGGTGCGGAAAGCGCTCGGACGCTTCAGTGGGGTTGGAGAAGCCGACTTCGCCGAGAAGCTCGATCGCCCGCAGGCGGGCGGCCCGGGCCGACATCGGCTCATGGGCGCGGATCTGCTCGGCGATTTGCCAGCCGATCCTGTAGACCGGGGTCAGCGCCGTCATCGGATCCTGCGAGATGAGCCCGATTTCCTTGCCGCGGATACGGCGCATGGCGCTTGCCGACAGTTCGAGAATCCGCTGCCCGCGAAAGGCGACTGCGCCGTCGACGCTTGTTGTCTTCGGATCGTGCAGGCCGAGCAGCGACAGGAGCGTGACCGATTTGCCCGAGCCGGATTCGCCGACGATCGACAGGATTTCTCCCTCGCGCACGGAAAAGGAAACGTCGTCCACGGCCCTGACGAGGCCGCCATCGGTGACGAACGAAACCGTCAGGCCTTGGACATCGAGAAGAACGGGTTTTTCAACGTTCTGCATCGTCAGTTCTTCCTTACGCGCGGATCGATCAGCACGTAGACGATGTCGACGGACGCATTGGCGAGCACCACGAAGAACGAGGCGTACATCACGGTGCCGAGGATCATCGGGAGATCGAGGTTGAGCAGCGCCTGATAGGTAAGGCGCCCGACACCGTTCAGGCCGAAGACCACTTCCGTCAGAAGGGCGGAGCCGCCGACAAGGGCGCCGAAATCGAGGCCGAACATGGTCACGAACGGGATCAGCGACGTACGCAGCGCATGCCTGAGCATCACCCGCGCCGGGCTCAGACCCTTGGCGCGGGCGGTGCGGATATAGTCCTCCTGATAGGCTTCCACGAGGTTGGCGCGCAGCACCCGGCCATAGATGCCGACATAGAGGGCGGCGAGCGTTGCCCAGGGAATGATGAGCGTCAGGAACCAGCCGACAGGGTCAGAAAACAGCGGCTTGTAGCCGAGGGCCGGAACCCAGGAAAACGCCCAGCTGTCGTGGAAGCGGCTCTGCGAGATCAGGTTCATCACCTCGCCCAGCCAGTAGACCGGCATGGAGACGCCAATCAGCGCGAGCGCCATGAGCCCCCGGTCGAGCAGCGTGTCGCGGGCCATGGCGGCGACGACGCCGAAGACGATGCCGCCGAGCACCCAGAGCACGGCGGCGCCGAACACCAGCGACAGCGTCACCGGCGCGGCTTCGGCAACCTGCGGCACGATGCGCATGCCGCGATTGACGTAGGAGGTGAGATCCTGCGTCACGAACAGGCGTTTCATCATCAGCACATATTGCACCGGCAGCGGCCGGTCGAAGCCGAATTCGATGCGGATCTGCGCGATCGTCTCCTGGGAGGCGTTGCGGCCGGCGATGCGGGCGGCCGGGTCGGAGCCTGGTGTGGCGAAGAAGATTAGGAACACCAGCGTTGAGATGCCGAACATGACGAAGGCCATCTGCCCGAGACGCTGAAGGATTGCAAAAACCATCTCCGCTTCCTCAGACGATCTTGGTGCGCGGATCGAGCACGTCGCGGATGCTGTCGCCGAGCACGTTGAGCGACAGCACGGTGAGCGCGATGGCGATGCCCGGCGCCAGCGCCACGGCGGGACGCGTGTAAAGCAGGGTCTGCCCGTCCTGGATGATCGTTCCCCAGCTTGCATCCGGCGCCTGCACGCCGATCGAAAGGAAGGACAGGGACGATTCCGTGACGATGTTGAGCGCCATCATCAGCGGGATGAACACGATCAGCATCGTGGCGACATTGGGCAGGATGTCCTTCCAGAGAATGCGCCATTCGGGAATGCCGAGGCCGATCGCCGCCAGCACGAATTCGCTGTTCTTCAGCTCCAGCACGCGACCGCGCACCGGGCGCGCGACATAGGGCACGTAAATGATGCCGATGATGCCGATCGGCAGCAGCAGGCTGTCGGCGGTGATCTCGATCGGGCCGAGCACGATGCCCTTGGAGATCAGCACGATCGAGAGGGAAATCGCCAGAAGATAGACCGGAAAGGCCCAGAGGATATCGAGCAGCCGCGACAGGACCGTATCGACGAAGCCGCCGAAAAAGCCCGCGCAGATGCCGATCAGTGCGGCCAGGACCAGACAGATTGACGTGGCTGAGAAGGCAATCAGCAGCGAATTGCGGCCGCCATAGAGAAGCCGGGCGGCAACGTCGCGCCCCTGCGTGTCGGCGCCAAGGAAATACTGCGCAGCCCAGGTCGGGCCGATCGGCGTGACGCCGAGACCGAGGCCCTCGGTCGAAGGCTGCATGATCTTGACCTTCTTTCCGTCGATGGCGACCTTGCCGCTGAGATTGGAGCGGAACGGATCGGTCGCCGACACGGAGTTCGCATAAAGCGGCGCGGCGAGACTCGACAGGATCATCAAAAGCAGTACGAGGGCTGCGGCGATTGTCGGCTTGTCTCGCTTGAGAAGCCGCCAGGCCCGCTGCCAATGTCCCGCGCCTTTGCGCACGCTCCGGCTCTGCGAACTCTCCATCGGCTTTGCGATGCTGTTGGGTACGAGGGTCATTTCCGTTTTCTGCCGTCACGCATGGTCGAGCTCTTGCCGGTCCGGATTGTTTAAGAAGACGGGCAATGGCGTGGCGCGGACGCACGCCATTGCCGCGCGCCGTTTACTTCACCCAGGACTGGGAGATGATCCAACGGTTCTGCTTGTTGAACAGATAATTGCCGAGGCGGGCGGAGGTGAAATTCACGCTCTTCGGCGTGAACAGCGGCGCAAGCGGCGCTTCGGCCATATATGCCTTGTCGATCTTGGCCCATTCAGCATTGGCGGCGTTCTCGTCGGTTAGCGAAAGGGCCATGGCCGCCTTCATCTTGGCGTCGAGGTCCTTGTTGCAATAGCCGGCGATATTGATCGAGGAATCGCTGCCTTTGTGGAAGCTGTCGCAGGAGAGCAGCACGTTCAGGAAGTCCGACGCGGCCGGATAGTCCATGTACCACTGGCTGACGCTGATCTGGACGTTGTTGTTGGTGTTCTGGATGTAGGCGAACTGGATATTGGGCGAGATCGCCTTCATCGAGGCGTCATAGCCGAGGTCGCTGAGCACGCTCTGCAAATAGGTGCCGATGCCGCGCGCGACCGCGTTGTCTTCGGCAATCACCGTCACCTTCTGGCCCTTCGTGCCGGATTCTTCGACCAACTGCTTGGCCTTGTCCATATCAGCTTCCGACCATGCCGGACCGGGGTCCTTGGTATAGATGCAGTCATCGGCATGGCCGGGGAAATCGGGCGGCAGGATCTGGCAGGTCGGCTGGGCGAGCACTTCGCCGCCGAAAAGACCGACGAGCGCGTCACGATCGAGCGCATAGTTCAAGGCCTGCCGGACCTTGATGTTGTCGAAGGGCGGCAGATTGACGTTCATCGGCGCATACCAGAAAGCCGCAAGCGGATCGATATGAACCTGATTGGCATATTTCGAGCCGATCTCGGGCAGGCGGTCGGCTGGAGGCGTGTCGTACATCCAGTCCACCTGGCCGTTGACCACGGCGTTGATGCCGGCTTCCTCCGTCATGCCGAACTTGTAGTCGATTTCGTCGGCATAGCCGTCCGGCTGGGCGTCGACGCTCCATTCCTTGAAATGGGGATTGCGCTTCAGCACCATCTGTTCGTTCGGATTGTAGGTTTCGATCATGTAGGCGCCGGTTCCGGGCACGGGGCTCGTGCCGGCATCCTTGGCCGGCGTATCGGCCGGAACGATGCTCGCATGCGGCACCGCGAGCTTGGCGAAGAACTCCGAATCCGCCGCGACGAGATTAATGGTGACGGTGCCGGCTTTCTCGTCGGCGATCACGCCGCCGTCGAGCGTGCAGCTGTCGCCGTCCGCCATGCATTTATCGGCGCCGACGATGCCATTGTAGAAGCTGCCTATGGTCGGGCCCTTGACCTTGAAGATCCGCTGGAACGAGGCCACGACGTCAGTCGGGGTGACTTCCTTGCCGTTCGAGAACATGACGCCCTTGCGGATCTTGAACACATAGGTTTTGCCGTCATTCTTGATCTCGGGCATCGCCTCGGCGATCGCCGGCACGATCTTGAAACCTTCCGTGCCGCCGGCCTGCTTGAACTTGACGAGGCCGTCATAGGTCATCTGGTAGACCTGCCAGTATTGGGCGGTGTAGTTGATCATTGGGTCGATGGTGCCGGCCGCCGAAACGGCCGAGAGCGTCATCGTGCCGCCGCGATGCTGAGCCATCAGCGCGGCCCGGTCCTCGGCATGGGCAAGCCCCGAAAGCATGGTCTGCGCGAGCAGAAGGCCGGCGAAGGCTGTGCCGGCACGGCGTATGCGTGTTGTCGATCGTGTCGTCATGTTTGTCTGTTCCCCTATTTTTTTGCTGGTTCGATACGGCTGGGCACTTAAAGCTCTTGCTCTTACGGCGCTTTCCCATCGAGAAAGGCGCCGACCTCGGCCATGCAGGCCGCACGTTCCTCGACATGCGGCATGTGGCTGGACTGTTCGAAGATCCGCCAGCGCACGTCGGCAATCTCATCGGCATAGGGCTGCACGCAGGCTTGCGTCGCCTCGTCGTAATGGCCTGAGATCAACAGCGTCGGGACGTCGATGGTCGACAGCCGCCCGACGATCGACCAGTCTTTCATCGTGCCGATGACATGGAATTCGTTGGGGCCGTTCATCGTGTGGTAGACGGTCGGGTCTTCGCCGATGGCGTCGAAGGTGCGCTTCACTTCCGGCGGCATGGGGACGATGCGGCAGACATGGCGCTCGTTGAAAACATCGGTCGCCTTGGCGTATTCGGCGCTGTCCGTCGTGCCGGCCAGTTCGTGCTTGAGCAGCGTCGCCTGCACATCGGCCGGCAAGGCTTCGCGAAGGCGGTTGGCCTCGGAAATCCAGGTCTTCATCGCCGCCGGCGAATTGGCGATGACAAGCGCCTTGAGGCCGGCCGGCCGATCGACGGAGAATTCCGCCGACAACATCCCGCCCCAGGATTGCCCGAGCAGGCAATAGGCATCGCGGATGCCGAGATGGTCGATCAGGTTGTGGAGTTCCGCCTTGAAGAAATCGACGGTCCAGAAATCGCCGCCCTTTTCCGGCAGGTGCGTGGACTTGCCGTTGCCGACCTGGTCGTAGTGAATGACGGCGCGGCCCGTGGCGGCGAGATCCTTGAAGCTGTCGACATAATCATGCGTGCAGCCCGGCCCGCCATGGGCAACGATCAGCGGCGGTTTGCCGGACGCCAGGTCTCCGGTGATCCGGTACCAGGTCCGATAGGCGCCATAGGGTGCATAGCCTTCGGTTATCTCCATGTTTTCGTCTTCCCTCTTCATCATCGTTCCAGAGTGCGCCGGTCGTTCCTGCAGATGGCGTCCGCAGCTTCCTCGATCGTCATGCCCCAATCCATCGCGATGCTTCTCAGGCGTTTGAAAGCGGTCGCTTCGCCGGCATATCCCTGCTGCATCAGCTGCAATACGGCGCTGACGACGATCGGCCGCTGTCGCAACCGGTCCTCGAGCGCGCGGATGTCGTCGGCATGGCTGCGGGCTTTATGGTAGGCGTGCGAAGCAATCAGCAGCGCGCTGTAGGCGCCGGTGGAGCCGATCGGCTTCAGCATGTGCGCGTTCGAGCCTTGGGCCAGCACCCATTCGATCCGTCCTGGTGCTTCCGAGCCGATCAGCGCCACGAGCGGCATCGGGGAAAAGCCGGACGGCCAGGGAAATTGCTGGTCATGTCCCATGTCGGCATCGAAGAACACGACGTCGGCAAGCGCATCCCGCACGTCGAGCTGCGGCCAGACGGCCTTGACCTCGATATGCAGCGACTCCAGTTGACGCGTCAGCGCCTCGACGGCCGGATGCGGCCGGTGCAGGATCACCGCGCGCCAACTGGAAAACAGCGGTCGCTCGAAGCGGCTCATTTCACCACCTTCAATCCCGTTTTCGGCGCATGGCCGCCGGGCTTGCCGGGGAAAACCGAACGCACCAGGTAAGGGTCCGCCTCGACGATAGGGTTTTCGGTCTCGAAAATCTCGAAACCGCCCTCGCTGTCGGACCTGCCGATGAACGGCCGCAACCCGGCGTAATGTGTGCGCGGATCGAAGGAAATCGGGCCGATCGGCGTATCGAACTGTCGTTGCGTCACCAGTTTGCGGATCAGGTCGGGATCATCAGTGCCGGCATCGGCGATTGCCTGGGCGAGGACCGAAACCGCCATATAGGCGAAGACGAATGGCCCGGTGACCGGCCGGTCGTCGCCGCGGCGGGCTGCCAATCGCGCCTTGAAACGCCGGTTTTCCTCAGTGTCGAGCCGGTCCAGATAGATATTGGTGACGATGTGGCCGGCCTTGGCCTGCGGGCTGAGGTCCGCGAGATCGAGTTCCGAAAGGTTGCAGGCGACAAACGGACGGCGTTCGGCGCTGAACTCGGCGTCCTCCTCACGCAGTTGCGCATAGGCGCGGATGAACGCGTGGGCGGAGCGGCCGACGAGGTTGGAGAGGATGAAATCCGGCCGCTTCTGGCGGATCTCGGCAATCAGGTGATCGACCTCTTCCGAACCGAGCGGCACGAAGCGCTCGGCCAGCACTTCGCCGCCCGCCGCCTCGGTGATCTCGCGGGCGATGCGGCCGATCTCCCAGCCCCAGATGTAGTTGGAGCCGACGATGAAGGGCCGCCGGCCGTAGCGCGGCATGATATAGCTAAACAGCGGCAGCAGATGCTGGTTTGGACAGGCGCCGAGATAGATGACGCTGTCGCTCGTCTCGTAGCCCTCATGCGGAAAGGCATACCAGAGCAGGGCGCCATGGCGCTCGACGACCGGAAGCACTTCCTTCCGGCTCCAGGACGTGATCGCGCCAACGATGTGCCGACATCCCCGCTGCCGGATGGCGACCTCGGCAAGCTCGGCGTAGCGTTCTGCACTACCAGCCGGATCGTCGACACGCGGCTCGAAGTGGAAGGAGTAGCTGGAATTGTTGTTGACCTCGGCGACCGCCGCCAGGGCGCCGTCGACGGCATCGCGGCCAAGCGCCGCATAAGCACCAGTCGTCGAATAGAGAAGGGAAAGAGGGACGGACCTGCGGATCATGGCCTGTCCCGCAACTGACGGTGCGGGCTGCAACCGTTCGCCTGCCGCGAAGCAGACAAGGGGCCATTCCGACGGGTGGTATTCTTGATCACGCCAAAGTCTCGCTTCGAACACCTGCCAGGCACGACCGGCCGAACGGAATAAAAAAAGCCCCGTCCGCAGGACGTGCGGAAATCGGGGCTCGGTTGCCGTTGGCGATCAATGCCATTTGTTACATCAACGCTATGGCAAGCTCACTTTATAGTCAATCGACAATCATGCTCATTTTTCGATCATTCGCGTGGGCTCAGGTCCGGCATTGCCGCGTCGCCCGCAAGGATTGTGGAGCGGCGTCGCTCAGCAATCTCAAGCGGCGTTTATGGCATTGCAGCCACGAGATCTCGATTAGTACTCTATCAAATATTCAATGAGACATTTGGGCGAAAGAAACAGCGAGAGCCCCTTGAGTAATAAACGATCCAGGACAAACGTCGAGCTCGAGAATCTGCTTCGCCAGCTTGGCCTGGCCCTCGAGGCATCCGGGATCGGGATCTGGCAGCATAATATCGCGAAAAACCAGACGCGGTGGGACGAGCAGCTCAAGGCGATCTACGGCGTTCCCAAGGCTCCGCTCGATGTCATATGGCTCGACAGCATCCACCCCGACGACCTGGCGCCGACCAATGCGATATTTCTGCGGGCTATCGAAACCAAATCGGACTATGCCTCCGAGTTCCGCATCATTCGGCCGGACGGGGCGATCCGCTATTTGCGGTCGCGGGCCCGATATTTCGTGGACGCCGCCGGGGATCCCTGCTTCGTCGGAGCCGAATGGGACGTCACGGACGATGTGCTTCTCAACAAGGAGCTTGAGAGGAGCCGGGCGGAAGCTCGGCTTGCCGCCGATCACGATCACCTCACCGGCCTCCTGAACCGGCGCAGCTTCGATTTCGCCCTGTCGGAGCTTGCGCGCCAAGAGAGCGCCAAGGTTACGCTTCTTCACATCGACGTGGATCATTTCAAGGAGATCAATGACCGTTTCGGGCATGCGGTCGGCGATCTGGTTCTCCGTCACGTCAGCCAAATTCTGCTGGAAGCCATTTCGGCCGGAGACGTGGCTGCGCGCCTCGGCGGCGACGAATTCGCCGTCCTCATTCCGAAGGACGAGTGCGACAAGACCAATGCGGTGCTCGATCATATTCAGACGAGCCTGGAGAAACCGATCCCCATCGGCGATCAGACGCTGATGGTCTGTTGCTCCATCGGCGTTGCCAGTGCGATGAGCGCCGATCTCGCCAAGCTGCTCTCGCAGTCCGATCTGGCATTGTACCACGCCAAGCGGAACGGCCGGAATCGCGCCGAGATATTTTCCGATGAAATGGCGTCTACCCTGGCGAGCGAAAGGCAGCTCGCCCAGGATCTGCGCTCAGGGCTGGCGCTCGGTCAGATACGCCCGTTCTACCAGGTGCAGGTCGATGCCAAGTCGTTCCGGGTCAATGGCGTCGAAGCCCTGGCGAGATGGCACCATCCGACGCGGGGGATTCTCGCGCCCGCCCATTTCCTGTCGCTCGCCTCCTATAATGGACTGGTGGCGGAGCTTGACCATGTCATTCTGACGGCGGTGCTCGCGGATATGAAATCCTCGGCATCCCTGCTGGACGGGATCCGGGTGTCCGTCAATCTGTCCGCCGATCGTCTCGACGATCCAGAGTTGGTCACCAAGCTCGGCAGCTATGACATACCGCCCGGCCGATTAAGCTTCGAGCTGATCGAAACGATTTTTCTGGACAGCCTGAGCGATCACGTCAGGCAGAACATCCAGGCCATCAAGTCCTTCGGCATCGATATCGAGATCGACGATCTCGGCTCCGGTCACGCCTCCCTGCTGGGCCTGCTCGAACTGAGGCCGGATCGCGTCAAGATTGATCGCCAGTTGGTGATGCCGATCCTGCAATCGGTCCCGAGCCGCCGGCTGGTGAGTTCGCTGGTCGACATAGCGCGCGCGCTTGACATGGAGGTCATCGCGGAAGGGGTGGAGACGATCGACCATGCCAAGGTGCTTGCTGATCTCGGCGTTCACACCCTTCAGGGCTATGCGTTCGGTCGACCGCAATCGCTTGCCGATCTGACGGCGCGACTGGAGCAGGAGGCATCGGACGCCCGGCAGGTTAACCGCGCGGGTTGATGAGACATCGCGCCTTCTCCTCCGCTCAATCAAATTCCGGCGACGCGCTTCGAGGCTGATCGCTTCGATCTCGTCCGGCGTGGGCGCGAAGCGTGCCGGCGGAGCGAGGTTCGTCCAGCCGGCGCAACATGTATTCGACATTGAAGGCATGGAAGAGGAAGCCGACATCGCTGAGCGAGGAATGGGGCCGGACGGCCCGGACGGCGGCAATCAAGCGGTCCGCGTCGACGAGCCCCAACTCGTGCAGGCGGCAGCTCCGCGTCAGGTCGCGCGCGATCCCGCCCGCGCCGGCCACGAGGGATGTCGTCAGATAGGGTTCGAAATTCTCCCGCAACGGAATGTCCAGAAACGGCTCGGGGTAGCCGAGATGCCGCAGCAGGCGGCGGTGCAGGATTTTGTGCTGCCGCCAGGCGAGAGGCAGGCTGCGGTAGAAGCGGACCGCCTCCGGCTGCGCAAACGGGCTGATGGGCCAGAGGCCGTGGGCAGCAAACAGCGGCGCACGGGCGGCCTGTGCCTCCAGCACCGAGATCGGCAGGACGGGGAAGGGGGCTCTGTCGCAATGGGCGGCATAATCGGCGAGGCGGTCCTTCAGGGATTTTGACAGGGCCGGCGGAAAGGCCTCCGGAAGAAAGGCGTCGTTGACGTTGCGGGCGAGCTGCTCGGGTGCCTGTTCGAAGGCATGGGCCATCAGCAATTCGTCGCCGCCGGTTCCTGTCGCCACGACGCGCGCGCCGGAGGTGGCGACGAAGGCTTTCAGCAGACGGCCGAGCGGTCGTTGCAGATCGGCGTTATAAGGGGCGGCTTCGTAATCGGCATGCCGGGCGAAGGTGGAGGGCACCATGGGCACGGCGCCGACCGGCAGCAGCATGTCCTGGAACCCGAAGTGGTCAATTGCGAGCGCGCGCCGGCCGATCTGCTGGCTCTGCGCCGCTCCGCCGATCTCCAGCGCGTAGGTCGGCAGGCCCGGATGCCGGGCGGCCAATATGGCGGCCACGACGGCCGAATCCAGGCCGCCGCTGAATTCACTTGCGACCACGTAGGGTTTCAGCGGCCAGCGCTGCAGCAGCGCGTCCACCAGCCCGCGAGCCGCCGCAGCAATATCGGCATCGTCCCGGAGAGGGCTCGGAACGTAATACTCCGCCGGAGCCGGATATGTCACCTTCACGGCGCCGTCGTTGTGGATGGTAAGAGAGGCCCGTTCTGTCACCATGAAGACGGAACGGAACATCGTCATTGCCGCATAAGGCAAAGTTCCGGTCAGGCGCAGGCCAGTCCGCTCCAGGTCGACGTCATCGAGGTCGAGATCGGGGTAGAAGTCGGCGATCGACCATGACAGGTCGATCCGCGCGCCCGCCACCCTGATGTAGAGGGGTGCGACGCCGCCATGCCCGGCGGAAAGGGTGGCCGTGCCGGTGCGGCTGTCGATCGAGATCGACTGGTGGTCCAGCGGCCATTGCTGATGCGCGGCGCAGAAAGCCTGAGCCTGCTCCATCGTCCAATCGGCGCGCGGCCGGCCCAGCCTGTCCGGACCGGCGCAGCGTTCGCGGCAGAGCAGGAGCGTGCCCTCCGGCGTTTCCCAGCGAAAGCTTTCAAGCAGGGGATGGTCGAGAATATCAATCCGCGCTGCCGGGCTTTGAAAAGCCTGCCGTTGCCCGTTTGGCGCGGGCAAGCGTTCCCGATCGATCGTTCCCTTGAACATGGCGTAATCTTTCCGATGTCACCTGACGAAAGCAGTGGCCGCCGCTTCTCCGGCGGTCACTGCAGCGTGTTGGGATGCCCGGGACAAACCCGAGCACGACGACGGAGGAGCTGGCGGGCTTTGTCGCCGGCTCGGCTCAGACGTCGAGCTTGTCCATATCGCCCGGCTTCCCGCCCTTGATCATGGCGGCGATTTCGGTCGCGGACGGCGTCTGCCCGACGCGCGGAGCTTTGGCGAACACGTTCAGTTCGTTGCCGATGGTTTCAGACTGCTTGGGGGTTCTGGTCGTATCCATGGTATTGCTCTCCAATTGAGGGTTGATCATCCCGCAATCTTGCGGGCGGGTGGCTTGGCTGCGCCAATGCTAAGGTGACGCCGCTTGCGGGATGACCTTGACGCGACTGGCAGCTTGCCCGGCGGAATTTCTCGCGGTGTAAATCGACATTGCCGTATCCTCTCGTTTCAGGGGTTTGATGGCTTGCTCAAGTGTTGATGATGCGTTGGGTTTCCGAACCTATGGGCCTCCCGTCGCCAAAAAGGTTCCATTGGCGTTGTAGATCACGGTGAAGGTTGCGTAGCCTGTGGTGAAATCGCAGCATGCCGCATTGGTCTCGTCATAGGACACGGCGCTTCCGGGCGGCTGGTAGCCCGTGGTCACGAAAAAGATCTGCTCCGGTATGCAACTCAAGACGGCGTTGGGGGCGGGGGCGACGTAGCTCGACAGAATGATCGCCTGGTCGTTGTTCAGCGCGGCGACGCCGCAATAGAGCTCCGGAACCGGCAAGGGCGTATAGGTGGGCACGATCATGCCAAAGGCTCCGACCGGAACCTTGGATTGATAGGCCGGCACGGAAAGCCCGAGCGGATCGAGCGACAGGGTCGTGCAATTGTCAGGCGAACCACTAGGCGTGGTGAGCGTGATCGCGCGGGCCGCCGTGGTGGTGCTGACAATCGATCGCGTCGCATCGAGCGTGATGAGCGCGATGAACTCAGAGGGCGTCACCGCTTGCCCGGTGCTGAGGGCGCCCGCGTAGATCTGGCTGTCCAGACCGAAATTGATCTGGGCTCCCGAACTCGTGTAGTTGCCGACGCTCTGGCAGCCGAGGCTGCTGCTGAGAATGGAAGGGTTCGTCAAAGAGGGAAAGGCGGCCTGCTTCTGAAAGACATAAAAATATTGTGTCGTCTGCGATAGGTTGCGAACGATGATCTGGTAGGACGAACTGGTCATGACATGCGACACTCCCGGCTGAGATCCTGCCTGTTCGCCGCCGCGGTGGGCGGCGGCAATCGCGCGGATGGCGCGCATGCGGGTGAAGAGGGGACGATCTTTCACCCGCATGGCCTGCCGAGGCTTACTGGCGCTGCACGGTCCAGGTGCCGTTGGCGTTGAGGGTGACGTTGCAGATGGTGTAGCCGCCCGTGAAATCGGCGACCGCCGCGTTCACACTCGACTGCGTGAAATCCATGACGCTGCCCGGCGTATAGGAGCCGGTCTGGACATAATATGTCAGGATCGGCTGGCAATCGGTGTTGCTGAGCGGGTTTGCCTGCACGAAGTTGGACAGCACGATGCCGCCATTGACGTCGACCGCCGAGCCGACGTTGAAATAGGGCGGTGAGGTAAAGCTCGGCGTGGTGATGCGGAAGGCGCCAGGCTGCACCCCTTCACCGTAGGTCGGTGCGGAAAGGCCGAGCGGACTGACGGTTGCCGTCGTCCAGTCGTTCGGTTTACCGCTGCCACCCGACGCTGGAGCGAGATCGACGGCGCGGCTGGCCGATGCATAGCCGGAAGCGGAGCCGATCGACGGCGGCGTATTCGCCTGCTGGATACCGGCGTAATATTGCAGGTTGACCTGGAAGGTCAGGATCGAGCCCGAGGCATCGTAGTTGGCGAGCGACTGCGAGAAAAGGCTGTTCGAATAGACTTGGCCGCCGCCGGTATAAACGGCGGGCTGTTGGAAGAAGTAGAAACCCTGCGCCTGCGGCTCGTAATTTTTCACGTTGATGGTCAGCAAAGTAGACATGGTCAACAACCCTTCTGCGTTGAGAGTGGAAACAAGGGTTCCCGCCGCGGCGGGGGCAGCCGTTTCGCTGTTGCCGTTGATGAAACCCTGACTAGAAAGATCGTTGATGATCTATGTGATAGCAACTTAAACGTGTTGAGCGCAGATTGAAAAATCTATCCAAATTTGCGTCTGGCGTTACGGATGCTCCGGGGGAATGGATTCGACCAATCCCATGAGATTGGACCGGGCTGCCGCAGGCCGGTCGCGCAGCGCCAGAACCAATTGCAATTCCGTGGTCGAGATCGGGCTGTTTCTGTGCCAGTCCATGGTGCCTCGCCCGAGCAGCAGCCAGTCGAGGGAGACGTCCAGGAGGTGTGCCAGCGCGCAGGCGCTTTCGAGCGACGTGTGGCCACCGTTCTGCCAGCGCGAAACGGCGGCGACGGAGACGTTGAGCTCTGCTGCGAGCGCGTGAACTTTGCGGAATTTGCCGCGGGATATCGCCTCGCGAATGCGTCTGCCGCGTGCCAGGTCGTGCGTCATCGGAATCCTCCCCATGGTCCCATCGAAATTGACAGAATTGACGGGCACGGAGAGCGTTCGGCCGATCAAATATCAGAAATCGCTTATGGAAGTGAAGGCCAAGGCGAGGCCCCGGTCAATCTGGTGAAATATCCATATTGCCGGGGATCGGTCTCCCGTTGTGAAACGTCCGGAAGCAGGACCGCAAAATAGTGCAGCGGTTCTGCGATCAGGACTTCGGGATCGGGAGGGACGAGATGTTGCGCATACTCACCAGAGATATGTTCGAGACCGATCGGCGTGCTTTCGATGAAATGTTTCGGGCACGCGCCGCCGTCTTCCGAGACCGGTTGGGATGGCAGGTCGACGTCAGGGATGAGTGGGAAAGGGATCGATACGACGAGACGGAAGATCCCGTCTATCTCGTGACGCAATGGCCCTCCGGCGCGCTGACGGGGTCGCTGCGTCTGCTGCCGACCACGGGGGCGACGATGCTCAAGAGCGAGTTCCGTCAATTCTTCGACGAGCCTTTCGACGTCGACAGCCCCACGACCTGGGAATGCACCCGCTTCTGTGTTCATCCACTCGCCGGGCTTGCCGATCAGAATTCATCGCGCACGGTCGCGACCGAACTGCTCTCCGGGCTTTGCGATCTCGCGCTCGATACCGGCATCGAAAGCATCGTCGGCGTCTATGACGCCGCGATGATCGGCGTCTATCGCCGGATCGGCTGGAGGCCGACGCCGCTTGCCCGATCCCGGCCCGAGATCGGCAACCTCTATGTCGGCCTGTGGGAGGTGACGGCTGAGAATTCCCACACACTTCGCGCCAACCTGTCCCGTCTTGTCGAGCAGGCCTCTCGCAATCCTGCCGAAGCGGCTGTCGAAAGGCCTGGCGGTTTCAGGTGAGCGCGGCCTTGTCGCGCGGGGGACAGAGAGCGACCGCCCAGACTGGGATATGCCGCGCCAGGCCTTAACCTATTTTTCACGCCATGCCGGGGATAGGCTTTTATCAGCAGTCGCTAAATGATACCAATGCGGGTGGTAAATTAAACGCACAACCACGAGTCCATCTCATGCTGAGCAGTTCTCGTTTTTTCTACAGCCTGGACCGGATCTCCGCAGCGCCGACATTGCGGGATCTGGAAACAACACTGGATGAAGTTCGCCATATCTATGCGATATCGCACATGGTTCTGCATGTGACCCGCTCCTCGGGGGCGGCGGCCATCAACCCGTTGCTGATGCTGACCTATCCTCCCGAGTGGGTGAAACAATATCTTGAACGGGATTACTTCAGCATCGATCCCGTCGTGCGCCTCGGCCGGCGTGGCTTCCTGCCGGTGGAATGGTCCGCGTCGAAATGGGATTCCGGCCGGGCGCGTGTCTTCTTCAACGAGGCGATGGCCTTCGGTGTCGGCCGGCAAGGCGTGACCCTGCCGGTGCGGGGACCGCAAGGCGAGCGATCGCTGTTTACGGTCACATCAAATCATCCCGATGCCTATTGGCGGCAGTTCCGCATGGACAGCATGCGTGATCTCCAGTTTCTCGCCCACCATCTCCACGACCGGGCCATGGTTCTCTCGGGCATGCGAAAAATTGTCGACATTCCGCAATTGTCGCGCCGCGAGCTGCAATGCCTGGAGATGACGGCCAGCGGCCTTATGGCAAAACAGATCTGCGCCCGCCTGTCGATTTCGGTGAGCGCGGTGCAGCTCTATCTCGCCTCGGCGCGCCGGAAACTGACCGTCGCCACGACGAGCGAAGCGGTTGCCAAGGCAACGGCGCTGGAGCTGATATAGTTGGGAATGTCGATGGCTTCATAGACAAGCGCGCGGGAAGAGCTTAGATTAGCGTCCGGTATTACCTTTGACTAAGGAGGCTCCATGGCATCGCCGACCTCGCTCAAGCTCGATGATGAGCTGAAGGGCCGTGTCCAGCAATTGGCCGAAGTCCGCCGCCGCTCGTCTCACTGGATCATGCGTGAAGCCATTGCGCAATACGTGGAGCGTGAGGAGAAGCGCGAGGCGCTGCGACAGCAGACGCTGAATGCCTGGGATGAATTTCAGGTGAGCGGCCTGCACGTCACCGGCGATGAGGTTGAAAACTGGCTTTCGACATGGGGAACTGACGACGAGCTGCCCACGCCCGAATGCCACAAGTAATTTTCTCCCCGGCGGCGATCCGTGACCTTGAACGGCTGCGAGAGTTCCTGCGGTCGAAAAATCCATTGGCTGCCAAGCGAGCGGGCGAAACTATCCTCAAATCCGTGCGAGCCCTCGGCGTAAATCCCCGTATGGGACGTCTTGTCGAGGACCTGCCCGAGCAATATCGGGAATGGCTCATCGATTTCGGAGACAGCGGCTACGTGGCTCGCTACCGTATCGATGGGGACACCTTGACGATCCTGGCGGTGCGGCACCTGAAGGAAGCAGGGTTCTGAAAAGACGAATCCATCGTATTGATGGCATCATCATCGGGGGAGGGGCTGTATCAATGCCTGCCGTCACGATACGCAATCTGTCCGAGGAAACCCACCGGGCGTTGAAGGTAAGAGCCGGTCGTCACGGTCGCAGCATCGCAGCCGAAATCCGTGAAATTCTGGACGCGGCAGTACGGCCGGCCGAGCGGGTCAAGCTTGGCTCGCTGCTGGCATCGATCGGCCGCGAGGCAGGACTTTCCGATGGGGATGTGGACAGTCTGCAAAGCCTCCGTGACGAAACACCTGTTGAGCCGATGAGTTTCGAATGATCCTATTCGAGACCAACGGCATTTCGGAGCCATGGAAGCTCTTCCAGAGCTGTCCCTAGTTGATGGCGCGCGCATAGCGGTAAGATCGATCTGCATGCGCTGCGATGCGCAGCCGGGGCAACCGTGGTTCAGCGCCGACCTTTCGTCCGCGTCGCCAGGACATTCCGGATCGAGAAGCTGGAATGAATCCTGAGGACGCCTGGCAGAGCCGACAATATCTCCTTGTGGATCCGCTCGAACTCGCCGGCATTGGCAACCTCGACGCGCAGCAGATAGTCGGAGCCGCCCGTCATCAGGAAGCATTCCCGGATTTCGGGATGCCGGCGGACGGCGGCCTCGAAGCGGTCGAGATAATCCTCCGTCTGCCGCTCGAGGGTGATGTTGATGATCACGGCGATCGTCGCATCCGCATTGCCGGTATCAATAAGCGCCGTATAGCCGCGGATCACGCCCGATTTTTCCATGATCTTGATGCGCCTGAGGCAGGCCGACGGCGACAGGCCGATCTCGGCGGCGAGCGTGGCATTGCTCATGCGGGCATCGAGGCGCAGCAGCCTCAGGATATTGCGGTCGATCGTGTCGAGGGCGGCCATGATGGATCATTCCGAATTGTTATCGATTATGCGAATAATAGACAGATCATGCAATAATCGATGAATGAATGACAGGCAATTTCGCTGATTGTTTCATAAGCTCTTGATATCAACAGGAGCAGACATGGATAGCGATATTTTGGTTTCCCGCCCACGCGCTGCCACGACCATGCAGGGAGCCACGGGCTATCTGACGATCGATCTTGCAGCACTCGGCCGCAACTATCACAAGCTCGCATCGATGTTGGCACCGGCCCGCACGGGGGCCGTCGTCAAGGCCGATGCTTATGGCCTCGGAGCCGAACGAGTTGCGGGCGCGCTCTACGATCAGAGTTGCCGGCATTTCTTCGTCGCCCAGTTCGTCGAGGCCGTGCGGCTTCGCCCGGCCCTTGCGCGGGACGCCCAGATTTTCGTGTTGAACGGCCTGCAGCCGGGCAATGAGATCGCCTGTGCCGAGATGGGTGTCGTTCCTGTTCTGAATTCGCTCGACCAGTGGCGGCAATGGTCGGCGGCGGCGCGGATGCTGAAGCGCTGCCTGCCCGCCGTCCTGCAGTTCGACACCGGCATGTCGCGGCTCGGCTTTCCCAGGGAAGAGCGGGCTGAACTGGCGGCAGCCCTTGGCGACGGCGCCAATATCGAGATCCTCTTCATCATGAGCCATCTGGCTTCGGCCGACGACGCGGAAAGTGAGCAGAATGGCGAGCAGCGTGCCGAAATGTCCCGTATCGCCGACGAATTTCCGGGCTTCGACATTTCCTTCGCCAATTCCGGCGGTGTTTTCTTGGGCGATGCCTATCACGGCGTGCTCGCCCGCCCCGGCATCGCGCTCTATGGCGGCGCTCCGAGCGCCGGCGAAGAGAACCCGATGGAGCCGGTCGTCAGCCTCGATGTCGCCGTCGTGCAGACACGCATCGTGCCATCAGGCACGAAGGTCGGTTATGGCGGCGCGCATGTCACCCAACGGGAAATGCGGCTCGCCACCATTGCCGCCGGCTATGCCGACGGCCTGCCGCGCTGTCTCGGCGACCGCGGCGCCGTCTATTTCAAGGGCATCCGCCTGCCGATCGTCGGCCGCGTGTCGATGGACAGCATCACTGTCGACATATCGGCCCTGCCGGAGGGCGCATTGACCTTCGGCAGCCTTGTCGAAGTGCTCGGCCGCCATCAGACGCTCGAAGACGTCGCGCGCGACGCCGACACCATCTCCTACGAAATCTTAACCGGCCTGGGCGACCGTTACGACAGGCAATATCGCTGAGATCAGGCGGCTCCACACCATTGGGAATATCATGAAAGTCATCGTTCTGGGAGCCGGCATCCTCGGCGTCACATCCGCTTATCAGCTCGCCAAATCAGGCCATGAGGTCACGGTCGTCGACCGCCAGCCGGGGCCGGCGCTGGAGACGAGTTTTGCCAATGCCGGCGAAGTCTCCTTCGGCTATTGCTCGCCATGGGCAGCGCCGGGGATTCCCATGAAGGCCATGAAGTGGCTGTTCATGAAACACGCGCCCCTCATCCTGCGCCCGAAACTCGATCTGGCCATGCTCTCCTGGATGGCGAGGATGCTGTCGAACTGCACCTCCGAGCGTTATGCGATCAACAAGAGCCGCATGCTGCGCCTTGCCGATTACAGCCGCATCGCGCTCGCCGAGCTTCGCACGGAGACCGGCATCGCCTATGACGAACGCATGCAGGGAACCCTGCAGCTGTTCCGCACGCAACAGCAGCTCGACGCTTCGGCAAAGGACGTCAAGGCGCTCGCCGCCGACGGCATTCCCTATGAGGTGCTGGACCGGGACGGCTGCGTCCGCGTCGAACCGGCGCTAAGGCACGTGCGCGACAAGATCGTCGGCGGCCTGCTGACCCCGAAGGACGAAACCGGCGACTGCTTCAAGTTCACCAACGCGCTGGCGGCCAAAGCCGAAGCGCTCGGCGTCCGCTTCGCCTACGGCACGACGATCAAGGCGCTTGACGTCGAGGCCGGCCGCGTGCGCGGAGTGATCACCGCTCGCGATCGCGATGGCGATCGCGAGCGCGAGCGGATGAGCGCGGATGCTGTTGTCGTCGCGCTCGGCAGCTATTCGCCGCTGCTTTTAAAGCCCTTCGGCATCAGCCTGCCGGTCTATCCCGTCAAGGGCTACTCCCTGACCATCCCGATCACCGATGCGGCGCGCGCACCGGAATCGACCGTCATGGACGAGACCTACAAGATCGCCATCACCCGGCTCGGCGACCGCATCCGGGTCGGCGGCATGGCCGAGATATCAGGCTATACCAACGATCTAGGGCTCGCGCGGCGCAGCACGCTGGAGCATTCCGTCACCGATCTCTTCCCCGGCGGCGATGTTTCCAAGGCCTCCTTCTGGTGCGGCCTGCGCCCGATGACGCCGGACGGTACGCCCGTCATCGGCCCAACCAGGATTATCGGCCTCTTCCTCAATACCGGCCACGGCACGCTCGGCTGGACCATGAGCACCGGGTCGGCGCGGCTGATCGGTGACCTCGTCAGCGGCCGCACGCCTGAGATCGACGCGAAGGATCTGGCAGTCAGCCGATATGGTTGATTTTGCTTCTAGAGAATGCGCGTAATGTACAAATCGATTATCACCGACGAGTATCGCCTTTCGAGGTCATGAATGTCCGTTGATTCCCGTATGCACACCAGTGGCAGCCTCCCCCGACCCCCGGCGACGCAGAACGTGTCGTTCGGGGAAACGGCGCACAGCGGAACTGACCCGGACTTGCTCTCGGAATTATTGTCGACGCCACCCTCTCCGATCAAGGTCACGGCGGAAGGCGATATGCCCGTTTCATTCCGCTGCAGTTTCGTCTCCGCGGGAGAGGTCGCCGTAGCCGACTGCGCTTACGAAGGCACGCTTCTCATCAAGCGGAAGGCGCCCAGCATCGGGATGATCGTTTTCCTGCCGGTGGAGGGGAACGTTTGCTTCGACGGCCGGCGGGAGGAAATATATTCAGCTCCCGCTCGTGGTACGATCCTTGAGGCGGGTCGTTCCATGGGCGCCCGCATATTGGGCCGGCGCCGTCATTTCGGCCTGTTCGTCGATCAGGCTAAGATCACCAGTCACCTGACGCATATGTTCGAACGAACGATCAGCGGCGACCTCGATTTTCATCCTCACATAGATCTGACGGCGGGTCCGGGATTGGTGTTGCAGCAGATTGTCTCGAACCTCCATAGCGGACTGAGCGACAACGGACCGCTGCAACGATCACCGCTGGCCGTCGGCTCGCTTTGTGACGCGGCGGTCTATCTGCTGCTGGAAAGCTGCCGCCATCGCTATTCGGACGAACTTGCGCTGCCGGCTCCGACGCCGGCCCCACGCCATGTTAAGTGGGCGATCGACTTCATGCAGGAGCACATTGCCGAGCCGATTTCGCTCAACGATATCGCGGCGGCGGCCAAGGTCAGCGTTCGGACTTTGCAACAGGGTTTCCGGCAGTTCAGGAATACGACGCCGATGGCCTACCTGCAAGAAATCCGGATACTTGCCGCCCATCGCGACCTGCTCGATGCCGGCATGAGACTGACTGTCGCCGACATTGCTATGCGATGGGGCTTTACCCATCTCGGGCGATTTGCTGCCGAGTATAAAAGGCGTTTCGGCCAGTTGCCATCGCAGACCTTGAAGCGTTGAGTTCTGGCCTGCAGATCAGTCGATCGCCGGCATAATCGTTGATCTGTTCCTCGGGATCGCCATCGGTGTCGTTGACCACGAACACCCAGCCCATAAGGCTCGTGCCGTCATAGATGTGGAGATACCTTTCGTCACCCGCCTCAAGGGCTTCCTGCGCCTTAGCCGCTTCCACGCCGAGGTAGTCGGGCTCGCCGGGCTCGTCGTAGAAGCATTTCATGATCCAACCCCGCGCCTCGCAGTGACCGAGCAGTTCTTTGAGGGTTTTGATGGTCATTCGCTTGGCTCGCTTTCTGCGTTGCTGATGCTTTGTTTTAGCAATCGCGCGCTTGGAATGCGGCAGGTGAAGAGTGGATTGACGCAGCTGCCTAGATAGGTAGCTAACGAGCTACCGAGCTAAGCGAAACGGGCGCTCGAAAGCGCCCGTTAGGTTCAGTGGGATCCGCCCGTGGTATCAGGCAACGGCCTTCAGCTCCGGCTTGCCGAGGTAGTCAGGCGCCTGGAGCATTTCGCGCTCGAAGCGGATGGCTTCCTCGATCTCCTCGACCAGGCGCTCATACGTCACGGCCTCACCATCGAGCTTTGCCATCGTGGAGGCCGTGCGGATGACGTTCGTGATCTGACGACCGTTGAGATCGGCGTCAGCCAGCTTCGCGATGTCCTCGGTAGTGACGGTGAGGCCGGCTGCCTTGAGCAGGCTTTCGCCCCACCGCATCGAGTTTGACGAGCAGGGCGCGGGTTCTTCTTGCGGGAAACGCAGAAACGGCTCAGCATGGTCGATGAGATGCGCTATGCGGGCAGGGCACTTCCGCGAAAGCGGCACGGCCCCTTGGAAAGAGCAGCGTGAACAAATTATCCCACGGCAGCACGCTTCGATGACAATTTTTTCCGTTCGCCACATCACATCCTATCGTTACCTCAGGGAGGTCGAATTCGGCGAGCATCGATTGATGTTCCGGCCGCGCGACAGCTTCGATCAACGGCTCATCGAGGCCTCGTTGACGACCTATCCGGAAGATAGCCAAGTGCGCTGGATCCACGACGTTTTCGGCAATTGCGTCGCGCTCGTCGATATTTCAAGACCAGCCGCCGAGCTTCATTTCGAAACCTGGATCACGCTCGACCATACGCCGCAGGTCGCTCTGGATCTTCGGGTCGACGATGATGCACTGACCTACCCCTTTGCTTATCATCACGAAGAGCTTCCCGATCTCATGCCGGCGATGCAGCGCCATTATCCCGACCCTGCAGACGAGGTGGGACGCTGGGCTCGCCAGTTCCTGCGCCATGGGCAGACGACGGAAACCGGGCATCTGCTGATGACCCTTTGTTATGCCATCCGCGAAAGCTTTGCCTACGCGCGCCGTCTGGAGCATGGAACGCAGACGCCGATCCAGACCCTGCAGCGTCGTTCCGGCACCTGTCGGGACTTCGCCCTGCTGATGATGGAGGCGGCGCGCGCGCTCGGCCTCGCGGCGCGGTTCGTCACGGGTTATGTTTATGTTCCCGACCGGGACGGCTCCACCGTGCTCGGCGGCGGTTCGACGCATGCATGGTGCCAGATCTATCTTCCCGGCGCCGGCTGGACGGAGTTCGATCCGACCAACGGGATCGTGGGCAACCGCGATCTCATTCGTGTCGCGGTTGCCCGCGATCCGCGCCAGGCAGTCCCGTTGAGCGGCAGCTATGACGGGGATGGGAAGGATTTCGACAGCATGACGGTGCAGGTGAACGTCACCACAAGGCAATCTGGCTAGCCGCGCGGTGACAGTCCCGGTCTTGCGGGAACCGGGCAGCGCGATCAGCGTTCTTTACTCACTGCTGCCAAAGCGGAGACGCGACAAGGAAGCCACAATGAAGATACGCGCCGGGTTTCATCTGGGCTACGAATGCATGCAGCCAACGCCGATGCTGCTGGTCCTCAATATCCACCCCTCCCGTCGTGCCGATCTTCTCAGCGATCAGATCCTGACATTCGACCGGGCAATCGAGGCCTGGGAATATACCGATGTGTTCGGCAATGCCTGCAGCCGGATCGTCGCTCCGCCGGGCCTGACGACGATCTCGACGGAATTCGAGATCTACGACAGCGGCAAACCCGACATCGTTCCCGACGATGCCGTCCAGCATGCGATCAATGATCTGCCCGACGACGTGCTGGTTTTCCTGCTCGGCAGCCGCTATTGCGACACCGACAGGCTTGCCGATTTCGCATGGGCGACGTTCTCGTCGACGCCGCTCGGCTGGGCGCGCGTCCAGGCGATCTGCGATTTCGTTCATGATCACATCACCTTCGATTACCTGAAGGCCGATGTCCTCCGCACCGCGCATGGCGGCTTCACCGACAAGGCGGGCGTTTGCCGCGACTTTGCCCATCTCGCCATCGCGCTTTGCCGATGTATGAATATCCCAGCCAGATATTGCACGGGCTATCTCGGCGATATCGGCGTTCCGATCGACCCCAATCCGATGGATTTCAGCGCCTGGTTCGAGGTCTTTCTCGGCGGCCACTGGCATACGGTCGACGCCCGCCACAATACGCCGCGTATCGGTAGAATACTGATGGGGACCGGCCGAGACGCTACCGACGTCGCGATGTCGACGGCCTTTGGCCCGGCAACGCTTTCCCGTTTCGAGGTGATCACCGAGGAAGTGCCGCAGGAGTGACTGCGGCTTTAAGAGCCGATTGCTGGGCCGGACTTTCTCGGTCGTTTCGAGGCAATAGCATATGTACCCGCTCGGCTTCCTGTTCGGGTTCGGCTTCGACATGGCGACCGAAATCGGTGTGCTTGCCATCTCCGCCGCGCAAGCCACCAAGGAGCGGCTTTCTGGACGATCCTAATCTTCCCGATGCTGTTCACGGCGGGAATGTCGCTGATGGATTTCACCGACCGTGACCTGACGACGTGCGTTTACCGCCCGCCGATATTTCGGCGTCGATCTTTAGCAAATCAGCGATGACCAAACGAAGCTGCGGCCAAGGATACTCAGCGCTTGAAGCGGCTGGTTGCCACTTGGCGAGCATGGCATGGAGCTTCGCGGTCGCGCCGACGATCGATGCCGCTGGCGTATCCCATAGCATGTCGGCCACGTCGTCCTCCAGGGCCGCCGCGCGTTCTTCTTCCTGGACCGCCTCGCTATATCCAATCTGCTGGTCGGCCGCCTTCCAGGCCTCGGGCGCATCGGATGGCATGCCGACCATCGCGAATAGTCTCTTTTCGAGCCCTTGCTGCCGTAGGCATGATTCGATCAGCCGATGGCGAGCCGCGCACCATTGACGCCAGATGGTAAAGGCGAGATCGTCGATATCCAACGGCGCCGCAAGCCGGGCTGCAAGCTCGGGATGTGTGGGAAAAGACGCCACCACCAAGGAATGGAGGTCTCCCTGCGTGACCGTAGGTAAAGTTCTGCTATTGTCGGAATCAGCCATGATCCGAGCTCCTGACAGCTTGGTTGTGGTCAGACTGCATTCGGTGTTCCAGCACCGAATGCAGTTGATTAGTTAGTCACTCTATACAGGGCAACTTTTAAATGTGCAATCAAAATCACCACGGCATGGTGATATGAAGGGTATTCAGTGTAAGTTGGCACGCGTTGCGCTTGATTGGGGAGTTCTAGATCTTGCAAGGGCGGCAAACGTCTCGACACAAACTATCACCCGCCTCGAGCGCGGTGAGAATCTACGGCCGAATACCTTGGAACGTATCCAACGCGTGCTGGAACATGCAGGCATAGAGTTTATTGCAGAAAATGGCGGCGGAGTTGGAGTTCGTTTCAAGAAGCCCGTGTCGTAGACTGACGTGCCCCCGTTGCTACGAGTTTCATCAAATGATCTTCTGGCGCACGGCGGGGCGAGCGAGCCAGTAGCTCGGGGTCGGCCCGCTTCTCGCGGACCATACGATGCACGGCGCGGCGCAGTCTTTCCACGGTCCAGTCATGGCCCCGGCGATTGAGGACCCGCACGACATTGTCCCAGCTATGTTTTGGGCGTAGTTGCCGAACCTCGGGAGCCAGGTTTGCGCAGAGGAGATCAGTTCATCGAGATAGATTTTTTCCCGGGCCTTTGAGACCGCCTTGATCGCTTCCGGCCGCCTTTCCCGAAGGCCAGGATTGCCTGGCAGCTTGCCGCGGCCTTTTGCCGCCTTGATGCCTGCCTTTGTTCGCTCAGCGATCAGCGCTCGTTCGAGCTGCGCGACGGCACCAAGGACTTGCAGAGAAAACATGCCCTGTAGCGTGGACGTATCGATCGGATCGCGGATCGACATGAAATGGACGCCGCGCTGCTCGAGATCTTCGATAACCTGCAGGAGGTGGCTAACAGACCGGGCAAGGCGATCCAGCCGGACGACGAACAGCACGTCGCCTGCGGTGAGGTCTCCGAGAAGTCTTGTGAGAACCGGCCGAGCGCGTGACGCACCCGAGCCCTGCTCATGGTCCCAATGCAGCCCCGCCAGACGCGAAATGCGACGTCGGACGGGCATCCGATCGTAAATCGTATGAAGCGCGCGCTGTTGGTCATCTGCGGCGGAAGTGCCCGAAAAAAGGAGATCGGAGGAGGGGAGAGGCACGAAGGCCCGTTTGAGCGAAAGACGATGGAGGAATCTACGCTCGTCGGCAGGGGATGGCTGCTCCGTAGTGGCAGCGCTTCCGCCGAAATCTGCCCGAAAAGGCCAGAAAACCGAGCGTTTCCGGTCATCCAAGACGACTGACAGGGCGATTTGGGCGTCATATCAATCTACCATCGATAACCGATACTTATCGATGGTTAGAACGCCAACCCACGGAACCGTGCAGTGGCGGACACAAACAATCCACTGGTGTCCGTTTAGCAAATCATTTACCATGATTTCAATGTCTTACGATTTGGTTAAATTGCCCATCCGGACCCTGCTGCGGCCGATTTCCGACGCTGGATCGGCGTTGACCCGTCTCGACGAGCGCATCGCCCGTTCGCCCGTGGGCGAGGGCTGGATCGAACGATCCCACTTCACGGATGCCTGCGCCTCGCTATGGATCGACGGCGAGCTCGTCCACCTGGAAGACCTCGTCCTGCATGATGCGACGAAGGATATTCGCACGCCGACCCACGAGCTGACCATCGCCCGCGATGTTCTGAAAACCCGCCGTCGCATCGCGGCGCAGCCACCCGGTTGGGCGCTATCGCCGGACGGTCTTCGCAGCCTGCGCGGGCAGGCATGGCCTGCAGCATCACATAGCGCCGACGGTGGTGTGACGATCGACACCGGCCTGCAAGTTGTCGATGCAGCTGGAGCAGGGGAGGGAGAGGACGGTGACGACAGCGCCAACCCGCTCGACGCCGAGTTCGCCGCCATCGATGCGGTGCTGGCTCGCGCCGACGCCGCGATCGAGCAGGCAAAGCGGCCCGGCCGCGCCGGCGCCTCGGAAAAGGACCCGCTGGTTTACGATCTTGACTGGGACGAGGACGACCGGCTGGAAGAATGGTGCGGCGTGTTGCGGCAGACGCATGACCTACCCGCAGTGCTGCAGGCGGTGGTCGCCCTTGATGCCTGGAATCAATTGTCGGTACTGCAGCACGCTCCCTGGCTCGGCAGACTGCTGGTCGTCTCGATCCTGCGGCAGGCCGGCATCACATCTGGAACACACCTCGCGGCGATAAACCTCGGCTTGAAAACTGTCCCCGTCGATCGCCGCCGGCATCGCGACCGAGAAACCCGGCTGCTGGCAAATTTTAGCGGCATCATCGCAGCCGCAGAGCTCGGCCTGAAGGAACATGACCGTCTGCTGCTTGCGCGAAAATTGATGGAACGCCGACTGGTCGGGAAACGCACCTCGTCAAAACTGCCAGAGCTGATCGAGTTGGTGATATCGCGGCCGCTAGTGTCGGCCGGGATGATCGCCAAGGAACTTGCCGTCACGCCGCGTGCAGCGCTGCGGATTGTGGAGGAGCTGGGGTTGCGGGAGATGACGGGGAGGGGGAGGTTTCGGGCGTGGGGTGTTTTGTAGACGCGAGAAAGCAAAGCCTGCTTCGATTGGCGAAAGTCGC
Source organism: Rhizobium fabae (assembly GCF_003985135.1). NCBI lineage: Bacteria > Pseudomonadati > Pseudomonadota > Alphaproteobacteria > Hyphomicrobiales > Rhizobiaceae > Rhizobium > Rhizobium fabae. The sequence goes on from NZ_ML133653.1 coordinate 243,553, forward strand.
ATCTTTACTTTTTCTCGCGCAGGCATTGAGTCCTCGACGCGCCTCATTCGCCTTAGTTCCAATTCGCCCGATTTCTGCCGGTCAGATCGACGTTATAACCCGGATGATGCAGGCAGAGGCGATGAGTGGGCGTCGTTGTGGGGCATTCCTAAACACTTATCAAGGTTTAGCGCATTACAAAAGCCGATGTGTTTTTCAGGAGATCGACGTTGGTGCAGTGGGCGGTAAGGGGGGATGATCTAAATACGCGTCCGCGCTCCGGTGGCGACTGGGCTTTGCGGGGGTTTCGATTTCAGGACGCATTCGCATTGTGGCAAATGAGCGAGCTGCTTACCTGCAACGGCGGGCTCGTTGCTTTGCGATATGAGGGTGCGCAAGATGTGGACCTTATGTACACCGACGGTCGGCAATGTTTCGTGCAACTGAAGCACCGGCCGGACAGTCAATTTGATTGGGATTTTGCTTGTATTGTTATGTCGAGCTTTGCCACGGATGAGCTCGATGCGCTGAAAAGCGATGGGGACGCATCGAACGTTTCCTACCGGTTGGTGACATCCTCGGTCCCGGTGGGACTGGAAGTCGACAGTTTGGTGCGCAGGGTCAAGATACCGTCGAATGCGGCCAGTTTGGCAAAAGTGTTCCCGCCAGAAATCGTGACCGGTTTGAAAAAAGCTCCGCAGAATAGATTGGCTCGTGCAGTTGTCGAAAAGACCGTCGTCGATATTCGACCAGGGGTAGATCCATGCGGCGATATGCGTGAGCTCGCTGCGTCAAGGCTCATGAGGTTCGGAGTCCCGTATGAGAACATTGAAGCCGTACTTTCGGTCTTGGCCAACGCGCTAGCTGCGCGTCGAAGCTTCGATCCGGAGACAATTCTTGAATTGATCACTCCGCACCTTCCGCAAGATCATTTGGGACGCAAGGACGTGATCCGGATCCGTGAGACGCCCTACACGTCTCCTATGGCTACCGCTCCGTTCTACGCCAAGGGTGCATTCACCTGGTCAGCACTCGCCGCCGAGCTGGACCTTAAGCGCGATGCACACGATGACATTATGGCCAGACTCGTTACGTCCACGCCGGCTCTCCATATCATTTCCGGGCCTGGGGGAGCTGGCAAAACCACGATGTCGCGAAGGATCGGGTGGGATCTGCACAGACAGGGCAAGGTATTCGCCATGTCTTGGGACCCGAGCCTCGCGGAGGTCTCTGCCTGGGAAAGATTGTGTGGATTTGCACGAGCAATTCGGCGACCCGCGCTGATCTTTGTCGATGATCTTTTCCAAACTGAAGATGCGGTGGAGCAGATCGCACGTATTTCGCCCAGCGACCCGGTTGTGATCCTTGCCACGAGTCGACCCGAACACCTGGTCGGTCAGAAGATAGACAATGCGAATCTGGATGTATTCGAGCATAAGCTTCGTACTCTCAGCGCTAGCGAGATCAAAGGTCTGTGTGAACGCCTCGATCTGCCGCTGCCCGCCTCCGGGGATCTACGCGACTTTGAGCAGTCGGGCAACATCCTGTTGCTCATCATGACTCTATTGGGCGGATCCGTGAGAGAATATGCAAAAAACCTCCTCGAACCGATACGACACCGGTCTCCCGAGTTATTGGGCGCTTACCTGGATCTCTGCCTCAACGGACGGTTCGATCGCTCGGTACCAAGGACAATTCTCCTGAAACGCTGGAAGTCACCATACTTTGAAAAGGAAGAAGTCCTCGACAACCTCGTTTTCGTTGCGAGAAATTCCGGTGCCTATCTTAGATCCGGTCATGCAAATCTGTCTCAAGGCGTTATCGAAGCGGAATACATCGATCCGGCAGAACGTACGATCGACATCGCCTCATTTGTTAATCCTGACAATGACCAAGAACGTCGGTTTGCAATTGGCATGCTGGACAATCTTATCCGAGCTGGCGAAAACCATTTCTTCGAATTGAAGAGGGGCGAACTTGATCAAACCGTTCGCTCTCTGATCCCTCACTGCCAACTGGCCGACATGCAGAGACTTCGCCGTACCGCCGAATGTCTCGGGATAAGTGATTTCGAACGCCTCTTCGCGGAAAGGCTGGCGACGGCTCCGCCTGCCACCGGCCCCGATGCAGCATTGCTGATCGACAGCGCCAAGACCGCTGAAGATTTTCAAGTCGCGTTTCCCCGGCTTCATCGATTTTACCAAATGAACGATACAGGCTACGCCCGTCGTAATTTCATTGCGCGATGCACATATTCTGCAAACAACAATCAAAAGGAGGAAATGCTTCGCTCTACTGTTATGTGGCTAGAGGCACATCACTACCCTTCAGCTGAAGCGAAGTCTGTCCTGGATGTAATTCATCACACGCGACAGCTTGATAAAAGTCTCAGCACAGACGTGACGATCAAAGTTCTTCGGGGCGCGCCACGCGATCGGTTGGTGTTCAGAACGGCATGCAGCATTCAGGCCTTCCTGAAAGATGTTGAGCTAAATGCTCTTATCGTCAAATGCTCCGATGCGGTCCTCACACCTGAGAACGTTTACAGGGATGCTGGTGTCTTCACTATTTTTGGGGGCGCCGTCAGAAACCGGTTGTCGGAGGTCGAGCGCCAGAGGCTCTTCGATCGTGCGATTGAAGTATTGCGAGATGTTGCCGCGCTATCACAACAAGCTGGCGGAAAGCGTCTTTCCCGTCGGCTGTTTGAAGCCGCGCTCCACTTTGCTCCCGATGCGCATTTGAGCGTTGGCAGGGCGCAGATCATCGAGATTGCGGGGATGTCACGTGTTAGAGAGCACTCTCTCGATTCCCTTAAACATATCCGCAACATGGCCGCCTAGGGCGAAGGCAGTCTCACCAAAATACGAACCTCGCCAAAAGACACTCTGTCATATTTGTCGATTCTTAAAGGAATTGCCCGATTAAGTTGCTGCAGTTTGTGCGCTTGTGTCTGAGTCGCACGATAAATGTATTAAAATCAAGGTGATCGGATAAGCCGTGGCGACTTATTATTTCAAGCCCGTTCGTCGCTTCTACGATGAGTTTGACATAGCCACTAGCGCAAGGGCTGCGGCCTTCGGAGGCAAACGCATCAATCTCTGTCTCGACCTGAACGTCGCCGCACGGTTTAACCAAGCCGGAAGCGACCAGGCGAAATTGAAAGATCTCGGGCTTTTGGAGCTTGCAGCGGTTTTGGCCAATCCTGGCATCATCCTGAACCCTGGCTTGGCCTTTCGAGAAATGGAAGAGCGCCTCGTAGAGAAGGATTGGCGCGCGTTTAACGAATATCTGACGACATTTGCTCCGGAATACGACGATACGCCTGACGCCACTTGGGATCCCACCGGCTCCCCGATGAAAAGCTTCTGGGATCTTCCAGAAACGGCGCAGGCTGTGCACCTGCCATATTACATCAGCCAATTACTGCTGATCTCATGGCGCAAGACCGACGGGACACCGCTTCGCCGGCTCGAAGGGTATCTGTCGGATATGCGGCGGTACCTAGGGCAATTCCAACCCCTTGAGGCTCGCATCGCACAATTTGTCTTCTACGACCGGGAGCGTGCCCACAATGGAGATTGGAAGGCTTTCTGCGGTGAAATTCGAACGAATTTCTCCAAACCGGCCGGCTCCCCCAGGACGCTTCTGAAAGCTGCACTCAATCAGATGCTGGACACCTATCTGCTACGCGCAGCGCAATCCATGCATTATCGGGAGAAGTTAGAGGCTGACTTCTGGATTGCAACACAGGATGCCGGTCTGGCGAATTTTGCCGCGACGTTCTGCTACGACGAGGAGCATCTTTCTCCTTCCGGACAGTTCTCAGTCTTCGAGCGGCTTGTGCCTTTCCCCGAGATGGAGACAGAGCAGTATTGGATCGAAGCGGAAAACCTGTTCGACGCCTACTCGACAAAGGAGAACTGGCAGATATCGGACGAAGAACTTGAGAGCTTGGCCAAGGAGACCGAAGTACGGCTGCTGAAAGAGATGGGCAGAACAGAAACGTGACAAATGTACTCGCTCGACTTTCATGAGATGCGATAATCCATCCGAGCACGGGAGACGCTAGCCGGGGCAGCTCGATCGATGAAGGTGCCGGGCACTCATGCGAGCCTTTTCGACGACCCTTGCGGCAGCGACCTTATGCTTCCTCCCGCGTCGCCAACACTCCTAGTCCCCAAGATAGTCCGATGGCGAATTGCAAAAATCCGGGGTCGCTGCGAGCGCGCGAAGCAATGCCGGACGCCAATCATTCAGTCCAAATGATGTAGCAAGACTAATGGCGCACCTCTCGAGGTAATCGGCGAACAAAATTGGCCCGATTTCGAGAAACATCAGCATAGCTGCACGCTGTTCGGATAGAAATTTGTTGATCTGACCTTTGTAGCGGTCATTCAGTTTAAGCCGGTCTAGCTGAAACTGGAGCTTCGTTGCCAGAGCTTCGTCTAGGATGTCCGCATCGATCCGATACCGCACCTGGAGCGTACCCTCTTCGAACGAGACATCGGCCCAAAGAAACTCGACGTTGGGCAGTTCTTGGAAATAGGCATGAATCAGGCTCGGTCCGTTAGCGGCTCCAAGGCCAGGAACGACCGTCCTTTTCGCGTTGTTGCATGGGCTGCAGCTCGGGATGAGATTACGAGGATAGATCGCGAGCTCACCGAACACGCTTCGAGGCAAATAGTGATCCAGATCTCGGGGCTCTCCGAATCCACAATAAGGGCATTGATTGGTCGAAGCCAGGATATGCTCGCGAAGTGATGCGAGCCGCCCCCCGATTTGAACTTGATCATAGGCCGAGTGAAGAGGTTGGCGGGCGGCATTGAGGACCGCCGGAATTAGGTCGGCATGCGGCTGGCCAGCGAGCGCGTCATACAGCTGATAGACTGCATGAATCGCAGCTCGCTCTTCCGGAGAAAGCGTGTAGATCGCCATGCCGTTAACGTAGGTCAACGCCCTGTCGAGCGCCTGGTCGACGTCACCAAGCTCCTGAGCTGGAAGTATCCACATATCAGGTCCGTCTGTCGGCGAGCTTCGTCATGACGAAGGCACGTGCCTGGAGACTCAGCCCTCGGTCGAAAAGGCCTTCGATCTGGTCGAGGGTCAAACCCGCCTCGACCAATCGCGAAAGCTCCTGGTGAAAGTCAGTAGCATCAGCCGTAAGCCCAAAAATCTCATTGGTGATCTCGCCAAGGCTCTCTCCATAGGTCTCTATGCGTGGAGACGATATCCGAGTCTCGCTTCCGGACCGACGGACGATCGCGGTGTGCCTTGCAAGCGTTTCCTGCGCAACGACCGGTGAGTGGGTTGCAATGACAGCGAATGCGTCATTGTGCCGAAGAATTGTCCTTGTGGCATGCATGAACGCGGCGAGCAGCGGCGGATGCAGGTGCGTTTCCGGCTCATCGATAAGGACGATCGATTTTGGTTCTGTATATGCAACGAGCGACGCAATTGCATGCATGACGATTTTGTGCCCGGTGCTCCACACTCGAAACCATGCCACCGCATGTGCGATTACCGAGGCGGCAGGATCCGCGCCAAGATCGGCGAAGGACGTGTCGCTTGCAAGAATGCCACAGACCTGAGCGAAGAGATCCTGGCGGCCACTCTCGTTTATACGTGAGACAATCTTGCTAAACTCGGTTGCGAGCTCCTCGCTTGTCTTGAGAATTACAAGCTCTTGCCGGTCAACGTCCTGAGGCTGTATCGGCATGCCATCGACGTCTCCTACGCCCTCGGCTCTCCGCACCTCGCGCGCAATATCGCGTAGGCCACAATAGTGGTATCGGCCGGCGCCGCGTTCCAAGTCGTCGACGATCTGCTTACGATCGCGATAATCCACGCCGGGAAGTTGAAATACATCGAACGCACTGTATGCAATATTGATGATGCGCGTGAAGCCGATCCCTGGCGGGTCGATCTTGCCGAGCGCTGTCAAAGTCTCCGTTCCTCGCTCGCGTTGTGAGGCGTGCAAAACCCGCGCGAGGCGAGAAAGCAAGGTGCTCTTGCCCGAGCCGTTGCGCCCGATCAGAACCGCTATTCGATCGGGTAGAGCAGTGGGCGGGGCTCCCCACAGAAAGATGTCATCCGGTGCTTTGAAGTTCAGCTTTAACGCGTTTTCCCATCCAGTGACATGGAACGCGATGTCCAGACCAAGGCGGGCAACGCGATTGTAGTCGCGTTGAAGAAGGACGGCTGCGTCCTGACGAAAACTGCTCCACTGGACCTCTCGAAGTATCGATGTGGTCCAACCCTGCTCATTAGCAAATGTCTCCGCATGCGCCGGGAACGCAATGGCATCCTTTAGGCCATTCAGCAACTCCTGTCTCAGTTGCTCGGGTAGGCTCGCGAGGCGCTCATAGTAATCAAGGTCCTGACCAAGAGAAACGAAGTTGTCGTCGAGCGGCGCCAACGCGCCGATGTCGAGTTGCAATTCATCCGCGGCGGTTTGGCCGCGCCTCAGAATCTTGACCGTCCCAATGCGCCCAGTGAATTCCGGCACAGCGACGTACAGATGATACTGCGTCACAAAATTGAAATCGTTCCATCGATCCTGCTGCAGCACGATGCCCTGAAAGCTTTCCGGGTCGCCACGGGATGGAGGAAAGACTGAAATATCTGTCATTGGTTGCCATCTCGTAGAAAGATTCGTCGATTGGATAAACCTGCCATCACCAAACCGGCAGGCGGCACTTGGTCTTCAAGAAATTTGCTTATGGCGATCTCGCAGTGACGCAACCCAAATCCCAAGGTCCGCTACGTGCTTCAACAAATCCACCGGTGGCGGTGGAGAAGCGTTGCGACCGCGTGCCGGATCATGCGCGTCAGTAATCTCACAGCAGGTCTTGAAACCTGCTTCCCATGCGTCGACATCGGCCGCCTCCAACGCGGTGACCTTCTTCAGATCCTTCGCATTGATATAGTCACGATGCCGGTGGACGACGTTGCAAAAAGCTACATCCTCGAGAGCCCTCTCCCAAGTACTCCGCAGGCGGTTGTAGAATTTTGACGCTGCATCGGCGTAGGCTTCGTCATCGAGTGCATCGAACAGCGTCTTGGCCGCACGTGCCTCCTTCTCAAGCGCGTCGAGGCGCTGAGGCAGTCGCTGGCCGATCCAGGGAAGGCCGTCTTCAACGATACCGGCGCCAGATCCGGAACGGCTCAACGAGGTTTCCTTGTGGGTCACTCCTTCACTACCCGCCAGGGTCTGCAGGTCGTTTAGAAAGACAAGATCGTGCGTGAAGACGATGATCTGTCGAAGTTTCGCCTCCTCAACGAGGCGCTCTGCGACTTTCTGGCGCCAGCGATGATCCAGGGAGGACACAGGGTCGTCGAAAACGAGCGTTGATGCAGAGGAAGCGGTTGCGAGTTCGGTGAGGAACAACGCCAGGGCTACACAGGTTTGTTCGCCTTCGCTCAACACGAGGTGAACCTTAGCGCGATCGTTTGCGAACAGCCGGACTTGATATTGCGGCGAGCCATATTTCCCGCCGGACCGAACGACATCAACGCGTACCCGACCAGCGGCGAGCTTTTGAATTTCCTCCTGGAACCTGTCTCTTATCCGCGGTGTCACGACCTCATCCGCGATTGCATTTCCAAGCATAGTTATTGCCTTGGTGTTGGTTTCACCCAAGCATTTTGCGACCCGATCAAGGTCTGCAAGGCGAACGACCTCAGTCTTGGCTTTGAGAAGCAGAGTTTTCAAAGCAATGCGATCTCTCAGCGCATCACGTTCATTTTCAAAGAGCGTTCGGATGGATAGGTCGGCCGCTTCTGAAAGCTCCTCGGCGTATCTTTCCGCCTTTGTGGCGACCGCTCTCAGCTCCTCAGCGGGGCTGGATATGACTTCTAAAATTGCCGCGTGGGCTCCTTCTGCCCCGCGTAAACAGACTGCGCGTCGCAACCTTGCGGACGCGAGGCACCGTAAGACTTTGCGGGCGAGCTCAGGATGCCTGACGGCAAGCTGACGCCGAAGCGGAAAAGCCGCGATCCTTATTGGAGCCGCTACGATGCTGGAGAGTAGCCTGTCCCTTAGCGCTTCTGCTTCATCTGCAAGCCGCCCGGTGTCATTGCATACAAACGCTTCGAAGGTCGACATTCTTTGCAGCGCAGCCACGCCCAAAGGTTGTTGGCACAGCACACAGGGCGCCCCCTCGATGGAAGGCGGGAAGCTTTCATGCGGGGAGCTGTCTTGTTCGGAGTACCTTCTTGCAGCCTCCCATAGTTGTCGCCAGGCTTCCTCGCCGACCCCCTTAACCACGACAGTCCCGAAAAGTGCCTCAGCGGCGAGATTCGCTGTCGCGCGCCTCGCGCCCGCTTTCTCGACCGCGTTTTGGATAGCAAGCAGCGCTGCAGCGGAAAATTGAGCGAGTGCTGCTTCCAAGTCGTCCGCGAATCGAAAAAGAGATGCCGCCCACGCGCGTTGCTCTGCCGAAGCTATCAGCGGATCTCGGCCCAAATCCTCGGTGAGGCGCTGGAACCTCTCCGTTTCGGCTTCCGATATGATCGAGAGTTCTTCTAGTGGCGTGAGATCCGTATCGGCTTTGAGATTAGCAAGAATGCGACCGACGGGTGTCGTCGGGCTAAAGCCGCCCCGGGAGAAAGTGGGATCGCATGCCTGGTTCAAACGGGTCTGTTCGGCTGTCAGTCTTTCCTTGATCGCAACGCAGGCCGCAGCTAGTTCGTCAGGGATATCGAGGCCAAAGGGCCGAAAAGCTATCTCGCTTTGTTCTCGGACGTGTACCGCACCTGACTCGCGATCAAAAACCGTCACAGCAGACAGTGTGTGGTTTGGGACGCCATCATCGACCCACGGGATCGGCGGCATAGCCTGTCTTTCGTCCGCATATTCGATCTTCGCGCTGGCTCCTCGCGATGAGGTGGCGTCAAACTCATCCGGGAGAATTTCGGTCCTGAAGCGGGCATGACATGCGCGCTTAAGAATTCGCGAATAGCCCGACTTTCCGCTTCCGTTATCTCCGTAGATCACAGTGAGGCCGTTGGCTGCGAACGAGAGAGTCTGCCCGGCAGCGAGCTGATTTACGTGGCGGACGTCTGAAACTGAGAGCAGCGATATTGTTCCGCCAGCGGTGGTCCTAACGAGCCTATCTTCCCGCGATAGGGGGATCGGGTCGAGTTCGATACCAATCTTGCCTTTGCCCTTAAGGCAAAGCTCAGTCAGTTCGTCTATATCAGAGGCATTGAGCTTGACCGTTGAAACGATACGGCGAAGTGCGTCCTGTTGCCAAAGCGGTCGTGATGATGCCCATTCAAGGATCATTTGATACGCGGACTTCGGCTGTCCCACTGCCATGCTTCTTTCCCCTGCCCCTTTACTTGGATGTACAGGAAGAATAATTCGCCCGGAAGTGGGTGAGGATCGCAATGCCCAACTTTAGCCTCCGCATGTCGGGACGCGCCGACCGACAGGACCGCGCAGCTTAGACAAGATGGAGTAAGCGCCATGATACACCCGCTGGGCTCGCTCATCCTTCGACAGGAGGCCGTCGAAGAAAGTCGCATAAGTCGCGAATATGACATCGATCACGTCATTCCTCATCCGATCCGCGCGCACATTGTCAGCGCCACCCCGAGCGATCCAGTCAAGAGACCAAACAAAGGTAGTGACGGAATGGCGAAAGAGGAACGTGTTCCCAAGTTCGTCTACACTGCGAACCCGAGGCGGAGGGTTTGGATGCGTGCTCATCGCCATGAACGTCAAATCGACGATGAATTTCATCGTCTTCTCGATCAGCGTGTCTGGATACGGTTGATCCAATCGGATTGCTCTCAGTTCTTGCTCTTGAAAAGTCTTCCGTAGTTCTTTGATCGCACTTGGTAGGATCGGGGCGCTGGCTAAAATACGGTCCATCTGACTGTCCGCCGCGCGGCCACTCTCTAGGAGCTGGGCCTGCATGAAGGCGTCTCCATCCTCAGCGGCTCGCAGTCGGCGACAAAATTTCGGGAAGTCACGGGTCTGGCGCTCTTCAATCATCCGACGCTGCAGGCCTTGTGTGCGTCCAGCAAGTGAGCAGATGCGACCGGTCGTTTTCAGGATGATGATCTGTTGTGGAAATTCAGAAGCTATCCTCATGGAACGGAAGACAGATGTCAGCGTGTTGCCCTTATAAGCCTCCATCGCGGCATAATCATTTAGCACGGCATAGTTGCTCGCAGAGGCGCTCAGAAAGGATCGGAGCGCGTCCGATTGCATCGCATTGCTGTCGACGACCTTTCTAATCATCAATTCCTCGGCTTCGCAGGGACCGGATAACCACTGAATGAGATGCCGGCGATCTCAGATGAATGCCTGCCTATTGTATGAGGCGTAGAGTTGATCGAACTCCTCGAGGAACATATCGACCCAACCAAGAATTCCATATGTCCACGTCTCGAGTTTAGCGGCGTCATCAGTCCCTGACGGCTTCTGGTGTACTTCGGAAAGGATAATCTCGATTAGTGTGGTCATCTTACCGCTGAAGAGGTGTGTGGCTTCCTGAAAAGTTGGCCGGCTTATTTCTTCCTCGAAACCATCTGCGAGGCCTATGATAGTTCCTCGTGCCGGGATGGTGTCTTCCTGCAGATGATCTGGTCTCCATTTCGAGCTTATTCTGCGCATATCGTCGCGCCACTCTCTCATGGTTTCAACGCTTGGACTATTTGCTCGCTGCATACGAAGCACATCCGGCCGCAACGCCAATTTGATCTGTTCCTCGTGACGCTTTTCGCTCCGAGCATCGAACCGTTGCATCTGGTGGAACGTAACGAACGCTGCGCCAACTGCAAAGAAGCCCGCAATGAGTGTCTGGAAGTCGTAGATGAAGTTCCGCCACGGATCGCCACCAGCGTTACCAATTCGCGGCTGGCCGAAAATCGACGGAAGTAGCAATCCTGTCGCAGCGGCAATTACAGCTGTAAGAAGAATTTTCCTGCGGATTTTTCCATCCATGTGTATTTCTGCCGTGTTTCTTTGTAGCCCTTCAATTCGAAGAATTGGAAAGCGGCGGTCATTAAAAACCCACGACCCTCGCATGAGGGCGCTGATAAGTTGCCAATGTGAGGCAATCGTATGTGTTGCAGAACGTTTCGAAGAGAAAAACATGCGTCTCGCCGCGCTTATCGACGAGGTTGACTTCGCCCGCACCAAGAGGGCCGCGTTTTCGATATTGGCAATAGGTTCGCATGGCCTGCAGCAGACGTTCGCCCGGAAGGCTCTCAAACATTGCCCTGTAAGCCGGGGATTCTATAATGTGGCGGAAGTCTGATTGACCTTGTTTTGGATAGCGCGGATGGGCGCCGATCAAGCCGATCATTGGGACATCACGATGAGAATCCTCGATAAACCTCCAAAATGTCGTGGTGTAGGTATTTCCGAAGGCGCCTTTGAGGGAGCGAACGGAATCCAGACCAGGCGCAGAATCGTTCGCGGCGATTTGAAATTGAGACTGCAGAAATAGAAGCTGGCCTGCAGCGTAATTCGCCTCGGCCTCGATTTGATCATGGCACCCCGGGGTGAGAGTCTGCTCCTGATCACCAAGCATCAGATCTTCGTGCCACGGAATGAGGCTGTGGCCAATCTCGTGTGCCTCGTTCCAGCGCTGCTTTGCATCAGGTTGTGCGTTATCCAGCAAAATTCTTTTTCGATCCGGCAGATAGAGTGCCCGGAGATCGAACTTTTTTACGGCATCGAGGATGAGGCCGGGGCGCTTTATGACTTGTGCCCCGGCCACGGTCAGTTTGCTTATCGTCTCGCGAAGAAAGCTGTCGTCCGTTGTCGAGTAGTATCGCCGATCGAGCTTGAGAAGTTCGCGCACGTCATCAAGCTGCAGCGGAGGCTCTGGATTCCCGAGCCCCTTTAGAACCTTGCTGACCTGCTTGTCGATATCGGACGCCGTTCCGCGGCTGAGGATAATGTTACGCACTTCATCAGCCTTGTTGCTTTTCCAAATACGCTATGAATTCCGCAAGTGCCCGCTGCTCCTCGCGGGACAGCTTTTGTGGGGAGTCACCCGATCGAGCTGCAAATCTAAGCGCATGCTCCTGCAGACCCGGGCGGGGAACGGTGTTTCCAGAGAGTTGCTGCAACGCTTTGCCAGGCAGATTGAACGTTTCGGCGATCCGGAAAACTACCCGCGGCTCAGGTCTGAAGTGAGCATCACGCTCTATTCGCATGACGTCGGACACTTCAAGATCGACGCGCTCGGCAAGCTTTTCGATGGAAAGCCCCTTCTGGCGCCGCATGGTTTCAACAAGCGAGCCAAATGCCATACGCATCGGATCGGGCGTTTCATCGTTTGAGTTTTCGAGTTGTGTTTGTTCTGGGGCTGGGTCCCTGGCGAGCCGGCCGGCGGAAATCTCAAGATCGCCCTCCAACTTGGCTCTGCGTTCGAACCATTCCCTCGTGATTTCGAGTTTCATGGCTGTTCCTATCCTGAGAAGGCATCGGCCTGAGCCGACGTCATCTCAAAGTATCTCAATCCTTCATAGGTTCCGTCGAGGCCAAGATCGGTCATGCCGCACGCAGTCGCATAAAAGGCCTCCGCACTCGGCAGAGAATGGAGGCCGATGCGACCGCGTAACTCGTGGTCTCGACTGATTTCAATCGCGGCGCGGATCATGATGGTGCCGACGCCGCCGAAACGGGGTGTGCCAACAATAGCTTTACGGTTCCAAGGAGCTGTCTCGACATAATCGACATAGACCAAATCCTTGCCTGCCTGTTCTGGGACACGGCAGCGACCGCGTGCGGTGTTGAGTTGCATCAAACCCTGGAGCTTGCCTTCGCAGCGAAGCGCAAACGTTTGGAAAGCCAGCAAGCCGGTGATCGCGCTTACCTTCTCTCTCCATTTCCAATGCCAGCCTTCTGGCCAATCGGCGGGGCTCCGGCCCTGCGCCATGAGCTCTCTGATTTTCGCGTTGGTTACTGGCTTCCACTCGGTTTCCACCGAGCGAAGGTCAGCTTCGCTTATGGTTTCAATGGGCGATGTCACGTTGTCTGTGGCTTAACGGTTCGCGGATAACTGGGCGGGGATGAGCGAACGTACCATCAGCTACAAGAACCACCGCTTTCCGCCGCAGATCATCGCCCGCGCGGTCTGGCTGTATTTCCGGTTCCCTTTGAGCCTGCGGCTGGTTGAGGAGATGCTGTTGGAGCGCGGGGTTGTTGTGTCGTATGAAACGATCCGGCGATGGGGCCGCAAATTCGGTCCGACCTATGCAAAGCAACTGCGCCGCAAGAAGCCCTCGCGAGTAGACATCTGGCATCTGGATGAGGTGGTGATTTGCATCGCCGGACGAAAGCACTGGCTGTGGCGCGCCGTCGATCAGGATGGCTATGTTCTCGATGAGATCGTCCAGACCCGCCGCGATACCAAGGCCGCCAAGCGATTGCTGATCAGGCTGCTAAGGAAGCAAGGTCTCATGCCGAAGCGCATCGTCACCGACAAACTGCGCTCGTACGGCGCGGCAAAGCGGGAAGTCATGCCAGATGTCGAACATCGATCTCACAAGGGTCTCAACAACCGGGCGGAGAACTCTCACCTACCGCTGCGAAAACGAGAACGGATGATGCAGGGATTTCGATCGGCCGGCGGCGTGCAGCGCTTCGTATCGATCTTTTCGGCAGTCAGAAATCTCTTCGTCGCACCACCTCAAATATGCTCAGCTCTTGCCACCCACATCCATCGAATCCGCGCCATGGCACAGTGGAAGGCCGTGACCGGCGCACGTGCCTGATTTCGCAGATCCACAGCCTCTTCGATCACTGACGAAACAACGTGACATCGCCCGTAGCCCTTCTTGCCTTCCTGTTCGAAGTCGGATCGAGATTTATCGCGGCCGGTATATTTGACGATGCGAACGGCTTTCCCGGCGATGGAGGGAAAGGCCGTGACGTCGCGGGCCAGCATGATGGCGCCGAGGTTGGTAATGTCGAACCGGCCCTCAAGATTATCCAGAACAAACCCTCGATCCGCCATCTTGCGGGTCACCTCTTCTTGGTTCTTGGGCCTTGGCTCGCCGGTCAAATCGAACATAGGATCCGGATCCAGGAGCGCGAAAACATCTTCCGTGGTCACGTTGGATGCAGCTACGGCTGTCTCGAAGCGGCGCCTCCGGTCGCTATCCACAGCGCCCGCTCATGTTCCGGAAACTCGGCGAGCTTTTTCTTGTTCTCCCCAATCCGGATGAATTCCACACCGCTGAATTTTACGGGCCGTTCATAGGACGGTTCGATGGCAATGACGGAATAGGCAAGGCCATCGCACGAGAAATCCAGAACCTCGATGAGGACACGCGGCTCGATCATCCGGCTCAGCCAATTTGTAAAATCCTCGTTCCCCTGCTTTAACTTTTGCAAACGGAGTTCGGTCCCCACCGTTCTTTCGAGCGGTCCTCCACGCCGAAGACAAGGAAAGCACGATCCCTCCCAGCCAGCATGGCTGAATTCGCGAGGCTGGAAACATACTCACCAATCTCGCGCGGATCCTTGTTATTGACCTTGAATTCCAGCCACCCACTTTCGTTCGGCTCTTGAAGCAACCGGTTGAGCAAAGCGCATGGATCATGGATAGGCATTTCGTTTCCTCGTTTTATCCCCCTTATATCAGATTCGCCCCTATCGTCACGGTCCACTCAGGTGAGAGGGGCGATTTTTTTCAGCAAAAACAATGCGATGGTAATAAGAAGTGAGCGACGCGTTTTATCTGCGTTTTGAATGCGGCGAGGGAGAAGCAGGTCGCCCCGATGACCTAGATACGGCGCCCTGTCTTTATCCCCCTTTTGTCGGGATCGCGATTGCTTACGCATCTAGACTCGAAATAAATAGAATAAAAACAAGGCGATGATGGCTGTAATGGGGCTTGACTACTATCGCCGTTATGTCGGAAAAGCGCTGCGCATAGAGCGGCAGGGCATTCCAATCGCTATTGTGCTGCAATCCCAAATGCGTTCAAGACCTCTGTCGTTATCGTGCCGGTTATCTTGAGGTTGTTGTCCTTCTGCATCTGGCTCAGCGCAGCGCGCGTGTCCTCATTGACGACACCAGTCAGGGCGCCAGCGTAATAACCGTAGGCCGTCAATCCCGACTGCACCTGGATGACGATCCGCATGAACTTGTTCGAGTTTCCGGGAAGTGTTTTCGCGGGTGCCATCTGCTGCGGAGTGGCCGGCACAGGAGCAGGCGGTGCAATCAGAGCTGCCGGTGGGGAATAGGTTGGCGCGGTGTAGCGAGGTGGCGGCGGTGGCGAGGGTTCACTGTAGGAGGGGCTCCTATAGGTCGTGCTCGGCAGGTAGCCTCCGCCACTGCCCGACCGATGGCTGGAATGGGAGCTGTGCGAGCTGTGGCTCGAATGGGAGCGGTGGCCGGCCAGCGAATAAAGATGCCTGATCTTCAGCCGCTCGAGGATCGAATGCGGGTCTGGCTTCTTGACGATCGGATCAAGCGGCATGGCGTCGGTCTTTACCGGCAGGAATCCTGCCGCCAACAGCGACGGGATGAGAAATACGCGTCGTTTCATATCGGCCCCAGCCCCCTGAAACCTTTGCTATGATCATACCATTCGAAGAAGCCTCCGCACCGCTGCCGTGCGGAGCAATTTGTGCAGAAGGGCTCCTGCCTGTTCTTCCAGTCGGAGATCGACGCTGCCGCGAGGTGGCGGTAGCGCTCCGGGACCGAGCAGAGCGGGAAATTATAGAGCTGGACCGGCACATCTCTTGCGGTCGCGATATTGATGGCGCGCGCGAGATTGTCGAAATCCGTCGAGGTGTCCTTGAAGCTCAAATCCCAGTTCATGCGGCCGAAACCGATGTTTTCGAGCTGCATGATGGCCCAGCGTTCGACGAAGGGCAGGGCGGTGCCGACGAAGCCGGCCAGCGCAGGTAGGTTGATGTCATTCTGCTGCATCACGACCGTTCGAAGCTCGATGGCGGCACCTGCCTCGAACAGGATAGCGAAGGATTGGAGGAGCCGGTCGAAGGCACCCTGCTTGTTGACGATGGCGTCGTGGAGTTCTGTCTCAGCCGCATAGAGCGGGATACCCCAGAGGATGCGCTCGGGGCCGATCTCTTGGAGCGTGGCGATGTCCATTTCGTCGAAATGCTGGCCGTTCGACAGGATATGGAATTTCAGGTCGGGCCGGGTTTTTGCCAGCGACCGCAGCATGCCGAAGAGCTTCTTCTTGTGAAGGAGAGGCTCGCCGCCCGAGAGGCCGATATAGGCATTCGTCGGCGCGAGCGAGGCGGCGGTCTCGAGTTCCGCAAACAGGTCGACATGGTTCTTCTTCGGAGGCTGCGAGCACATGATACATAGTTGGTCGCACTGCTCGGTGATCAGAAACGTGTTGTGCTGCGAATCCGCCCTGATCAGCCGCCGGGCGCTTGCCTGTCCCGGCAGAACCATGATGACGTCGTTGTCGAGCGGGACACCATCCGCCGCATGCAGAGTGAGCGAGAAGCCCTGGAAGTCGTATTCCCGCCGAGCTCCATCGGTCCCGATTAGGACAGCGTCATTCGGCCCGAGATCGTCTGCCATGTTCCGAAGTCTGACGATGAGAGGATCGACGATCGGAAGCGGCTCGACCTTGATGCGCAGGTCGATCATGAGTGGACCTTTGTCAATAGCGGATCGATCTCCTCCAGGCCCGACCATAGCCCGATCGATCTTCGCACCTTCGGGTCGTCGGAAAAAAGCAGCTCGAAAACGAGATCGAAGATGGCTGTATGCCGCTGGCAGAAGTCGGTTTGGTGGCGGGGCAGATCGATCCGCCCATGTCTGGAGAGGTCGTCGATGAGGTCGACGCCGCAGAAGGCCTGATAGGGACAGTGCACGCAGTCTGCGTCGAAGAGATTGAGCGCCTCCATATTCAGCACATCGACGATTGTCCGATCCAGCCCCGCGCGGACGTCGCCCATGCGCAGATCGATCTGGCCGAGCCGGCTGATCATGCGCGCCTCGTCGGTCGGGTAGAACGAACCGTCGTGGTCAATCACCAAATAACTTCTGCCGACGATATTGGGGTTCCTGAGGTCGACATGATTGTCATGACCGCCGCGCACGACACGCCGCAGACAGTGGGAGAAATAGAACTCCTCTATGGTCCGCTCCGATGTCGCGTTATGTTCGATGAGGGACATGATGAACCGACGGACATAGTCGCTCCAGCTAGCGGCGACATCCTTTGTGCGGAAGCGTTTTCGGGCAAAGCCCTGATGATTGACCGGGCGTAGATAGATCGACCGGAAGCCAAAGGTCGAGTAGAGGTCGATGACGTCGTAGGGATCGGGCAGGGCATCGACGTCGAAGGTTGGTAGTGCTGATACCCGCTCGGGCCAGGCGTCCGTCGCACGTGCCAGGTGCCGGAGGAACCGTTGCGTCGTCGCAGCGCTTTCGGTCCGCTGTCGTTGATGCAAGTCGATTGTAGGATCGAGCGAGGTGCTGATGGAGGTATCTTGTGACGACAGGAAATCCCAGGCATCCTCGCTCACCTCCTGAAGATTGGTACAGACGACGAATTGCGCCTTCTCGAAACGCTGCCGCGCAAAGGCGCGGACCTCCTTTAGAATGTCCAGTCGAAGGAGGGGCTCGCCGCCCTGGAATTCGATCTTGATCGTTCTCGTCGAGAGCCCGTCGAGGAAGCCGAGGACGGCATTGAGCGTTGCCTCATCCCAATCATGTCCGGGGGTGTCTTCGTTGACACGGCTGACCTGGCAGTAGGCGCAGGAGAGATTGCAGCGCAGTGTGGGCACGAGAATGAGGTAGTCGAGCTCGGAAGGGGCGTGCAGACGCTTGGCCCATCGGTAGGCGAAGGCACTATAGGCGAGGTCGCCGCTCTTTTCGAAAGCATGCCCGTTCATCTTGAGAAAAGCCTCATCGCCGGGCGCCAGCCTGTCCTCGACGTAGCGATCGAGAAACGTCTCGTTGGAACGAAAGAATCCTCCGGCGTCATCGCAAAAGATGAAGCCTTCCGTGCTGATCGGCCGGAACTTCAGCGGCATCACGGTCATCGCAGCAGTCTTTCGATGACTGCCCGGCGAAGCATATCGGTCTCACGATGGATCTTCTGGCGATAAAGCGTATGCCGAAATGCGGCGATCAGATCGAGGTCGGAACTGCTCACCTCGACGCCGCCCTCCGTGGTGGTGACGGCCACCTCGGGATGCAGATAGGAGAAGCGCGCTATGGCTTCATCAAGGTAGGGCCGGAAGATCGGCGCGATGTCCAGGTTCACTTGTGTCATCCTGAGGAGCAACCAGAAGGTGATAGCATAGATTGGTTGCGATGATTCCTGAATCTGAACGCCGAAGTTGATACCGACTTTTTTTGGACTTTGCGCCAACAGGATAGTGTTGCGGGAGGGCCGAGAGCATTGGCGCGTCAACCCAGCGGTGTATAGTCACCCGTCTCGGGGGATGAGTGACATGGAAATCAAGGCGAAATTCTCGGCATCGGTGGTTGTGTGCATGTTGTGCGCGATCTCGACAGGGCAGGCCTACGCCGAAATCAGGCCGGTCCGCGACGTCCAGAAGGCGCTCGCCGATCAGGGTTTCGACGCGGGCACGCCAGACGGGATCTGGGGATCGAAATCGGTCGCCGCACTCAAGGGATTTCAGCGTGCCCATCGGCTGGCGCCTTCCGGCGTCGTGACCCAGGATTCGCTGAAGGCGCTGTTTCCTAGTTCGAATGCCGATGCGCAGCCTGCCGCGCTGCCGGCGGATGTGGTTGCGGTACCCATCATGCCTTCGGTCGATCCAAAGCCTGAGGTCCTTTCTTCCGAGCCTGTGAGCCTTTCGCCGCAAGTGTCGTCGCCGGCTCCCGCCATCCCCGTCGCAAACCGAAGTGGGAGCAAGAGCGGAGACAGTTCCGGTTACCTCGTTGTCGTATTCGTCATTTTGGTGGCCCTCCTTTTCTTCCGGAGAAAATCAAGGAAAAGCAGCGTGCAGCCGGTTCGATCCAAGGCTGGAGTTAAATCGGGCCGGCCAGTTGATGGCCGCCGCGTCGCGCGTTAAAAAATCGCAGACGGATAGCTGCCGGAATTCGTCGTCTTGGAGGCCATCCCCTTCGTCCCCTGGGTCATCGTGGCGCTCTTTGGCAGAAGGCGCTTTCGTGCGAATCGTGGATTGGCTGTGATCGGCGGTTCTAATCGCTTCAAGGCGAGGCCATCAAAGGCACGCTGGTCTTTATGGAATCACGCTGCAATATCCGCACCGTTGCTCCCGTTCGTCCCCAGTATCGCCTCACGGATTTGCTGCCGCAGCCATGCGCAGCCGAGATCACTGTCCGTGTGGAGCGGCCAAACCATTGCCACGGGTGGAAAAGAAAGTGCCAATGGCACCGGGCTGACCTCAAGTCCTAACAGCGGCCCATAACGAAGCGCGATGCGCGACGATACGGTGGCAATCACTGCAGATGAACGCGCGGTGGCCAATATCGACATGAAATCGGGAGCTGCCGCCACGACTTCCAGTTCTGCACCTGCATGCTCTAGCGCATCCTTGACGCAGCCATGCAGACTGTCAGTCTGCGAAATCACCGCGTGTTGAGCGGCCATATAAGCATCAAGATTCACCGGATTGGAAAGCTTCAGCAATTGGGGATTGAAACAGCACAATACGCTGGACTGATACAGCGGCTCGCAAAGGTGCCGTGAGTCCGGCAGATAACTGCACCCCACGGAAAGATCGATGACGCCCGCATCCAGCATCGCGTCGACCTCCTGCGCATCACCACCGCGGGCGAGAATACGGATGCCCGGCGCGATATCCCGCAACCGCGCCGTCAGATCGGGCAGCAATAGCAGTTCCACCTCGCTGGAAAGCCCCAGCCGGAATGTGCGTTGCTCGGTGGCTGGATCGAATGCATCCGCCATCAACACGGCCGCCTGCGCCTGCCGCAGAGCCTGCCGTACCGGGCCGGACAAATTGAGCGCCCGTGCCGTGGGCTTCATCACCTGACCGACACGGATGAAAAGCTCATCCTGAAACAGCGTGCGCAGGGTCGCTATGTTGTGGCTCATCGCAGGCTGCTGAATTTTCAGCCGCTGGGCTGCCCGGGTGACGCTCATCTCTTCCATCATCGCGTCGAAAGCGACAAGAAGATTGAGGTCGAATGAACGAAGATTGAAATGATCGATGACTTGCATGAACGGTATCGATTTGATTGCTGACTGAGGCATCGTTAGCTGATGTTCAGGAACTTGCAAGTCGTTCCGCACCCTCACATAAGGAGCAAACCGGTGCCATCCCGTCGTTCCATTCTCAAAAGCGCTCTCACCGGCCTCGTCACAGCACCCTTCGTGGCACCATCAATCGTCTTCGCCAAGGCACCTTTTGCCCCTGTTCCTTCACCGGGTTTCTACCGGCTGAAGATCGGCTCCGTAGAGGTCACAGCCCTGTCGGACGGCACCATCGCCCTGCCGCTCGCCAAGCTCTACACAAACACGAGCGAACACCACGCGCAGGACGCTTTGAATGATGCCTTTCTGCCCGAACTGGTACCAACTTCCGTCAACGCGTTCCTCGTCAACACCGGCGAAAGACTGGTGCTGATTGACGCAGGCACCGGTACCTATCTAGGCCCCTCACTCGGCAGGCTCGCTTCGAACATTGAGGCATCCGGTTACAAGCTGGATGAGATCGACGACGTCGTTCTCACCCATATTCATACCGATCACTCCGGCGGGTTGATGAGCAAAGGCAAACGCACCTTCTCGAACGCCACCTTGCGGGTCAATGAACGAGAGGCAAAATTCTGGCTGAATGCGGCAAACGCCAAGGCGGCGACAGGCATCGTCAAGCAGCATTTTGGCGAGGCGGATCAGTGCGTGAGGCCATACGTGGAAGCCGGAAAATTCGAAACCTTCGCGGATAACGCAGCGCCTGTTCCCGGTCTTGGTTCCATTCTTTATGCGGGACATACGCCGGGCCACAGTGCCATCACACTGGAGAGCGAAGGCCAGAAGATTGTATTCTGGGGTGACATCACCCATGGCGAGATCCTGCAGTTCGATGAACCCGGAGTCGCGATCGAATTCGATATCGACCAGAAAGCCGCTGTGCTTGCACGGGACACTGCGTTCAAGCAGGCGGTGGAGGGCAAATATCTGGTGGCAGGCGCGCATATCGCCTTTCCGGGCATTGGCCATGTCCGCAAAGACAGCACGAATTATGACTGGCTGCCCATCAACTACGCTTAAGGTCTGACAGCCGGCTCTAATACGGCGAAACATGCGAATCCGTGAAGAGGCTGCACGCCAGCCTCTTCTTCGATCGTGACGAACGTCGTTTTCGCCGCGGGCCTTGCCGCTTTCGACATTCTGGAGCCGCGTGTCCATTCTCACCAATCTGCGCCACCTTGGCGTGGTTCGGGCCGGCCGAATTAGCGAATAGCTGGGCATTATACGTGTCCAACCAGAGGCACAAAACCCAGTGTGCCCTGTTGACTGACGGCTAGGATGACGGCGGTTTGAATGCACGAACGTGGTCAATGAGCGCTCGCAGCTTGGGCGCCATATTGCGGCGGTTGGGGAAGTAAAGGAAAAACCCTGGAAACGGGGGCAAATAGTCCTCTAGCGCTGTGATCAGCTCGCCTCGTTCGATGTAGGAACGAAACGTCTCTTCCAGCGCAAATGTAATACCGCCGCCAGCGAGCGCAGTCCGGATCATCAGATACAGATCGTTGGTGGTGATTTGCGGCTCAACGGCGACGTCGAGAGGTAGGCCATCCTCCTCGAACTCCCACCGGTACGGCGCAGCACTGGGAGACGGTCGCCAACCGATACAGCGATGACGTACGAGGTCCCGAGGATGGCGGGGCATTCCGTGGACCTCGAAGTATTGCGGCGTCGCGACGACCACTTCTCGCTCTTCTTTCGTCAGTGGCACCGCGACCATGTCCTGCTCGATCACATCACCCAGCCGGACCCCCGCATCGAAGCCGGCAGCTACAATGTCAAAGACGTCGTCGGTCACCGTGACGTCGATCGTGATGCGGGGATGGGCTTCAGCGAAGGACGCGATCAGCGGGCCGGACAAAAACTGTTCGGCAATCGATGTCACCGCGATCCGCAGCAAGCCGCTCGGTCTTGCGTCACCCGCTACATTCTCGAACGCAGATCTGACCTCTGCCATTGGTTGGGACAGTGTTTCGCGGAAGCGGTTGCCCGCCTCGGTCAGCCGCACACTACGGGTCGTGCGGCTGACGAGCGCGATGCCGCAGATATCCTCGAGCCGGCGGATGCCCTGGCTTACGGCCGAGCGTGTAACCCCCAGCCGGTCGGCCGCGGCCCTGAAGTTCCCCTCTTCGGCGACCGCCAGAAACACTGGCACCAAGTTTAGGTCAATTGTCATTGTCGCATCCTGCTAACCAATCACGTTAGCGGAAAGGGAATACAAGCGACAATCAAATTTGTCTACCTATTGCTCGTGGCCGACAAACGCATCTCGCACAGCACGGCAGGCAACAAACAACGATCATCGAAGGAGATATTCCAATGACGAACATCAAGATCACGCTCGCAGCAGCATTGGTTCTGGGGATCTGCGCCGGACCTGTCGCTGCACAGGATAGCACGTGCCCCCGGGAAGGCGCCGAGGCTCCTCTCGGGCTCCATGCCGACTGGATCATGAAGGGCTGGGAGCGTCATGAAGGCGATGGTAAATTCGTGTTCGCAGAAAAGCTGAACAAATATTACGACCTGGAAAACACCAAGGGGGTTTTCTACGACAATTTTGCGCCTGGTAGCACACAGCTCTTTGACAATTCGGCTCGCTACGGCGCCAACTGGGAGGCATTGCAGAACGCCGCCCGATCCGTTCGCCACGGATTGACCGGAGGCCATGACGCAATCGTCGGCGACACAGTTGCTTCGACGACTCTTGGCTTCGTTGGCCGCATTGATCGTTTTGACGGCAAGGTGATCGCTTTTGATGGCCGCTCGCAGCTGGGCTGGGAATGCACTGGTGGCAAATGGAAGATCCGGCACGAACTGAACTACGCCTGGGTCGTCGAACCCGAGACCATTCAGTCTTTCCTGGGCAAGACGGAGGCGGCACAATGACGACCGCAACGCCTTCACACCCTTATGTCGGCATGTGGCAGACCGCAGACGGCCGCATCCGGCACCAGTTGCTTCCGAACGGCCGCTACGACGAGGCCCGTGGCCGACGCGAAAGTGCCTATCAAGGACGATACGAGGTGTCGGGAGATCACATCGAGTACTGGGACGACACCGGCTTTACTGCCGACGGCGATTTCGTCGATGGCGTCCTGTACCACGCGGGAATGGTTCTCTATCGCAAGCCGTAGTCTGGACACCACGTCGGCATAGCGAATGCCGGCGTGGTCCAATTCTTTCACTCGATGGGAACATCTGTGCCCGTGAAAACCAGATCAAAAGAAAGCTATGATAATGAGTAACATCGAAGAGCAGCTCGTGAATTTGGCCTCGCCAGAAGACAGACAAAAACACCTTCGTGGTCTTGCCGTTCTCAAACAGATCGGAGGTGAGAATTTTGGAGGGCCGGTAAGCCAGCTAGCGCGTTTCTCGGAAGATCTGGCGCGGTTCACCATCCAATATCCCTATGGTGATGTGCTATCGCGGGATGGTCTTGATCTGCGAACACGCCAGATTCTGACCACGGCCACGTTGCTGGCCCACGGATCGGCGCAATCTCAGCTGTCTTTTCACCTCAACGGATTATTGAATGCCGGGGGAACCCCCGATGATGTTGTCGACCTGTTGTTTATTTCCGCGGGTCTTATCGGGTTTCCGACGGCGATCAACGCCGTTCCCATCGTCCGCGATATTCTCGCCGACCGGGGCGAAACCAATAATGCCACGGAGGCTCAGGCATCACCTGCCATCCCGGATATCTCCTCCGACCGTCTCGCTGTCCTTGATCGAGTTGCGCCCGAGTTCCTGAAGTGGCGCGAACAGGTCCTTGACGAAGAGATCTTCTGCGCCGTGCACCTGGAGCCGAGGCTGGCCCATCTCGCGTCCGCTGCAATGCTCGGGGCGAGGGGGAAGGTGGGGGCGAGTTTCGACGCCCACATCGCTTCGGCTTTGGCTACGGGCGCAACCCACAGCGACATTGTCGAAATGGTTATCCAACTGAGCGTCTATTCCGGGTTCCCTGCAGCGCTCAACGCTGCCGGCAGAGCGAACAATGTCCTGGCGGCTTCCGAACGACCACAAGCGAATACCCAGAAAAGAGTCCAGACCACCAAAGATGATGAGAAGCGCTTCATGAGCGGGGCCGCAACACTTGCCGCAACATCAGGAGGATCCGGCGCTGATGTGGTCGACAGCTTCAAGGATATTGCTCCTGGTCTGGGTAGGCTTATTGTTGCGCATTGCTACGGTGATATCTTTTCCCGCTCAGCGCTTGACCCCAAGGGACGCGAGCTGGGTGCAATCTCTGCTCTCGCCGCCCAGGGAACTATCGCGGCGGAAAAGCCGCTGGGCGTCCATGTCGATGCAGCTCTCAATCTCGGGGCCACCCGGGAAGAAATTATCGAGACCCTCTTCAACGTCATTCCCTATGCTGGCTATCCATTGATCGAAAAAGCTCTGCTGATTGCCCATGACCGTATCTCGTTATTCAACGAAAAGCAGGCTGCTGACAACGCTTCGTGATGAACTGAGGCGTTGGGTTCCAGCCCTTTGGCAGTGTGACGATTCTCTCGTTTCACCTTGCGTTTGATGCTACCTTGCCGTCGCTTCTCAAAAAAATGTGTTTGGAAGTTTTGCGAATGGTGCCACGAACCCGGAGATACTGACATTCGACTTGATGCGGATTTCATCTGCCTCAAAAGTCGGACGAAACCGGCCTTGTCTTCCTGTCGCACGAAACCAAATGCTGCCTTGCATCATTGGTGATGGTTGTGGGCGGAGATGTGAACCGGGACAACTTCCATTGAACCGTTAGGCAACGCAGGCAGCTATCGTTTCAAGAGAGGGTCCGCATTGGCAGATATCGAACCGTCCCGTCAAAACGTTTTGTCCTCAATCCCAGCTGTTGCTGGAAAGCCCATTTATCCAGCGGCACTCGCGCCCGAACTGGAAGAGGTCATTGCAAGGCCCGAGCGGACGTCCCCGCTCGGGCTTGAACAGTATATAGCCGGTCGCACGCTTGTTAGTGGCGATAGTCCGGCGTGGAATGACATGTTCGTGCAGGTCTATTCACGTCTCAATAAGCAGGAACCCTTTCTCGTTCCCGCTGTCGCAGAGCCACTAATCGTTTGGGTGATGTCGGGCGAAGCCGTCGTTGAGGAACGTGACCTTGACGGCGACTGGGTCGCCAACACGGTCACGGTCGGGGATTTCTTTCTGACCCGCTCCCCCACGCCCTACGAGATGCGCTGGCGCGCAATCGGAGAAGCGCCCTTCCAGGTCATGCACCTTTATCTCTCCGTTCCGGTGTTCGAGCGTGTCGCCTACGACGTGCTGGGCTGCGCCGCCCCTCCTGCACTTCGCGACATTTCCGGGGGCAAGGACACGCAGCTGTCACACATTCTTGCGTTAATCCATCAGGAGTTGACGTCTGAAGGGAAAGGGAGCCAGCT
The DNA here is from genome assembly GCF_003985135.1 of Rhizobium fabae. Lineage (NCBI taxonomy): Bacteria > Pseudomonadati > Pseudomonadota > Alphaproteobacteria > Hyphomicrobiales > Rhizobiaceae > Rhizobium > Rhizobium fabae. The sequence goes on from NZ_ML133653.1 coordinate 269,096, forward strand.
GTTCATTCAGGGCCTCGCCCAGTCCCTTGCCGTGCACCTGATCCGGAATTACGCGGCGAGTGAAGCTACCGACGATCGGCAGAACGCGCTCCCTGGCTTTAAGCTCCGTCGGGCCGTGGCCCACCTGGAGGAACATCTAGCCGAGCCGTTCAATCTCGCCCAGTTGGCTGAGACGGTCGGCATGAGCGAATTTCATTTTAGTCGTTTGTTCAAGAAGGCGACCGGGCTCTCGCCCTCGCGCTACTTCATTCGCCAGCGTGTTGCCCGGGCACAGCTTCTCCTGCAGGAGACGGATACCAGCATCATCGAGATTGGCATGTCTGTCGGCTATTCGAGCCCGAGCCACTTCGCCCAGGTCTTCCGTCGGGAGACCGGCCTGCCGCCGAGCCACTATCGGCGAGGCTAAATTTCGACCTGTCGCGATTTCGAGCAATATCGCAACAGGTCGAGCAAGGTCCCGAGAGAAGGGTGCCGACGATCGGCTTAACTTCCTCCTTGTCAAAACGAAACGCCCACCGCGGTGGTGGGCTTCAGACAAGGAGTGAAGACAATGACCAACCTCAACGGAAAGATCGCACTGGTCACCGGCGCATCGAGTGGCATTGGCGCTGCGACCGCTGCAAAGCTTGCTGAAGCCGGTGCCAAGGTCGGTATCGCTGCGCGGCGCACCGACAAGCTCAAAGATCTCAAGAAACAGATCGAAGCCAAGGGCGGCGAAGCTCTTGTCATCGAAATGGACGTGGTTGACACGACCTCGGTCGATGCGGGCGTGAATAAGCTGATCGATGCCTATGGTTCGATCGACATCCTCGTCAACAATGCCGGTCTTATGCCGCTCTCCGATATCGATCAGTTCAAAGTCGACGAGTGGCAGCGGATGGTAGACGTGAACGTGAAGGGTCTGCTCAACACGACGGCCGCCGTTTTGCCCCAGATGATCAAGCAGCATTCTGGCCACGTGTTCAACATGTCCTCTATCGCCGGTCGCAAGGTCTTCAAGGGCCTGTCGGTCTACTGCGCCACGAAACATGCGGTCACGGCTTTCTCTGACGGCCTGCGCATGGAAGTCGGTCAGAAGCATGGCATTCGCGTGACCTGCATCCAGCCGGGCGCCGTTGCAACCGAGCTCTACGATCACATCACAGATCCGGGCTACCGCAAGCAGATGGATGAGCTGGCCGGCCAGATGACCTTCCTTCAGGGCGAGGACATCGGCGACACCATCGTCTTCGCAGCCCGGGCCCCGGCGCATGTGGACGTCGCCGAACTGTTCGTTCTGCCAGTAGAACAGGGTTGGTAACAGACCGGTCCTGAAGGGTCCCTGCATTGATGCAGGGACCTCTCAAGGGAGATTGTCATGAAGGAATTACCCGCATCTCAAGCATATCGCGTCCTGGAACCTGGCCCGATCGTCATGGTCTCGACGAGCGATGACGGCAAGCCCAACGTGATGACGATGGGCTTCCATATGATGATCCAGCACGACCCGCCGCTGATCGGTTGTGTCATCGGGCTCTGGGATCACAGCTATCATGCTCTCCGGAAAACCGGAGAATGTGTCATCGCTGTACCCGGTCTTGATCTCGCCGAGACCGTTGTTGACGTCGGGAACTGCTCGGGCGACAGGGTGGATAAATTCCAGAGGTATGGTCTCAAAACGCGACCTGCCAAGGACGTATCACCGCCGCTCCTCTCAGACTGCCTGGCCAACATTGAATGCCGGGTCGTCGATACGCGGCTCTCGGATCCTTACAACCTCTTCATCCTCGAGGCGACGAGGATCTGGATCAACGAGGACCGTAAGGAGCGTCGAATGATGCATCACCGGGGTGACGGTACGTTCACCGTCGATGGCGGCACACTCGACCTTCGAGATCGGATGGTCAAATGGCGCCATCTCCCCTGAGAGGCGCCAGGCCCAAAATGCACCAGCAACCCATTACGAAAGGAAGAAAACCATGACTGCTTATCTCGTCGTTGATCTCGACATCCACGATATGAAGTCGATCGAAGACTACCGATCGAAGGCATTGCCGCTCGTTGCCAAAGCTGGTGGCAAGCTGATCGCCATCGATGAGGCCCCTCTGGAACTGGAAGGCTGGACGGCCACCAACATGCTCATCATCGAGTTCCCGAACAGGCAAGCGATCCGTGAGCTCTTCGCATCGCCGGACTATGCGCCGCTTGCGGCTCAACGTCAGGCGGCGGCCGGGTCGCGTATCGTTGCGATCAACGGCGTCTGAAAAACCGCATCGGCTTTACTGACCAAGGAGACCCGAAATGGCTGAATTGACCAACGTGGCCTACTTCACCGCAAAGCCAGGTCGTTCTCAGGATCTGGGTGCCGAGCTGCTTCAGCTCGTCACCCCCTCGCGCAATGAGGAAGGCTGCCTGCGCTACGAAATCCACCAGTCCAATGACGTTCCCGACGTCTGGATGGTGCTCGAAGACTGGCGGCATGCCTCGGATTTCAAACTGCATATGAGTAGGAACTACGTCGAAGCCTTCATGGCGAAGGTCCCGGACCTGTGCGTCGAAGACGTAAAAATCCGCGGCTACCAGCAACAGTCCCCGCAGGTCTATTACAGAAAGGAGTATATGAAATGAGCACGCAAAACCCCAAAGTCTGGCTCGTAACCGGATGCTCTACGGGCTTCGGTCGCTACATCGCGGAACATCTGCTGGAGGCTGGCGAGAAGGTTGTCGTGACCGCCCGCAAGACCGACAAGATCGTGGATCTGGAACAGAAGGGCGATGCCCTGATCCTTCCACTCGACGTGATCGACCGGGATCAGTGCCAGAAGGTGGTCGACGCCGCGGAAGCACACTTCGGTCGGATCGACGTCCTGATCAACAACGCCGGGATCGGCTTCTTCGGTGCGATCGAGGAAACTGATGAAGAGAATGCCCGTCGCCTGTTCGACGTCAATTTCTTTGGCACCGCGAACACAATCCATGCGGTCCTTCCACATATGCGAGCCCGGCGCAGTGGTATGATCGTCAATCTGACATCGATCGGCGGCTTGGTCGGTTACACAGGCGTCGGCTACTACTGCGCCACCAAATTTGCCGTGGAAGGCCTGTCGGATACGCTCCGAAAAGAAGTCGCCCCACTCGGGATCAACGTCATGACCATCGAGCCAAGCGCCTTCCGGACGGAATGGGCAGGTTCGTCGAACGAGGCCCCCGCGACTATCGACGAGTACGATAGTACAGCGGGCGAGGCGCGTCGGGCTTACCACGCATCAGTCGGAAAGCAGGCCGGTGACCCCGCGCGTGCGGCGAAGGCCATCCGGGAAGCCGTGCTGGCTGAGCAGCCTCCATACCATCTTCCGCTCGGCAATGACGCCGTGGACGCTGCCCTGAAAAAGGCGGAGGACCTGAAGGCAAACGTTGTTGCCTGGGAGGCCTTGTCTCGTTCGGCCGACTTCCCGGAAACCTGAACCAATCCAGTCAAAAACCAACACGAAACCAAAACTACCGCGGCCATCGCCACGGAGATTGAAGGAGTGTGTCATGTCAAAGCGATTTGAAGGAAGAGTAGCAATTGTGACCGGCGGTGGTTCCGGTATCGGCGCCGCCATTGCCAACCGGCTTCTTGAGGAAGGAGCGGCCGTGATGATCTCCGGCAGAACGGAGAAGCGGTTGTCGGATGTTGCCTCCAAAATGCCTGCCGACCGCAGTGGTATGTTTGTCGCAAATGTTTCCTCGAGGCCGGACTGCGACGCCCTTGTCGCAGCAACGGTCGAACGGTTTGGCCGCATCGACACTGTTGTCAATGCTGCGGGCATGAACCTAGTCGGCACCATCGAGGAGACAAGCGATCAGGATTGGGACGAGTGCATTGCCTCGGACCTTTCCGGCGTCTTTTACATGAGCCGTGCCGCGGTTCCGCATCTGAAGGAGACCAAGGGTTCGATCGTTAACATCGGCTCCGTCTCATCCCTTGGTGGCGGCTGGAGCCATGCGGCCTACAATGCCGCAAAGGGTGGGGTTGCGAATCTGACCCGCTCAGCGGCCTGTGACCTCGGCAAGTTCGGCGTCAGAGCCAATACAGTGGCACCTGGACTTACGGTTACGGGAATGGTGGATGCTATCATGGATGACGACGCGCTTCTCGAAAAGGCGTGGGACCGGATCCCGTTGCGACGGGCAGGCCAACCCGAAGAGATCGCCTCGGCGGTCGCTTTTCTTGCCAGCGACGAAGCCTCCTGGATAACCGGGATTGTCTTGCAGGTCGATGGGGGCCAGACCTGCACGGATGGCGGTCCGGAATGGGGTAAGTGAAAACGCGAGAAGCCCGGACCATGGTCCGGCCCGGACCATGGTCCGGGCTTTTCCTTTGATCGGATGGTTCGATTAGCGGCGGGCGTCGAGGCTGTATCGGCCCGCTCCGAATGCCACGACCTGAAGCAGACCGCCGGCCATTGCGATGTTCTTGAAGAAGTGGATGAACTGGTTGAGGTCGCTGAGATTGTTGTGGAACGTCAGCGCCGTGGCAACGCTGAACAGGGCAAGGATCAGGGCGACGATGCGGGTCTGGAAGCCGAGGATCAGGGCAACGCTGCCCAATATCTCAGTCAATACGGCCGCGCCATAGGACAGCGGCGGGAAGGGCAGGCCAACCATATTGATATAGCCGATCGTTCCAGCCGGATCAGAGATCTTGCTGATGCCGGACAGAAGGAAGATGGCCGCCAGAAGGATCCGGCCGGCGAGCGGGGTGACGCCGCTTAAAAGGGCCGACTGGGAAAGAGTTTCAACGCGCTGAGCGATTGCATCGGAATGGGACATGAACGTTTTCCTTAGTTGGGGCGAAGCCACCGTGGCTGCGTCGTGAGAAGAAATTGCCATTATCAGATCAAACGAAAAAGCTGGATAATATCGCGGATTATCGTCGAAAAATTCGAACGATGGAGGCAAAGAAAAACCCGCGCTTTTGAGGGCGCGGGTCCGACTGGAGGGTCGAGAAATCAGATAACGGAAAGCAGCCCTCCATCCACCAAGAGCGCGGTGCCCGACACGTAGCTCGATAGATCCGAGCCAAGGAAGGCCACAGCATCTCCGACTTCCGCCGGTTTGCCAAGCCGGCGAAGCGGCGTCCTCTGGCGAAAGCCCTCGGAGGCCTGGGCGATACCGGGGCTCGTGCGAAGAAGCTCGGTGTCGATGGTGCCGGGTGCGACTGCATTGACGCGGATACCGTCAGGGCCAAGAGCGTCGGCCAATGATTTCGCCATCAGCACAACGCCGCCCTTGCTGGTCGAATAAGCAACCGTGATGCCGGCGCCAGAGATCCCGCCCATGCTTGCCATGAGGACAATGCTGCCCTGCTTGTTGAGTGCTTTCATCTGACGTGCAGCTGCCTGCGCGCCAAACAGCGGGCCATCGAGATTGACAGACATCAGGCGGCGGTAATCGTCTTCCGGAACCTCCGCCCCGTCTGTCTTCAGCGTAATGCCTGCATTTGCGACCATGACATCGACGCCGCCGAATTCTTCTGCCGCCGCAACCAGCGCGTCGTTGTCAGCCTTGCGGCTGACGTCTGCTTTCACGAAAACGGATTCAGCCCCAAGTTTTTTGATCTCGGAGGCAGTTGGTTCACCGCCTTCGCGCGGTGCTTCCACCACGTCCGAGACGATAACTGCTTTGGCGCCATGTTCGGCAGCCCGGATGGCAATTGCACGCCCAATGCCGCTCGATGCGCCGGTTACGATCACGACCTTGCCGTCGAGAATGTTACTGTTGCTCATTGTGGTGATCCTTAATGTTCCGGCACTTTGGGGGCCGAGGAGGGCAGGGCGTCGAGTTGCTGCAGAAGATAATAGAGGTTGGCGACACCCCAGTGTTCTACGATCTGGCCGTTGCGAATGCGCATGGCATCGACAGTTTCGAACTTGATCTGGCGGCCCGTTGGCGCGATCCCAAGGACGACGCCCTTATGTGTGCCGTGATAAGTCTTGAAGGTGGTGACGATATCGCCATCGACCGCTTGCCAGTGAATCTCGGCATGGAAGTCCGGGAAGGCTTCCCGCAGCGCGTGATAAAGGCGACGCGCTCCTTCCTTGTCTGGCCTCCCGCCCGGCTGCGGCGTGTGGTCCAAAAAGTCCTCGGCGAAAAGCTCGTCAAAAAGTTCGAAGTTGCCGCCAGACTGCACGTCGAGTGTGTTGCGGCGGACGACTGCTTTCAATGCTTCAGATTGGTCTGACATGGGATTTTCCTTTCAAGGTTCGGTGTCAGAGTTCAAAACCACCGATCGTCATGCCGCCGTCGACGGTCAGCATGTGTCCGGTGACATAGGAGGCAGCGTCGGAGGCAAGCCAGATTGCTGCGGCCGCGATTTCCTCCGGCTTGCCGCCGCGTTTGGCAGGAATGGCGTTCTGAGCGAGCGCCGCAAAAGCCGGGTTCTGCCGGCTGTTTGCCGCGACCATGGGCGTTTCAGTCCAGCCGGGCGCGATCGCGTTGACGCGGATGCCATGTGCTGCATTCTCCATCGCGACAACCCGGGTCAGGCCCTGCACCCCGTGCTTGGAAGCCGCGTAGGCACTCATGCCTCCCGGTCCCGTCAAAGCAGCGACGGAAGCCGTGTTCACGATAGATCCACCGCCACTGCGCCTGATCAGCGGGATCTGGTACTTCATCCCGAGAAAGACGCTCTGGAGATTGACTGCGATGACCCGCTGAAAGTCTTCTAGTGGGTAATCTTCAATCCGCTTTGCAGGGCCGGTTATCCCGGCATTGTTGAAGGCAGCATCGAGACGGCCAGATGTATTGCCGATCTGCTCGAGCCATTCGACAACCTGAAGCTCGCTTGCTACATCGAGCTCGGTTGTGAACGCCCGGCCATCGTCGGCGCGGATCAGCTCTGCCGTTTGGGTGAGACCCTCGGCATCGCGATCAGCCAGATGCACTGTCGCGCCGTCGCGAGCGAGCCCAAGTGCTATCGCTCGACCGATCCCCGAGCCTGCACCGGTGACCGCGACGACCTTGTTTGAGAAAAGCGAGGACATGACTTCTCCTTGCCAGCCGATCGCAATCGGCTGGTCTGGTTGGAGCTGAATTTAAAGAGTGAGTTAGGTGGGTTAGCCGCGCGCTGCGACGAGAGCTGCGGCAGTGCGGGCGACGATCTCACCTTGGTGGAAGGCCCCGGCGAGATCGATCTGTGAAGGCTGGCGCGACCCGTCGCCACCGGCAACTGTCGTTGCCCCATAAGGAGCGCCGCCAACAATCTCCTCACTGCTCATCTGGCCCTGGTGGCTATAGGGCAGGCCGACAATGATCATGCCAAAGTGCATGAGGTTGGTGATGATCGAAAACAGGGTGGTTTCCTGTCCGCCATGCTGCGTACCTGTCGACGCGAACGCAGCGCCCACCTTACCGTTGAGAGCTCCCCGTGCCCACAGGCCACCGGCCTGGTCGAGGAAAGAAGCCATCTGCGACGACATGCGGCCGAAGCGAGTACCCGTACCGACGATGATCGCGTCATAGTCCGCCAGCTCCGCGACGGTCGCAATCGGTGCGTCCTGGTTGATCTTGAAGTGGGCCTTTTCGGCGACGTCAAGCGGGACGGTTTCTGGGACACGCTTGATTGTTACTTCGGCGCCGACGCTTCTTGCCCCTTCTGCGATCGAGCCTGCCATTGTCTCGATGTGGCCGTAGGACGAGTAGTAGAGAACGAGAACCTTTGTCATTTGTTTGCTCCGTTGGGATGGTTGAATTCCGATGGAGGCAACATCTGCTTTTTCATCATTCGAAAAAAGCTGCATAATTTGATCTGTTACGTTCGATTTTATCGACCGGTCACGTTGTCAAAAATCCATGTTGCCTTTGGCGCGCTCGCTCTTTCTATGGGACGATTTCAGTCCTTCAACAGGTTGAGCGCGACCAGCGGCTGCCCGAAATGCTGCAGAGAACCGGAGGCTTTGAAACTGCCAAGGTCGGACGGGGCAAAGCCCAAAAGAGCGATCAGATCTGCTACCTTCTTGCTGGCCTCCGGAAAGTTACCTGATAGGAAGAGAACGCGCTTTCCGCTCGCTTTCACCGGATCGGCAGCCAGGACGGCGGCCGAGAGCGTGTTGAATGCTTTTACGAGTTGAGCGCCGGGAAAGAGATCGGAGACGATCTCCGAAGACAGCCGGCCACCAAGATCGCGCGGTTTGAAAGCGGGAAAGTCGATGGCATTTGTCGCGTCGACGATGGTGCGGCCATCCCAGGCTGCTTTTTTGCTAGCGACTTCCGGTACAGCGTCATATGGCACGGCCAGAATAAGAACGTCGGATTGAAGAGCCTGATCGAGTTCGACAGCCTTCACCGTGCTGCCGAACTTGTCGGTGATCGATTGAAGCGAGCCCGGACCGCGCGTGTTGGCGATAACGGCATCAACGCGTGCAGCGTGGAAGCGTTCAGCCAGTGCAGAGCCGATCGCGCCAGAACCGATGATTGCATAGGTAGTCATTGTATTTCTCCTTGATTGGATAGGGCTTCAGTTGAAGTTGTCGGGGAGGGGAATGAACTCGTCGTCGCCCGGCACGCCGGGGAATTGCCGTTCGCGCCATTGGTCGGCAGCATGACGAATGCGCTCCTGGTCCGTGGCCACGAAATTCCAGCGGATGAACCGCTTTTCAGGAAGCGGCTCGCCTCCGAAGGCAAGAAACCGGGCTGGCTGGTTCGCCTTCACCACGATCTCTGCGCCGGGCTTGAACACGATAAGACGATCCGGCCCGTAGGTACCGTCTTGCCCGATGATCTCGATTGCACCGGTGACGACGAAGATCGCTCGCTCGATATGCTCTCCGTCGATCCTGTAGCGTGCTCCAGCCTGAAGCTGGATCTCTGCAGAGAAGAGATCAGAGAAGGTGCTGGCAGGTGAGCGCCGTCCGTGCAGGATGCCGGCGAGAAGCTTCATATCGATGCCCTCACCATTGATCGTCGGCAGTTCACTGGCGCCGAGGTGCTGAAAAAGCGGTGCAGTCTCTTCCGATTGCTTAGGAAGAGCGATCCAGCTCTGCAGTCCCGTGAGCTTGCCTCCGTCCTTGCGGATATGTTCCGGGGTCCGCTCGGAGTGAACAATGCCGGAACCGGCGACCATCAGATTGACTTCCCGGGGGCTGATCGACTGCACGTAGCTTTCGCTGTCACGATGCAGCAGCTCACCTTCGAGAAGGTAAGTGAGTGTGGAGAGACCAATATGCGGGTGAGGACGAGTGTCGATGCCTTCGCCAGCGCCGAAGCGAACCGGTCCGAAACTGTCGAGGAATATGAATGGCCCGACCATTTGGCGCATAGCCGCCGGCAGGGCTCGTCGGACGGAGAAGCCTCCAAGGTCACGGGTCGAGGGCAGGATAACCTGTTCGATGTCAGCGTTAGACAAATAGGACATTGTCAGCTCCGGCGGTTGAATTCAATGGAATGAAGGTAGGTCCACTGGACGTTTCGGAAAACTCAGATAATTTTGGCGAAAACGTTCGAGGAATTAGAAATGTCAGACCCCGGCCAACCAACGCTGGATCAGCTTAAAGTCTTCATTACCGTGGTTGAGGCAGGGAGCTTCGCGGCGGCTTCCAGGAAGCTCAACCGTGCTACTTCTGTGATCAGCTACACGATCGCCAACCTCGAAGCGCAGTTGGGCGTTACGCTCTTCGACCGACTTTCCACGAAGAAGCCGCAGCTGACTTTGGAGGGAAGGACAGTCCTTGCCGAAGCCAAAAGCGTCGCCCACGGCATCGATAATCTTCGAGCCAAGGTGAAGAGCATGCTCCGCGGCGTAGAGCCGGAGGTGCACCTTGCGCTGGACGTCATGCTTCCTGCCGCCCGCGTCATGGACGCGCTGAAGGCGTTTCGGAAGGAATTTCCGAGCGTTTCCCTTCGCCTTTATGTCGAAGCCTTGGGTGCCGTGACGCAGATTGTTCTCAACCGTACAGCAGCGATCGGCATCAGTGGCCCGCTTGATGTTGAGATCGCGGGCCTCGAGCGCATCGGTGTAGGTTTTGTCAAACTCATCCCGGTCGCTTCACCGGATCATCCGTTAGCTGGCGGATCTCACCCGCCGGGCGCGGCGCGAGGACATATCCAATTGGTCCTGACCGACAGATCGCCTCTCACTCAGGGCCACGAGTTCGCTGTTGTCGGGAACCATACCTGGCGGCTCGCCGATCTAGGCGCCAAGCATATGCTGCTCAAGGAAGGCATTGGCTGGGGCAACATGCCTGAACCAATGGTGAGAGATGATATAGAGACAGGGCGCCTGGTGCACCTTGATCTTCCTGACTGCAAGGGCGGTCCTTACCGCCTTCAGGCTGTTTACCGAACGGACACACCTCCAGGACCGGCCGCCCGCTTTCTGATCGACCACTTCCAGAGCCAGGACGTTGATGTTCCAATAGCGGCCGGCTAGACCCTCGGAAAACATGCCTGCATGTTTCATGATCACGATCCGCCGGACCACGACGGTGGGGAGGTGTGCAACACTGCGCCCACCACGACGTTCCCGCAATACCGCAATATCAAGCGCTTAGCGGATCTGGAGAGTGGGACGAAGGTTCGTATCCCTTCAAGAGCAGGGGCATCGACTTTTAGGGACAGTCAGTTCTGCGGTCGCTATCTTACATGCAATGAACCCGGACGCTGCAGCTGAGCCGACACCCTGGACGGAAGAAGACCTTCGAGATTACCGGTGAATCCTCGCTAGCATGTTATGCTTCGATGCGCTGTTGAGTTTGCCGGTCGAAAAAATGAACCTTTGGGCTACTGAAGGACAGTTTTACGCGCTGCTCTGGAACGAGCTCGACGCGTTCACGGACTACCCAAGTTAGCTCCTTGCCCTCTACCTCCACGGCAACATGCGTCTCTGAACCCGTTGGTTCGACCACCCTCACAATCGCGTCCACGCCGTCTTCACCGCCGAGAGCGATGTCCTCCGGACGAATTCCGAGCACCAGCGGCCTGCCCGCCGAGGCACCCGGAGCGTGCGAGAGGTCTATCCGCGAGCCGCCTGCGAGGGTCAGCGCGGGACTGCCAGAGTTCCGCAAGGTTCCCTCCAGGAAGTTCATGGCTGGGGATCCAAGAAACCCTGCGACGAATACGTTCCGGGGGCGATCATACAGCTCGAGTGGGCTGCCGATCTGCTCCACGCGGCCGCCATGTAGCACGACGATCTTGTCGGCCATGGTCATGGCTTCGATCTGGTCGTGGGTGACGTAGACGATCGTGGTCTTCAGCCGCTGGTGCAGCGCCTTGATCTCGGCGCGCATCTTGACGCGCAGCTTAGCGTCGAGGTTGGAGAGCGGCTCATCGAAGAGGAAGACCTTCGGATCTCGCACGATGGCGCGGCCCATGGCGACGCGCTGGCGCTGGCCGCCGGAAAGCTGGGCCGGCTTGCGATCAAGCAGCGGCTGCAGGCCGAGGATCGTCGCGGCCTCGCCCACCTTCCTGTCGATCTCCGGGCGCTTGGCGCCGGCAAGTTCCAGCGCGAAGCCCATATTCTGGGAGACAGTCATTTGCGGATAGAGGGCGTAGTTCTGGAAGACCATCGCGATGTCGCGGTCCTTTGGCTGGAGGTTGTTCACCACCCGCCCGTCGATACTGATCTCGCCGCCGCTGATGTCTTCGAGCCCGGCGATCATGCGCAGCAAGGTCGACTTGCCGCAGCCGGAGGGGCCGACAAGAATGGTGAATTCGCCATGGGCGATCTCGACGTCAACGCCGTGAATGATATCGACCGGGCCGAAGGATTTTTTGACGTTTCTGATGATCAAGCCAGACATGAACTTCTCCTTCAGCGCTTCTTGCGGACACGCAGCGCCTGGTGCGGCTTGCGCGGGATCTTGACGCCGAAGGCCGCATCCGGCTTGCCGCCGCGCACGACCGAGCCATGACGCGTCGGATGCGGAACGGGTGCCGCCACCTTCTCGGCCGGCGTGATCGTCATCTCCCAGGTGTCGATGATATCGACATCGTAATCGTCGCCGTCGACCGGCAGGCCGGTGGACCAGATCACCGGCTGATGCTCACCGAAATAGATCAGGCGGAAATCGCCGTCGCCATCCCGCGCGCCCGACACGCGCGACCAGGGCCATTCGCCGATGACGCCGAGCGGCTCCAGCCCGTGCCTGACATCGGCCTCCAGCAGGTCGCGGAGGAAGCCGATGCGCTTCCACGCCTCGCCGCGCAGCTCCCCGCCCTTGGCCCACCAGATCAGGTCTTCGGGATGGGAATAGGTCTCGCCATGGCCGGCATAGCCGCCGCGCGCCATGGTGATCCAGAAACGGTGCACGAGCTCGCGCGGATGGAGATTGCCCCAGGACTGCAGGATGTCGCCCTCATATTCCGGCTCATCGTTGACGACCGGCTTGCCATAGGCATCGCGCCATTCCTGGGTGCGCTTCACGTCGGGGTTCTGAATGCAGGTATGGGTGACCCACGGCTTGCGATGATCGAAATTCGCGGTCACGTCGCCATTATGGATGGAGCGCAGATGCTGGTAAGGGTCGTTTTCCTCCAGAATGTGGAAGTAGCGGTCCCACTGCTCCATCGGTTTGGTGTCGATGAGGAAATCGTATTCGTTGGCGAGCGACCACCAGACGTTTCGGTAGGCGGCAAGGCGGGAGGCGAGATATTCGACATAACGGAAATCCTGCTCGGCCGACATGTCGGCATAGCCCCAGCGGTCATAGGGGTGGAAGATGATGATATCGGCTTCGATGCCGAGATTGCAGAGCGCCGCCACCTGCTTTTCGAAGTGCTGGAATGCGGCGGGGTTCGGCCGGTTGAAATCCTCTTTGCCGTCGGCTCCGCGCTCGAAGCAGGCATGCAGCGGCTCGTTGACGTTGTAGGGATAATCCTTCGGGAAAACGCCCATGCGCAGCTTGTTGAAGCGCGCCTTCTCAAGCGTCGCCAGCGTCTGCTTCTGCATGTCGAGCGGCTGGTGCGTCCAGGCATAGCAGGTCGTTCCGAAGGAGAGGAACGGGGTGCCGTCGGCATAGGTGAAGTGGAATTTATTGCGCACACGCACCGGGCCGTGATTGCCTGATGAAGGCGCGGTCGCCGTCAATGCGCCGCTCTTGCAGTCGAGTGCTGCCGTCCTGGAGCGCGTCCTGAACGACCACTCGCCTTCTGTATCGGGCATGAAGCGGATGCGGTAGGTCCCGTTGCCGTCATAGAAGCCCGGCACACGGACCTCGCGGCTCTTATGGGTGAAGACGGCATCGAATGCCACGTCGAGATAGGGATTGCCGCTGGCAGGCCCTTCGAAGGAGGCCTCGAACACACCCCATTTTTCGACTGTTGCATCGGACATTCTGTCTCTCCTCGTAAAATGATTTCGCGATCAGCCCTTGACGGCGCCGGAGGTGAGGCCGGAGACGAAGTAGCGCTGGAACATGAGATAGACGAGCGTCGCCGGAAGCACGGTCATGACGATCGCGGCGTTGAGCTGGCCGTAGTTGCTGGAAAACTGCCCCTGGAAGGACATCAGGCCAAGCGGCAGCGTCCACATGTGCTGGTCCTGCAGCAGCACCAGCGCCATGGCGAATTCGTTCCAGGTGGAGACGAAGTCGAGGATGAGCAGTGCGGCGAGCACGGGCAAGCACACCGGCAGGAAGATCCGGCGGAAGATGGTGAAGTGGCTTGCCCCGTCGATCAGCGCCGCTTCCGAAAGTTCCTTCGGAATGCTCTTGAAGAAGCCGTGCAGGATGAAAACCTGATAGGGAACGCCGAAGGCGATATAGGGAAGGATGACGCCGGGATAGGTATCGATCAGGCCGAAGGAATTGACGAGCGTGAAGAGCGGCGCCAGCATCACCTGGAAGGGGATCATCGTGCCGAAGACCACGAGCAGCAGCAGGGCCTTGGTGATCTTCAGCCTGATCTTGGCAAGCGCATAGGCGGCCATCGCCGACAGGAACAGGCCGAGCGGCACCTTGATGACAGTGATGATGACGCTGTTGAAGAAGGAGTTGGCGAAATTGCCGCGGCTCCAGGCCGCGCTGTAATTTTCGAAGGCGAGCTCGGCCGGCGGCATGAAGGCGCCGGTGCTCGTCACCGCCGCCGGCGTCTTCAGCGAGGTGAAGACGATAAAGACGAAGGGCGCGACCCAGACGAGCGCGACGAGGACGAGGGCGATCCAGAGACCGATCAGAACGGGATCGCGCTTCATCGACGACGGCTGGACTTCGAGATGCACGGCGGTGTGGTCACTCGATACTGCCGTCACGATTCCACCTCCTCGTGCTTCTGGGTCCATCTGAGATAGGGAATGACGACGGCCATGGTGATCAGCAGCAGCACGACCGAGATCGCCGCGCCGCGGCCGAAATCGAAGATCTGCATGGCCTGCGTGAAGGCCCAGAGCGCTAGCATTTGGGTGGACTGGGCCGGGCCGCCGCCGGTCAGGCCGTAGACGATGTCGAAGGCCTTGAGCGACGAGATGATCGAAAGCACTAGCACGATAGTGATCGTCGGGCGCAGGGCTGGCAGCGTCACATGCTTGAACACCGCCCAGCGGCCGGCGCCATCGATGCGCGCCGCTTCGACGAGCGTCTGCGAAACGTTCTGCAGGCCCGCCAGGAACAGCACCATCGAAAAGCCGACCGTCTGCCAGAGATAGGCGACGAAGACGGAATAAAGCGCGATGTCCTTATTCCCAAGCCAGTCCTTGATCCAGCCCTGCATGCCCCAGGAGGTCAGCAGCTGGGCGAATAGGCCGAAGAATGGATCGTACATCCACTTCCACATGGTGGCGACGGCAATCGGCGCGATGATGACCGGCAGGTAGAAGATGGCGCGCAGGCCGTTGCGGCCGAAGATCTTCTGGTTGAGGCTGAGCGCCAGCAACAGGCCGACCATCGGCGGAAAGATCAGGCTCATCAGCGTCCAGATCACCGTGTTGCGGAAGGCAACCCAGAAGACCGGATCCTTGGTGAAGATCGCCGAATAATTGGCCATCCCCACGAACTGCCGGTTGGCATCGAGCCCGTTCCACTTCTGAAAGCTCAGGATGACGACGTTGAGCATCGGGTAGAGCGCGAAAACCGCGTAGATCGCCAGCGCCGGCAACAGCAGGATCGCCGCCTGCATGCGCGGATCATGTGTCGATTGTCGAAGTGACATGCTTTCCTCCTGGCAGGGCTTTACAGCCAGCTCGCGAAAGAAGGTGCCAACCGATCGATGTGTCGATCGGCCGGCGCTTGGGAGGAATCAGGTTCTGCTGGCGATGAAGCTCTGCAGCTGCTTGGCCGCCTCGGCCGGCTCGGTGTTGCCGGAAGCGACGTCATTGATGACGCGGAAATATTCCGTGGTCACATCGAGCGGGAAGGCCTGGTCGCCGTTCATGTAGACCTTGCCGTATTTCTGGAAGATGCCCAGCCATTCCGCCTCGAGCGGCTTCTGATTGGCATATTGGACGTTCTTATTGACCGAGGTCGAGCTCAACTGGCCGAGCAGATCCTGCTGCACCTTCGTCGACAGGAAGTAGTCGAGGAATTTCGCGGCGATGTCGGGGTTCTTGCTCTTGGTGCTGATGTAATTGTACTCGGCGAAGCCGTAGAGGCGCTCGGTATTGGTGGGGAAGGGGAAGATGCCGTAATCGTCGAGATTGGCGCCCGAGCCGTTGAGCTGGCTGACCAGCCAGTCCCCTTCGAGCATCATCGCCGCCCGGCCTGCGGTGAACAGGCTGTAGGACTGCTTGTTGTCGATGCCCATGAAGGGCTGCAGCGTATAGTCCTTTGTCCACTTGGCGAATTCGGCGAAGGAATCCGTCGCGCACGGCTCCTTGGTCCAGTCGAGCGTCATCGCCTTCAGCGCGTCGTGCTTTTCGGCGCCGCACTTGGTTTCGAGGATGACGTCCATCAGGCGCATGACGTGCCAGTTGACCGTGCCGCCGAAGGTAAAGGCGGGGATGCCGGCGGCCTTCAACTTCTCGGCCGCGGCGAGAAGCTCTTCATAGGTCTTCGGCTCTTCGGTGATGCCGGCCTGCTCGAAAAGCTTCTTGTTGTAGTAGACGGCTTCGCCCTTGAAGGTGAAAGGAACACCGTGCTTGCCACCGGGATAAAGATCGGCGAAGGCCGCAGCCGAGGGCAGCAGTTCGTCGCTCCACTTATATTCGGTGTAATATTTGTCGAGCGGCAGGGAGAGGCCGGCCTTCACATATTCGCCGCCGAGGCCGAGGCCCGCCCAGCTGAAGTAAATGTCGGGGCCCTTGTCGGAGCCGGCAGCGACGCGCAGCGCCGTCTTGTGTTCGTCGACGGCGCGCTGAACGATCTCGACATGCGTTCCGGGGTTGGCCGCTTCGAAATCCGACGCCACCTTCTTCAAGGCCGTATTGGCGGCATTGTTGTCGAAGTTGAGGGTCCAGAGCGTGATGTCTTCGGCAAGAACCGGCGTCGCGGCGAAAGACGCCATGGCGATCGCGACGATGCTCGCCGTCTTCAATTTCGCGGAAAGGGTCAGCATTACCGTCCTCCTCTTGATAAGCCGGCCCCTTGTCGCAGATAGTCATTTACATGTCAACTGGTATGATGAGCTAACCATCATGATGCCGCACAAATTTTGCGATCGAAGCAATGATGATCGCAGCCGAGGCGGCGCCGGGATCCACGTGCCCGATCACCCGCTCCCCCAGCCGCGACGCCCGCCCCTTGGCGGCCGTCATATCCTTTGTCGCTTCGCAGCCTTGGCGCGCCGCCCGCTCTGCCATGTCGAGAGACTGGCGGAGGGCCGCTCCGTCGGCCCAGGCATGGAGAGCCGCATCGGCCGCCGGCCTCCAGGCATCGACCATGGTCTTTTCGCCGGGCTCGGCCTTGCCGCGCTCCTGAACGCCCTGCGCCATCGCCGCGAAAGCGCGCAGGACGTCGTCGTCGCTGAGTTCGGCCTTATCCTTGACGGCGGCGCCGGCGCGCATGAAGGCCGTGGCATAGAGCGGGCCGGAGGACGCTCCGACCGCGTTTAGGAATGCCTTTGCCGCCGCGTTGAAGGCGGCCGTCGGCGCAGTCTGTGCGGGGTCCAGCGCGCCGACCGCCTTGGCGGCGGCCTCACAGCCGGCATCCATGGCAAGGCCGTGGTCGCCATCGCCGATCGCGCCATCCAGTTCGCAGAGATGATCGCGATGCGCCGCGATATCCCCGGCGATCAGGGCAAGGAGATGCTGCAGGTCTTTGGTCGTGATCGCCATCGATCACCTCCTGAACATTGCGCAATCGCAGGGATGGTCGATCAGCCGCCGAAGCTCGTCGTCGAGATGCATCAGGGTGACCGATGCGCCGGCCATTTCGAGCGAGGTGCAGTAGTTCCCGACGAGCGATGTATGGATGATGAGCCCAGCCGCATCGAGCCGCGCCTTGACACGCCGCATCATGATGTAGAGCTCCATCATCGGCGTGGATCCCAGCGAGTTGACGAGCACGGCGACGCGCTCGCCCCGGTCTGCCTTCATCTCGCGGAGAATATTGTCCATGAGCTCGTCCGTCACCGCGTCGGCTGATTTCAGCGGCTCGCGGGCCGTGCCGGGCTCGCCATGGATGCCCATGCCGATCTCCATTTCGCCGTCGCCGATCAGGAAATTCGGCTTCAAGGTCTGCGGCAGCGAGCAGGGCGAGAGCGCCACTCCCATTGTATAGGTGCGCGCATTGGCATGGCGCGCGACGCGCTCGACCTCGTCAAGGGAATAGAGGAGATCGCAGGCAGCACCCGCCGCCTTGAAGATGAAGACATTGCCGGCCACGCCGCGCCGCTTCTCCCTCTGATCGGAAGGAGCAGAGGCCACGTCGTCTGTCGTGAGCACGGTGCGCACCTTGATCTCGTCGAGCGCCAGCATTTCCGCGGCCATGTCGAAATTCATGACATCGCCGGCATAATTGCCGTACATGAAAAGCACGCCGACGCCGCCATCGACGGCTTTGGCGCAGGCCATGATCGGATCGGGCGGCGGCGAGGCGAAGACATTGCCGATCGCCGCGGCATCGGCGAGCCCCTTGCCGACATAGCCGAGGAATGTCGGCTCGTGCCCGGAGCCGCCGCCGATCACCAGGCCGACCTTGCCCTTACGCGGACCGTTTCTGGCAATGACGGCGCGCGGCATGCCTTCAACGGCATAGAGGTGGTCGGGATGCGCCGCAAGAACCCCCTGCAGCATTTCGTCGACGGCATCCGCGCCTGCATTGATAAGCTTCTTCGTCTTCACGCCGATCCTCCCCAGAACGAACTCCCACTTCATAGATGCGACGGGCGGGCCGGAGGTCAATCCGCCAGCGGCAAAGCGGCCGTCGCAAAGGGTGCGAGCCGCAGCTCCTCGGCCAGTGCGCCGCCATCCACGCTTCGCGCTTCGCCTGTGAGATTGACCACGTAGAGCTTGCCGCCTGCGGCGTCCCGCGCAACGAAGGCCAGGACCTCGGAAGGCGACGAGGAGACGCATTCCTGCCAGGATGTACCCGCGAGCACCGACAAGGTCCGCACCGTGTTGAAGAGCGGCCGCCGGCCGCCCTGCTCGACCGGTTCATCGGGACCGGCGATCAACCCGAAAGGGCCGGTCAGCGCCGAAAGCGTGAGGCATTCGAGACCGGCCTCCAGCACGCGGATCGCATAGCCGAGCGCGAAGGCCGCGGCGAAGTGGCCGTTGTGGCGCGGGTCTCGGTTGGCCATCGGAACGCGCCCGCGAGCGGGATTGTCCATCGTGCGGCTGCCATAGGGATTCTGACGCATCGGGATCGTCGAGGGGCCGATGCGATAGGGCTTGTGGCCGTAGATCGCGCGGACGGAGCGGGTGATGAAGGGCAGTGCTTCCAGGGTCTGCATGACGCTGAGGTCGTCGGCCGCATGCACGATCGGGTTGGTGCAATGGCTGACGAAATCGATCTCGTCCGCCGGCACCCGCTTGCGGTTGAGCTCGGTGAAATAGCTCAGCATGCCGCCGCCGATGCGAATGCCGCCGAACACGGCGCGCGCGGCGGCATAGACCTCCTCCAGGGGAGGGCAGTCCGGCCATTTGCTGCCGGGCGGTGTCGATTGCCGGTCGACGGAAGGCGAGATCAGGATTGCGTCCGGCTTGAACCACACGATCTGCATCTGGCGGGCGATCTCGGCCGCCTCGTCAGCCGGCGATGCTTTGCAGGGGAGCGCTATCTCCAGCGTCGAGCGGCCGCGATGGGCGGCAGCGATTGCGGCAAATGTCTTGAGCGCTTCGACGCCGTGGCCGGCATCGGGATCGAAATGGAAGAGAAGCTCGCGTGGCGCGATTTCCGCCAGCAGGGACCGGGCCGAAAGCGTCGCACCGGCCTCCTCGGGCGTCACGATCACGCCGATATCCGGCATGGTGCCGGTCCGCGTTCCCAGCTCGAGTCGGATCGCCTCACTGTGCACCGCCGCCGAGGAGCGTTGCTCGGAACGGCCGGTGTCCCGGATGATGAGCGAGATTTTCTGGCCGACGGCTTGGCCGGCCGGGATCTGATAGGGCCAAGGCAGAGCGAGCGGCCGGACATAGGTCTTGTATGAGGCATCGGACCAGTTCCGCTGGTCCTCCATTTCGAACGTGTCGCCTTCCATCCGGCATTCCGCCGCAACCCCTGACATGACCTCATGGGTGATGGCGCGCATGTCCTTGAACGGCTGCCAGGGCTCGATGAGATCGGGAAAACGCGTCGCCACGATCCGGCCATCGACATGCTCGACCGTTGCCGGTGAGCCCGCCACGCCGACGATCGGATGCAGGATACAGAAGCCGCAGCGGTTGGTCTCGAAGCCGGTCTCGGTGACCGCTTCCGCTTCGAAGTCGAGCCGGTCCCGACCTCCTGTGATGCGCATGTCGACCACGAGTTTCGTCACGCCAGGTCCCTCGCAGCGGGCCTGATAGGCGATTTCGAAACGGTCGTTGCCCTGCTCGATCTTGAGATCGGCAATCTCAGGGCTGTAGGTGCCCCAGTCCCGGTCGCGAACGAGATAGGAGATCGCCCGCAGCACCTCGATCCCGTCATAGCGGATGGAGCGGAGATTGCCGTCGGCGAGATCGGCCGTCAGCTTTCCGGCCGTCAGGCGAACCGGCGGCTTCTCCTGAGCGCGGGTGCCGTAAAGCTGGAAGACATCGGCCGTCATCGCAGCATCGCCCCGACATCGATCGTCTTCCCCTGAGCAGCGCTGTCATAGGCGGCCTCGACAAGGGCGAAGGTCTTCAGATTATCGGCCCCGGAGGTTGAGTGTTCCGCGCCGCGCTTGAGCTGATCGACCCAATGCTGCTGGATCGAATAGACGCTCTCCTGAATGTTATGCCAGGGTCGCGAGGCCCAGGAGAGCAGCTTCGGAGAGACGTCCGCAATGGTGGTGCCCTGGGCATTGTTGACTTCGAGGCGATAACCCTGGGTCAGGCGGATCGTGCCTTCCGAGCCGTCGAGTTCGATCAGCGTCTCGGGAAATGGTTCTTTCGAGAGCTTGCTGGCGTAGCTGACGTCGACGATCGAGGTAGCGCCGCTTTCATGATCGAGCAGAATGGTCGCGACATCCTCGCCCCTGATCTTGGGATTGACCCGCCTGGTGCGAGCCGTGAGCGAGCCGACGTCGCCCAGGATATAGCGGGCGATATCCAGCGTATGGATACCGAGGTCCTCGATGATGAAGCGCTCGCCTTCGGCGAGATAGGGCTGGCCTGAGAAGACGTCGTAGCCCGAGCGGAAGGAGAAGCGGCCCCAGAATGGCGTGCCGATCGCGCCTGTTACGAGCGCCTTGCGCACCGCCTGGATCGGCGTCTGCCAGCGGAAATTCTCGTGCACCATCAGGGCAATGCCGGCCTTACGGCAGGCCTCGACCATCGCCTTCGCATCCGACAGCGTCTTGGCGAAGGGCTTCTGGCAGATTGCCGGCACTCTGTTGCGGGCGGCCATTTCCACCAGAGCGCGGTGGCTTTGAACGGTTGTGGCGATATCGACGAAATCGAAGCCGCCATCGGCAAACATCGCCTCGGCATCGCTGTAGCGACGCTCGATGCCGAACTGGTCGCCGACGATCTTCAGCCGGTTGGGATCGCGATCGCAGATCGCGACGATGCTGGCGCATTCGACGTCGTTCCAGGCATGCATCTGGTTGATCGCGAAGAAGCCGCAGCCGATCAGGGCACCTTTCAATTCGGTCATGTCAACCTGCCTTTGCCATCTGCATGAGGGTGACGCGCTGCTGGAGGCGGCGCTGCGCCTGGTCGACGACGACGGCGATGATGATGACGAGACCCTTGATGACCATCTGCCAGAAGGAGGAGACACCCATCATGACGAGCCCGTCGGAGAGAATACCGATGACGAAGGCGCCGATGATCGTGCCGCCGATCGTGCCGCGGCCGCCCGACATCGAGGTGCCGCCGAGTACGGCCGCGGCAATCGCATTGAGTTCGAAGCTTTCGCCGGTCGCCGGATGGGCGGCCATCAGTTCGGAGGAGATGACGACGCCGACGATCGCCGCGCACAGGCCGGAGAACATGTAAACGAAGATCTTCACGATATCGACGCGGATGCCGGACATGCGAGCCGCCCGCTCATTGCCGCCGACGGCGAAGATATGGCGGCCGATCGGCGTCGAGCGGGCGACATAGGCCGCAAGCAGCGCCAGCACGATCAGGATCCAGATCGAGACCGGCAGGCCGAGAATGCGTCCCGCGCCGAAGAAATCGAAGCCGGTCGTGGCATATTCGGGCCGGCCGACGAGGTTCGGAAAGGTCTGGCCATCGGACGAGAGCAGCGCCAGGCCGCGGGCGATATAGAGGGTGCCGAGCGTGGCGATGAAGGGCGCGACGTTCAGCTTAGTGATCAGGAGGCCGTTGATCAGGCCGATGACGAGGCCGATCGACAGCGTGATCAACACGATCTCGAAGAGGTTGAAATAGATCGTGTAGCCGATCGGCAGCTCGATGCCGTAGAGGATCAACCCGCCGGCGACCATGCCGCAAAGACCGACGATCGAGCCGACCGAAAGGTCGATGCCGCCGGTGATGATGACGAAGGTCATGCCCATCGCCAGGAACGCATTCAGCGCCACATGTTTCGACATCAGGATCATGTTCGCCGTCGAGGTGAAGTTCGGCGCAAAGATCGCAAAGAAGATGATGACGGCGAAGAGCGCAATGAAGGTCCTGAGCTTCATCAGCGTCAGAAGCGCCGAGCCGTTGGCGCCCTTCGGCGCGAGAGTGGTTGAGGTTGCCGCCATCATGACGCGAGTTTCCCTTGGTGTCCGTGTCCCCTAGCCGAAGCCGCGATGATCGCTTCTTCCGTCGCCTCGTGCCGGTCGAAGATGGCGACGAGCTGGCCGTTGCTCAAAACCGCGATGCGATCGGAAAGCGCCATGACCTCCTCGAGGTCGGAGGTCGAAAATAATATTGCGAGCCCATTTGCCGCCAGCCGGCGCATGGTGCGGAAGACGTCAGCCTTGGCGCCGACATCGATGCCGCGGCTCGGCTCGTCCATCAGCAGCACCTTCGGATTGGTCATCAGCGCCTTACCGATCACCACCTTCTGCTGATTGCCGCCGGACATCGAGGTCACCTCGAAATCCGGATTCGGCGCCTTGATCGACAGATCCCGGATCGCCTCGCGAATGGCATTTTTTTCGGCGCCGCTGTCGATATGGAAGAGCCGGGTGAAACGGGAAAGGCTCGCCAGCGTCAGGTTGGAAGCGATGGAGAGCACCTGAACCAGGCCTTCGCGCTGCCGATCCTCCGGAATGAGGGCAAGGCCGCGGCGGATGCGCCGCGTCGTGTCGCGGGCACGCACTTCCTTGCCGTCGATGAAGACCCTGCCGGTCGAGTGCGTGTGGCGGCCGATCACGCATTCGAAGAATTCGCTGCGCCCGGCGCCCATCAGCCCGTAAATGCCGAGGATCTCGCCAGCTCTGACCGAGAGGGAGACATCGTTGACCGCAAGCCCGCCCGTCGGCCTGGGCAAGCTGATGTTTTCGGCGCGGAAGACTTCGACGCCGATGGCATGGGTGACGGATTTTGCAAAATCCTTGGCATCCGAACCGATCATGGAACGCACGATCCAGCGCGTGTCGATGTCGCGCACCATCGCCTGGCCGGTGACCTGGCCGTCACGCAGCACGGTGATGGTGTCGCCGATCCGCATCAACTCTTCCAGCCGGTGCGAGATATAGACGATCGCGACTCCTTGGGCCTTCAGCTCACCGATCACCTTGAACAGGAGGTCGACTTCGGCCGCCGACAGCGCCGATGTCGGCTCGTCCATGATCAGGATGCGGGCATCGAGCGACATCGCCTTGGCGATTTCGACGAGCTGTTGCTGGCCGATCGGCAAATCCTCGACCATCGTATCCGCCTCGATCCCGGCATCGAGCCGCCGCAGAAAATCATTGGCCTTCTCGATCTGCGCCTTGTGATCGATGCCGAGCAGGCCGCGCGTAATCTCGCGCGTGGCGAAGATGTTCTCGGCGACCGACATGTTGGCGAAGAGATTGAGCTCCTGGAAAATCATGCCGATACCGTGCGCTTGCGCCTGCGCCGGGCTGTCGAAGGAGACGGGTTTCCCATCCAGGATGATGCGGCCATGCGTCGGGCGCTCGACCCCGGCGATGATCTTCATCAGCGTTGACTTGCCCGCGCCGTTTTCACCGACGAGCACGTTCACCGCGCCGCGGCGCAGCTCGAGATTGGCGCGCTTGACGGCGACGATGCCGGAATAGACCTTCGACACGTCGTCCAGACGCAGGATGATATCGTCGGCTGGTGCCTCACCCACTGTCATGAGCTTATCTTCAATTCCGACGGCGTGACGAGAGGGAGCTCGCCGCTTTTCGGCAACGGAAAGGCGCCGATGACGGTTACCGTCTTGCCGGTCAGGCCGTCGCGCGGAACCGCCGAGAGAAAGGCTGAATTGGCGTTCTCATTGAACGCTTTGCCGAACTGCGCCCATTCAATCTGGTTCTTGAACTCGTTGAAATTGACGAAATCGAGCGTGTCGCGAAGCGCGGTGCCGCGCAGCGCTGGCCCGATCTGGACCTTGGCATCGGCCTTGCCGTCGCCGTCGGCGTCGACGTCGAGCGTCGCCGCGCGCGAGGCGGTGTCGGCAGCAACGACCTTGCCAGTGATCTTCACCGCGTAGGTCCAGGGCGAGCTGCTCTGCTTGCGGGGATTGCCGTATTTTTCGCCCGCAGCATCGGGGCTCGCGCCAACGAGCTGCATGACATCCTTCAACTCGCCGGCGCGCCTTTCAAAATAGGGCACCGCCTCGGATTGCCAGATCGCCTCGACCTTTGCATTCGGATCGAAGGCGGTCTTGGCCGCTGCCGCCGCCTTCTCCTCCGCGGTCGGCGTCTTGATGATTTTGCAACCGGGCAGGGCTGCCGCCACGACGGCAGCGAGCAGGGCGCCCTTCATTCTCAACATCAGGTGAACCTCGACGTCTTGCGAAATGCATTACCGAGGGCGCAGCACTGTGCCCTCGGCAACTCGCGGCTGATCAGTTCGTCAGTGCGAAGGTCTCGAGCTTGCCGGAATTGTCGGCGTTGATCAGAACGCAATCCATCAACTGCTTCTCTTCCTTCGGCATCGTCTTGTTCTTGATGTAGGCGTCTGCCTGTTCCACCGCGAGCTGAGCCTGGGCATAGGCTGGCTGCAGGACGGTCGCTTTGATGCCGCCCGACTTGATGGAGTCGCGCACATCGTTGGAACCGTCGAAGCCGACGACGATCACATCCTTGCGGCCGGCCGCCTGAAGGGCAGCGATCGCACCCATGGCCATGGTGTCGTTGCCCGAGATGACGCCCTTGATATTGGGATTGGCCTGGAGAATGGTCTCCATCTTCGAATAGGCTTCCGTCTGGCTCCAGTTGGCCGATTGCTTGGCGACCGACTTCAGCTCAGGATAGTCGTCGATGACGTCATGATAGCCCTGCGAGCGGATGCCGGCATTGGTATCGGACTCCTTGCCGACCAGCTCGACATAATTGCCCTTCTCGCCCATCAGTTTGGCGAATTCCTGCGCCCCGAGCTGCGCGCCCTGATAGTTGTTCGAGACGATCTGGGCGACGGCAACGCCGGTCGCGTTGATTTCGCGGTCGATCAGGAAGGAGGGGATGCCGGCATCCTTGGCCTTCTTGACGGCGGCGACGGAAGCGTCCGCGCCGGCATTATCGAGGATGATCGCCTTGGCGCCGCGCCCGATCGCCGTATCGATCATTTCCGACTGCTTGTTGGCGTCGTCGTCATGGGTCATGACCAGGGTCTCGTAGCCGAGCTCCTTCGCCTTGGCTTCGGCGCCGACGGCTTCGGCCTTGAAGAAGGGATTGTCATGTGCCGGCGTGATGATGGCGATGAGATCGGCGGCAAAGGTCGGCATGGCCGTTCCCATTGCCAGCGCGCCGGCAAAAGCTGCAAGTGTCAGTCTGCGCGTCAGTTTCATTTTTTCCTCCCTGTTGTGAATGAAGCCCCGTCTCCCCGGAGCGGCTAAGCCCCGTCTACGGGGCGGTAGAGGGGGAGGGCGTGCCTCCCCAGGCCGGTTCAGGTGATGCGCCGGATGCTTTCGGCGATCTCCTGCGGTTCGAATACTTTCTTCCAGTCGTCGCGCATCAGCGCCGGGATACCGAACTCGATCGCCTTGTTGCAGGCATCCGAGAAGACGCCGTCGACTTCCTTGAAGATGACGGCGCCGAGCACGTTCATATGGCCGAGCAGAAAGTCGCGGGCCGCCTCTGCAGGCACGCCGCGCGCCACGCATTCGTCCATGGCCTGACGCATGATGACGAGCAGCGAGGCGCAGACGGTTTCCGAAAGCCCGGGTTCGAGCATGGCGAGCTGGTCGACGGTGACCCGGTGCGAGCGCATGACCGGCGCCCAGATGACCTTGGCGATTTCCTCGCCGAGTGCATAGGCGCTGTCGGGGCCCTGCATCAGCGCCGAGACGATGTGCTGTTTAGCGAACAGGCCGCCGAAATGATCCTTCTTGGCCTGCATGTCCGTCTCGTCGTTGAAGATCGGCGGATGGCAGGGATGGGTGACGAAATAGGTGAGGTCGTCACGCTTCGGCAGGTGGCCGGCAAAGGGTGCCGCGGCGTCGAGCGCCACGACCATGGTGCCGGGCGCAAGCTTGTCGACGATCCCTGACGCGACCTTGCCGATCGCCGTATCCGGCACGGCGAGGATGACCACGTCGGCGCCGTCTAGGGCGGCATCGACCGGCACGCACTCGAGGCCGAGATCGTTCTTCAGGCGAGCCTTGCCGGCGTCGCTCACCTCGACATGGCGCACTTGGAAGCGCGAGCCCTTGAGATTGTTGGCAAGCCGGTATCCCATTTTGCCGCCGGCGCCGAAGAGAGCAATCTTGGTCATGTTTTCCTCACCTTTTCAGTTCTAGATAGGATCATATACTGGTATGATGAGTCAATCACCATATCACTACTTAAAAATTCAAGGCGCATGTTTTTCCGCATCGAGCCGGTCGATCGCCTGCACGTTGCCGGCCGAGGGTCCGTCGGGGTCGAATTCGGAGGCGAGCCAAACATCAACGATCGATTTCGCCAGCTCCGGCCCGATGACGCGCGCGCCCATCGTGATGATCTGGGCGTTGTTCGATTTCGCCGCCCGCTCGGCGGAATAGGTGTCGTGGGTCAGCGCGGCGCGGATGCCCGGCACCTTGTTGGCGGAAATGCACACGCCGATGCCGGTGCCGCAGAAGAGGATGCCGCGCTGATGTTCGCCGTCGACGATCGTCTGCGCCAGGCGCTGCGAAAGATCGGCATAGAAGCCGGACTGGCTGAGATCGTGAACTTCGAGATTCGCCTTGCCGGCGAGATGGGCGGCAATGACATCCAGGAGCGGTTTGCCGGCGCTGTCGGCGCCGATTGCGATCTTCATGGCATTTTCCTTTCACTCGCCGTCTGGCGTGGAGATGAGCGATCGATCGCCGCGCTGACGCGGCAGAGGATGTCGAGATAGCCTTCGACGGACCAGGCGGAGCGGCCGATGAACAGGCCGTCGATATCAGGCTGCGCGATCAGTTCCTCGCAATTGCCGGGATTGACGCTGCCGCCGTAAAGAACAGGCACGGCGCGGCCGAGAATGGCTTTCGCCACTTCGGCAATCCTGCCGTGCCGCTCCGACGCGTAGTCG
This sequence comes from Rhizobium fabae, assembly GCF_003985135.1. Lineage (NCBI taxonomy): Bacteria > Pseudomonadati > Pseudomonadota > Alphaproteobacteria > Hyphomicrobiales > Rhizobiaceae > Rhizobium > Rhizobium fabae. The sequence continues at coordinate 296,175 of NZ_ML133653.1, forward strand.
GCAGTGGCCGGAATGCCGTCGACGCCGATCGCCCAGATGGGTTCGTATGCGAGCAGGATCGGAGCCTCGTCTGCCTTAGTGTCGACGCCCCTCAAGGCAGCCTCGACCTGCCGCCGCAGCACGCCATCGGCTTGGCCCGCCTGGCGCTCCTGCAAGGTCTCGCCGATGCAGATGAGCGGCGTCAGGCCATGGCGGATCGCGGCCGCGACCTTCAGGCCGACGGTTTCGTCGGTTTCGCCGAAATGCTCGCGCCGTTCGGAATGACCGAGCTCGACGAGATCGAGCCGGCAATCTTTCAGCATCAGAGGCGAAATTTCGCCGGTCCAGGCGCCGGCATCCTCCCAATGCATGTTCTGAGCGCCGACCTTCACCGAGGTTTCGACAAGCACGCGCTTCACCTCGCGCACGGCTGTAAAAGCAGGAATGACGAAGCGCTGCACGCGGGGATCGCGGTCGCCGTCCGCATAAGCGAGGCGGCGCGCGAAGGCGAGCGCTTCCTCCAACGTCTTGTTCATCTTGAAGCTGGTGCCGACCCAGACGACCATCTCAGTTCTTCCTACCGTCGCGGATCTGCGCGAAATAGCCGTCGGTGCCGACCTGGCCGCCCTTGAGCGCGATCTGCAGGCCGTTGGTCGCAGGGTCGTCGCCATGGGCGAGGCAGAGCGGCGACCCCGGCGTCTGGGGAAGCGGCAGCAGCGTCGTCAGCGCGTCAATCTTCAATTGCCGGAGCGCGTGGCTCGACGTGTCGCCGCCGGCGACTACCGCACGCGAAAGCCCCTCCGCTTCGATCAGCCGGCGCAGGATCGTGCCGAGCGCGCTGCCGAGGCGATGTCGTGCGCCCGGAAGCCTGTCGATATCGGCGCCGCGATCGGCGGATGGGCCAAGCGCGGTGTAGAGAATGACGCTTCTGCCTTCCCTGAGCTTGGCAATGCCGGCCTGCGCCGCCGCTGCCACCGCGGCTTCGCCATTCTCCGAAACCAGTGCGAGCGGATCGAGCGCGAAAGCCTCGAAGCCGTTCTCGACGGCGGTGCGGATCTGGCGCTCGGTCGTCGGCGAGACGCTGCCGGAGACGACGGCGAGGCGATCGACCGGACCGGCATCGGGAAATTCCGCGCCGGTCCGGTCGATGACGCCGGCCCGCCGCCAGGCATCGAGCAGGGCATATTCGACCCCGGACGAGCCGACGACGAAGCTGCCGGAACGGCTGGTGACGCGCAGCATCTGCCGGCCGGCGGCTGCCTGCGTCGTATCTGAATCGACGTCGAGAAGCAGGATGCCTTCCGGGCTCGAGGCCAGCGCATCAATGCGCTGATCGGCGTCTTCGGCCGTGATCGCGGCGAGGTCGGCGAGCAGAACGGGAAGGGCAGTCTGCTTCGACAGATGCAGCGCAAGATCCGCCTCGTCCATCGGCGTGACGGGATGACGGCTCATGACGGGATGGCGGTCGATGCGGAAGACGCGGCCCTGATAGGCGGCGAAGAGATGGCCGAATGCCGTGTATCTCTTCAGCTGCGGCGCACCGACGATAACAGGCACGATCGCCTGCCCGAAGTTCTTGCTTCCGATCTCGATCGCCTTGCCGATATTGCCGATGCCGGGGCTGGAATCGAAAGTCGAGCAGACCTTGTAATGGCAGATGGCGGCGCCGAGCGAGCGCAGCCAGTCGAAAGTGGGCGCAAGATGCTGCTCCATCCAGGCCGGCGTCTCGCTGCGGCTCGTTCCGGCAATGCCGATCGCGCGGCAATGGCTGAAGCGCGCGAGCAGCTCCGGCGAGGGAAGGTCGAGGAAGAGCACCGAGGGAACGCCGTTCGAGGCTAACGCCTCCATGACATCGGTCGAGCCGGTAAAATCATCCCCGTAATAGCTGACGAGAAGCTGATCCATGACGGTCACGCGCCCTTGCCGTCGCTGAACTTCGCGATCGAGGCGGCAAGTTCCGGATGCTCTTTCGCATAGACATCCAGCGGAATGTCGGCGACCGCCGCCTGCCAGGCCTGCTGCACGGCGCGAACACCGGCTGCCGCGCCGCCGGGATGGCTGACGATGCCGCCGCCGCAGAGATAGAGAAGATCGACAGTGCGGCCGGTACGCTGATAAGTTTCCGGCGCCTGTCCGCCCCACTGGCCGGAGCCGGCGACCGGAAGCGGCCGATCGGCGTCACCGAAGAGCGGCGCGCTGACGGCCTTGAAGGAGGAGATGAAGCTATCGTCAGGCTCCCAATATTTGACCCTGATGCCGTTGATCTGGAACTGGTCGACGCCGAGCAGCCGCCAGAACTGCTGATAGACCTTGAAATCCATCCCGGCGCCGGGATCGCGCGTCAGCACGTCCCAGCCGTTGCGATGGGCGTGCAGCACCAGGCTAGAGCGCTTGCGCAGGAAGCTCATGCCGCCGAAGCCGATCGAATTGATGTTGACGACGGCGCAGTTGCCGCCGGCGGCAGCGACGATGTCGTGGTTGCGCATCATCTCGTCCGGATCGGCATGCGAGATGCCGAAGGCATACATCACCTTCTTACCGGTCTTCTGCTCGTGATCGAGAATGCGCGGCATGATCGCCGCGACGCGCTCCTTGAGCGGCGAATAGGCCGGGCTCATCAGCTTCTCGTCATCCTTGATGAAGTCGACTCCCGACTGGATCAGCTCGCCGACAAGCTCCGCCGTCTCGTGCGGCCGAAGCCCAAGCGCCGGCTTGACGATCGTGCCGATGATCGGCCGGCCTTCGACGCCGGTCAGCCGCCGGCTTCCGGGAATGCCGAATTGCGGGCCAGGATGGGCGTTTTTGAAGGCTTCGGGCAGCTTCATGTCGGCGATGCGGATGCCGGTCATGCCCTTGATCGAATAGACTCCGCCTATCGCGATGGTCATCAACGCCGAAAGGTCGGTGCCGATCGCCTCCAGCGGGAAGGCGATGTCGACGTCGGCGCGGTGGAGCCGCGCGCCGGGTGCGGCCTCGGGCCAGGTCGGATGAGCCGCCTCTTCGAGCGGGCGGATCGCCAGAACGCGGGCGGCGACGCGCGACTTCAGCTCTTCGGTTTCGCCCGGAACCGGCACGAAGGTTCCGGTCGACTGGTCGCTTGCGATCTTGTCCGCCATCGCCTCGACGCTGCCGGGCGTTTCGATGCGGTAGGTCAGGGTTATCATCATGAAACGGACGGTTGCTCCTCTCGGCAGGCAGATTGTCATGGCGTCAACTCGTGATCTGGTATAATGAGTATTCCAACCAATAGAAAGCGGAATCTTCGGCTGTGCAAATTTTCGGCCGCGAGCTTTGTTCTCGGCGTCGAAAACTGTTAGGAGGAAACATTTTGAGCCAGCGAGATCTCATGACCCAGCCCATCGAACAGATCGTCCGCCGGAAACTCTCCGACGAAGTGTTTGATCGACTCGAGCGAATGATCACCTCAGGCGAGCTTCAGCCCGGTGATGAGATGCCCTCCGAGCGGGTGCTGATGGAGCGCTTCGGCGTCGGCCGGCCGGCGATCCGCGAAGCCATGCAGTCGCTCGCCAACAAGGGTCTCGTCAACATCTCGCATGGCGAGCGGGCGAAGGTACTGCAGCTCACTGCGAAATCGATCTTCCGCCAGGTCGATCTCACGGCCAAGATCATGCTGTCGCAATCGGCCGACTCGCTGGAACATCTGAAGAGCGCACGCATCTTCTTCGAGCGCGGCATGGCCCGCGAGGCCGCACAGCGCGCCTCGGCAACCGACATCAACGATCTCAGAAATATCATAGAGCGCCAACGCGCCTCGCTCGGCCGCGCCGAAGAGTTCATCAATGCCGATATGGAATTCCACACCCGCATCGCCCAAATCTCGGGCAATCCGATCTATGTCGCTGTCAGCGAGGCCATGCTTGCCTGGCTAAAGGAATATCACACCGAAATGCTGATCTGGACCGGCAAGGAAAAGTTCACCTTGGCTGAACACGAGGAAATCGTGGAGTGCCTGGAGGCCAACGATATCGACGGTTCGGAAACCGCGATCCTAAAGCACCTCGAACGATCGCGCGCTCTCTACGCAAAGTGAGGATTAGCAGAAGCACGAGATGCAGATGTATGGCGCGACTGCTGATCTTTTGAAAAGGTGCTAGCCTTCACTTCCGTGGACGTTGCTAGGAGGTCGACTGATTGACGGTCGTGGAAGAGATTGTTCCGAAGTGAGTGCAATCGCTCGCCTCACACTCTTATGCCGCCAATTTCGGTTTATCAGGCACTTAGCTTATCTGAGTTGAGGGGCCGCCGGTTCACATCCCTTCAACTGCCCCAGACGTCAGATGACAGAGTCTGGGATTCCGCTCCCATCAAGAACGCCCAGCTGAGTCGGATCATCCGGCATGAAGTCGACCGTGAGCTTGCCCCGACGCATGCGGCAGATCACCGCCTCGTCAGCGGCCTCCATAAAACCCCGGTGTCGAAGCTCTTCCTGGAGCTGTGCCCAGGCAGGAAGGCCCGCCAGATCAACGATCAGGTCGATGTCATCTGTGGCACGCACATCCTCGAGCGTGACCGGATCAGTGATGAATAGCGCGGTCGTGCATCCGCCAACGAAGACCAGGCGCGAGCGGAGGTCTTCGCCAAGCGCCGAGGCAACGGCTTTCATCATTTCCAGCAGTTGAGCGCGGATCGCTGTCATTTGCTCATGATCCTTGACTTGAGGTGGTCGGTTGCGAGACCGACTTCCCGCTGGTTCCCGAGCCGGATCGCATCGACCAACGCGAGGTATTCATAGAGTGTGTCGTCCTTCAGGACTGCGTCCGGCACGGTCTTGAAGAGCGGCTCCACCGCCTGCCCCATCTCCCTTCCGTTGGCATAGGGCCAAACGTAGTTGTACGCCCCGCCACTGATCAGGAGTTCCGTGAGCATAGGTGCGGCGAAGGCGGTCGGTATGCCGCGCTGCATCGGCCCAACTTTAGCGGGGAAGACGAACTTTAGCCCGGTGGTAATGAAGCCGAACAGGTTCCTTCGGCTTGGCCGAGGCTCGTTCTTGCTGTTGTCTTTTCGAGCGATGCCTGATGCGACACTGCGCTTGATCGACTGCGCTATTTCCGTCTTGCTGATCCCGAGTAGCGCCTCTAGGTTCCGAACAGAATATGGGTCTCCCCCCACGGATTCCGATCGCAGCCGATCAATGCCCTTGGTGAGTTCCTGCTCTTGTAGGCTTACCAGCTTTAGCAGGACGACGATATCTTGGCTCTTCATAAAACACTGTCCTTTGTCCTAGGACTGAGGACATTTAGTCCGAAGCAGTGTATCCTGTCAATCTGCGGACACCGCGCCGAGTGTCGTTTGGCATTTAACTGCAAGATGCGCCGGTTCCGGCAGCTCATGATACTTAATTTGAGATCCGCGGATTCGATTTCAGCGCTTGACGCTCTCCGATCCGGAAATAAAGTTCAGCAATATCTCGCATTTTCCGATGAAGCTTGGCCATCGCTGGTCATCTTTTTCTACGCGCCCAAGCATACCGCTTGCGATCGAAGGCAAGTCGCTCGGTTCGATCAAAGCAACTGGAAGAGCCTCTCTGCGCAATTGTATTTTGACGTCGAGACAGCAACGGCGACAAAAACCAATGAATATGGGAGAACGTATGAGCAAGTCATTCCAATCCTGGGTGCGAACGGAAGGACAATTAATACCAAATTTGTCTTCATGCAGGACAACTCAGGGACTGTACGATTGGTAACAGGGATTCCTTCGGACAAATGAACGCAATGAAAGAAAATGACGTATTCTCTTTGCCGAAAGCGGTAAATGCGGTAGTGGTTGGTGAAAAAACCACGACAGTACTTCCTGCCGGAACGGTTGTTACTGTTGTCTTGGTTTTCGGCGATCCAGCCTCACCCGCCGCCTATGAAGTTGAAGCTTTTTTGCCCGAAAGTAATAGCTACGCCCTGGCAACCTTTGAGGCGGCGGATATTCCGGATTAATAAGAGGTTATGCCTAGTTTTCTATTGTATGGGATTCGAAAATCTTCGCTTTCGGAAGCAAAGGTTTCAGCAGAATCGATGTTGGGTTTTTTCTTTGCCGAGCGAGATAGTTTTTATCAGGCTGGGATTTATTACGACTTTGGTGCGGGAGGCGAAGAGCAATTCGTTTTAAAAAAGAATATTGATCCATTTGATGGCGATCCTGTCGAACAGGATTTTGCCAGCTTTCCCATCCTTTTTTATATAAATTCCACGGATAGGCCGTCAGAACTGATCGCACTAATGACTAACATCGAAAACTTTGAATTGCTTCGCCAGGAGGTTTTTTAATCTCTCCGTTCCGTAGGCAGGGGTCTGAGCGCCGCGCATTCGATGCCTGCCGCACGAGGCAGTGTGTCCAGGATTTATTGGGCGATCTGAAGGACGACCCGCGTTTTGCCTACATCGATGTGACCAAACTGCAGGAACTTGGCGTCAGTGAGGCCTTGGCGCAGCGTCTGCTCTCCAATCAGGTCATGGAGCGATGGGTGACAGGCGACGCAGCACCGTTCGAAAGCGGTAACCGCACAAGCGACTAAGTTCTAGCGCTCGTGGACCAAGGGGCTGCATAGTTTAAGGGCGATTATTCGGTCTCCGGTTCGTCGATTGCGGCCACCAGAAACAGCCACATTGTCGGCGACCACGATGCGGGTCTTGCCGACGAGTGGCACCGATCGGAGCACCCGTCTCAAGGTGCGTGGGCCGAAACTCCAACGTAAGATCCTCCAGTGCCCTTGGTTCTGGAGTTCATCGAAGCTCATCGAATGCCTTTTCAAACCAGCCGGCCCGGCATAAAAAACGTATGACCTCGAAATCAGCCAAGTCCGAAACCACGCAGCGTGCGCGCAAAATTGTTTTCGTAATTTTCGATCAGGTGAAGCTGCTCGATATTGCAGGTCCGCTCCAGGTTTTTAGCGATGCACGGCTTGCAGATGGAGGGAGCGCTTATGACTTGGTGGTTGCTTCCGAGCTTGGCGGCGCTGTTGCGACCGACTCGGGAATGGTGCTGGCTTCGCAAGCACTGAGCGATGTGCTGGATGCGGACGTCGACACTTTGCTTGTGGCTGGGGGAGATCCCTCTGTGCAGCTGAAGGCGACAGCCTCACTGGAGGCGTGTCTTTATGGCGTCGCGCCGCAAGACTACAGAAATGGTTTCGGACGGGGACGTTGATCGAACAAGCATCACGCTGGCCTTGATGCGCCGTGTCTATCAGGTCGAGGCAATAACAGCGTAGACAAGCGATCGTTCCGACGCGCGTTGTCGTCGGAGCTGAGGACTGGTAGAGGCAGAGGAGGGCCTAAGAAAGAAAACTCCAAAGGCTATCCCTTACGCGACCTTCGACGTCATGCCAACCCTGGATCACCGTTGTTCGAAACCAGCCTCTGAAACGAAGCCGGGTCGTCGCGATGAGCAGTTGAAAGACCAGCCGGCACCGTCTGCATGAGCGGTCTAATCGCCATTGTCAGGGATCTTGGGCTTGGGCAAGTTCCATGACAAACTCGCGAAGCGCAAGCAGTGCTGGAACCAAGCATTGCTTTTGCTAGATGCAGTCAGCTTTCGAATGGAGCGGCGTGAATGATGTCGCATACATGCGGGATTGCCAGTCCATGAACCATGCGACGGCCTATGTCTGCAAGCCCCGTTGCAACTCAGCGTCGCCTGAAGTTATGAAAAACGAAGTTCGCAGGACGCGAAATGACCAAACCCCTTTCTTCCATGACCCGCAGAAATCATCCCACGCTAGAGCAGTGCTGCTATGGATCGAGGTTGTGATTGCGCGGGCAGTATTCAATTCCGCGGATCATCCTCCAATATCGCTCGGATCCACTATGCCGCGGTATAATGTGCGTCACGTGTGATGTGCTGATAGAGTTCAAGCTTCAACTTGTATTTGCCACGAGGATCCCGTGAAGGAAAAGCGACCAGAAGGCATCGAGCGCTACGACCGTCCGGCCGGCGGCTGGGATGCGCTAAAAGCCGTAGCAAAGACCCTTGCCCATCAACAAATCATCGCGCAGGGCACGCGAACGCTGCTAAAGGCCAACCAACCGGAGGGTTTCGATTGTCCAGGTTGTGCCTGGCCGGATCCCAAACACACCTCGTCGTTCGAATTTTGCGAAAACGGGGCCAAGGCAATCACCTGGGAGTCGACCGCCAAAAGGACGGATGCCTCTTTCTTCGAACAACACACCGTGGCGGCGCTGTGGGAATGGACAGATCACAAGTTAGAAGACGCTGGGAGGCTTACGCTTCCGTTGCTCTATAATCGCGACACTGATCATTACGAACCGATTGCTTGGGAGACCGCGTTCGAATTGATCGCGAGTGAGCTTAATAATCTGGACAGCCCTCACCAGGCGGAGTTCTACACGTCCGGCAGAGCCTCGAATGAATCTGCCTTTCTCTATCAGCTTTTCGTCCGCGCATTCGGGACAAACAACTTCCCTGATTGCTCTAACATGTGCCATGAGGCTACGAGCGTTGGCCTGCCGATGTCGATCGGTGTCGGCAAAGGTACTGTGACGCTGGAGGATTTCGACCACGCCGACGCGATCTTCAGTTTCGGACATAATCCCGGTACCAATCATCCCCGGATGATGTCGACACTGCATGATGCGTCGCGTCGAGGTGTGCCAATCATAGTGTTCAACCCGCTCAAGGAACGTGCACTCGAGCGTTTCGCGGCACCTCAAGATCCGCTTGAGATGGCTACAATGTCATCGACGCGTATAGCCTCCGCTTATCATCAGGTCCGTGTCGGAGGTGACTTGGCAGCGTTGAAGGGGATCATGAAGGCGATTTTCGTTCGCGACGCCGAGGCGATTGCGGGCGGAGGCGAGGGGGTCTTGGATCGTGCCTTCATCGCGGAGCACACGGTTGGATTCGACGCACTCCGGGCGGACATAGAGTCGACGAGCTGGGCTAATATCGAATCAGTTAGCGGGCTCACCCGCCAAGCAATCGAAAGCGCAGCCGATGTCTACGTGAAGGCAAAAAACGTAATCGTATGCTACGGGATGGGGCTGACTCAGCATGCCCACGGAACCGAAAACGTGCAGCAGGTTGCCAACCTGCTTATGTTACGCGGCAATATCGGTCGCGAAGGCGCTGGGATCGCCCCGATCCGGGGCCACTCCAATGTTCAGGGTGACCGCACCGTAGGGATTACAGAGATCCCGAATGAGGCGCTGCTGGATGGAATGGAGAAGGCTTTTGGCTTTAGGCCTAACGGCGAAAAGGGACACAACGCCATTGAGGCTGTTCATGCGATCGCGGAAGGGCGTTCGAAAGCGCTGATCTGCCTCGGTGGGAACCTGGCCGTCGCCATGTCGGACCAACTTGCGACGTTTCAGGCGATGCGTAAGCTTGATCTCGCAGTGCATATTTCTACTAAGCTGAACCGATCGCATTTGCTTACAGCGCGAACGTCGTTGATACTTCCCTGCTTGGGTCGAACGGATATCGATACGCAAGACTCGGGTCCCCAGGCCGTTACCGTGGAAGATTCGATGTCGATGGTTCACGCGTCGAGGGGCTTTCTAAAGCCGCCGGCGGAGATGTTGAAGTCGGAGCCGGCAATCATTGCCGGCATCGCCAAGGCCACACTTGGTGGGCGGTATTCGATCGACTGGGATGGGCTGATCGCGGATTACAGCCGGATCCGAGATAAAATTGAAGCTGTATTCCCGGAATTCTTCGATTTTAACAAGCGAATCCGAGTTCCGGGAGGGTTTCGTCTGGATGTGGCCGCATCATTCCGTCGGTGGAACACCGGCACCGGGAAAGCAAACTTCCTGGTCGCTCGGGGCCTCCTTGAGGATCCCTTATTGACACGGCCAGACGCTCTCCTTCTGACGTCGATCCGAAGCCACGATCAATATAACACCACCGTTTACGGAATGGACGACCGGTATCGTGGGGTATTTGGCCGACGGGACGTTCTTTTCATGAATTCGGCCGATTTAGCGGCCCTACAACTCAGCGACGGCGACCTCGTTGATATACGGTGCCTGGTTGACGCGGAGGAACGCGATCGTAAAGTGCAGCGGCTTACCGCGGTTGCCTACGACATTCCATCGGGTTCTGTCGCCGGATATTATCCTGAGTTGAACACCTTGGTGCCATTGAAACACTTCGACCGCACCTCCGGGACACCCTCCTACAAAGGTGTTCCGGTCGCCGTCGCCAGGGCGGGCGAACATAAGGGCGGATGACTCCAGGAGAATTGTGCGGTAGATTCGGTGCGAGATGACAGTCTCTTGCACATAAGGCCCTTGTTTGTCCGGTTGGTGAGGCCCCGTCCCGTCGCTGTTTCGCAAGCAGTTCTCCGAACTGCAGGAGAATTTGATGGCATCACGGCAACCGCCCGAGATGGTCGCGTTCGGGCCCTTTCGCCTGCATCTCAAGCTCCGCCGCTTGTTCCGCGACGAGGAAGAGGTGCGCCTTGGCAACCGAGCAATGGAATTGCTCATCGCACTGGCCGGAAAGAAAGGAGAGGTCGTCACAAAACGTGACCTGTTCGACGCGGCATGGCCAGGCATCTTCATTGAAGATGGAAATCTCAAGGTCACAATCGCCTCGCTGCGGCGAACCCTTCGAAAATACTCGGCTGCGGGCGACTATATTAAGACATTTTCAAACCGGGGTTATTGGCTTAGCGACGAAGCCGAAGGCATTGCGTCTGATGAGGGTAACCCACAGAGCATCGCGAGCACACAGATTCCTCACTTAGGTAACGTCATTGGCCGAGCTGACGAGATCGCCGAGCTGTGCAAAACCGTCGGGATCGGCCGGCTAACCAACATCGTCGGGGCAGGAGGCATAGGCAAAACAACGGTGGCTATTGCTGTCGCCCGGATTGTTGAGGGCGAAGAAGAGGTTCCTGTGACGTTTGTAGATCTGTCGCGGATTACAGATGAAGAATATGTCATACCTTCACTTGCGGCCGTGCTGGGCATCAATTCAGGTAGTCAAGACCGACTTGATGCTATTTCCTCAACCCTCGCCAAACGAGCAACCCTGCTGGTGTTAGATACCTGCGAGCATGTGAGCAATGCCGTGGCGCATCTATGCGAAGTGGTACTCAGGAGAACCGAGAGCGTAAGGATCCTCTGCACAAGCCGACAAGTTCTGCGCGCCAAGCACGAGAAAGTCGTATGGCTGGCGCCCCTGGGGGTGCCACCGGCAGGCGCAGCTCCCGCCGCGGAGGAAGTCCTGGCATATCCCGCTCCAAAGCTGCTAGTTGAACGGGCTTCGGAGGCGGGCGATTACAAACTGACGGACGGGGAGGCAGGAACAGTCGCGGAGATCTGCCGGAGGCTTGGCGGTCTGCCGCTTGCGATCGAACTTATCGCCCCCCGCCTGTTGGTCGAAGCGGCGGCCGATGTTCTCAGAGAACTCGACAACCGATTTGCTGGATTTACCGGCCGTGAGCTTGAGACCCCGCTGCGGCAGCGGACTCTTCTCGCCACGCTGGAGTGGAGTTATGCAATGCTCACCGAATCCGAGGCGGCCGTTCTTCGTGCCGCCTCGATATTCGCGCAACCATTCGAACCAGGCGCACTACTCCGTGTGATAAGTCACCACCACTTTGATCCCGCCCTTGTCTTCGATGCGCTTGCGGGCCTTCGCTCGAAATCGATGTTGAGCATCGAGCACGCATCCGACGAGATGCGCTTTCGGCTTCTGGACAGCACACGAGCATTTGCTGCCAACCTCCTGGAGATTTCGGGGGAAGTTGAACAAGTTTCGGCGGCATACGCTCGATATGTTCTAGAGGTGTTCGAGAAGTCCATAACCGAGCAGGCACGACTCCCAGCTCAAAAGTGGTACACGACATATGCCACCCGCGCAGAAGAATTGCGCAAGGCCATCACCTGGGCTCTTTATCAGAGTGGTGACACGTTGCTCGGTCTGAGGCTGGTGGTTACGGGCCTTCCCTTATGGCATGAACTTTCCATGATGGAAGACGCAAGAAGGAACTGCGAAGAGGCTCTTGCAGCTTATGATCGGATATCTTGCTCAGAGAGCGCGCTCAAGCTGAAACTCCTCCTGGGGCTGGCCGCTGTCACCCGATTTGTCTCGACCGATACTGATGAAGCCATTGCGACGTTCGAGAAAGCTATAAAGCTGTCGCGTGATGTCGGGGACAAAGATGCTGAGTGCCAGGGACTTGTGGCGCTGGCTAGCTATCGACTTTTGCCAGGATATCGAACGGCAGCGCAGGAGACACTTGCGCAGCTGAAGAACGCCGCGATGCAAAGCGGTAACCGCCCGGCTCTGTGGGAGCACGAGACCCTTCTCGCCGAGATGGATGTTATCCAGAGCGACTACCCAGCAGTTATCGCTCGACTTGAACGGCTCCGTGAGCAAATACGGAACGCTTCGGATGGGACCGCGTCTCGCTTTGACGCCGACATTCGGATCAGGACCGAAAACACTTTGGGTGCGGCTCAATGGCTCGGCTCGCAGAGGCCGGGAACCGGATTACGTCGGGTCCAGACCGCAGCCCATTGGGCATTGGAGGCACATCATGGTTGGACGCTGATATACTGCTTCACTCGCGGTATTCTTTTCATACTCAGCGAATGCCGCGACTATGCACTCGGCGGGCACTGTCTCGCCAAATTGAGGGAGGCCATCGACAGGTATGAGGTGCCAACCTGGACCCCTGTTGCCGTCTGTTATGCGGAAGCCTTCGACGCACTTTCCGGGTCAAGAAGAGATCCTGATGCGATCATGCGGGCGTTCGATCAACTCCGCACTGGCCTCCCTCAGCACGGCAGGCATGTCTACTACGCGCTTCTGACGAGAGCGCTTCACGAGATTGGATGCGTGGATGAAGCGGCTCGCATTCTGAATTACGTCTTCGAGATCGGCCCACAACGCTCAATGCTTCCCGAATTGCTTCGTCTCAAGGCAATCGAAGAACGGTCGAAAGGTCGCGATGACGATGCACATTTAACTCTTTCGCGGGCTCTGGCGATTGCGGAAGACCATGGTTCTTGGGCTTGGCGGCTACGGGCCGCGACGGACCTCGCCTCGCTTCTCCTGGAAAAGTTTCAGGTTAATGATGCGAAAACAGTGCTCGAGCCGGTATATGGCCAATTCCTTGACGGTTTTGTCACGCCCGATCTGCAGCGTGCAAACAAAGTGCTTGATGATCTCAACAGCTCAGATCTCATGAGTACTGTGGGAGTCGCGGCTTCTCGATAACCGCTGATTACGGCTGCTCGAAAATGGCGACCAGCAGGAGCCTCAACGAGAGACTTTCCCTTTAGCTTTCCGTTATCCGCCTTTCTTTCTCGGACTCGGCCGCCAGCTGCTGCCAGTCCAGGTCCTCTTGCAATTCCAGATATTGCGTCGCGCCGATGAGATCGGCGTCTCTAAGTTCATCGAGGCGCTGGCGCTGAGCTAGGGTCGCAGCGCGCAATAGCCCGCGGCGTCGATCGTCCGACAGGCCGCCGGGGTCCGCTGCGGTCTTGGCATACTTAGCAATGAGTGCTGCTGCTTCGGGTCCTTCTTCTGAGGCCAACCTTGCGACCGCAGCTTCAGCAAGGCCAGCTCTAGCCACATCGGTCTCCTTTCGGACTGCCGTCTGGCGGCCTAGCTGGAGAAGGTGGATCATCGGAGCCAGCGTCCCCCCTTGGATGACAAGCGTCGCAAGCACAACGGCAAACGCCGCGAGTACTACCAAGTTGCGCTCGGGGAAATCTGGTGGGAGAGCGAAGGCAGTCGCAAGAGTGACGAGGCCACGCATCCCGGCCCACCCCACAAGCATAGTCTCTCCATGTTGGAATGGTGCGAGGTAACCCCCTCTTTTGTGTCGGTACACGACTACCGCGTGAAAGAGAAAAGCAATCGCAATTCTGCAAACGATCACGCTGAAGACGACAATCGTGGCGAAGCTGATCGCGCGGGTTAGCTCATCAGGAGACATTGTCTGAACGATGCTTTTCGCCTGCAGGCCCATCAGCAAGAACGCTACCACATTCAGGAGAAAAACCACGGTCGTCCATACGGCAAACGAATGGACGCGCATCCGGGGGGAGTCGTTGACAGTCGCCAAAGTGGCGATAGTCATAGCGCTTGATACGGTAGCCAATACCGCCGACAGATGCAGTCTCTCGGCGATTATCCAGGTTGCGAACGCGTAAACGAACTGGAGAAGCGTCCCGCCTACCGTGTTTTCCGTGAGTGGCCTGAGTCTGGAAAGAAGATAACCGAATGCGATACCGAAAAGTATCCCACCCGGTGCCGCGATCGCAATCTTGATAACGGTCGCCGACCCTAGCCCGCCACTGGCATGGACGTTCAGAGCCGCGCTGAACAGCAAAAGGGCGGTCGCGTCGTTGAACAGGCTCTCACCCTTGAGCAGCGTATCCACCCTGCGATCGACGGGTAGTCCTGACAGAACGGCGGTTGCCGCCGCAGCGTCCGGAGGAGCGACGATCGCGCCAAGAGTGACGGCAACCGCTAGGGGGAGGCCGGCGGTCATCGTGCCGATAGCAACGACGATACCCGTGGTAGCGAGAACGGCTACTACTGCGTAAACAAAGATCGGCAGGAGCATGCGCCTCGCAGCGCCGATAGGAAAGTCATAGGCGGAGTCGACGAGGACAGGCGCGATAAAAAGCGCCAACGCTGTATGGGGATCAATCGGGATGTTAGGTGCTCCGGGAACCATCGCGACCGCTACGCCAGCCGCGGCAAGGATGCCTGGATAGGGCAGGTGGACTCGCCTTGTGATCTGCAACAGAAACACGGCGACTGCCAGAAGCGCCACTAGGGTTTCGAAAAAGCTCATGATGTACAATAACAAAGATCTGTAGGCGTTATAGTCTCGGTAGCCCGAATCATGAGCATCCGGCGGCCAATTTCACCAAAATTAACGGAGCGCGTTATGGACTTCGAGGTGGCAATAATCGGCGCTGGGGCAGCTGGTATTTCCGCGGCCCGTATGCTGACCTCGCTGGGTCGCAAGGTAGTTGTCATTGAAGCAAGCAGCCGCGTCGGCGGCCGAGCCTGGACCAACGAGATCTATGGTCTCCCACTCGACATGGGGTGTGGCTGGTTACATTCTGGTGAACGCAATCCGCTGGTCGATATGGCAAGGGCTGAAGGCTTCGATGTCGTAGAAGGTCGCACCGCTTGGCAGGATCAATGGCGGGACCTCGGATTCACTCCCGATGATCGAAAAGCTGCCCTTGAGGCTTGGGCGGGAATGTCTAAACAGATGGAAAGAGACCCACCTGCCTCTGACCGAGCTTCGGATGCCCTTGACCCAGGTGGGAAGTGGAACGCTTACTGTCAGTCTCTAAGCGGATATCTCAACGGTGCGCCGCTCGATAGCCTCTCAGTCGAGGATTTCCTTGCCTACGACACGGCTGCGACCCAGGCAAACTGGCGGGTGCGTGAAGGATATGGAACGTTGTTGGTAAGGAGTATGCCGGCTGTTCCTCTTTATCTATCTTGCGCTGCGAGGAAGGTGCGGCTAACCCGAACCGGCGTTAGGATTGAGACCGATCGCGGAGCAATTGGTTCCCGGGCGGTGATTGTGACGGTCTCGACAGCCGTGCTTGCCAGAGCCCTTATCGAATTCGATCGGAAATGGACGACCACTTGCACGCAGCTGGGAACCTGCCGCTTGGCCTGGCGGACAAACTTTTCTTCCACCTTGAAGGCAATCATGGTCTGGAGGCGGAAACTCATCTTCTGGGCAATCCCGCAAACGACAAAACGGGCAGTTACTACATCCGACCGCTTGGTCGCCCGATCGTTGAGGGATTTTTTGGCGGACCTGGCGCGATCGCGATTGAAGACGCTGGAGTTCTCGAAGCTTTCGCCTTTGCCATCGAGGAGTTGACGGCGCTGCTCGGTGGTAAAATTGAAAAATACCTCAAGCCAATTTCGTCCTCTTCATGGTGCAACGTTGAATGGATCCACGGCTCATACAGCCATGCATTGCCCGGATGCGCTCGAGACCGCGAGACATTGGCAAAACCAGTGAGCGAGCGACTGTTTTTTGCAGGCGAGGCGACAAGTCGTTTCGACTTCTCTACAGCTCACGGTGCATGGGAGAGTGGCATCAGGGCAGTTCAAGAATTCGCGGCGTGCTATCCTAAAGCAGTCGCTCCCTAATGGGCAGGACTGACCGCATAGCGAATAAGGTTGGCTTTCAAGATTCGACATTTTCTTCTAAACCCGAACCCCGATCCGCTCCGAGGCTTCGCTAATTTGCGGCCACGCGGCCAGCGGCGTGCTCAGCGTCGACGACCGCAGCGGCCATCGACCTTTGGAGACCTACGCCTTCTGCGAAGACGAAGCCCGGCTGACGATGCCAAATGCCGTTTTCAAGATCACCAACAGAAATGGCGTCCATGCGCCCGCCGACCATTGCCAATCACTCCTCAACAAGAACGGCTTGGGTCTCTGACTTGGCCTGATCTATAAAATGGAGCCTTCCCGGACAGCTCCGAGTGGGATGCACCCCGTGAGTGTTAGCTTTCATTCGTCCGAGAAAATGTCCCCGCGCCGTTTGCTGCATAATCCCGGAATCTGCAATGACGGGGCATCCTGAGATCCTTTCTGCGTTGATGTTACCGTGGAGCTGCGTGTTATTCCGTCTCAAAAAGACCGCGATACCGATTGGGCTGCGAGCGAAGGTATTGGTTTGGTACACGAATTTTACCACCCAGCTCCGCTGCAGCGTGCCACGGCCAGTTCGGATCGAATAGGATAGTTCTTGCCAAGGCTACCATGTCGGCGTCACCAGTCCCGACGATCGCTTCGGCTTGGTCGTAGCCGGTGATCAAGCCAACCGCGACCACGGGAACGTGGACGACCTTCCGCACCTCTCGAGCCAACGGGACCTGGTAGCTAGGCCCTACTGCGATCTTCTGGGCGGGATGGAGGCCTCCACTGGACACATGTATCGCGCCAGCGCCATGCTTTTCGAGTTCTTGTGCGAAAACAAGCGACTCTTCAAGCGTCAGGCCACCCTGAACCCAATCCGTCGCAGAGATACGCACTGAAACCGGCTTCTCACGGAATGCTGCGCTGACCGTATCGAAAACTTCTAAGGGAAAGCGCATTCGGTTCTCGATGCTCCCGCCATATTCGTCCGTGCGTTGGTTGGCTAACGGTGACAAAAACTGATGGAGTAGATAACCGTGCGCGGCGTGAAGTTGCACGATGTCGATACCGAGTTTGTCGGCTCGCGCCGCGGCAGCTCCAAATGCATCGCGAACGCGTTTCAGTCGCTCTTTATCCAAAGCGACGGGCGGTTGTTGATCAGCGTTGTAGGAGATCGCCGACGGGCCGTATGTTTGCCAACCGAGTCCGTCAGTTGGAGCAAACTGGCCGCCACCTTTCCAGGGAACTTCGGTCGACGCCTTCCTGCCGGCGTGACTGAGCTGAATCGCGATAGGCATGTCCGACCACCGCCGGATGCTCTCGAGCGTCAAGCTCATAGCCGCGTAATTCTGATCGCTGTAGAGGCCGAGATCTCCATAGGTAATCCGTCCTTCCGGGAGAACTGCAGTTGCCTCGATCGTCAAGAGCGCTGCGCCTGAGAGGGAAAGCTTGCCCAGATGTATCAAGTGCCATTCGTTCATGTTCCCTTCTTCGGCGGAATACTGACACATCGGCGCAATGACAATCCGATTGGCCAATGTGAGGTTCTTTATCTTTATAGGCGTGAAAAGCTTTGGCTTGGACATTGTTGCTGCTCCCAACACGGCTTCCTGTTGCCGTACGTTTGTCCTTATGCGCTAAGGTACCACGATGTGTGACGGTCTAGGCGGCTGCCAGATTAGGACGGCGAGTGAGCGTCATGGTGAAGATGACGAGACCGGTGAGCGTGAGGCAAAACCCCGCCCAAGCGGAGGAGAGAATGCCAAAGCCGCTCGCAATCGCGAGGCCACCCGACCATGCCCCGATCGCATTGGACAGGTTAAGTGCCGCCAAATTCATCGCGCCTACAAGGGTGGGCGCCTCGGGAGCGAATTTAGTCAGTCTGACCTGGATAGTCGGTATCGCGGTGAACATTGTTGCGCCGACCAGGAAGAAACCGGCGAATAGGACGGGAAGCTTGAACCCGAAAGTGGCCAGTGCTGCGAGTACGACGACTGCTACGCCAAATCCGAGCAGGAGACCACGTGCCGGATACGTGTCGGCGAGACGACCGCCAAGAAAATTGCCTGCAGTCATCCCGAGTCCGAAAACTGTAAGTGCAATCGGGATCCATCCTGCTTCCAGCATGGCGACATCCGTGATTAACGGTCCTACGAAAGTGTAGATCGCAAATATGCTCGCAACGCCGAGAGCGGCGACGAGCATGGTCATCCATACTGCTCCTTTACGCAGAGCGCTAAGCTCCTGTATGACGGAGCTACCGTTCAGAGCGTGGGTTTTCGGCACGAACGCCATTAGCGCCAGGAACGATAGCGCGCCGAGGCCCGACACCGCAAAGTAGGTGTTTCGCCAGCCGATGGTCTGGCCGAGGAACGTCGCGAGTGGGGAGCCGACGATGGTCGCCACGGTCAGTCCCATCATCACCAGAGCGAAGGCCTTGCCGGTATGGCCAGGGCCGTAGACGTAGGTGGCTACAACGGCTCCTGCCCCGAAATATGCACCTTGGGGCATGCCGCTGATGAAACGAGCGAGTACGAACATCTCCAGGTTGGCCGCCAGCGCGGACAGGATATTCCCCAATACGAACTGCGCCATGAGCATGAGAAGCAGGGTGCGACGGTTTAGTCGTGCAGCCGCTAGCGTGACAAGTGGTGCGCCGATGACCACTCCGAAAGCGTAGGCAGTCACGGCGTTCGTCGCAGTAGGAATGCTTATCCCCAGGCTTTCGGAAAACAGTTGGAGGATACCCATGCTGGCGAATTCGGAGGTGCCAATGCAGAAACTGCCCAAAGCCAGCGACAGCAGTGTCAGGCGGCATCGCCCGCGCTCCACGGGATCGGAGGAATGAACGTTAACCGCGGCGCATTGAGCGTGATAGGCTTTGTCGAGCATCGGTCGCATCCTTAATGGGGTGGGAAAAGTGTTTCGGACCCGTCCCTGTAACTGGATGCGTTATCTTCACGCCGGATATCGATCGAGTGTAATTAAGCGTTGTAAAATGCAGTGAATCTCATGCTCATAGGTCAGTCACGTCGACGGCTGTCACGGTATAAACGGATCGATCCGCGAGTTCGCCGATCTTGCCCACGTAGTTTTGAAAATGAGGAGTTTCACGATGAGAGGAGTTGGCCTCCGCGTCGATGTACATCTCGTCAAGGATGAAACGGCTCGGCTCCGCGGCGTCTCGCCAAAGATCATAGCGCAAGTTACCTTTCTCTCCCCGCGAAGGCGCAGCCATGCCTCTTAGCAAGTCTTCCAATTCTACTTCTTTCCCGGATTTTGCCGTAAGAACCGCGTAAACTTTGACGTTTGTCATATGGTGTCCTTTGATCCGACCGCCCACCCATCACGGATGGGACGACAACCGACAGACACACTATCCGGTCGACTTGAGAGGCGTGCGTAAAACACGGTAAAAAAGCGTTAAACGATACCGGCTTCAAGAGTTACGTCGATAGAAGCCGCTGGGCCAAACCCCGGCCTAACGTCTCCTTCGGCGAGACGACGATGGCAGCGTACGACGCGAGCTGCTGAAGCCAACCGCAGTCGAAGAACTGGAGACGGGGCCTTACGATAACAGGGCCGTCGTTTCTAATCCGTTCAACCGCAAAAAGAATGACATGGGTTCAGGTTTCGGCTCTTATTCAAGACCTTTGGAAACCGTCGGCTGCCAGTGCGGGCAACATCCAAAAGTCACGGATCCGCCTCTTCTCGGTTGTTGCGCTTGGCGCGGAACAGCGGCTGTCTCTTCGATAGGATTGCACTACGCAGCTCACGCAATTGACTGCTCCGACCGCTTTTCATTCGGTTCGCAACGCAATCAGAAGGGTGATCGCTGCGGTCCTCGACGACGAAGGATTCTGGCCGGTCACCAGAAGGCCATCGCGAATGACATAGCTGTTGAAGTCCTCCGCAGCCGAAAACTTCGCTCCTTGGCTCTTCAGCAGATCCTCCAAAAGGAAAGGCACCACCTCCCTGAACTGCATCACGGACTCCTCAGAGTTCGTGAAGCCGGTCACCTCGAGTCCCATGGTTATTGGTCGGTCATCCGGAGTCCTGACGTTGGTGAGAATGCCTGGAGCATGAGACACCAGCGCAACCGGCTTGCTCGTCGCCAGCATCGTCTCGATCAAGGACAGCGCGTCGGGATCATTCGTCAGGTCCCAGAGCGCACCGTAGCCGCCTGAGAAAAACACTGCGTCAAACTCCGCTGCGGCGATCGACGACAGCCGACGCGTGGCTTTCAGCGACGCCATGGCGGACGCATCGTTTTCGAATCGCCGCGTATCATCCGTCTGATAGGCGGCTTCGCAACTCCTGGGGTCGAGCGACGGAAAACCGCCCTTCGGTGAGGCTAACGTGATATCGACGCCGGCTTCTCGGAACAGGAGGTACGGTGCAGCAAGCTCTTCCAACCAGAAGCCCGTTTTCTTGCCCGTGTCGCCAAGTTGGTCGTGCGATGTCAAAACGATCGCGATCTTCACAGTGCCACCTCCTGCTCAGCTGCGGCACCACTCTATCTTGCTGGACTAGCTTCGCACGGTCACTGCGTGCTGCACATTATTCCGTCTGTGCGCAGTTGAGGTCCTTTGCGGCACACGCCGTGATAACCGGTCGATCAGTAGTGCATCACTGGCGGGACATGCGCCTGAACTCGCCCGGTGTCATCCCGCCGACGCGTTTGAAGGACCGGACGAAATTTGACTCAGACGAGAAGCCGCAATCGAATGCGATCTGGGCGATCGAAAGGCCGGCCGCGAGTCGTATCTTGGCCATTTCCAGCCGACGGTGACCGACGAAGGTGCTGGGCGACTGCCCGGTTGCAATCTTGAACATGCGCGAGAAATGGAAGCGGCTCAGCGAGGCCACAGCTGCCAGATCGTCCAAGGTAATCGGTTCTGCGAGATTAGCATCGATATAGTCGATCACGCGTTGGAGGCGCCTTGAGTCGAGACCTGGTGATGCGATTGCGCTGCGCGCAGGGTCAATCCCAAAACCCGCGTGACTATTCAGGAGCCTCAGAGCTAACGCGTCCGAGAGGGCTTCGATGAGCAAACTCCCGCCCCAGGTCTCGCAAGTTAGTTCCCTGACGAATTCCGTCGCGATGCACTCGATGAGCGGGTCACGAAAGCCGGCATGATAGTCGATAGAAGGCGATGACGCATCGCTACGGAGCGTGCCGGCAAGATTTGATAAAAATGATGCAGGCAGATAGATGTGTACCATCTCGTCTATGGTACGAGAGATCGATTTAAAGTCCTCTCGTATCCCGGAGGGGCTTAATCCGATCGTTCCCGGCGCCCCTACGATCCGTTCACGCACACCCTCGGCCTGACGGGTTACCACCGTCGTTCCGCGCATGACGACACAGATCTCGTTTACGTCGATTGTACCAGGTGGCCTCTCGCCCGCGGGATGGAAGCGAAGTTCGGCCTGGACACCCTGCCAGCGCCTGCCGGAGGAACTCAGGATCACGCGTCCTCTGGCATAAGAGGCAGGCAGCTTATTCATGCTTCGCACCCTCATCATCACGGTAGCGCATACGATCACATTCGTTTACTTGGCGCAATTGGGAAGCGACTTGGGAGCGACCGAGGCAATGCGTTACCTCACCAGCCAGGGACTCAGTAGAATTCTTCGCAGCATTTACCTTGGGCAGGCAAGTAGTAGTCTATCCGCCGTGAGGTCAGTGAGCGTCCGAGCCGACGTGAAAGGCAGGTTGAACGGACATGAGTGATAAAACTGTTATCGGCATCGATATCGGCACCACCGCCATTAAGGCGGTGCTGGTGACCGGGGCGGGCACTCAACTGGGGCACTATGTCGAGTCGTATCCCACCGCGCGTCCCGCTCCAGGGATCGTCGAGCAGGAACCTGATGACTGGATCAGGGTGGCCATTCAGGCTCTTGCCGGCTTCGAGCGCGATTTTGACCTCGGGGGGCTACAGGCTATCGGCATATGCTCCCAGGCCAATACTCACGTCTTCATTGACCGCAACGCAACGCCACTCGCTCCGGCGATTGTCTGGCAGGACCTGCGATGCGCCGACATCGCCGCCGAACTGGATGGGCAAGTGGGCGCTGAGAGTCGGATTGCATGGTGGGGTGCTCCATTGCCTATCGACGCCAGTCATTGTCTCAGCCGTATGGAATGGATGCGACGCAACAGGCCGGACATCTGGGGCCGCTCACGAGCCGTCATCCTGCCGAAGGACTACTGCATCGCACGATTGACGGGAGAGGTTGCGGCGGACGCGATAGCATCTATTGGTCTGGTTGACGGACAACTTAATTACATCAAGGCGCTTCTTGATCTCGTGCCGGATGCAGTGCAACGCCTGCCCCCACTGCGTGATTTCACACATGTCGTGGGACGCGTCTTGCCGGGGTTTCCCTGTGCGGGTACGCCCGTCATTGTCGGGACTATGGACGCATGGAGTGGCATGTTTGGCGTCGATGTCGGGAAAGTTGGAAGCGCAATGTATCTCAGCGGTACGAGTGACGTGCTGGGGATCGTATCGCCAAAGCGCGTTCCGACGCCGGGAGTTGCAGCATTTCCTACCTATCAGGAAATCACACTGCATGCCGCGCCGATACAATCCGGAGGCGCGTCGCTAGCGTGGCTCAGCCGTCTCCTGGGTAGAAGCATCGACGAACTCTGTGTTCTGGCAGCCGCCATGAGTGGACAGGAACGCATTCCGCTTTTCATCCCCCATCTGGATGGCGAGCGGGCGCCGCTCTGGGACCCATTCGCGCGAGGTATATTCCTAGGGCTCGACTCCTCCATGGGTCCCGCCCACCTGGTGCGATCGGTTATGGAAGGCGTTGCATATTCGGCGCAATGGGCGCTAGAGACGCTTGAGCGCTCCGCCGACAGCTCTCCGTCGATCCTGAACTGCGGCGGCGGCGGATTTGCTTCGGACGTTTGGAACCAGATTCGCGCTGACGTGCTCGGTCGAACGCTTCGATGTGTACGAAGCGCGGATGCGGCGGCGACCGGGGCTGCGGCCATGGCCCTTGCAGGAATAGGTGCAGCGGGCTCGATCGCCGATGCCGCCAGCCGCATTGTCCAATTCGAAAGAGAGTTCCGGCCTGATCCGGCTCGCAGAGGTTATCACGAGGTCCGCATGGCGCTTTTAAAGGACTCGTACGCGGCCACCCAAGACATCAGCCGACGCCACGTAACATCCGTCCTCTGACTAGCGACCGACGCGAAGATCGGGTGCGCCGTTGCGTCAGGTGGCGGTCCGCTGCCCGCAGCATGCGATGTAGACCAGTCGCCCGCCGGACGCTGCGCAACTGCGTGGCGACCCGTCAACGTTCCCGGCGCGCGTTTCCCATCCCATCGCGCCGAAGCAAAAGAGCAATATCTGAGAATCCTTCCGCAATAGCGGATCATGCGCCATCGCCGCCCTTGCGATAGCGTCCGAGTGCCGTTGGTATGACGTGCTCGATCGGTTTGTGCCCAAACCGCAAAACAGGATTGCTCGCAGTCATGATCACAACCGCTTCACCATCGTCGGCCATCCAGCCGACAAGTCCGTCGTTTCCACGGATGGAGAGTTACTTCCGAACGGTCGGCATTTCGTGCTCGCTGGGGTAGCAGCCGCTACTATTTACCGGTTTTAACCCCCGGCTTTTCTTACATCGTATAGACTACTGATAGTGATAAGTGTGCAAAGCCTCGGTCGCCACACAGTTGCGGTCACCAACGGGGGTGCGTGACGTGAACGCTGTTTTCAAATTTGGCCCTTTCAGCCTTAATCCGGTCTCACGGAAACTCATGCGGGACGGGCGTGAGCTGCCGATCGGCAGCCGTGCTTTTGATATGTTGGTAGCACTCGTTAATAAACAAGGTGAGATCCTTTCGAGACGCGAACTGATGGCTTGCGCTTGGTCCGGCCTGAGTGTTGAGGACTCCAATATACGTGTTCAGATGGCCCACCTTCGCCGTAAGTTGGGTTGCGGCGTCAACGGCGACCGATATATTGCCAGTATCGCGGGCAGGGGCTACAGCTTCGTGATGCCTGTCAAAACGCAACAGGACGTATCCTCTGCGCATTCCCACAGCATCTCCGACGAAGCAGTTTTCGACGATCCCGTCCAACGCGAGATCAAGGTTCCGATCGCGTCTCGCTCGGACAAGTTTTTGGGTCGGGCTTCCAATCTTGAAGAACTGGAGCGTGCCGTCCAAGAGCGCCGGTTAATCACGGTGGTGGGACCAGGTGGGGTTGGTAAAACCACTCTTGTCACAGTCTTGGCGGGTAGCCTCCAGAACTTCGATGAGATCAGATTCGTGGATCTCAGTGTTGTCACGGATGACACCCTGGTCGCGGCCGCCGTCGCATCATCGGTCAATTCAAGTGTCCGAAGCAGCGATCCGCTTCGTGACGCGGTTACATGGCTTTCTAAAAGGCGGAGCCTGTTGATCGTCGACAACTGTGAGCATGTCATCAATGGGGTTGCCAATGCGGTTTCGTTCATCCTGAAACATTCACTTTCTACGCATGTGCTTGCGACAAGCATCGAGGCACTACGGGTCACGGGGGAGGCGGTGTATCTCTTGCGGCCCTTGGGAACCCCCCCCAATACGGGACGGATGACTGCGAACCACGCTCTGGCATGGCCATCGGTTGCGCTTTTCATGAGCCGAGCCGTTGACGGTGGCCACAAAGGTGCCCTCGCTGACGAGGAGGCCGCCATAGTCGCTGCTATCTGCCGGCGGTTGGACGGGAATCCCCTCGCGATAGAATTGGTGGCCAGCCGCGTTGGCATGTATGGATTGGACGGAGTATTGGAGCTGCTGGATAATCAGTTATCGCTCCGGTGGCGCGGCGACAGGGACGCGGCGCCACGGCACCAAACTGTTCAATCACTGCTCGACTGGAGCTACGTTCTTCTGTCGAAGAACACCCAAACGGTCTTGAACAGGCTATCTGTGTTCGCCAGCGAATTCACGATAGATGCGGCGACGGATGTCGTTGCTGGATCCGGCATAAGTGACGCCGATGTTTCGATGGCGATAAGTGAGTTGGTCGACAAATCCATGGTGTCGTCGGGAGGGGTGGACGAGACAACCGGCGCGTTGAAACTCCGGGAGATCGTCAGAACATACGCGGCCTTCAGGCTGACGCGCGAACCCGGGCGGCACGAAACTCAACGAAGACATGCCCTTTTTTACCTAAGAAGAATGCGCGCCCGCGAGGGCAGATCGGGCAAAAACACCTCGCTGCACGATTTCGACATTGGAAACGTGCGCACTGCGCTTGAGTGGGCGTTCTCTGAAGGCGGAGACGCCGAGATCGGAGTTGAGACATGTTGTCTCCTGCTCGAAACCTTCCAAGATTTGATGCAGTTCGATGAGTGTAGAAGATGGTGCCAACGCGCGTTAGAGCTTTTGCCGCCCAAACATCAAAACACGGAACTGCACCTCAAGCTTTTGGAGAGTCTCACGATCGCAACGCTCTTTGGGCATGGCGGCGATACGGGGGTCGCGAACTTATTCGATGTCGGACTGCCGCTCAGCCGTCGCCTCAAAAACCATCGCATAGAATCTCACCTATTGGCGGGATTGGGACTGTATCATCTGAAGCAGGGCGATTTCCGTTCGGGCCTCAACGTTGCAGAAGCTTACGCGAACAAGGTCGATCACCACAGTAGCTCGAATGACAATTTTGTGGCGGGCTGGATGCTGGGAACAATGTACCACATGCTCGGAGAGCAATTGGAGGCTGCGGCCACTTACGATTATAGTCTCGCGCGAGCCACCGGATTTTCTCCGTCGAGATTGGGGTACTTCGAGCAGGCCCACCTTGCGCTAGCGAAGATCGCCCAAGCGCGCGTCGCGTGGCTCCGAGGCTCGCCGGAAACAGCGTTGCAGATGGCCGAGAGTGCCATCGAGGAGGCAAGAAGCCAACCAGCCGCTTTATGTTTGAGCCTGCTAATGGGCATAACCGTTTTTCTGGACAGCGGCGAGCTAGATCGAGCGGATATCCTGACCGATGAACTGGCTGAACTAACGGCGACAAATGGCAATCTGTCCGGATACCGTGAAGCTGGCATGGCGGTGCGCGGCCAGCTTCTGGTCCTTCGTGGCGAAGCGGAACAAAGCATAGATTTGTTGCGCGGGAAATTACGATCGGTGAGTTCGATCGGCTTTCAGAGTTTGATATTCGGAACCCTTCGTGCCCTTGCAGAGGGACTTGCCGTCGCTGGCGAGCATACCGAAGCGGTTTCGGCCATCGATACAGCATTGGGTCTGTGCGAACGCGCTGGTGGGACCTACCTTCTGCCGGAGCTTTTACGAACGAAGGCCATGATCCTCCTTTCGTCGCCACACTCGAACTTCAATGTGGTACATCGTCTTTTAAACGATGGTACCGCAATTGCGCGCAGAACGTCGGCGCTAGGGTGGGAGCTTCGATTGCACCTCGCCCGCATGAAGGCCGACAGATCGATGGGTCTTAATACGACGGAAGAAGGCTTCAGCAAGCTTGCGGAAATCGTCCGAAGTTTTCAGGACGGTTCCGAAACCGCCGACCTACGAACAGCCAACTCGCTTCTACGACAGCGCCTAGACACGGCGCTCGCAAGCTGAACGTGATTTCCCGCGAAATAACCAGGCTCAACTCGCGGGCGCTCGAAGCAGCCGCTAGCGTATGCGCCAAGGGCCCTTCGCTGCCGCCGGATCACCTGCCTCAGCTGTGGTGCCGATGGGCCGCCACCTCTACCGGAAGAGCACACAACAAATGCGCCTAACTTCGAGGCTCGTGTCATTTGTTTCGCGACGGACCTTGTGGTCTGAAGGACAGGTCTATGCTGTCGTCCCTGAACAGTTGGACATTCTCGATGGGGTTCGAGCGGCAATTTCGATCGCTTTTTTGCTAGCCGGTGCAATCTGCCTTGATATACCAGACTTGGCATTCAGCGTTGTCGCCGCATTTTGGACCTCCCTTTGCGACCCGTTCGGCGGAGCCCGGTCTCGCTTCCGTGTCATGGCGAAATTTGCGATCCTAGGCGCGATCGTGTTTGCCCTCTCATCCTTCGGTGCTCACTTCGGCACCGTGGCTGCTACCGCAACGCTCTTCACTCTCGTCGCATTGTGCTGTCTAGGTCGATCCTACGCGCCCGCGTTCGGACCCGGACCCGCCCAAGGTAGCTTCATCTCCGCAATTGCAGTTGTGATCGGTGTGTCGACACCGCGTCCATTCGAGGGAGCGCTCCAACTTGGAGGTTGCTTCCTGCTCGGATCGACGGCGACAATCCTCATATCGACCTTGATATGGCCGAACCACACCAATGCCCCGGGCAGATTGTTGCTCGTGACGATCTACAGCCGGTTGCGGACGATGCTGAGCGCGCTGATCGATCTCGACCGATCTCCAGTTGCCGACAGCGCGGCCTGGCTGCAATATGAGACGCTGACCCGTAGGGCCGTGAGGATCGCTATTGAGCGAGGTCGCCAAATCGTTGCGCGACGTCTTTTGGGGAGCAAGCCGCACGGTCACGCGGTTGACGTAGCCTCGAGGTTACTGGGTAATCTGATCGCTCTCGGGCACCTACGCAGGTCAGGCGGGGCGTTCAGCGAAGATAGTGTCACATTACTTCGCGATTTAGACGAGCTGTTGCGGGAAGTGATCGATTGCTTGGACTCAGGAGCCATGACCTCGGCTCGAATCAACGAAGACGCAAGGTCTCTCCACCGCGCGGCCGAAGACCAAAACAGGGCTTTCGGCAGGTGCATAGAGGGCGCGGCCATCGCACTGATGTCTCTGGGCGGAACAACAAGCCCGGAACAACGGCAAGATGTTTTATCCACCGGCCTATTAGCGACGATCTTCGAGAGGCCTGCGATGCCGTCTGTTGTGTGGCATCAAGCGTTGCGGGTGGCCACAGCTGTGACCGCTTGCCATCTCGTGGAGGGGTGGCTTGGAGTTACCTTGTCATACTGGGGAACGATTGCGACTTTGGTCGTGATGCAGCCGGCTTTGGGGAACACCTGGGCCAGGGTGTTGGAGCGAGCAACAGGCACTCTCCTCGGCGGGTTGGTCGCCGCGGGGTTGCTCATGAACAGCCCTGGCGACGTTGCGATGGCTCTAGCGATCGTTCCGCTCGCGGCCGCGGTCATTGCCTTACGCACGGTGAATTACGCGCTATTCACGATCTTCCTGACGCCGATGTTCATGTTGCTCTCTGACCTCATCAGACCCGCAGACGATCTGATCTTTTTAAGAGCGGTGAACGAGAGTCTTGGTGCTCTCTTCGGTGTGGTTGCGAGCATATTGATATTCCCGACCAAGGATCGTGTCGCGATTTCCGATACTCTCCGGACAGCCGTATCCGCAAACCTGTCATTTGCGTCCAGCGTGCGAAGGTCGCGCCACGGGCCGCATTCGGCGGAGATTGCGAAGGCACAGGCGGACGCGGGTGTCGGCAGCTCCAGGGCTGAGGTTGCGGCGATGGGACTAAGTCTCGGCAACGGTGCCATAGCCAGCTCAGATGCTCTGAATAGTGTTCTCCTGGCGCTGAGAAATGTATGCGGAGCGTCTGCAGTCTTCGAAACTCTCGGGGACCACGATCCTCAGGTCGATACACAGCGAGCCGACTACTACGAAGCCATGTCATCGGTTCTCGAGATGCAGCTCAGGACTTGGACATTGGGGGATCTACCCATGCCGTTCCCAAAGTCCGGCGACGAATTGGACCAGGCCGTTGCTGATCTTGCATTGACGGTGCAAGCCTTCATCAGGGCATACGGCCGTGGTGGGAGGGGCTACGGCGGGCAATAGTGAGAGGAGTGGGTTTCCCTCGGCTTTCGCGCCGTTTGACACCATTTCACCGACTTCAACGTTTTGTCATGGGGAAACACGCGTAAAGTTAACGTGTCGAAACGCGAGAGGAAAAGTCAATGATGATTTCTACATCAAGGCGAGCAACGAGTTCCACTCGGGATGACGATCTTCATTATCTGGGGTGCGTTGCAGTCATCGAGGATGATCCGGACACTCGCATGCTGGTATCGAGCCTGATCGAGAACGTTGGGTTTCCGGTCGTGACTTTCGTCGGAGCCTCCGAGTTTCTCTCATCTCCACTTACGGTCGAACCCAGCTGTATTTTGCTGGACGTAAAGCTGCGGGGGATGAGTGGCCTTGATCTTCAGCAGCGCCTGTCGCATCGAGGCTCGCAGTCCCAGATCGTGTTCATGACCGGCTTCGCAGACGTGAACATGAGCGTGCGCGCGATGAAGGCCGGCGCATTCGACTTTATCCAGAAACCTTTCCGGGAGCAGGAAGTCCTCGACGCCGTTTGCGCCGCTGATCTGGCGTATAGGCAGCGTGCCAGCATCAATCGTTCCAAGGCTGCGATTGACCGGCGTTTTCACTCCTTGACGTCACGAGAGCGCGAGGTCTTGGAGGGCGTTGTCGACGGACTGTTGAACAAGCAGATCGCCGCCCTCCTTGGAATCACCGAAATCACCGTGAAAGTGCATCGTGCAAAATTGATGAAAAAAATGCAGGCGAGGACCTTGGCAGAGTTGGTAAAGGACGTCTCGCTGCACCTTTCCTTCGAACGGTCCCAAACTCTTGCGAACGCGGACGACAGCGCCTTCAAGGACACCCGGGAGCGAACAACCGACGCTCGGAGCCTCGTGATGCCGATCTTTGCCTGAATGCGGCATTGTCCCGATAGAACGCCAAACCAGCTGATCCGATGTCGTTTCAATCAGGGCCGGCTGAATGAGGTCATCGTTACTGCGCGTCCGCGCGGTTGGGCCAAGCCACAACTATTCCCCGGTATAAGGCCTGCAAGCCTCTCGTTGCACTCGAGTATAGTGTATTTAAACCATCGAAAGTTTCTCTGCGGGCGTTCAGCGGGTAAACTTGCGCTGGCACTCTTGAGCTTCCTCCCCATCAAAGGATAACGCCATGGACAGAAAAGTAGCGCATCAACACCGAAGCCTTCCGCTTTCAACGCCGACGGACCTGGGGGAGGACGCAACCCGTGATATCGCGGCAGCGCTCACGGCTCTGTTGGCGGACGTTTTCGCACTCTACCTCAAGACCAAGAACTTTCATTGGCACGTGTCCGGACCGCATTTTCGCGACTATCACTTGATGCTTGATGAGCAAGGAGCCCAGATTTTCGCGATGACGGATGATATCGCCGAGCGTGCTCGAAAGGTTGGCGGGCCGACGCTGAAATCGATAGGTCATATCTCGCGACTTCAAAGGATCCTCGATAACGACGCGGATTTCGTGACGCCAAGAGACATGTTGTCCGAGCTTCGTGACGACAACAAGCAGCTTGTCGGTATCTTACGTCAGCTACATGAGCTGACCTCTTCACATGATGACCATGCGACAACGAGCCTCACCGAGAACTGGATCGACGAGGCGGAAGGCAGGCTGTGGTTCCTGTTCGAGGCAACGCGTCTCGAGCGGTAGCTCCTCGAGAGAGGTGGCTGGATCCGTTGCGATGAACTAGAAATGCGAGCCGCCCCGGCGGGGGGCGGCTCTCTTGGACCGTATCGCAGGCGGCGGTGGGAGGGGAGACCAGCAAGCCTTGGTCCTCGGTCGCCTCGGGAGGAGATGGCGACGGACATGATGCTACCCCAATATTAGAAAGAACATAATTGAGCCGAGGTATCGGTTTGGTTACCCGGTCGGCTGACCTGCGCAGTGCTCTCCTCTGGGCGTTCCGCGAGGATGGAAACGCATTTCTTGGCATCGAACTGACGGCAGCGTCACTTCCGCTTTGGTTTGAATCTTCGCTGGTCGCGGTGGCCAGAACCAGGGTCGAGTCCGTCTTGGCGGTCTCGGAGACAAACTGCCGAGGGCGAGGGCGGCAAAGGCGAACGTAGGAAACATTAGCATGTAATTTCTCCATCGTTGAAATACTCATCGATGATCGCGCAACCTCGCAAAATTCGAAATTGTCCGAGTTTTTCGCACGCTAAGCTTCACGTCTGGGGGGCGAGCGTTGAAGCCAGCCAAAAATTGGCCGATCAGGGACGCGACCTGAGGGAGGCATTCCTCGAGCGCGAAGTGTCCAGTCTCGAGAAATTGTAGGTGAGCATTGGGGAGATCGTCCAGGTATGCCTGTGCTCCTGCCGGTGTGAAGAAGGGGTCGTTCTTACCCCAGACGATCAGTGCGGGCGGCACGTTGGCTCTCAGCCATTCCTGCCATTGCGGGTAAAGGGGCAGGTTGCTCTTGTAGTCGAGAAGCAGGTCAAGTTGTGACTGCTTGCGACCCGGCTGCTCGATGTAGTGCAAATCGAGATCGTAATTGTCCGGCATTATACGTTCCGGCCGCGATGTTCCCGTGAGGTACTGGAAGCGAACTCCCTCGGCTGTGAGCAGCCCTGATAGTTCGGCGGTGACTGCGGGATCCTCTGGTCGAGCCGACATTAGCCTCTTTGCTGCCTCCGACAATCCGGCGTCGTAACAGTTTCCGTTTTGAATGATCAGGCCGGCTATGAGTTCCGGCCTTCTGGTTGCGATCCTCATCCCCACTGGGGCACCAAAGTCGAAAATGTAAAGGATCACCCTGGTTAGGCCAAGGGTATCTATAAAGGCCTCGATGGCACGTGAAAGGTTGTCGAATGAATATTCAAATGTTCCTCCCTCCTTCTTGCTGACAGGAGCGGTACTTTGACCGAACCCGGGATAATCGGGAGCGATCATGCGGAAGCTTCCTCCAAGTCGCTCCATAAGTGCTCTGTATTGATGCGACGTTGAAGGAAACCCGTGCAGTAGCAAAATGGGAGGAGAAGTCGATGCCGCATCTTTCGGATGCGTCTCGCGATAGAAGATCTCCGTGTCTTCGACGGCGAGCCGGCGGTAGGTCATTTCGTAATAGCTCGTCATCGCGCCTTCTCCCATCCACTTTACTTTGCCGCCTGAATTATCAGATCCGATACTTCCTCGGCATGCGATAGCATCGCGACATGGCTTGAAGGTATTTCGATCGCCTTGGCGTTGGCCGCCTTAGCCTGATCCTTCTCGAGCTGTGGCGGGATGATCTGGTCTTTGGTTGCCACCACCATGAAAGTCGGTTTCTCGCGCCACGCCGCTTCCGAGACCTTTGCGCTAAGGCATCTGACGTGGAACGGACCCTGCGTCGCAGCTACAACCGCTTTAGATTCAGGGTCGAGATCAGCTGCGAAGTACTTCTTGATGCCTTGGTCGCTGATCCTCAAGAAGCCGTCGTCGTCCTTCATGTATTCCTTGCGGCTTTCCAGCTGGGGATATTTTGACGTAACGTCCTCTAACGACTGCCCTTTATCGGGCGCGTAGGCCGCCACATAGACTAGAGACTTCACCTTCGGATCAGTTCCAGCTTCCGTTATGACAACGCCTGCCCACGAGTGGCCGACGAGAACTACAGGGCCTTCGGCGTTCTTGATCGCGCGCTTGGTAGCGATGACATCGTTTTCAAGCGAGTCCAGAGAATTTTGTACGGCTATTACTTTGAGGCCAGCCTTCTCCAGGCGCGGAATTACCTTTTGCCACGATGTCCCGTCGGCGAAAGCGCCGTGGACAAGTACGACTGTTTTTGCAGCCCCATCCGCGGACCAGGCCGCGGTCGATAACGCCAAACTTGAAAGCAGAAGTGCTGCGGTCGACAAAATCGTCATCATCTGAAGTCTCCTTTTTGCCGATTTTCGGCGTGAAAACTCGATCGATTGTTTGACTTTCCCGTTGCATCCGGGCGGCGTCGATGAGAGGCCGCCTAGTGGGAAAGTGGCAGCATTGGCCGTCGATCGTTATTTTTGCGTGGGATGCTCTCCCACGACATCCAGGCTAGAACACACGAGGTCACGCATCTCGTTAAATCCTGCTAAAGCACGGGAATTCCTAGAGATGGAAGAGCCTAAGGATCCGCATCCTCAGGTCGGGGGCTGTCGTGGAAGCGCGGTCACTGCTGGCTTGGTGAAGCGCGTCCTCCGCCTTTGTGCGCGTAAGCAGCAAAGCTGCGAGGTCCTCAGCGATGGCGGGGCGTTCTCTAAGTATCTCTGCAATCTTGCCTTTGCTTATCTGATATAGCGTCACATCCGTAAGGCATATGGTATCGGCCACTTCCTTACTACCCAGCAAAACGCCTCTTTCTCCAAGAACGTCTCCAGGCGAGAGCCTTGCGAACTCAATCCTTCCGTCATCAACACCGTCTTCGACAATCGCGACGCCACGTGCCAACATCATAAGTGCGCTAGTCGTCGAGTCTTTCCTAGCGATTACCGCTCCTTGCTTCATCACCACGCGCTCGGCGGAAGAGGCCAGTGCGTTCGCTTCGTCGTTCGTGAGATTGGCGAAAATCGGTGCCAAGCTGATGAGGCTCTTAACAAAATCAGGTTTTCCAGCACCCGCCGCCGTTTTTTCCGCGGGAGGATCTGAAGCAAGTGGCAAGCTGGCAGCGAAGGTGTGGCGATAAATCAGGTCGAATATTTCGTTCCTCGCCTTCGCAACAGATAACAAGGTGGGTACACGGAATGAAAGTTCCACTTCGATGCTGTCTCGACTCATACCCGTTATCGAGACCGATGGGCTTGGCGATCTCAATATCTCCCTGCTACCAAGCAGCACCTGATGCATCGTGTCTTCGATGGCTTTGGGTGGCACACTCGCTTGCATCTTAACAGTCAGGCTGGCTCCATGTGAGATGTCTGGCACACTCAGATTTGTTATGCGGCTCTTCGCTAACATGCTGTTGGGGACAACAACGAGGTCGCCAGTTTTGTTGAGAAACTGTGTGGACCGCCAGTTGGTCTCCACGACCTTGCCCTGAACGTCATCGTCCAGAACGACCCAGTCCCCCACAGAAAGGAGCCTGTTGAGGTTGAGCGCGATGCCCGAGAACACGTCGTTTAAAGTGCTTTGAAGGGCAAGGCCGAGTACGATGGCGAAGACGCCGGATGTCGCAATTATTGTTCCGACCGGCAGGCTGAACACATAGGCTATGATGCATAACGCTGCGCTTACGTAGATAATTGCTACGACGAGATCTTGAAGAAGTCTGCCTTCGCGAGGCTTGTGTTCAAGAATTAGAAAGACGCGCGCGCAATTCGCTAAAACCATTGCACCCGCCAGCCACCATATGGTCTTGAGGCTCCCGTGCACGAAGCGCAACGTTACCGCAGACCCCAGGTCTTCCACAGAGTAGGGCGGTATGCCGTTCCAAAGCAGTAAGGCAGTCAGTGCCAAGAAAAACACGCAGTCGATGATCAATCGACGGGTTCCAGGAGCGGGAGACACTATATGGGCGGCTGCTCTGGCTCCGAACAGTATAGAGAACTGTATCCACAAATCGGTCAGAACGGATGGCATTCGCGTCTCCCGGCCGTTGCTTGGCGGCACGTTCCGCCATCGCGGGCTTTCGACTTAATCGAGCAATACGACAGAAGTGGCCGCAACGCAGGTGAAATGATGTAAACATGCGTGAAACGCGGCGGCTGCGCGCGAGTGGGGATAGCAACATTCTCACGATTTGACGGTGTTCAACACACCGTTTTTGGCCCGCCCTGTTACTTGGCTAGCTCAACGTCGCTGTAACTGCGTTTTGACTGTCGCAGTCCAGTTGCCGCGCCTGGGCGTCTTCGCCGGACCAACGCTCCATCCAGCGCCAGCGATGTTACGCCCTAGGTCAATCGCGATGCTCGTTTCCCTGGGATTTACGACGATTAACTCGTTCGGGGTTCTGCGCTCAGGCAATATCCAGCAACGAAATGAGCACTGTCCGATCGTAAGAAGGGAGAACGTGCATGCGCCGTTTTGTCTTAGCCTTGCTGCTAGCTATCGTCTCCGCGGCACCTATTGCGCGGACTGCGAATGCCGGTGCGCAGACCGCCCCAGAGATGCACGCGACGGTCGTCACCGTGCACTATCGGTCAGCCAAGATCCAGGGCTTGAACGTCTTCTATCGGGAGGCTGGACCGGCGGACGCTCCCGTCGTGCTCTTGCTTCACGGGTTCCCAACCTCTTCACACATGTTCCGAAATCTCATTCCCCAACTGGCGGATCGATACCACGTTATCGCCCCCGATTTTCCCGGTTTTGGGCATTCCGACGCTCCGGATCACAAGGATTTCAAATATGGCTTTGGGGCGTATGCAGACATCGTCGACGAGCTGGTGTCCGGTATCGGTGTCCAGAGCTACGCGATGTACGTGATGGATTACGGCGCACCTGTCGGTTACAGGCTTGCACTGAAACACCCCGATCGTGTCACCGCGTTGATTATCCAAAATGGAAACGCCTACGATGAGGGTCTGCGAGAACTCTGGGAGCCGATAAAGGCTTATTGGGCGGACGGATCGAGCATACACCGGGACGCGCTATCTGGCCTGGTGACCCTCGAGGCGACCAAGTTCCTATATACCGACGGAGTGTCGGACGTCAGCCGCATAAGTCCTGACAACTGGGTCCAGGACCAAGCGCTCCTGGATCGGCCCGGTAACAAAGATATCCAAATGGATCTCTTCTATGACCACCGTACCAACGTGCCGCTCTATCCAGCATTCCAGAAATACTTCCGCGACCATCAGCCGCCGACGCTAATCGTCTGGGGAAAGAACGATAAGGTTTTCCCTGAGGAAGGAGCGCGTGCCTACCTTCGGGATCTGCCACAGGCCGAAATCCACTTGCTCGATTCCGGACACTTCGCGCTCGAAGACAAGTTGGATGAAATGGTTCCGCTAATTCGCGGCTTCCTGGATCGTGAATTGGCCAAACTCTAGACGCCGCTCCACCGAGCCGGCCGTGACACTTTAAGTACGCGGGTGGCGTCCGCCAACGAGCAAGATCCCCGTATGCCAAGTATAAACAAACGGAGAAGCAAATGACAAAGCACGTTCTATTCATCGTCACAAATGCAGCAGTGATCGGTCCGCACAATCGTCCCACCGGTTTCTTCTTCGCGGAGGTTGCTCATCCGTTTGACGTCCTCGACAAGGCGGGCGTCGCCGTCGAGTTCGCGTCACCTGCTGGCGGATGGACTCCGTTTGACGCCTATGACGAGAAAGACGCCGCGCAGAAAGAGTTTCGTGGGAGCAAGGCTTTCCGCCGACTGAACCGCAGTCGTCGGCTGTGCGAAGTGAACGCCGCGGATTATGATGCGATCCTCATTCCCGGAGGCCTGGGGCCGATGGTCGACATCCAACGCAATCGTGAGGTCCAGAGTGCGATCGTGCGCGCCTGGACGACGAGCAAGATCGTCAGCGCGGTCTGCCATGGACCGTGCTCGTTACTTGGCGTTGATCTTGGCGACGGAACACCGTTCGTACGCGGCAAAAAGGTGACGGGCTTCTCGAAAAAGGAGGAATACGACTACGCCCGCGAGGATGTGCCGTTCGAGCTTGAAGATGCCTTGACGGGCGAGGGTGCTATCTATTCGTCTGCGGCGAACTGGGAGCCTCATGTCGTCGTCGATGGTCGCCTCATCACTGGTCAAAATCCGGCTTCCGCTGGACCTCTGGCGCAGGAGTTGCTTGCGGCCCTCAGAAAGCAGGCGTGATCATCGCTCCTATTGCTCGCCTGCCAGCGCATACTGCAGGCGAGCAACCCGTCGTTTGCGTTCACCGTTTTATTTCCTTGCTATGCTGTCCATCGGATCGTCGACGTTGGTAAGCTCCTTCGCCACCACACTCTACGCGTCGTCCGCCGGGAGTGCCAACCTCAGATATGACAGTGGGATGTCGTTGCTCGCGAACTTCGAGACGGTCTCCGTATTTGAGAGCGAGCCACCTGCAATCTTCGCAATCAAGCTCAATGCCATCGAGTGTGACTGTCGCAGCCGCCGTGCTGCGAACAGACTGATCCAACCTGGCGACACGAAGAATGGCGTTGCCAAGCAGCATCTCACATGGAGCCTGATCTACTTCAGGGCCGCCGACAGCTCGGACTATCTGCAGACTTTGCGTCCGTACTGGGCGTCAACGGGCGAAATCGGACGCCCGTTGCTCCTGAGGGCGTTCGCGATGGTCTGAAAATCGCTGAACAGCTGACAGGTGATCCCAACGTTCTGCAAGCCCTGAGGCAAGCCAAGAAGGTATAGAACTGCTCCCATCCGCCGTGTACGCCTTGAAGGCGCACACCATTGACGCCGAGAGGAGTTTCGCCTATATTTCATTGAGAGATGGAGGCTGACATGCCGAGTATAGCGAACGAGAACAGTGAGCGTATGAGTTTGAGGGTGCCTGCCACGGCCAAGGCTAAGCTCGTGCGCGCTGCGGCACTTCGTAATACCGATCTGACGAATTTCGTAACCCAATCCGCACTGCGAGAAGCAGAAGCTGTGATCGAAGAAGCCGAAACGATCAAAGTGTCAGAGCGCGATCATCTTCGCATTCTTGAGCTTCTGGAAAATCCGCCCAAACCCAACGCCAAGCTGCGCGCGGCGATTGCCGGTTTGCCGGACAGCCTATGACTTTACCTGCATGGCATGAGGAACCGATCGCCAAGTCTCACGGTCGGGCGGCCTTCGATTGCGGCGACGCTCAGATGAACGAGTTCCTGCTCCGCTTTGCCCGACAAAGCCATGAGCAGAATGCCTCGAAGACCTTCTGTGCTATCGACGACGCAGTGCGCGACCGCATTCTTGGGTTCTATACAATCGCGCCTTCGGCAGTCGAGCACGCAACTGTGCCTGATGCAATGACACGCGGTCTTGCCCGCCATGATGTGCCGGGCTTCAAGCTCGCGCGATTGGCTACCGACCGAGCGGTTTCCAGACAGGGACTGGGAGGCCAGCTCCTAGCCGCCGCAGCGCTCCGCTGCCTACGACTTGCAGGAGAGGGCGGGGGACTTCTATTGATCATCGATGCCAAAGGCGAGCGCGCCGCCAACTGGTACGCTTCCTATGGCGCCGAACCGCTGAAGGACAAGCCGCTGACTCTCGTGATGCCGCTCATCACCTTCGCGGCCGACTTGCGGGCTAAACGTCTTCTTTGATCCCCTAAGGCGCGGGGACACGATTGATTTCGCCGAAAGCGAACTGTTGCATCATGGCGATCAGCTTAAGGACTAGCTCTACCACAATTGCCATCTGGAAAGCCGGGAGCCCCAGCAGCCGTCTAGAGAGGAAAGAGGCCGAAGCGGCCTTCAAGGCTCCTGTACGAGGTCCGGCGATCTGCTGATCTGAGCATGACCGGCTGGCGCTGGCCCGAACACTGATGAGACGAAAGTGGAGCTCGGCCTGCGCGAGATGACGGGGAGGGGGAGGTTTCGGGCGTGGGGAATCGTGTAGCCCGCGGGTGGAGTCTGCCCCGCATGCCCACTCTCGGGATTTCCGCCTCTGTCGCAGTGGGGGAGAGGAGGACTACCCGTCTTTCTCCTGACGATGCAGCAGGGCATCGCATGATTGATCGCTTCACTTGTTCTTTCCGGCCATTGGCCGTACATATGTCAGAAAGGAGAATGTCGATGGTCTCTACAGTAAATTCGTCTCGTGAACGGGTCCGCGGCGAGCGTCTTGAGACGCGCGTGACGGCTGACCAGAAAAGTCTGATCGAGCGCGCCGCGGCCCTCCAGGGACGGACGGTGACAGATTTTGTACTGTCCAGCGTCCAGGAAGCCGCCCGACGGGCAATCGAAGAACACCAGCGCATGGATCTCTCGGTCCGTGACAGTGAGGCCTTTGTAGAAGCATTGCTTAATCCGCAGCCTATCAATGATCGTCTGCGTGACACGGTGCGTCGCTATCGCCAAATGACCGGCGTCTGACGGGGTGGCGCACGACATAGGAGAAGCTCCGCGAGTCGAGATCCTCGGTACTCAGCACGACAGATCTGCGTTTGAAAGTGGAGTCGAGCCGCTTGACCGGTATTTGCGGGTTCAGGCCGGCCGGGATGCCCGCAAGAAAATGGCGGCACCTTTTGTGTTTGTGTTGTCGGACGGTGCCATCGCGGGCTATTACACCCTTTCGTCGACGGCAGTGAATCTCGGGGAGCTGCCGGAAGAGGCAGTGCGGAAACTGCCGCGCTATCCGCTCGTTCCAGCGACCCTTCTCGGGCGACTAGCGGTCGACAGACGTCACCAGGGCAAAGGCTATGGACGGTATCTGCTGGCGGATGCCCTCTTTCGTGCCGTCAGGAGCGAGATCGCGTCCTTTGCTGTTATCGTAGACGCCAAGGATCATAACGCACGCCGTTTCTACGAGCGTGAAAGCTTTCTGCCCTTTCCCGACCGGCTAATGAGGCTGTTCCGGCCGATGGCGGACGTGGAACGGCTCTTCCAATAAGAAAGAGGAACGAGCGGGACGAGCACGGCGTGCTGAACTTGCACAGGTTTAGTCCGCTTATCACGCCCGTAGCCGTCCGAATTCTTCGACAGGCCTCAGGGTTAGAATTTGCAAGAGTCAGGTTCGGCGGGATTCCAATCGCCTACCAAATGCCTCTCTCCCTGTCTATCGTACGCCCGGCGGGTGGACGTGGGCAAAAGCACGTGGAGCCAGTCCCCTCGCACGCGAAAGTCCGGCATAGTGGAGCATGAACGCATGGTATGTCGGCCTTGCTGCAAGAACGCTTGCCCTCGCAACGCAGATCATGCGCCGGGTCTGACGTGTCCATACAAGTGCGCTCTTCCGTGGAGTGCAGAGAGGGCGCTGGACAATGGAACCAGCTGGCTGAGCAATGGATACCAGTTATTTCGGGCGATCATAAGGTCCGACATTGCAGGCAGAACGGTTCCGCCGGGCGCAGTCGATCCCGCCTTCCTGCTGTAGCGGCGCTTCTCTAATCGGCGTGTCGAGGTCAAGCGCCTTTCGCGCATTTTCTGGGCGGAGCGAGTGAGATTGTCGTCCGCAGTCGGCCGATACCGTTGAAAAAGTCGGTGTTGCTGTCGGTGTGAAGTTCTGATTCAGTCGTTCCAGGCATTGGGAGGACAGTACGATGATGGGCGAGCGGACAGTGATGCAGGAAGCGCTGTTTTACGAG